>NZ_JBHVDF010000016.1:156702-167013 GCF_042802915.1 Nocardia sp. NPDC057440
TCACCTCTCCACCACCACCCCAACACACACACCCCCCACCCCTATTCATCATCCACCCCGCCCGCCCCCCCCCCCCCCCCCCCCCGCCCCCCCCCCCCCCGCGACGGGCGTCACCGCCGGTATGGCTGCGGCCGCACCCGCCGAGTCTCCCGCACCGGTGGCAGCGCCCTCCTTCGGCGACGAGAACACCGGTGTCCTTGCCGCCGTGCACGGTACGGAGCACGTGACGCCGAATACCGGCGGATTGGATCGGAATGCGGAAATCGACAAGGCGGTCGAGACAGTCACCGAGGCGTTCAACCACGCCAGCGCGGACGGCCGCATGGTCGGCACGGTCGCGGGCGTCGTCGTCGGCTGCCCGCTCGGCGCGGTAACCGGCGGCACGCTGACCGTGCTCACCACGGCCGGCGTGCTGACTCCGATCGGTGTGGTCGGCGGTTGCATCCTCGGCGGCCTCACCCTCGGCGGCCTCGGCGGCACCATCGGCGCCGCGATCACCGGTTTGCCCGCGCTTGCCGCCACCGCGAACGAGCAGTACAACGCGCTGCATGCCAAGGGGTTCGTCGCCGCGCCGATCGATACCCCCGCTCCATAGTCCTCGGCCTGCCGCCGACGGCGGTACGGCTTCCGCACCACAGCTGGAAACGAGCATTGTCATGAAATACCCCACTCGGGCAGCCACAGTCACCGCACTGACCGCCGTCGCCGTCGCGATCGCGGCGGGCACCGCAGGCGCCGATCCGGCGCAGGCACCCGACGCCGACACGGTCTCCGTCGAGGTCATGCCCGGTGTCGAATTCACCGGAGCGGCGTCGGACAATTCATCCGTCCTCAACACGCCGATCGGGTCGGTCACGATGCGCGATGGTCAAGTCGCGGTACAGGATGCGGCCCAGCGGCCGCTCCTCGGCGCACCGCTGGACACCGCTGCAGGTAGTCCGGCCGAATCGATGACGATACCGGCCGCACCCATCGCGACCGGTCAGGGCGACCTCCTCGCCGACCTGCATCAGGCGTGGCACCAGGCAGGTCCGTACACCGGGCTCGCAGCCGGTATCGGCGGCACCGCAGGCGCTTTCGCGGGCATGGTCGTCGGCTGCCCGATCGGCGCGGTCACCCTCGGCAGCATGGCCACCGTCATGTCGGCGGCTGTACTGACCGTGCCTGCCATGATCGGCGGCTGTCTGGCAGGCGCAGGCACCACCGCCGCGTTCGGCGGCATGGTCGGTAGCGTCGCCGTCGGTGTGCCGGTGGGCATCGCCGTGGCCGTCGACAAGTACAACCAGATCCAGGCCAAGCGCGCCAACGGAACCGACGCGCCGCCGCAGCTCTGACGACGCCCAGGGCGCTGGTGCGGTCATCACCCGATGACCGCACCAGCGTGCGTATCCGCCAGCGCTGTCTCAGCACCGCCCCTCCAGTTCCCGGCCGCATCGGTCGCGCTCCACTAGGCGCGATACATCGACGCGGCACGCCACCAACCCCGGTCAGCACCGGAGACCGGGACGCGCGTTGACTACGCTGTTGCGAATGCCCGAATCTGTGCCTTTGACGAGGCTCCTCGACGACGCGGGGCTGCTGTCGCTCGAGCACCGGCTCCACCTCGAAGATGTGCTCGGCGCACACGTGTGGGAAGCCGATCTCGAGGGACGCCGACTCGAATTCATCGGCGAACAGCAGTCATTCGAATGCACGGACGTCCACCTGCTCGGCACCGCCGACGCCGAGACGTGGTTGTGGGGATGGGCAAATCCTTGGGGCTATCCGCCGTCACTGATCGAGGCGGCGGCGACGGTGCGCGAGTTCGGCTTCCAGTACGGGGTCGCCGAATTGTGCGCGGCGGAAATGCCGATCGCCCTCCCTGGTGCGGCACCGGAGCCGCACCAGGTGGCCACGCTCCTTGCGGACGCCGCGAAGATCGTCTGTGGGCGCTGGAGCTCCTACTGCGGTGTCACCGACGGCACCTATGTCGCGTTTCTCGTCGAACATCCGGCGTTCCTGCTGCCGCCGCCCACCGCGTCCAGCCTCGCGCGCGTGATGGCACACGGCGTCCGCGCACTGCCGCTGACAGATCATCGACGCGCCGCGCACAGCTACCTGACCCGACGCGGCCTGCGCACCGCATTCCTCGACGACTACGGGTTGCTCGAATTCAGCGGCCACGGTGTCGAGGGTGACATCGAATTCGATGCTTCCGGCCATATCGCAAACCTCGATGTCCGAATGGTCACCGATCGCATCCCACTGCCATCCGGGTCGAACGCGCAGTCGGCCCACACCCACTAGATTCGTCTGCTCCGAGGTGACGAACCGACCGCCACCTCGACCCGCAGGCCGTGCAATTCCGGCAGTCCGTTCTAGGCTGTGACGGTGTCGCTTCAGCCAGGTGCCCAGTTCGCGGGCTATATCGTTCGCGCGCCGCTCGGCAGGGGCGGCAGCAGCGATGTGTATCTCGTCGACGATCCAGCGCGCTCGGGTCGGGCGGTGCTGAAGATCCTCGACCACCCGACCACCGACTTGTCCAGTGCGCGAAAACAATTCCGCCATGAGTTCGATATCGCCAGCACGCTGCATCACCCCAATGTCGTGGAGATGCTCGAGTGTGGGGAGTTCCGGGATCAGCCGTGGATGACCTACACCTATCGCGAAGGCGAGCCCGGTTCCGGACTGCTTCCGCGGCGGCACGAAGAGATCGACCTGGCACGAATGCTTCCGGCCATGGCCGGGATCGCCGCGGGATTGGACTACATTCATCAGCACAACGTGGTGCACCTCGACGTCAAACCGCACAACATGCTCATCGGCCCGCAGGGCACGGCGGCGGTGCTGACCGATTTCGGGATCGCGCACCGCCTCAGTGACGATTCGCCGCTCGCCAGCCCCGATGGGCTGGTGCCCGTGTCACTTCCGTACGCCGCACCGGAAGTGCTGCGCGGCAAGCCGGTCTCCCCCGCGACAGACCAATATTCGCTGGCCTGTGCGGTGGTCGAGTTCTTCACCGGCCGCCCGCCCTTCCCACTACCGACTCAGTTCGCGATCGCCGATGCGCATCTGTGGGCCATTCCTCCGGACGTGTCGTGGCGACGCCGGTGGATCCCGCACGCGGTCGACTCGATACTGAGCAAGGCACTGGCGAAAGATCCCGACGCACGGTACGACTCGTGCGCGGAACCGATCCGCCTGATCACTCGGGTATTGCGTGGCATGGAACCGCCGAAACGCCAGTGACGTAAGCAGTTCCCCTATTCGGCCGATGTCGCTGACGGCGACTGTCGCTGAGGAAAGGGCAGCTCAATTGGAAGCCGGAGAAGCCCGATAGGACCGACATGATCCAAAGTTCCGGTATTTCCACCGCGCCGTGCGAGGGCAGTCGACTCCGGGCCGAGCCGAGGCCTCGGACGAATAGGCCAACCACTGTGGCAGCCTCAGGCCCACGGCGGCCGATGGAAACCTGGTGATGCCGCAGTGATACACAGCGCGCCGACGCCCTGATCGGACACGGTGAACTCGTACCAATCAGGAGTACGCGCATGGCCGACGATTCCGGAGTCGCCGTCGGTGGTGTGGACATTCCAGCCGCGCTTGCGCCATTCCGCTATCACCATGTCGAGGTAGGCGGAGGTCGCGTTCGGAGGCACACCCGCGAGCCAGTAACGCACATCGAGGCGGTCGACCTGGTAGACGTTTCCGGCATCATCGTCGAAGGGCAGGATCAGTTCGCCGTCCATGCCGTGCTGGGGACGCAGGCTCGGCGCGCCCGGCAGAGCATCGAGCAGGTCGGCGAGGTAGTCACGAATCTGCTCACGCGCGGTCGACTCGTCCAGCGAGCGATTCCACACGACCGCCCTAGCCACCGGTTCCAATATCGGGAGTAGGCCATCATGAGCAGTGATCTCGGCCGATTGCGGGAGCTTGTCGCGACTGAGCACGAACCCCTTGCTCATGAAGGTATCGAAGGTCGAATCGAAGGGCTGCGGGCTATCGATATTCCCGCCGAGCTCAAAGCCGATCGTGCCCGCAGGCAGGTCCGGCGATACGCAATAACGGATACCGCTGATGGCATCGGCGACGACCACAACCCGGTTCGGCGAGATCTCGATGCTGGCATCCCAGTTGTGGACCACCGCCTCGCCGACGCCGAGATCGGTGTAGGTAATCATGTCGCGTGGGCGCGACGGACCGAACGATTCGCCCTCCGGGGCTGTGAATCCAGCGTGGACAGTGCGCAGAAATGCGCGCAACGGCTCCGGCAGACAGTCGAAGAACGGTGGCTCGTCTGCACCGAATGTGCTCGGATCCCAACCGATCCGGATAGCCGGTGGCTGGTAGTCCCGCCGCAGGATGTAGAGCAGTACCCAATCGCCGCGCAGCAGCGCTACTCGAACGTCGCCGAGGTACTCATCCAGCACGGCGGCAAACCGCGGCAGCACGTTGAGAAAGTCCAGGTTCCATAGCGCGAGTGCGAGTTCCCGGCGCTCCTGCGGCCGCGTGGCCCGCGCGATCGCCTGCCACCGAGCAGGCACATGCGCGGCGGCAGGAGAACCTGGCTCGACGACATCGGCGACGACTGGTCGTAATGCATCGATGACCTCGTCGAGGCCGATCTCCTCCATACGATTACGTCCTTAGGTGCGTGCGGCAGAACGTGGCAGCGTACTTCGACGTTCACCCACGTCCGCCTCCACAGCTGGGAACTCCGCCCGCACACTCAGCGCAGCGTGCCGGAGGGCCGGCGCGAGTCAAATCCCTCTGTTCCCATGGAAAGACACCTGGCAAGCATTCCTGGCGCATCCGAATCGCTCCAGCACGAGCTGACCAGAGGTCAGCGTCAGCTGGACCGAGTGGTCGACGGGGTATCGGTCCACGCGGAGATGACGCGACGCAGGTTGACCAGGACATAGGTATCGGTTTCGGACCGGATCATGTGTTGCAGGATCGGGAGTAATACCCGCTCGTCGCGTCTCTCCGCCGTCTGGATCGCTGTGCGGCGTACGTTCGGTTGTTCGTCGCCGAGAGCACGTGTGATCAGATCCGTTGCGTCACCGCGCGCTTTGGCAAGGTAGTGCAAGGCTGATACACGGGTGCTCGGATCAGGTCGTGCGGCCAACGGGGCAAGGTCCGCGACCGTGATGTCCCCGCTGTCGGCCAATGCCCACATCGCTTGCCATGCCACCTCCCGGTCGTGGTCTTCGAGGAGTGCACGGGCTCGCTCGGTGTGATCGGTTGTCCTCGAGACTCGCAACACGCGGATGGCTTGAGCGCGGACCGAGGCTTCCGGATCGTTCAACGCCACTCGTGCGGCAGCAGTGATCGGGATCTCCGATCTCCAGCCGCACTCCAGAACGGTGGCCCGCACCAGTGCTGAGGGATCTGTGACCGCAGTCGCGAAGGCCCGCACTGCTGCCGGAGAGAGCTGGGGGAGACATCGCAGCGAGGTGGCGGCGCGGGCGCGTCGCTCGGCTGATGGATCGGCGGCCAGGATATCGAGCAGTGTGGCTTCGTCCCCGGGGAGCTTGCATCCGAACTCCCCGACGTCGTAGCCGGCGAGCAGTTCATCCAGCCACCGCTCGTACCATGTCAAGAAGTCAGGATCTTCCAGCACATACGGCGCCGGGACACCGTTGTAATCGATGGCAACCAGTCGACCGCGCCCAGGTCCGGATATCACGAGCTGGGTATGGCCGGTGCAGCCGTGATGAACGATCGACAGCGTTCCCTGTAACGGGTCCGGGCGGTCCTGTGATTCCACGAACCGGTCCCACCAGTCATCGGCGTACACAATTCCGGGCACGAACGGGCTCGGCTCGGCGAAGTGTCCGGCGAAGGAGTCCGCCGCCGTATCGTATGCCTCGGCCAATGGGACCAACCCGTAGCTCGGCCCGGCACCGCCATCGGCAACCTCGAGCAGGAACCGACGATAGCCTTCTGGTAGCACAACACCATGTTCGGTTTCGAACCCCGCGACGGTCGACTCCGACAGCGGTGGGTTCATCCGGAACCCATGCGTGCGTGCACCGAAGGATTCCAGCAGTCCCGGGTCTGCTGCTGCCTGCGTGAGTTTGTCCGCGATCCGCGACAGCTGTGCGTCCACTGTGTCTGTTCCAACTCTTCCTTCTGCATCAGCTGCTCCAATGCACACGCGGGCATATGCCATCCCTCGTGACGTCAGCATCCGATCGGCGATCAACTCTGCCAATGTATACGCAGCCATGGACAGGTCGACGGCATCGCGCTCACGCCGATCCCGCAAACCCCCGCCGCCGGCTCTCTCGCGCCGATACCCAGACCTCGCCAGGTTTCGCCCGTGAAATCCGCTGCGGCACAACTGAAGACCTGGCGCGTGCTCTGGTCGAGGTGGCCGCTACCGCTCACCGCCTGACGCGTTCGCCACCATGTTGCTTGCTATTGGGATGCACTACTTCAGCACCGCCTGAAATTGACCGGACGAGTCGGGACACGACCGCGACAACTCGCGTTATCGAGGGATTTCGCGGAACCAGCGCTAGCATGGGCGAGCTGGTAACGGTCGATTTGCCGATCCCGAGGTGGTTCGATGACAAGTACTGTTCCACAGCCTGTGGCGCTGGGTGATGATGCCGCCCGGACACTTGCGAACGCGACGAAAACCGTCCCGCAGATGGAGTCGATCACCCCTCGGTGGCTGGTTCATCTGCTCAATTGGATCCCGGTCGAGGCCGGTATCTACCGGCGCAACCGGGTAACGCATGAGCAGACTGTCGATATTCAGTGCGACAATTTCGACGAGTCCCCGCTGCCGGAAACCTTCATCGACTACGAGAAGGAACCGCGCGAGTACCGACTGAAGGCAGTGCACACGATTCTCGACGTGCACACCCGCGTCTCGGATCTGTACTCGAGCCCGCACGATCAGATATCCCAGCAGTTGCGCTTGACGATCGAAGCGATCAAAGAGCATCAAGAAGGCGAGCTGATCAACAGTCCCGACTACGGGCTGATCGCGAATGCCGCCAAGAAACAGCGGATCCCGACGGTCGCCGGACCCCCCACCCCGGATGATCTCGACAATTTGATCGCGCGCGCGTGGAAGGAACCCGGTTTCTTCCTGACGCACCCGGAAGGGATCGCGGCGTTCGGGCGAGAATGCACCCGACGTGGTGTGCCGCCGCCGACGGTAAGCATGTTCGGTTCACAGTTCCTGACCTGGCGTGGGATTCCGATCGTCCCGTCCGACAAGGTCGCGGTCGAGAAGGGCAAGACGAAATTCCTGCTGATTCGGACCGGTGAGACCAGGCAGGGCGTGGTCGGGCTGTACCAGCCGGGGCTGGCAGGCGAACAGGGACCGGGGCTTTCGGTGAAGTTCATGGGTGTCGATCGCAGTGCGATCGCGTCGTATCTGGTGTCGCTGTATTGCTCGCTGGCGATCCTGACCGACGATGCCGTCGCAGTGCTAGAGGGAGCCGAGGTGGACAAGTTCCATGACTACGCCCCGTCCTACCGGAGCTGAGCCGCCGGTTCCGCCGCACTCGGCGGATACCGTTGCGGCACCGGCGAGTTCGCTGCTGCCGGACGAAGCCACGTTGAACCGTCTCGCCGCGGAGTTCTTCTCGGCGCTGCCTTCGGCGGCGCGTGGGACCGAGTTCCCGGGCATCGCGTCGCCAGGCGTCGCCTCCCACGGTTTCGCGTCCCCGGGCATCGCGACGCTCGGTGTCGCGGAACCAGGAATGACGCCGCCGAGCGCCTCCGTTCCAGCCACACCCACACCACCTGCGGCCGGCCGCTCGGCATCCGGTTCAGCCGAAGGTGGTACCTCGGCCGCCAGTCCGTGGGCGGCCAGTCCGTCGGCAACCGATCGGCGGGCACCAGGTCCATCCCACTCGCCCCCACAGGGCGTCCCGCCCGGTGGACCCACCCCGGAGCCGACGGTGCCTTCCTGGCAGACGCAGGCGCCTGCCGCCGATCCGGCGGGCCAACCGCCGACCTCGGCACTGACCGGTGCAGACGTATACACCGACCAGTTCTTCCCCGACTTGCCCACGCTGAGCAATTCACCCACGCTGCCACCGCCGACTGGTCCCGCACTGTCGGCCGATCCGAGCTTCTATTTCCTCGATCGGCCAGAAATTGCTGCACCACAGGCTAATTCACAGTTCTACTTCCTCGACGAAGGTCGCAGGGTGTCGCCCGACCGGCACCCACCCTTCGACGTGTACGCGGTGCGCAACGACTTTCCGATTCTGCGTGAACGGGTGAACGGACAGCCGCTCGTCTGGTTCGACAATGCCGCCACCACGCAGAAACCACGATCGGTCATCGAGCGGCTCACGTACTTCTACGAGCACGAGAACTCGAATATCCATCGCGCCGCACACGAACTGGCCGCCCGCTCGACCGACGCCTACGAGCAGGCCCGCGACATCGTGGCCCGTTTTCTCGGCGCATCCTCCGCGGAGGAGATCATCTTCGTCCGCGGCGCCACCGAGGGCATCAATCTGGTCGCACAAACATGGGGCCGCAAGAATATTCGCGAGGGCGACGAGATCGTCATCTCACACCTCGAGCACCACGCGAATATCGTGCCCTGGCAGATGCTCGCCGGCGAGACAGGTGCGTTACTGAAGGTCATCCCGGTCGACGACAGCGGGCAGCTGCTGCTGGACGAGTACACCCGACTGCTCTCCGATCGCACGAAACTTGTCTCGGTAGCGCATGTTTCGAATGCGCTCGGCACGATCACGCCAGTTCACGAGATTGTCGCGGCCGCGCACCGAGCCGGTGCCGTCGCGGTCGTCGACGGAGCGCAATCGGTGCCGCACACCAGGATCGATGTGCAATCGATCGGCGCCGACTTCTTCGTGTTCTCCGGCCATAAGCTTTTCGGCCCCACCGGTATCGGCGTGGTGTACGGCACTTCTTCGGTGCTACAGGATCTTCCGCCATGGCAGGGCGGCGGCAACATGATCAGTGACGTCACCCTGGAACGTTCCCTCTTTCAACCGCCCCCTGGCCGATTCGAGGCAGGCACCGGAAACATCGCCGACGCGGTCGGGCTCGGCACGGCAATCGAGTATGTCGAAGGCATCGGCATCGACAATATCGCCCGGTACGAACACGATCTTCTCACCTATGCGACACCCCGCGTCGCCGCGGTGCCGGGCGTTCGCTTGGTCGGGACCGCCGTCGAAAAGGCCAGTGTGCTGTCGTTCGTCATGGACGGATATCAACCAGTCGAGGTGGGAAAAGCATTGAACGAGAAGGGTATCGCGGTGCGTGCCGGGCATCATTGCGCTCAGCCCATACTTCGGCGCTTCGGACTGGACGCGACCGTCCGCCCCTCGTTCACGTTCTACAACACCTGCGAGGAAGTCGACCGCATGGTGGCCGTCCTCGAACAGCTGGCCCGCGCACGTCGCTGAAGTGCCGCGGACGCTCCGCGGTGACACGCTCGTCGATGACTATTCGGTGGTTCCCGCAAACCCGGGACGGGATCGCCCGTTGCCGACGATGCTTGTCGGCAACGGTGTCCCACCGCTCGGGTCCATCGCCATACGTACCGAGTTCTGTCCACGACGCATCGTGTGGCCCGGGGTGGGGTCGCCTGCCGTCGGCTTCGCCGCGGCACGGATCTACAACGATGCAGTGTAGGAGCTGACCGTGAGCAATCCCTTCGCCGCCGATGGGCGATTCCCCGACGTGGTGGTCACCGGTCTGGCTACATCGACATCGCTCGCCGGTGATGCCGATGCGACGTGGAAGGCCCTCCTCAACGGCGAGAGCGGTATCGACGTTCTCGAGGACTCCTTCGTCGAGGAATACGACCTTCCGGTCCGCATCGGCGGTCACCTGAAGGTCCGGCCCGAGACCCTGCTGACCCGAGTCGAATGCCGGCGCATGGCCTACGTCGAGCAGCTCGCGACCGTTCTCGGTCGCGAAGTCTGGCGCGACGCGGGCAGCCCGGAAGTGGATCTCAACAGGCTCGCCATCGCCATCGGCACCGGACTCGGTGGCGCGGACGCGCTGATCGACGCGGACACCAAACTCAAAAATGGCGGATACCGCAACATCTCACCGCTGGCCGTGCAGATGATGATGCCGAATGGTCCGTCGGCTGTTGTGGGTCTCGAATTGAAGGCCAGGGCAGGAGTGGTCACTCCGGTCTCGGCATGCTCCTCCGGCTCCGAGGCTATTGCCAACGCATGGCGCATGATCGTCATGGGTGACGCGGATATCGTCGTCGCCGGTGGCGTCGAAGGGTTCATCGACGCGGTGCCGATCGCGGCGTTCACGATGATGCGTGCGATGAGTACTCGTAACGATGACCCGAAGGGTGCG
>NZ_JBHVDF010000017.1:0-162211 GCF_042802915.1 Nocardia sp. NPDC057440
CCGTCGAAGCGCACGCGACGAAGTCGCAAGTCTCGACGGCTCGGAAGCGAGACCAAGGGGGCCGCGAACACGCAGCGCCGCAGGCGCTGCCAAAATCAACCGCGCTGGCTGCTGACCGACACGACTTCACCGGTGAGGTAGGAGGTGTAGTCGCTTGCCAGCATCGCAATGGTCGCGGCAACTTCCCACGGCTCAGCGGCGCGGCCGAATGCTTCGCCTTCGGACAGGCGGTCGAGCAATTCGGTCGAGCTGACCTTGTCCAGGAATGCGTGCCTCGCGATGCTCGGGGCCACCGCGTTGATCCGGACACCGAGTTCGGCAGCCTCGATCGCGCTGCATCGGGTCAGCGCCATCACGCCCGCCTTGGCGGCGGCGTAGTGGGCCTGGCCGTATTGGGCACGCCAGCCGAGCACGCTCGCGTTGTTGACGATCACACCGCCGTGGCCCGCATCGCGGAAGTAGCCGAGCGCCGCGCGGGTGCAGCGGAAGGTGCCGTTGAGGGTGATGTCGAGGACGCGGTCCCACTGTTCGTCGGTCATATCGACCACCGGGGTTTCGCCGCCGAGGCCCGCGTTGTTGACCATGATGTCGATGCGGCCGAAAGCGGTTGCCGCGCCGCGCACCAACTCGTTGACCTGTTCGGTGTTCTGCACGTCGCAGGCGATCGACGCCACTCGACGATCCGGGAACTCGGCTTTCAGCTCGACCTCGGTCTCGGCGAGACGCCGCTCGTGCCAATCGGACACGACGACATCGGCGCCCTCCGAGAGCAGCCTGCGTGCCGTGGCCGAACCGATTCCGGTGCCCGCGGCGGCGGTGACGACGGCGGTCCGGCCGGTCAGCAGGCCGTGGCCGGGGATGGGCTCGGGTGCGACAGACAGCGGCCGTGCGGTGTTGTCGCTCATGGACGCGCCTCCCGTGGCAGACCGAGCACGCGCTCGGAGATGATGTTGCGCTGCACTTCGTTCGAACCTCCGTAGATGGTGTCGGCGCGGGTGAACAGATACAGCCGCTGCCATTCGTTCAGATCGTTGTCGTCGGCGACGAGGCCGGCGGGGCCGAGCACCGCCATGGCGAGTTCGCCGAGACCGCGATGCCAGTTGGCCCACAACAGCTTCGAGACCGACGCCTGTCCCCCGTCGTCGGCGCCGGCGCCCTCCATCGTGCGCAGTGCGTGGGCGCGCAGCACACGCAGTCCGACCCAAGCTTTGTCGATCCGGTCGGCGATCAGTGGATCGTCGGCCGCGCCGGTGCGTCGGGCGAGCGCCTCGACATCGGCGAGTTCGCGGGCGAACCTGATCTGCTGACCGAGCGTGGAGATGCCGCGTTCGAAGGTCAGCGTGCCCATCGCGATGCGCCAGCCGTCGCCGGGCGCGCCGACCACGAGGTCCGCGGCGGTGCGCGCGTTGTCGAAGAAGACCTCGTTGAATTCCGAGGTTCCGGTCAGCTGGATGATCGGGCGCACCTCGATACCCGGCTGTTTCATGGGAACCAGCAGGTAGGAAAGGCCCTTGTGGCGGGTCGAGCCGCGTTCGGTGCGTGCGATGACGAAGCACCAGTCGGCGACGTGGGCCAGCGAGGTCCAGATCTTCTGGCCGTTGATCGACCATTCGTCGCCGTCCAGCTGGGCGGTGGTGGTGATGGCCGCCAAGTCCGAGCCCGCGCCCGGTTCCGAATAGCCCTGGCACCACAGTTCGGTGACATTGCGAATGCCCGGCAGGAACCGAGCCTTCTGCTCATCGGTGCCGAAGGCGATGACGGTAGGCCCGAGCAGTTCCTCGCCGACGTGCGAGACCCTGGCGGGCGCATTGGCCTTGGCGTACTCCTCGTGGAAGATCACCTGCTGCCGCACGGACGCCTCGCGGCCGCCGTATTCCTTGGGCCAGCCGAGGCAGGTCCAGCCGGACGCGGCCAGGTGCCGGTCCCAGGCGAGGCGTTCATCGAACGCCTCGTGTTCCCGGCCCGGCCCGCCTAGTCCGCGCAGCTCGCGGAATTCTCCGTTGAGGTTTTCGTCCAACCACTGGCGCACTTCTGCGGAAAACCGCGCGTCCTGTGCGGCAGTGTCGGAATCTGAGGTCTGGATCGCAACCACGCCGGTAGGATAACCTACCAAGCACTTGCTTTGTTAGAGCCTGATGACTTTGACTGAGTATCGGCATCAAATGACCGCACCGACGGTGAGGACAACCGTGACAACCCCTGCTCAAACGACACCGCTGGCACTGCACGACGCCGCACGCACGTTCGGCGCCGCACCCGCCGTCGGCGACGGCGACGTCCGGCTCGACTGGACGCAGTTGCTGACGTCGGTCCAGGAGGTGGCGCGAGCGCTGATCGCGCGCGGGGTGCAAGCAGGCGACCGGGTCGCCATGTGGGCACCCAATACCCATCACTGGGTGATCGCGGCGCTGGCCGCCCACTATGCGGGCGCGGCCCTCGTGCCGCTCAACACCCGCTACGTCGCCGACGAGGCCGCCGATGTGCTCGCCAGGGTCGACGCGAAGGCCCTGTTCATCGCAGGCGCCTTCCTCGGGCGCGATCGACTCGCCGAACTGCGTGCGGCGGCACCGGAATTGGCTATCGACACCGTGGTCGTCATCCCGGTCGAACCGGGCACAACGGCCGCGGGCGGCAACGTGCTGAACTGGTCGGAGCTGCCCGCCGCGGCGGAACCCGTCACCGTCGCCGAGGCGGAAAAGCGTGCGCGCGCCGTCGCCCCCGACGACATCTCCGACATCCTGTTCACCTCCGGAACCACCGGGCGCAGCAAGGGCACCCTGGTCGCACACCGGCAAGCGCTGTCGGTGGTGCGGGCCTGGGCCGAGTGCACCACCCTCGCGGGCACCGACCGCTATCTCGTCGTCAGCCCGTTCTTCCACAACTTCGGCTACAAGGCGGGCATCCTGGCCTGCCTGGTCACCGGCGCGGCGATCATCCCGCAGCCGGTGTTCGATGTGCCTGCCACCATGCGGCTGGTCAGCGACGAGCAGATCACGGTGCTGCCGGGTCCGCCGACGATCTATCAGACGATTCTCGACTTCCCCGATCGCGCCACGTTCGACCTGAGCACGCTGCGGGTCGCGGTCACCGGCGCGGCGACCGTGCCGGTGGTGCTGGTCGAGCGGATGCGTTCGGAGCTCGATTTCGATGTCGTCATCACCGGCTACGGCCTTTCCGAGGCCGCGGGGTTCGGCACCATGTGCCGTGCGGACGACGACGCGGAGACCATCGCGGGCACCTGCGGACGGCCGATCGCCGACTTCGAGCTACGCCTCGGCCCCGACGGTGAAGTACTGCTGCGCGGCCCGAACGTGATGCTCGGCTACCTGGACGATCCGGAAAGCACCGCCGAGACCATCGACGCCGACGGCTGGCTGCACACCGGCGACATCGGCACGCTCGACGAGCGCGGCTATCTGAAGATCACCGACCGGCTCAAGGACATGTACATCTCCGGCGGTTTCAACGTGTACCCGGCGGAAGTGGAACAGGCGCTCGCCCGGCTGGACGGCGTCGCCGAATCCGCGGTCATCGGCGTGCCGGACACCAGGATGGGCGAGGTCGGCAAGGCCTACGTGGTCCGCAAGCCCGGATCCACCCTGACCGAAGACCAGGTGCTCGCGCACGCGACCACCGTGCTGGCCAACTTCAAGGTGCCGCGATTGATCGAATTCCGCGATCAGCTGCCCTACAGCGCCGCCGGGAAAGTGCTCAAGCGTCAACTACGTGAGGAGAAGTCGTCATGACGGACGAAGCCGGCGTTCCCGACGAGGGAGACGTCGTCACCTATGAACGGCGCGGCCGGGTCGCCATCATCACCTTGAATCGGCCGGATTACCGCAACGCGCAGAACTCGGTGATGACCTACGCCCTCGACGCCGCCTTCGAACGCGCCGTCGAGGACGACGAGGTCGGTGTGATCGTGCTGGCGGGCAACGGGAAGCACTTCAGCGCCGGACACGACATCGGCACACCGGGGCGCGATCACCACGTGCGTTACCCGAACAAGGCCGCGCTGTGGTGGGACCACGTCGACAAGACAGGCGGCGATCAGCGCTTCGCGCGTGAGCTCGAGGTCTATCTCGGCATGTGCCGCCGCTGGCGCGAGATTCCGAAGCCGACCATCGCGATGGTGCAGGGCGCCTGCATCGCGGGCGGGCTGATGCTGGCCTGGGTGTGCGATCTGATCATCGCCTCCGACGATGCCTTCTTCTCCGATCCCGTTGTCCGCATGGGTATCCCGGGCGTCGAATACTTCGCGCATCCGTGGGTGATGGGACCGCGCGCAGCCAAGGAGTTCCTGTTCACCGGTGACCGGTTCGGCGCGGCCCAGGCCAAGGAGTGGGGCATGGTCAACCGGGTCGTGCCGCGTGCCGAACTCGAGGCCGAGACCTTGGCGCTCGCCGAGAAGATCGCGACCATGCCGCGATTCGGCCTCGCACTCACCAAGAAGGCGGTGAATCAGGCCGAGGACCTCATGGGCATGCGTGCGGGCATGGACTCGGTATTCGGCCTGCATCACTTCGCCCACGCCCACAACGCCGAGGTCGGCGCGGACTCGCTGGGCGGGATGAACGCAAAATCGATGAAGGCGACGGCGAGCACCGCCGAGCAGAACGGAACGACGTAGTGGATCTCGATCTGGACCCGGCGACCCAGGAATTCCAGCGGGAAGTCCGCGAATTCCTCGCCGCCAACAAACCCGGGCAGCCGCTGCCCTCGATGGACACGAAGGCAGGCTTCGAGGCGCACCGCGCATGGGAACGCACCCTCGCCGACGCGCGCCTTTCGGTCGTTTCCTGGCAACCGGAGTACGGCGGCCGCGACGCCTCGCTGCTGGAGTGGGTGCTGTTCGAGCAGGAGTACTACGCCGCGGGCGCGCCGGGACGCGTCAGCCAGAACGGCATCTTCTTGCTCGCGCCGACGCTTTTCGAGCACGGCACCCCCGAGCAGCTCGACCGCATCATGCCGCGGATGGCGCGCGGCGACGACATCTGGGCGCAGGCCTGGTCCGAGCCGGAGGCGGGCAGCGACCTGGCGGGCATCCGCTCCACCGCGCGCCGCACCACGGGCGGCTGGCTGCTGAGCGGGCAGAAGACCTGGAGTTCGCGAGCATCGTTCGCGGACTGGGCATTCGGGTTGTTCCGCAGCGATCCCGAGGCCGAGCGGCACCGCGGGCTCACCTACATGATGTTCCCGCTGACGGCCGACGGCGTCTCGGTGCGCCCGATCCCTCAGCTGGACGGCGAGCCCGGCTTCGCCGAGATCTTCCTCGACGACGTCTTCGTTCCCGATCGCGACGTCATCGGGGAGCCGAACGACGGCTGGCGGGTGGCCATGAGCACCTCCAGCAACGAGCGCGGTCTTTCGCTGCGCAGCCCGGGCCGGTTCAGCGCGACCGCGCAGCGGCTGATCGATCTGTGGCTCGACGAAGGCGATCGCACCAACACCACGCAGCGGGATGCGGTGGTGGACGCCTGGATCGGCAGCGAGGCCTACCGGTTGCACACCTTCGGGACGGTCACCCGGCTGAACGAGGGCGGCAAACTCGGCGCGGAATCCTCGATCACCAAGGTGTTCTGGTCCGAACTCGATATCGCCATGCACGAAACCGCGCTGGAGGTACTCGGCGCCGCCGCCGAGCGGTCCAGCCGATGGACCGACGGCTATTTGTTCTCGCTGTCGGGCCCGATCTACGCGGGCACCAACGAGATTCAGCGCAATATCATCGCCGAGCGGCTGCTCGGACTACCGAGAGGGAGCAGCCGATGAGCGTGCGCTACCTGCCCAGCGGCCACCCGCCCCGAGTCGACTATCGCTCTGCTTCGACGACGTCGCGTACGGAAAGGAGGGCACGATGAGATTCGCGCTCAGCCCGGAACAACTCGACTTCGGCACGAGTGTGCGCAAGCTGCTCGATGCCGGACGCACCCCGACGGCGGTCCGCGCCTGGGCGGCCGGTGATCCCCGGCCCGGCCGGACGCTGATCCGCCAGTTGGCCGGCGCGGGCGTGCTCGGCTTGGCGGTCGAGGAAAGCAACGGCGGCATCGGCGCCGACCCGATCGACCTCGTCGTCGCCTTCCTGGAAATCGGCAGGGCCGCGGCGCCGGGACCCCTGGTCGAGACCGCGGCCGCGATTCCCGCACTGCTGCAAGCTCTTCCGGATACCGCACTCGCCGCACGGTGGCTGCCCGGCTTCGCGGACGGCGCGGCGCTCGGAACCATGGCCTTCGCCTCGCCCGACGGCACCGTCGCACTGGATGCGGACACCGCGGAAGTGGTGCTGATCGCCGATGGTGACCAGCTGTGCACCGCGCATCGGACCGGGCTGGTGCGGTCGGTCGATCCGGCCAGGCGGCTGTTCACCGTCGCCTCCGACGAAGTGGTCGCCACCGGCGAGCAAGTGTCCGTGGCCATCGCGGTCGCGTTCGACGCCGGCGCACTCGCCGCCGCGGCTCAGCTTCTCGGCGCCGGGCGGGCGCTGCTCGACGCCGCTACCGGATACGCCAAGCAGCGCAAGCAGTTCGGCAAGCCGATCGGCGAATTCCAGGCCGTCAAACAGAAGCTCGCCGACGTGCTGATCGGCCTCGACCTCGCCGAGCCGCTACTGTTGCGCGCCGCGCTGACCATGGCCGAGCCCACCCGCGGCCGCGATGTGTCGGCAGCCGTTGTCGCCTGCGGCGATGCCGCCTACCAGGCGGCACGGGCCGCCCTGCAGGTGCACGGCGCCATCGGCTACACCGCCGAGTACGACCTGTCGCTGTGGTTGACCAAGGTCACCGCGCTCCGGTCCGCGTGGGGCTCACCGGATCTGCACCGCTCACGAATCGCCCGCGCACTGCGCGACGAGGCAGTGCGCGACCGCGGCCTGCGGGGTGCGGTATGACCAGCACCGAGCATCTCGAATTCGTCAGCTCCGTTCGTGCGCTGCTCGCCAAGCACGCAGGCCGCGACGCGGTGCGCGCGGGCATGGACACCGAGCTCGGCTACGACGAGGAGCTGTGGCGGCTGCTGTGCGAGCAGATCGGCGTCGCGGCGCTCGCGATTCCGGAGGAATACGGCGGCTTCGGTGCGAGCCTTGTCGAATCCCTGCTGGTGGTCAGCGAATTGGGGCGCACGCTGGCCGCTGTCCCGATGATCGGCTCGGCCGTGCTCGGCGCGCAGGCCGTGCTGCTGTCCGGTGATGCCGACGCGTGCGACAGACTGTTGCCCGAGGTGGCCGAGGGCACCCGGACGATCGCGGTGTGCTGGGCGGGCGAGCGCGGCTGGGATGAGCCGGGCGTGCATGCCGACAACGGAACACTCACCGGCACAGCCAGTTACGTGCTCGACGGCACCCACGCCGACACCTTCATCGTGGTGACGCCCACCGGCCTGTTCGAGGTCGAGGCGGCGACCGAGGGCATTGCCCGACGCGCCCTCCCGACCATGGACCCGACCCGTAAGCTCGCCGAGGTCACCTTCACCGCGGTCGCCGCCCGCAGGCTCGGCGCGGGCGATCCGGCGGCGGTCACGGCGCGCCTACGCGAAATCGCCTGGGCGGCAGTGGCCGCGGAGCAGGTCGGGGCCGCGGAGCAGTGCCTGGATATGACGGTCGAGTACACCAAGTCCCGGGTGCAGTTCGGCCGCGCGATCGGCAGCTTCCAAGCACTCAAGCACCGCATGGCCGACATGTATGTGCTGCTGGAATCCGCCAAGTCCGCTTCCTACGCGGCGACCGCCGCCGTCGCTGCGGGCAGTCCGTCGGCCGCGGAGGACGTCTGGGCCGCGCGCGTGCACTGCTCCGAGGCGCTGAGCACCATCGTGGCCGAAACAGTCCAACTGCACGGCGGCATCGCCATCACCTGGGAGCACGACGCGCACCTGTTCTTCAAGCGCGCCCACGGCGACGCCCAATTGTTCGGCACGCCCCACAGGCCCCTGCCCCAGCCTGTGTAGCCACCTCGTCCGCGTCGTCACCGACCCGGCGCCCCGGCGGAGTCATTGCCCTCCCCGGGGCGCTTTCGCGTATGAACGGCGACGTATCCGCAGGTAGTCACCGCGTGACACAGTTACTCGATTTACATAGTTACCTTATGAAATAATGGACGGGTGCAGCAATCTCAGGTGACATCAGCAGAAGACAGCGTGGTCAATCTACTCGTCACCGCCGGTCGGCTGACCAGGCTTGCCGGGGTGATCAGCGGCGATGATCTGCCCCGGGCCGTGCTGCGAGCGCTGGCGGTGCTCGACGAACACGGCGCCATGCGGGTCAGTGAGTTCGCCCGCATCGACAGATGTTCGCAGCCGGCGGCGACGGCGCTGATCGGCCGGCTCGTCGCCGACGGCTATGCCTCCCGGCGCAAGGACCCGGAGGATTCCCGTGCGGTCGTCGTCGAACTCACCCCGGCCGGACGTGACCGGCTCCACCACGCGCGCCGGGCCCTCGGCACCGCACTCGCGACCAGACTGTCCGAGTTCGACACCGACCGACTCGCCCGCATGGAAACAGATCTGAACGAACTGCTCGACGCCCTGAAAAAGGCTGCGCCCCGGCACTGATCGACATCTAGGCGACACTCGAACACTCCACCGCCGCAGCCGCCTCGCGCGTCGTCCGCTTCACGTGGCGGCGCGGCCGCCTCCGGCCTCGCGGGCGAGCACGGCGAACACAGCAGCGAGTGGCATCGGCTGCGGCATAACGCAAGTGGATCGCTCGCGGGGCGCTACTCACCGACTCTCGGATTCGAGAGTCGGACTATGGCGCGTCGGCGCCGAATGTCCGGGTGGCGCCGCTGGGTCGGCCGCCACGGCGGATGGGGGCGCCGAGTAGAGCGGTGAGCTCCTCCTCGACCTCGGACAGCAGCTGATCACCGAAGACACACACGGTGGATTCCCAAGGGTGACCGAAGGTTCCGAGCCGGAAGTCGGGCGTCACGTAGATGTAGTAGTCGCCGTCGGGGTACGCGGAACCCGGCCAGTTCGGTTGGCCGACGCCACCCACCCGGCCCGGGTCGAAGCGGCATCCCGCGTGCTGCCAGTCGAGCCAATAGAGCACCTCACCGGGCTTGTCACACGCGAGCAGGCCCGCGCTGATGATGCGCTGAAGCTGTTCGACGCCATCGTGTTCGGCGTCCGCCGGGTCGAGCGCTCCCAGCTGCCAGGTCGCCGATGCGGCCGGTTCGGTAATGCCCGGCGAGGTCGCGGTACTCGGGCGGAACTCGAACTCGGTATAGAAGCGCGCCCATAGCGCGTCGTGTTCGGGGTCGTCGAATAGTCGCCGAATCGGGCGCGTCCGTGTGGGTGGTTGCTCCGGAAGCCAGTGATAGGCAGTGACAGTCGTGATGACGCGCATGCCCGCTGCTTCCAACGCGGGTCGCAGCTCGCCGTCGGCCTCGGCAACCACATAACCCACATCGGGTGTGCCGAACCTGCCGATCGAGTTCGAGCGTCGCCAATCCCATCCGCACAGATGATCGGCGAACCTGCCCTCCGGATCCACGATCCCGCCGATCGCCACGAAATTCGTGTGCGCGAGGTGAGCGCCCCATGCCGCGGCCCGTATCCGTCCGTCCTGCATGGCGACCAGCACATGGTCCTCCCACTGCAGCGACCGCCCGTCGGCGAGGAACTCGGTGAAAGCGATCGGCTGCGGTCCGGCCGCGGCAACGAATTTGGCAACGTCCTGGAGGTGTCGATGGTCGGACACCTCTGCCACGACCGCCTCCGCCGACAGCGGCTCGGCGGCGACGATCTGATCAACCGGCGCGACCAGGACCGCGCGTTCCCGGCCCGTGATGAATCCCGCCGCCCACAGCCGCTGCGGTAGGTCGACAGGACTGTCGTGCGCGTAGACCTTCCATTCCGCGGGCTCACCGCGCGCTTCGCAGGCATCACGCTGGCGGGCGATCAGTGCGTCGAGGCCCTCGACCGGCAAGGCTCGATGCTCGATACTCGCGTGGGTGCCGTAATGGATCCGGACAACCGACCCGTCCGTTTCGACCACACTGCCGATCGGCATCGGCGCCGGCAGCCGACCGCGTAGCTGAGCGTCGTGTAGCGCCAGCAAATCTTCGATGCTCTCCGTTCTCGAGCCCATTCTGCCTATCATCCCATCGCTTCCGCCCCTGCCCGACGACACCGCCGTCAGGCACTTCGAGACGCGGAATGCGCGTGTCCGCGATCGGCGATGGTTCGGCGCGCCTGCCCGGAGTCGTCGCAGCAGGCCAGGTAGCGTCCGCCGGAGTTGGAACCTTGCGTGCGGAGATCCCTTCGGTCGAATGGAGCAGCATGTTGGAGACAGCGCAGACGCTGGTGCTCGGCGGGACCGGCAAGAGCGGCCGACGCCTGGTGCAGCGGCTTCGTGCCGTAAACCGGCCGGTGCGTGTGGGTTCCACGACCGGGACACCTCGGTTCGACTGGACCGATCCGGCGACCTGGGCCGCCACCCTGGATGGGATCAGCGCCGTTTTCGTCGTGTACTCCCCCGATGTAGCGATGCCGGGGGCGCCAGAGGTGATCGGCGCCTTCGCCGAGCAGGCGGTTGCCGTGGGCGCCCGGCGACTGGTCCTGTTGTCCGGACAGCGGGCCGAGGTCGGGGTGGACAGCGAGCGCCGACTACAGGACTCGGGGGCGGAGTGGACCATCTTGCGGGCGGCCTGGTTCGACCAGAACTTCGACGAAGGGTTTCTCCGCGACGACGTGCGGGCCGGGCGGGTGGCGCTGCCGGTCGGCGCGGTGGGCGAGGCGTTCGTCGATGCGGACGACATCGCGGACGTCGCGGCGACCGTCCTCACCGAGCCACGGCATTCGGGGGCGATCTATGAACTCACCGGGCCCCGCCTGCTGACCTTCGCCGACGCGGTCGCCGAGATCGGCGCGGCCAGCGGGCGCGACATCCGGTTCGTCGAGGTGTCGACCGATGCCTACGCCGCGACGCTGACCGCGCACGGCAGGTCGGCGGCCGAGGTCGACCAGTCGCTCTACCTGTTCACCAAGCTCATGGACGGGCGCAATGCCCGAGTGGAGCACGGCGTCCAGAAGATTCTGGGCCGCGAACCGCGCGACTTTCGCGACTATGCCGGTGCGGCCGCCGCAACGGGAGTCTGGACGGCGCACTGACTTCGGATTTTCGTCGCTTTTCCGGAGTACGGTCGGGAACTATGACCGAAGAGCAGCGGGGCCGCGTCAAGATCGAGACGAGCCAGAAGCGGGTGCGGGTCTATCTCGGCGGACAACTGGTCGCCGATACGGCGCGGCCGGTCCTGGTCTGGGAAAGCCCGCACTACCCGACCTACTACGTGCCGCTCGCCGACCTGCGCGCGAAGCTCGAACCGAACGGCATCACGAAACACTCCCCCAGCCGGGGCGACGCGACAGGGTACGACGTGGTGGTCGACGGCGCAGACGCGCCGGGCAGCGCGCTGCGCTACCACGATTCGCCGTTCTCCGAACTCGATGATCTGGTCCGGCTGGACTGGAACTCGATGGACGCGTGGTTCGAGGAGGACGAACCGGTCTACGTCCATCCGCGCGATCCATACTCCCGGATCGACATCCTGGCCAGCTCACGGCATGTGCGCGTGGAGATCGACGGCGTCACCGTCGCCGACTCCCGTTCACCGCGCATCCTCTTCGAAACCGGGCTTCCCCCACGGTATTACCTGCCGCTGACCGATGTGCGCATGGACTTGCTGCGCCCCTCGCAGACTCATTCGAGCTGTCCGTACAAAGGCACCGCCGAATACTGGAATATCCGCGTCGGCGACAAGGAATACACCGACCTCGTGTGGGGCTATCGGACGCCGCTGCCGGAGAGCCAGAAGATCGCGGGCCTCGCCTGCTTCTACAACGAGAAGGTCGACATCTACCTCGACAGCGAACTCCAGGACCGCCCGCATACGCCGTTCAGCTGACCGACGACAGGTGTCGGCGTAACGCACCGGAGTGGATGTCGGACCTCATTCGGCCCGGCGCCCTCCGACTCACGGCAGGTTGTGAGCGTTTCAGACATCATCACGAGCAATCAAACCATTCATTTACTCATCGACTCGCCATATCGTTCGAGTCATGACCAACACGAATGCCACTGAGCCCACCAAGACAATCGCCGTCTACGGCGCCACCGGAGTCACCGGCGGTCATCTCCTGGCCGAACTGAACCGTCGCGACATCAGCCCGATCCTGGTGGGCCGCAATGCCGGTCGCATGCACGCCGCCGCAACCGCCGCCGGGCTCCCGAACGCAGAGGTTCGGGTCGCGGAGGTCTCCGACCAGACCGCTCTGGTTGCGGCATTCACCGGTGCCGACGTGGTGATAAGCAGCCTGCCCTCCTATGTCGACCATGGCGCGGCGGTACTCGCGGCAGCGATCGACGCGGGCGCGCACTACACGGACCTGTCCGGAGAGCAGCTGTTCCTCGAGCGAGTGTTCGACGACTACTCGGCGCGGGCCGAGGCGGCGGGCGTGACGGTGGTCCCCGGCATCACCAACAGCAATCTCCCCGGCGACCTGCTCGGCTACCTGACCTCCCGACGACTGACCGGTCCAGTGGAGATCTCCATGAGCCTGCACGGTACGAGCGAAGGCAACGGCTCCAAAGGCAGCGCGAAAACCGTACTGGCGAGCCTGGATTGGTTCCGCAGTGGCGGCTGGCACTTCCAGGACGGCGGATTCCACACCGGCGCGGCCGCCAGGCACGCCGAGATGACCTTCCCCGGCGCCACCGAACCCACCACCGTTTCGAAGTTCCCGCAGCCCCCGGTGCTCACCATTCCCCGCCACTCGAAGGTCTCCTATGTCGAGGGTGTGCTCGACACCGCATTCCACAGTCAGCTCGGCGGCCTCACTGCCGAAATCGTCGAATCACTCCCGAACGAACCGACTTCGGGGCTGAGCTATGACTTCGTCGTCGACGCATTCGACGGGGACGGCCCTACTGTGCGCGGCGTAGTGAGCGGCACCGACGCCTACCGCGACTCGGCGCTGATGGCGGTGGAGGCCGCGGTCCGGCTCGCCGATGGCGCCACCGAGCCAGGAGCGCTCGCGGCTGCCGAAGCATTCGACCCCGAGCACTTCCTCGACGCCCTCGCCCGGTTCGGCATCACCTGGCGCATCGAACCGTAGATCGTGAAACACGCCGATCCGGCCGCGACATGCGCTGTCCCGCAATGGGTGCACCGGTTCAGACGGCAATGAGTGGTGCCGTGCCCTCGGCGCGGCGGTAGTGGCCGGGGGCTTGACCGTATTGGCGCTTGAATGCCTTGGCGAAGGCGAATTCCGAGGTGTAGCCGACCTTTCGGGCGATAGTGCTCAGCGAGCTGTCGGTGTCGCGCAGGAGACGGGCCGCGGTCAGCATCCGCCAGCGGGTGACGTAGGCCAGGGGTGGCTCGCCGACGGTGGCGGTGAAGCGGCGGGCCAGGGTTGCGCGGGAGACGCCAGCGATATCGCTGAGGTCCGGGACGGTCCAGATGCGGGCGGGTTTTTCGTGCACGGCCCGCAGCGCGGCGGCGACGGCGGGGTCGGCGAAGGCGCCAGCCCAGCCGGTGGCGGGCTCGCCGGCCGCGGCCTGCTCGTCGAACCAGGCGCGCAGGATGAACAGCAGCAGAGTCTCCAGCACGGCAGGCACTGCCGCGTCGCTGCCTTGCCGCGGTTCCACAACCTCGGCCGCAAGCAAGTCGACGGCCGCGCGCAGCGACGGGTGGCGGCCGGGACGCGCCGGTAGATGGATGAATTCGGGGAGCTCGTCGAGTAGCGGATGACTGCGTTGCCTGCCGAGTTCATATGCCCCGCACAGCAATGCGCTCCGCGCACCGGGCCCGGCGATCTCACGCGGCTCTCCCGGCTGCGCCTTCTCGGTGACCGGACTGTCCAGCCGGTCCACCAGATCATGGTCGGCGCCCCGCGGCATGAACAGGACGTCACCGGCCCCGAGGGCGACCGGCTCCCCGTTCGGCGGCACGAGCCAGCAGGAACCCTGCAGCACCACATGGAAACCCGCGCCGGGCACCACCGGGTAGCTGCGCCCCCATGGAGCGTGCCGCACGAACATCCCGGACGCCGGGTTGCCCGTGCGGATGGCCGCGATGGTCTCGCTGAGAATGTCCACGCACCCACCATAGCGCTTATTTCTGAGCGTTCAGAGCATGATAATGATCAAACTGGCCATAAATTCACTCACGAAATCGTGCTCTGTTCCGGCTGACCGAAGGCACCGCCGAGCCAGGCGCCCTCGCCGCGGCCGAGGCTTTCGACGCCGCCGACTTCCTCGACGCCGCACGCCCTTCGGCATCACCTGGCGCATCGAAGCACTGTGAGTCGGGCATAGTCGGACCATGACCGACACACGACCGCCGCTCGCCGTCGCACTCGATCTGGAACCGCACCCGGAGGGTG
Organism: Nocardia sp. NPDC057440; assembly: GCF_042802915.1. Taxonomy (NCBI): domain Bacteria; kingdom Bacillati; phylum Actinomycetota; class Actinomycetes; order Mycobacteriales; family Nocardiaceae; genus Nocardia; species Nocardia sp. NPDC057440. Next base: position 14,374 of record NZ_JBHVDF010000017.1, read on the forward strand.
GCTGGTATCGGGAAACGTGGCGCAGCGCTGTGGAATTCACGCCGGAGTCATACGAGGGTGCGCGCGCGAGCGCGACCGGGATCTATTTCTTGTTGCTGCCCGGTGAGAAGTCCGCACCACACACAGTGCAGTCGGACGAGGTGTGGCTGTGGCACCGCGGTGGACCATTGGTGCTCGACATCGGTGGCGAGGAGATCATCCTCGGTCCCGATGTCGAGCACGGTCAGGTATTGCAGGCGGTGGTGCCCGGCGGTGTCAGCCAGGCCGCTCGACCAGCGGGCGCGGACTACGTGCTGGTGAGCTGCATCGTCTCGCCCGGCTTCGATTTCGCCGACTTCCGTCTGGACTGAGCCGCGAATTCGAGCACGGCTAGGGAACTTCGAGCACGCCCTCGTCAACGGCCCATTTGATGGTCTTCTCCAACTGGGCGCACGAATCCGGACGGCCCGGGGCACTGCCCTGCTCGCTGAGCGCGGCGAAGACCGGGCAGTGCGTGGCCGGGTTCTCGGTCCACTGCACCGAGGTCTGGTGCGAACTGCTCTTGCGCACCAGCACCAGGCTCTGGCAGGCCTGACACCGCAACGGTGTCAGGCCTTCCTCCAGATAGCGCTGCTTGTCGACAACGGTCTGGGCCTGCACCGCGGCCCGCCGCGCCGGCTGGTCGGCGAAGTCGGGTGCTTTCGCCCAGGTGGTCATCAGACACCCGCCTCCGCCGCGGCCGATGCCTGGCTGGCGTCGGCCTCTGCCTTGCGCCGCAGATTCTCCGCGACCTCGGCCTCCCACGCCTCGTTGGCCTTGGTGGTGTCCACCTCGAACTCGAAGCGCTGCGTCATCTTCTCCGTCACGTCGGCCAGGTCGACGTAGAACTGGTCGTACCAGCGACGCAGCTGATAGACGGGGCCGTCTTCCTCGCACAACAGCGGGTTTTCGACCTTGGACTTGTGCTTCCAGATCTCCACGTCCTGCAGGAAGCCGACACTGATGCCCTCGGTCATCTTCGCCGCCAGCTTGTCGGCCATCTCACCGTCGACGCCCTGCGGCTTCTCCAGCGTGATGCCCCACTGCAGCATGAAAGAGTCCTGCGACACCGGGTAGTGGCAATTGATCAGGACGCTCTTGACCTCGTACCCGCTGTAGATATTGATCAGCGGATTGATCATGTACGACGGCCCGAAGTACGACGCCTCCGACTTCAGCAGGGTGTCGCCGCCGTACTTGGAGGCCATGCCGATGTCGGGACGACCCTTGGTCTCCAGGAATTGGGTGGCGATGTGCCCTTCGAAAACGTTCTTGAAGTACGTCGGGAAGGCGAAGTGGATGTAGAAGAAGTGGGCCATGTCGACCACGTTGTCGATGATCTCGCGACAGTTCGCGCCCTCGATCAACAGGGAGTTCCAGGTCCAGTCGGTCCATCCGCTGTCGAGCTGCTCGGTCGGATTGCCGCCGGAGTCCGTGTACGGACCCTCGATGTGCGGAATGGTGATTTCCGGCGGCGGCTGGCTGCCCTCGTGGTCGTGCCAGACGAACAGCTGACCGTTACGCTCCAGCGTTGTCCACTTCCTGGTGCGCGCCAGTGGCGGCACCCGCCGCCCATAGGGAATCGCAGTGCACTTGCCGCTCGCGCCCCAGCGCCAGTCGTGGAACGGACAGGCGATGTCGTCGCCCTTGACCTCGCCCATGCTCAGGTCGCCACCCATATGCCTGCAGTAGGCATCGAGCACCCGCAGTTCGTCATGGGTATCGGCCCAGATCACGAGTTTGGTGCCGAACACCTCGACGGCGTGCGGCTTGCCGTCGCGGAACGACTTCGCCAGGCCGAGGCAATGCCATCCCCGCGCATATCGGGTGGGTGCGGAGCCCACATCGAGCTCTCGAACCTTCGCACCGCTCCCCTGTGGGGTAACTGCCATCGCGATTCCTCCTCCTTCTGTACTAGAACACGTTACAAAAATGTCGCGTTCCACGCCAGCGATTCGGCTCACTTCCAGCACATGTCCATACTTTGTTCGAGATGAACGGCGGTTCTCGACATAAATAAGAACCTGTTCTAGTCTCAGAGGCAAATGAGTACCGGTTATCAATCCGACCAGGCAGGAGCAGGTCCCGAGATGACGCAAGAAGTGACCGAACGGGTCGAAGCGCTATTGCCGACGCTGCGCGAGCGCGCGCAGGAGGCCGAGGACCTGCGGCGCATCCCCGACGAATCAATGAAGGCGCTACAGGAGACCGGGTTCTTCCGCCTGCTGCAGCCCAAGCAGTGGGGCGGCTACGCGGCCGACCCGGTGACCTTCTACGACACGGTCCGCAAGATCGCGAGCGCATGCGGGTCCACCGGCTGGGTGGCAGGCATTGTCGGCGTTCACAATTGGCACCTCGCGTTGTACTCGCAGCAGGCCCAGGAAGACGTGTGGGGTGAGGACACCGAGGTCCGCATCTCTTCGTCCTACGCTCCGATGGGCGCGGGCACCGTCGTCGACGGCGGCTACCTCGTCAAAGGCGCGTGGGCCTGGTCCTCGGGCTCCGATCACGCCACCTGGGCGGTGCTCGGCGGCCCGGTGATCAAGGACGGCAAGCCGGTCGACTTCGGCAGCTTCCTGATCCCGCGCACCGACTACCGCATCGATGACGTCTGGAATGTGGTCGGCCTGCGCGGCACCGGATCCAATACCGTTGTGGTGGACGAGGTTTTCGTGCCGTCGCACCGGTTCCTCAGCTTCCGCAAGATGAGCGAGCTCGCCTCGCCCGGCCTGGAGCAGAACACCGACCCGGTGTACAAGATGCCGTGGGGCACCATCCATCCCACGACCATCGCGACACCGATCGTCGGCATGGCCTACGGAGCCTACGAGGCGCACGTCGAACATCAGGGCAAGCGCATCCGCGCCGCTTATGCGGGAGAGAAGGCCAAGGACGACCCGTTCGCCAAGGTCCGGATCGCCGAGGCGTCCAGCGATATCGATGCCGCGTGGCGGCAGCTGTCGGGCAATGTCGCCGACGAATACGCACTGTTGGTCGCGGGCAAGGACATTCCGTTCGACCTGCGGGTGCGGGCGCGTCGCGATCAGGTCCGCGCCACCGGAAGGGCGATCGCCTCCATCGACAAGCTCTTCGAGAGCTCGGGCGCCACCGCGCTCGCGAACGGCACTCCGCTGCAGCGTTTCTGGCGGGACGCGCACGCGGGCCGGGTGCACGCGGCCAACGATCCCGAACGCGCCTATGTCATGTACGGCACCCACGAGTTCGGGCTGCCGGTCACCGACGGCATGGTGTGATGACCACGACGACATCGGAGGCATCGTGACCTCGACCGTAGAACTGACCTACGAGTCCACTTCGCGCTATGCGCAGGTGCGCCCTGATCTTCGGCTGCACTACCACGAGGCCGGTGCCGGCAACGGCCCGACGATCGTGCTGCTGCACGGCGGCGGGCCCGGGGCCTCCTCCTGGTCGAACTTCGCACGCAACATCCCGGTGCTGGCGCAGAACTTTCACGTGCTCGCGGTGGATCAGCCGGGGTTCGGGCAGTCGGACAAGCCGGTCGACCATCCGCAGTACTTCGTGCACAGCTCGTCGGCGCTGCGGGACCTGCTCGATCACCTGCAGATCAGCGGCCGGGTTCATCTGCTCGGCAATTCGCTCGGCGGCGGCGCCGCGGTGCGGTTCGCGCTGGACTACCCGGAGCGCGCGGGGAAGCTGGTGCTGATGGGCCCCGGCGGATTGAGCGTCAACCTGTTCGCGCCGGACCCGACCGAGGGCGTGAAGCACCTCGGTAAGTTCAACTACGCGCCGACCAGGGAGAACCTCGAAGCCTTCCTGCGGATCATGGTCTTCGACCAGTCGCTGATCACCGAAGAATTGATCGACGAGCGCTTCGCCTCGGCGAGCACCCCGGAGTCGCTCGCGGCGACCAGGGCGATGGGAAAGTCGTTCTCCGGAGCCGACTTCGAGAAGGGCATGATCTGGCGCGAGGCGTACAAGCTGCGCCAACCGGTGCTGCTCATCTGGGGTCGAGAAGATCGAGTGAATCCGCTCGACGGCGCGCTGGTGGCGACGAAACTGATTCCACGAGTTCAGCTGCATGTGTTCGGTGGTTGCGGGCACTGGGCGCAGCTGGAGAAGTTCGATGAATTCAACCGGCTGGCAAGCGACTTCCTCGCCGGCGTCAAGGAGAAGTGATGGGCATTCGATCACTGGCGTACTTGCGCATCGAGGCCACCGACATGGCGGCCTGGCGTGAATACGGCCTCAAGGTACTCGGCATGGTCGAGGGCAAGGGCAGCGATCCGAACGCGCTGTACCTGCGGATGGACGACTTCCCGGCTCGGCTCGTCATCGTGCCCGGCGCGAAGGACCAGTTGCAGGTCTCCGGCTGGGAGACCGCCAATGCCGGTGAACTGCAAGATATTCGGGATCGGCTGGACGCGGCCGGGGTGCCCTTCAAGGAGGGCACCGCGGCCGAACGCGCGGACCGCAGGGTCGACGAGCTGATCCGTTTCGAGGATCCCTCCGGCAATACGCTGGAGGCTTTCCACGGTGCGGCGCTGGAACATCGGCGCGTGGTCAGCCCCTACGGGCACACGTTCGTCACCGGCGAACAGGGACTCGGCCATGTGGTGCTGAGTACGAAGGACGACCAGGCCTCGCTGGCGTTCTACCGGGATGTCCTCGGCTACCGGCTACGCGACTCGATGCGGCTGCCACCGCAAATGGTCGGGCGGCCCGCCGACGGCGAACCGGCTTGGCTGCGCTTCTTCGGCTGCAACCCGCGCCACCACTCGCTCGCCTTCCTGCCGATGCCGACACCGAGCGGCATCGTGCACCTGATGCTCGAGGTGGAGGGCTCCGACAGCGTCGGGCTGTGCCTGGATCGGGCGCTGCGCAAGAAGGTGAAGATGTCCGCGACGCTCGGCAGGCACGTCAACGACAAGATGCTGTCCTTCTACATGAAGACCCCTGGCGGATTCGATGTCGAATTCGGTTGCGAAGGGCTCGAAGTCGACGATCATTCATGGATCGCCCGGGAATCCACCGCGGTGAGCCTGTGGGGTCACGACTTCACGGTCGGACAGCGACAGCAATAATGAACGGGGCGAGCGACGCGATGACAACTGAAGATTATCCCGCCATCGACGGACGGCAGTTCCGCAACGTACTCGGCCAGTTCGCCACCGGCATCACGGTGATCACCACCTTCGATGGTGACAGCGCCCCGCTCGGGTTCGCCTGCCAGTCGTTCGCCGCCCTCTCCCTCGAACCGCCGCTGGTGCTGTTCTGCCCCACCAAGACCTCCCGGTCCTGGGCGGCGATCGAACAGTCCGGGCGTTTCTGCGTGAATGTCCTCGCCGAGGAACAGCAGCAGCTGTGTGCCCGCTTCGGTTCCCGCGAACCCGACAAGTTCGCCGAAACCCGCTGGCACACCTCAGAACTGGAGCTTCCGCTCCTGGACGACGCCCTGGCCACCATCCAGTGCACGGTGGACAGCGTCGTCGACGGCGGCGATCACTACATTGTGATCGGCCGAGTGCTGGCCCTGTCGGAGTCGACCACCTCCGGCAGGCCGCTGTTGTTCTACCGCGGCCAGTACAGCGCCATCGAACCGGACAAGACCGTCCCGGCCCCCTGGCGCCACGACCTCGAGCACTTCCTCACCACGACGACGCTGGACACCTGGCTGTAGGCGTTCGATCGCGGCACTACTTACCGCCTCAGGCGGAGGCGGCGCGGAGGGCGAACCAGCCGTTCGTGGGATCGGCGTAGCCGTGGTAGAGGAGGGGAATGCGCTGGTCTATTTCGAAATGACGGTAGATGGCCAGCATGGCTATGCGGACGGCGTAGTCCTGGAAGTCGTCGACGCGCCGGGGGCCGATCGGGAGTTCCGGGAGTGATGCCAGGCGCGTCATGTCGGCGGTGTCGGCGGTGTCCAGGCCGATCGGGGCGGGATCGGTGATCAAGTGGTCGTGCAGGATGGCGCGGGTGCGCGCGTAGTCGGGTAGTCGCGCGGGGAAATCCCGGAACTCCGCACGCACGGAGCTGTACGGCTCGACCTGGGTTTGGACCAGTTCCATCAAACCGGCATCGAGATGCGGGGCCGCAAAAGTGAGCGGCGTCTGCTCCAGCAGATGCAGAATGCATCCGCCACGGACCAGCGGCTCCGGAACGAGAAACACCGCCAACGCGGGATCCGCGTACTCCCGGCAGGTCAAACAGACCTTCGTGTGGACCGGATCAGTCATGCAGCCCTCCTCGCGAGAGGCTTCGGCCGCTACACCGACCCGCAAAGCGACCTCGATTGGGTAACCATCGAACGCCGACCGCCGAAGACCACTGCGATCGCCGACACCCGACCAGGCTTGCACTGGCCAGTATAGGAGCCGGGTACCTGAGAGGAAATGCCGCGCGAAGTGGGAATCTTCGGAATATGTCAGCGGGCGGCGAAGTGCAGGCGGGATGAGCGTCGACGACATCCTCGCCGACTACCCGGATCTCCAACGCGCGGACATCCTCGCCGTACTCGCGGTGAACCGTGATCGAGCCGCGGGCGGTGCGGTGCACCGATCGCGGCCCGATCCTGGGCCTGCGGGTTAGGCGGAGACAACCGCCTGTTCGCGCTGGAGTTCCAGGGCGATGTCGATGAGCTGGTCCTCCTGGCCGCCGACCAGTTTGCGCTTACCTGCGCGAACCAGCATTTCGGCGGCGGAGACGCCATAGCGTTCGGCTTGGCGTTCGGCGTGCTTGAGGAAGCTGGAGTAGACGCCCGCGTAGCCCATCATGAGGGCCTGGCGGTCGAGCAGGCATTCCTGGGGCATGACCGGGCGGACGACGTCTTCGGCGGCGTCGGCGATGGCGAAGAAGTCGATGCCGGTCTTGATGCCGAGCTTGTCGCAGACGCCGACGAAGGCTTCGACGGGGGTGTTGCCGCCCGCCGCGCCGAACCGGCGGGCGCTGCCGTCGATCTGCTTGGCGCCCGCGCGGACCGCGTAGACCGAGTTGGCGACCGCGAGGTCCAGGTTCTCGTGACCGTGGAAACCCACCTGGGCGTCATCGCCCAGTTCCGCGACGAGAGCGGCGACGCGATCGGAAACCTGTTCCAGGACAAGGGCTCCTGCCGAATCCACCACGTACACGCACTGGCAGCCCGCGTCGGCCATGATGCGGGCCTGCTTGGCGAGCGCCTCCGGCGGCTGGGTGTGCGACATCATCAGGAAGCCGACGGTTTCCAGGCCGAGTTCGCGGGCGAGGCCGAAGTGCTGGATCGAGACGTCGGCCTCGGTGCAGTGCGTCGCGATGCGGCAGATCGAGGCGCCGTTGTCCTGGGAGACCTTGATGTCTTCCTTGACACCGACACCGGGCAGCATGAGCACGGCGATCTTGGCCTGCTTCGCCGTCTCGGCGGCGATCTTGACCAATTCCTGCTCGGGGGTTTTCGAGAAGCCGTAGTTGAACGAGGAGCCACCGAGGCCGTCGCCGTGGGTCACCTCGATGACCGGAACGCCTGCGCCGTCGAGGGCCGCGACAATATTGCGGACATCCTCGCCGGTGAATTGGTGGCGCTTGTGATGCGAGCCGTCGCGCAGCGAGGTGTCGGTGACGCGGATGTCGAGTTCTGCGGAATATGTCATGGTTGGAGCTCCTTACACCCGGGCCGAGAGGATCTGCTTGGCCATGACCTCGCCGACCTGTGTGGCCGCGGCGGTCATGATGTCGAGGTTGCCCGCGTACGGCGGCAGGAAGTCGCCCGCACCCTCGACCTCGACGAACACCGAAACCTTCGCCATGCCACCGGAAATCACCGACGGCGGATCGAACTGCGGCTCGTTGAGCAGCCGGTAGCCCGGCACGTACTGCTGGATATCGGCGACCATCCGATGGACGGATTCGGCGATGGCTTCGGTATCGGCGTCTTCCGGGATCGCGCAGAAGATGGTGTCGCGCATGATCATCGGCGGCTCGGCCGGGTTCAGAATGATGATCGCCTTGCCGCGCTCGGCGCCACCGATGGTCTCCACGCCCCGCGAGGTGGTCTTGGTGAATTCGTCGATATTGGCGCGCGTGCCCGGTCCAGCGGAGACCGACGACACCGAGGCGACGATCTCGGCGTACGCGACCGGCACCACGCGCGACACGGCCGCGACGATCGGGATGGTGGCCTGGCCACCGCAGGTGATCATATTGACGTTCGGCGCATCGATATTCGCGCCGAGGTTCACCGGCGGCACCACGGCGGGTCCGACGGCGGCGGGCGTGAGATCGACCGCGCGGATGCCGGCTTCGGCATACCGCGGCGCGGCGGCACGGTGCACGTACGCCGAGGTCGCCTCGAAGACGAGGTCCGGCAGCTCGGACTGACCGAGCAGCCAGTCGACGCCCTCGTGCGAGGTTTCCAGCCCCAGCCCGCGAGCCCGCTTCAGACCCTCGCTCTCCGGGTCGATGCCGATCATCCAGCGCGGTTCCACCGTGGTGGAGCGCAGCAGTTTGTACAGCAGATCGGTGCTGATATTGCCGGATCCGACGATCGCGGCGGTGACGGTCCCCGTTTCGGACACGGCAGGCCTCCTACTTGAATTGCAAACGAACAGAACCGAGTCCGGCGAACTCGGCGTGGAACGCATCGCCGGAGCGGGCGTCGATGGCGCGGGTGCAAGAACCGGGCAGCACGATGTCGCCCGCCTTCAAACGCACGCCGAAACTGGCGACCTTGCGGGCCAGCCACGCCACCGCGATGACCGGATCCCCGAGGACCGCGTCGCTGCGGCCCTCCGCGACCACCTCACTGTTGCGGGTGAGCACGGCGTCGATGGCCTTGATATCCAGGTCTTTCGGCGCGACCCGCGCCGAGCCGAGCACGAAGCCCGCGGAGGAGGCGTTGTCGGAGATGGTGTCGGCGAGCCCGATCTTCCAGTCCTTGATCCTGGAATCGATCAGTTCGATGGACGGCGCGTAGGCGACCGTCGCGGCGAGCACATCGGCCTCGGTGCAGTCTTCGCCGGGCAGGTCGGCGCCGAGCACGAAGCCGACCTCGACCTCGACGCGCGGGAACAGGTAGCGCGACGCTTCGACCGGAACGTCCTCGAAGACCTCCATGTCCGCGAGGAGATGACCGTAGTCGGGTTCGTCGACGCCCATCATCTGCTGCATCGCGAGCGACGAGAGCCCGACCTTGTGGCCCACCACCGTGGCCCCGTTGTCGAGCTTGCGCCGAATATTGATCAGCTGGATCTCATAGGCGTCGACGACATCGATATCGGGATGCCTGGCGACGAGGGGATCGATGGCGACCCGGTCGCGCTCGGCGACCTCGAGTTCATCGGCCAATTCGGTTCGTACCGAGTCGGACAGCACGCTAATTTCCTTCCACTGTTGTCGGCTCGGGCACCGCGGCCCGTGCAAGGACCCCTTCGGACGCTGCCGCCCGCGAGCTGGTTTCGCCGCCCGCCGCGAACTTGCCCGCGCGGCGGCCGGAGTAGATGCAGTCGGCAAGGGACAATCCGCTGACGTAGGAGTCCGAGCAGATCCCGACCGCCGTCCGTCCCGCCGCATACAGGCCGGGAATATCGTTTCCGGCAGTCGATTTCACCGCTCCGGTGGCCTCGTCGACGACAACGCCGCCGAGGGTGAGCATCGGGCACGGGTTGATGACACTCGGCTTGATACCCACATCCAACAACCAGAACGGCCCTGCCCCTACCGTTTTGGTGAATTCGGCGGGCTTGCCGACCGGATCGGGGGCGCCGTTCTCGATGGCGGCGTTGTGGGCTGCGACGGTGGCGCGCAAGCCGTCCGCGTCGACGCCGGCCTTCGCCGCGACCGCGGCCAGGGTCGCGCCGCGCACCGCGGTCCGCCGCATCGCCTCGAACTGCCCGCGCTGGAACCAGGCGGATTGGCCGCCGATCTGCGAGATGGCGGTGCGCATGAGGTCGTCATCGGCGAGCAGCCAGCCTTTGCCGTCGTGCTCGGTGATCAGCGCATGCCCGACGGCCGCGCCGTACCTGGTTTCGTCGATCACCCGCTTGCCGTCCGCGTCGACCAGCACCGCACCGGTAAAAGCGCTGGGCGGCAAGATGAATCGCCAGGCCGAGATATTGCCCATCCGATCAGTCGCCGCGCCGGCCTGCTGCGCCATCAGGATTCCGCTGCCGTCGTCGCCGGTGGTGCCGAGGGCGAGGCCACCGCGGTACCGCGGCCCGTGCTCCTGCAGCATCGCGCGATTGGCGATGAACCCGCCCGCGCTGAGCACCACGCCGCGCCTGGCCTTGATCCGAATGGTGGTGCGGTAGCGGCGATCCATCTTCGCCAGCCCTCGCTCCATGGCTTTACGCAGCGGCGGGTAGTAAATGCCCGGCTTGGCGGCGATTTTCGCCATCCGGGTGTAGCGATCCCTGATCTGGCCGGGGGCGTCGCGCAGCGTCTGGCATTCGACGCCGATCACGGCGCCGTTGTCATCGACGATCAAACGGGTTGCCTGCGTGAGGGTTTCCACGCGCACACCGCGCCGTGAGGCCGATGCGGCCAGCGGGCCGGTCAGCTTCTTGCCGGAAGTGCCCCTGCCCTTGACCCGGTGCCCGCGCTGCGCGGGTGTCGCGACCTCGCGGCCGTAGCCGGAAACCTCACTGCCCGAGTAGTAGAGGTAGTAGCTGTCATTCGGATACGAGGTCTTGTACGGACACAGCGACGCCTCGAAGGGCACGCCGTGGCTCTGCAGCCATTCGATCATCGCGGGGCTCTCGGCCACGAAGCGACGCAGCGTCTCGGGTGTGACGGCGGTACCGACTTCACGCTCGAGATAGGCGAGCATCTGCTCCGGCGTATCGCGCACGCCCGCTTCTTGCTGCACCGATGTGCCGCCGCCCGCGTAGATGATGCCGCCCGACAGCGCCGATGCGCCGCCACCGGCGAACCGCTCCAGTACCAGTACCTGCGCACCGGCGTCCGTCGCTTCCAGCGCGGCCGCCGCACCCGCGGCGCCGTATCCGACCACGACTACGTCGGCGGCCAGGTCCCATTCGAGGCCCATGTACTTCACTCCGGTCTGAAACTGAAACAAGTTTTCCCGACTAATGGAACACCGAGCAAGTCTTCTGCCACACAACATAGACCAACGGCCGCCCCATTCTATAACGTGTTCTACATGACAGATCGGGAATACGACGTGGTGGTGGTCGGGAGCGGCGCTGCCGGCATGACCGCCGCCCTCGCCGCGGCACACCATGGGCTCAGCGCGGTGATCATCGAGAAGGCCGCGCACTACGGCGGATCGACCGCCCGCTCCGGTGGTGGCGTGTGGATCCCCGGCAACAAGGCGCTGCTGGCGTCCGGGCGGCCCGACGACCGCGAGGTCGCGCGCACCTACCTGCACAGCATCATCGGCGACGTGGTCCCGAAGGAACGGATCGATACCTACATCGACCGCGGCGCGGAAGCGTTCGACTTCGTGCTCGATCACACCCCGCTGCAGATGAACTGGGTGCCCGGCTACTCCGACTACTACCCGGAGGCCCCCGGCGGCACGGGCGAGGGGCGCTCGTGCGAGCCGAAGCCGTTCAACGCCATGATCCTCGGCGAGGAACGGTTCAAGCTGGAGCCGCCGTACGCCAAGGCGCCGCTGAACGTGGCGGTCACGCAGGCCGATTTCGTGCGCCTGAACCTGATCCGCCGCCATCCGAAGGGCATGATGCGGGCCCTGCGGGTCGGCGCGCGCACCTACTGGGCCAAGTTCACCCGCAAGCACCTGATGGTGATGGGTCAGGCCATCATCGCGGCCATGCGCAAGGGCGTCATGGACGCGAATGTGCCGCTGCTGCTGAACACCCCGCTGACCAAGCTCATCGTGGACAACGGGGTGGTCACCGGCGTCGAGGCGCTGCAGGACGGCGAGCCCGTCACCTTCACCGCGCGCTACGGCGTCGTACTCGGCAGCGGCGGTTTCGAGCACAACGCCGAGATGCGGACGAAATACCAGCGACAGCCGATCACCACCGAGTGGACCACCGGTGCGGCCGCCAACACCGGCGACGGCATCATCGCGGGCATGGAGGCAGGCGGCGCCGTCGGCTTCATGGAGGACGCGTGGTGGGGGCCGACCCTGTTCAAGGGCGGCAGGCCGTGGTTCGCATTGGCCGAGCGCAATCTGCCCGGCACCATCATGGTCAACGCCGACGGCAAGCGATTCGGTAATGAGTCCGCTCCTTACGTCGAGGCTGTGCACACCATGTACGGCGGCGAATACGGGCAGGGTGAGGGTCCCGGCGAGAACATCCCCTCGTGGCTGGTGTTCGACCAGCGCTACCGGAACCGCTACATCTTCGCCGGATTGCAGCCTGGTCTGCGGTTTCCGTCCCGCTGGATGGAAAACGACAACATCGTCAAGGCGGACACGCTCGAGGAGCTGGCGGCGCAGATCGGCGTGCCCACCGACACCCTCGCCGCGACCGTCGCCCGGTTCAACACCTTCGCCGAGCTCGGCAAGGACGAGGACTTCGGCCGCGGCGACAGCCACTACGACCGGTACTACGGCGATCCGACCGTGAAGCCGAACCCGTGCCTGGCCGGGTTGGTGCAGGGCCCCTACTACGCGGCCAAAATCGTGCCAGGCGACCTCGGCACCAAGGGCGGGCTGGTCACCGATACCGCGGGCCGTGTGCTGCGCGAGGACCAGACCGTGATCGAGGGCCTCTACGCCTCCGGCAACTCCAGCGCTCCGGTGATGGGCCACACCTACGCGGGCCCCGGAGCCACCATCGGACCCGCCATCACCTTCGGCTACCTGGCGGTGCTGGATATCGCCGAGCGGAAGAAGCAGCTGTCGAACAAGACCGCCGCCGAGGCGTAACCGATCGACGCGGCGTCCGTCTCACCGACCGGACGCCCCCTTGCCCGTCCGATTCGGACGCCGCAGGATCGATCCGAGGCCACCGTCACCGCGAGGGACGGTCCGGAGGTCGCCTCGGATCGACCCAGCAAGGACGCGTCCGACCGAAGGCCGCCTGCACCGGACGGCGGAAGCTGTCCACAAGCACTCACAAGGAGAACTCGATGCCCATCGACCCGCAAATCGCGCTCGGCGCGGAGCTCCCGAGCCGGGAGTTCGCGTGGACGCCGTCCGACGTGCAGCTCTATCAGCTCGGGCTGGGTGCGGGCACCCGCTGGACCGACCCCGCCGAGCTGCGCTATCTCGATGACCGCGGCCCACAGGTGCTGCCGACCTTCGCGACCGTCGCCGCGACGCTGCATGACACCGAGCCGCCCAAGGTGCGGTTCCCCGGCATCGATATCGATCTGGCCAAGGTGGTGCACGGGCATCAGGAGGTCGAGGTGCACCGACCGATCCCAGCCGCGGGCAAGGCGACCAGCACCGGTCGGATCACCGAACTGTGGGACAAGGGTTCGGCCGCCGTCGTCGTGCAGGAGCAGACGGTCACCGGTTCCGACGGCGAGCCGCTGTGGACCGCGCGCTCGTCCATCTTCGCCAAGGGCGAGGGCGGTTTCGGCGGCGAACGCGGCCCGAGCACCAAGTCGGTGCTGCCCGATCGCACACCGGATTTCGATGTCATCACACCGACGCTGCCGCAGCAGGCGCTGCTGTACCGGATGTGCGGCGACCGGAACCCGCTGCATTCGGACCCCGCGTTCGCCCGCGCCGCAGGCTTCCCCAACCCGATCCTGCACGGACTGTGCACCTATGGGATCGTCTGCAAGACCGCGACCGACACCGTGCTCGACTCGGACGCGAGCCGGGTCGCCGGATTCCGCGCGCGCTTCGCCGGGGTGCTCTACCCCGGTGAAACCCTGCGCACCCGGATCTGGCGCGAAGGCGACGAGCTCACCATCGCGGCGACCGTGGTCGAACGCGACGACGCCCCCGTGCTCGGCGACGTCACGCTGCGTTTCCTGCCCGCCTGATCAGCCCGCGGCCGCCGCGGATTCGTCTCCGGTGCGGCCGCGGCGCGCGGCCAGACCCTGGATTATCAAGGCGTACAACACGATCACCACGATCGGCGCCGCTATCGGAGCCCAGGCCAGGCGCAGCGGCAGCAGTGCGGCACCGACAGCCGCGGCGGCGAATCCGACGGCGCCGACCACCGAGGGAACCGTCGTCGGGACCACACCGATCGGCGCCGACACCGTCGCGGTGTTGAGCAGGTAGGTGGTGGCGACCAATCCCGTCGCCGCGGCGGCGAGCACGCCGGTGTCGGCGGCGGCGAGCACACCGACCGCCAGCAGTACCGCCGCGACGGCCGCGAGCCGGAACCACCAGCCCGCCGCGACCAGGATCAATGCGGGGATGCCTGCCCATGGCGTCATGAGGGTCACCGATGTCACCAGCAGCGCACCGGACAGGACGGCGAGGAAACGGATCATCGGCGCACCCGAACCGTGCGCCGATGCTCCGGGATCAGACGCATCACCTCATCGAGGCGCGCACCATCCGGCCACGCCACAATGTCGACGCCGACAGTGCCCATGTCCCGGTACATCGACGTGCGCTCCAGCTGCCACATTTTGGCCAGCGTCGGGTCGAGATGATCGTGGAAAGGCGTGCCGCGCAGGACATCCACGACGACCACGACGTGCCCACGCTTGCGCAGATCGATCAGTGCCAGCGCGAACTGGGTGTCGAGCAAAGTGGAGAAGGCGACGACGATCGCGCCGATCGGCACTGCCCCGTGCGGTGCGAGCGTGCCGGTCGTCGGGATGTGCTCGTCGCCGACATCGAGCACCGTGTCGACGATCCGATAGAACTGGCGGCGGCCGATATCGGGCCGCAGCCAGCGCGGTGACTGGCCGAGGCAGACGACCGCCGTGCGGTCACCGGCCTGCAATGTCGACTGCACCACTTGCGCGGCGCCGCGCACCGACAGCTCCAAGGACTCGGTGGCGGGTCCCGGCGCCTGCTGCGAAGTGTCCACGAGCACAACCACATCCGCGGAACGGTTGGTCAGCCGCTCGGTGACGTAAAGCCTGCCGCGCCGCGCACTCACCGGCCAGTTCACGATCCGCAGCTGGTCGCCGGGGGCGTAGGCGCGGATATCGGCGTACTCGACGCCGGGACCGTATTTGCGGGTCAGGTGGGTGCCGAGCCGTTCGGGAAGCTCGGTGCGCGGCAGCCCCATGCGCTGCGGATCGGTGATCGGATAGACGAAGAGCTGACCGGCGGGCACCACCGCGGAGGCCACCGACAGTCCCGCCGGGCTGAGCGCGGAAATCCGTACCGACAGCGGATACCGACCCCAACGGTCGGCCGTCAACGCCATCCGCAGCCCGGCGGGAGCCGCCCCGGAATCGCTCGCCTCCTCGACCTCGATCCCGAGCTTTTCCACCGGTTCGGACTTGCAGCGCAGCAGCGCGTGTCCGGCCTCGACGAAGGCCGCGACCGTCAGCACGACCTCCTCCGTCTCGAAACACCGCAGCGTCCCACCGCCGTCGACCTGGATCCTGGTCGGCGACTGCTGCCACGACGCGGTGGCGAGCACGCCGAGCAGCGGCGCGGCGAACACCACGAGCTGCCAGCGGCCCAATGCCACCGCGAGCAGCAGTGCCGAGGCCGCGCACACCGCGAGCATGAACACCAATGGCGCGGGCCGCCACTGTAATTCGACCTCGATGGTCGTGCTCGCGTCGCGATGTGTCATGGCACCGAGGCGCGCGGAACCGGAAGGCGGCGCAACAGCTCGCCGATGACGTCCTCGCCGCGGATCCGGCGCACCCACATCTCCGGGCGCAGCGTGATCCGGTGCGCCATCGCCGGAATCGCCAGCGCTTTCACGTCCTCCGGGATCACGTAGTCCCTGCCGAGCAGCAAGGCTCGCGCCCGCGACATCTGCACCAGGTCGAGTTCGGCGCGCGGGCTCGCACCCACCTCCACCTGCGGATGCCCACGGGTGGCGGCCGCGAGCGCGACGACGTAGCCGACCACATCGGGGTGCACCGTGACGAACTCCACCGACTGCCGCATTTCCAGCAGCCCGTTCGCGTCCACCACCTGTCCCACCGTCGGCGGTGTCGAGCCACGCTCCAGACGGCGGCGGATCATCTGCGTCTCGTCGTGCTCGGAGAGATAGCCGAGCCGCAGCTGAATCGCGAACCGGTCCAGCTGCGCCTCCGGCAGCGGATAGGTGCCCTCGTACTCGATCGGATTATCGGTCGCGAGCACAACGAAGGGCTGTGGCAGCAAATAGGTTTCGCCATCCATGCTGACCTGGCCCTCGGCCATGGCCTCCAGCAGCGCGGCCTGTGTCTTCGGCGGCGTCCGGTTGATCTCGTCGGCGAGCAGCAGATTGGTGAACACCGGCCCGCGCCGGAAAGTGAACCGGCCCGAGGTCATGTCGTAGATGGTCGACCCGAGCAGATCCGCGGGCAACAGGTCCGGTGTGAACTGCACACGGGTGAATTCCAGCCCGAACGCGGCGGCGAAAGATCTGGCGATGAGCGTTTTGCCGAGACCGGGTAGGTCCTCGATCAGGACATGACCACCGGACAAGACGGCGATCATGATCAGCTGCAACTCGTCCCGCTTGCCGACGATGACCCGGGACAACTCCCGAAGCACCGCCTCGCTGCGCTGGACGGTCGCGTCCATCGGCATCGTCATTTGACTTCCCGCACTTGCCTCAACCCATTCTCTGTAGACGACGTTCGATTGATGATCGGGGCCCTACGTGGTGACACACGCTGCCTCCTCCGGGCCTGACCTCTCATGCCGACGTTCAATTGGGCATGATCGGGGCCCTACGTGGTTACGCACACTGCCTCCTCCGGGCCTGACCTCTCATGCCCCGCATTACATCCCCTGTAGCCGACGCAGGATTTCATCCAGCGCCGCCCGCCCAGGTGCGCGAGTCGTCTGATCGCGCAAGGCCGAGTTGGCCGGATCCACCCAGCGCCACAGTTCCGGACCGAACTGCAGTATTCCGGCGGCCTCGGTCGCCCTGCGGTTCTTCGCGACCCGCAGACCGGTGGACAACTCGAACTCCTTGGCCAGCAGCGGCCGCAGGTGCCGGTCCCATTCGGCGCGGGTCCCCTCGGCCCGGTCGGCGAGCATCTCCGCCCTGGCGTGCCAGTGGTACAGCATCTCCGCGGGGCCGTTCTCGATATCGTCGGTGTCGATGTGGTCGCGGTCGCTGTGCGCGGGCTTGGCGCGCAGCGACCAGATCAGCTGAAAAAGCGCGAGCGCTACCGGGACTCCGGCGAGGATCAGCATGGCTTCGCGCGCCTTGCCGAAGGTGACGAGTTCGATCAGCACGACGACGGCTGCCGCGCCGAGCACGATTCCCCTGCGATTCACGCCCGCACCTCACCTTGCAGATCGGCGAGCACAATGCGCAGCAACTGTTCCGCGCGCATTCGCTGCCATTCGAGCATCGAGTGCGGGCTGAATCTGGCCTCCTCGAACAGTGCGACCAGTTCCCGTGCGGACGCGTCGTGCAGTGCACCGCGTTCGAAGGCGCGCGCCAGCACCTCCATCGGGGTGTCCGAGGCCAGCGGCGCGGCAGCGCGATCGAAGGACAGGCCGTGTTCCATGGCGACGTAGCAGGCGATGATCGCGGTGCGCGGGTCCTGGCCCGGCGCGTTCATCGCGGCAAGACCCATCTCGGCGGCCCGCGCCAGTGAGCCGGCCTCGGTCGGCGTGGCCGGGGCAGGCGGCGGTGCAACCGGAACCGGTCTGCGCCGGACCGCCACCGCGACCACCACCAAGCCGATGATGGCGACGGCGACCAGCACGATGGCGGCGATCGTGGCCAACAGCAGCGCGGTGCCGGTCAGCTGGCCGGTCGGCACGGACGGGTCGGCGGGCGTGGTGACAACTTGTTCGGTCGGTTCGGCGGAGCCGGTGGGGGGCGGCGGCCGCTCGGCGCCGCCGTCACGACCGACGCCGACGAAGAAGATCGCCGACGCCGCCGCGATCACCAACGAAAGACCTGCCAGCACGGCAAGCACCAGCAAGCCGAACCTGCCGAGCCGTCCAGACCTGCGTTCGACGACGCGATCCGATACCGGCATGGCGAGCGGAAGCCGATGCTGACTTGCGATTACTCCGGCGATCAGAATGACGATCGAGACGGTGAGCAGCACCGGCATCAACGCCACCGCGAGCGCCGACGGGATCGATCGGGACTGCGCGGGCCCCGCCGCGCCCGGGATATGTCCGCGTAACGCGATCGCGGCAAACGCAACCAGCGTGATCAGCACGATCACGCGCAATATCGGCGCTCGCGCCCCGGCCACTTCGTTACCGCCACCTCTGAGTACTGCACAAATCAGCCACATAGTTACATGCCGAGCGGTCCGCTCGAGCGCGAATCGAATACTTAGGACCCGCTCATCTTTATCGGCAACACCGCAGCTCCAGCCTGATCAGCGTGGGCTATCAGCACTGTTCGGACCCCATCACAATGTCGGCGGCCGAATCTTGTGGCCGCCGCTAGGCCGGTCGCACCGACGCCCGGCTCGCCGCACCGCCACTCCGTCCAGCACCCATCGGCCTGCGGTCCGCCCCGCCGCACGCGCTGGGCCGAGCGCCTCCAAGAGCGACCTATGGTCGGCAGCACCCCTCGACGGTGCGCAACCGCTCGGCGGCGGCGTCGGAGCCACCTCGAATGCGGGCTGGCTCGACTGCCGCCGATTGCTGATCAGATAGGGCAACAGCAGTGTGGTGAGCTCGTCGATGGCGGCGTCGACGATCAGCGTGCGACGGTCGCTGTGGACATCGTCACCCTTCCTGGCGGACACACCCCCCAATCCTCTACAACTATAGAGAATCGGGAGGATGGACATGGATACCGGTGTGATCGAATTGGATGCCGAGCAGCTGCGGGCCACCGCACGGCTCGCCGAACTCCTCGACCGACGCGGTCGGCCGGTCAAACGTCACCACGGGATCTACCTGCACGGCAGGCCCGGTCGCGGCAAGACGATGCTGATGGACAGGTTCTTCGCGAACATCGCCTCGAATCGCAAGCGCCGCTTCCACTTCCACAGCTTCTTCGCCCGATTGCACACGGCTCTTTCCGCATCCGGCTCCATCGATCGCGCCATCGACGCCCTGCTCGACGACGCCGAGCTCGTGTGCTTCGACGAATTCCACGTACACGACATCGGTGACGCGATGCTGATCGCCCGCACCCTCGACGCCCTGTTCGCCCGGCGCATCGTGCTGGTGGCCACATCGAACTACCCGCCGCAGGACTTACTGCCCAACCCCCTGTTCCACGACCGCTTCCTGCCGACCATCGCCCGCATCACCGCCAACCTGGACGTCCTCTCGCTAGACGGCCCACTCGACTACCGCACCCGCGCCCCCCACAGCAGCGCGCCCACCGGTTTCCTCGCGGGCCGATACCTGCTCCGCCCCGCACCTTCCGCGCGACCGCTGGCGCAGGCGGGTGGCGTCGAGGTGACGGTTGGCGCTCGGCATGTAGTCGCACGGGCCGTCGAGGGAGCGTCGATCGTCTTCGACTTCACCGCGCTCTGCGGTGCCCCGACCTCCTCCGCGGACTATGTCGAACTGGCCCAGCGCTTTTCGTCCTGGACCCTCTGCGAGGTGCCGCGTCTTCGTGACGTGCCGCCCGACTGGGCGATGCGCCTGGTGAACCTCGTCGACGTGCTCTACGACGCGGACCTCCCGCTGACCGTCTCGGCACAGGCACCGCTGCCGGACCTGGTCGCCGACGTCAACCTCCCCGATATCGCCCGGACCGCCAGCAGGCTCGGTGAGCTCCCACAGTCCGACCCCGCCCTGATTCGCACGCCGCACGACTCGGCCGCAGCTGTGGCGTGACAGCAGCGCCGGGCGAGAGTGCCCACACGCGGCTGTGCGGCGCTTGCCGAAGAACAGGGTTGGTCGCCTCTGAAGCGTGTGGCTGACGAACGCATCGAACGCACCCGCCCCCCATTCGGCGGCATCACGGCCGACGGTTCCAACCGCGCTCGCTGTAGGTGCTTTCACTGGAAAACGCCCGAATGCCGGCGAGCGAGTAGCGGATGATCGAGTCCTCCGGTAGGGCGTCGAGTGGAAACCAGCGAAGCTCGTAGCACTTGTCCGGCTCGCGATTGACCGGCTCGCCGGTCCAGCGCAACACCTCGAAGAAAAGCCCGAGCCGAGCTTCGCGGCCGGAGCCGATCACATGCGCGACGTGAAAAAGACGAAGGCCCGCAGGGTCGATCACGATGCCGATCTCCTCGTGCGCCTCCCGCGCCGCCGCGACGGCCGCAGACTCACCCACTTCAAGCTTGCCCGCAGGCAGATGCCACCGGCCGTCGAACTCGTCATTGCTGCGCCGCTTGCTGAGCAACAGCTCACCGTCGCGGATGACTAAGACATGAACATCGACGAGGTGCCGGTCGGTCATAAAGCTCCCTATGGCAGATCGGCATACTGTTCGGTATGGCCGCTACCACCATCAAGGTACCCCGACAGCAAACTGTGACAGGCTGCGTCGGCCGGCGGCAGCCCATGGATCGACACTGGCACAGCAGATCGATCGGCTGATAGACGAAAGCCCTATGAGGCCGCGCCCGACGATCGGCGGATACCGCAGCGACTCGCCCCCGTACCGCCCAAGGAAATTCATGCTGGGCCGGCCGCGACATCGTCGCGGTAGCGATCGACGACATCGCTGCGGGTGGCTGCGGCATCCACTGCGCCGCTCACGACCAGCCGGACCGGCCGCATGGGTCGCGAGCCCGGCCGGTCGCCGGGAGAGCGGCAGACACCATCCCGCATCCCGGCGGCGGCCGTGCGATCCCGGCTTACACCGGGATCGGGGTCAGCCGGCGCTGAGCACCAGGCCCGAGGTCGGCACGCCGGTTCCCGCGGTGACCAGGATGTTCTCCAGATTGTCGACCGGGTTGACGGACGCGCCACGGATTTGGCGGACGGCCTCGGCGATGCCGTTCATGCCGTGGATATAGGCCTCGCCGAGTTGGCCGCCGTGCGTATTCAGCGGGAGGCGGCCGCCCACCTCGATGGCTCCGTCGGCGATGAAGTCCCTGGCCTCGCCGCGACCACAGAAGCCGAGTTCCTCCAATTGCATGAGGACGAACGGCGTGAAGTGGTCGTAGAGGATGGCGGCTTGCATATCGTCGGGGCGTAACCCGCTCTGCGCCCAGAGCTGCGCACCGACGAGGCCCATCTCCGGTAGACCCGTCATGGCGTCGCGGTAGTAGCTGGTCATCACGTACTGGTCCGCACCGGAACCCTGTGCGGCGGCGGCGATTACGGCCGGACGCTGCGGAAGATCGCGGGCGCGCTCGGCGCTGGTGACGACGATCGCGACCCCGCCGTCGGACTCCTGACAGCAGTCGAGCAGGTGCAGCGGTTCGGCGATCCAGCGCGAATTCTGGTGCTCTTCCAGCGTGATCGGTTTGCCGTAGAAGAAGGCGTTCGGGTTCACCGCGGCATGCTTGCGGTCGGCGACGGCCACCCGGCCGAAATCTTCGCTCGTGGCGCCGTACACATGCATGTAGCGGCGGGCGACCATGGCCACCTGCGCGGCCGGTGTGCCGAGCCCCTGCGGATAGGACCAGCCCGCATCGATGCCCGACGAGGTCGGTGCGGTGGCCAGCGCCGTGGAGAACTGGCCGAAGCGCGACACCGACCGCTCGTTGAATGCCCGATAGGCGACAACCACGTCGGCGACCCCGGTGGCCACCGCCATCGCCGCCTGCTGGATGGTGGCGCATGCCGCGCCACCGCCGTAACCGATGTGGCTGAAGAACTTCAGCTGCGGAATCCCGACGGCACGCGCGACCGCGGCCTGGGTGTTGGTGTCCATGGTGAAGGTCGTCAGGCCGTCGACATCGGCGGGCGTGAGCCCCGCATCGGCGAGCGCCGCGGTCACCGCCTCGGCGGCCAGCCGCAGTTCGCTGCGCCCGGAGTCCTTGGAGAAGTCGGTGGCGCCGATCCCGACGATGGCCGCGCGGCCCGAGATACCCTGCTCAGTCATTCGAACCCCGATAGGAGATAACGGCTTTCGCCGTAATGTGGTCGCCGAGGCTGTCCTTGCCGACGATGTCGATGTGGACCTCGTCGCCCACCACCTCGGTCACCGTGCCGGAAAGGGTCAAGGTGTCACCGGAATACAGCGGAACACCCAGGCGCAGCGCGATCGACTTCACTATCGCGCGCGGACCGGCCCAATCGGTGACGAAGCGCTGCACCAGCCCGGTGTCGGTGAGGATGTTGACGAAGATGTCCTTGGAACCGCGGGCGATCGCCTTGTCCCTGTCGTGGTGGACGTCCTGAAAATCCCTGGTGGCCAGGGCCGTGCTGACCACAAAGGTCGGGTCGGCCTCGATAACCAGCTCCGGCAGCACAGTGCCTACCGCAACGGCGGTCATGCGCACACCCGCCAGACCGGCAGCACGGCCTCGTCGTTGAGCGTGTCGAACTCGACCTCGACCGGCATACCGATCTTCACTTCGGCCGGGTCGATGCCGCGCAGTTCACCGAGCATGCGCACGCCTTCCTCCAATTCGACGAGCGCCACGACGAACGGCAGCTGCCGACCGGGCACTTTCGGAGCGTGATGCACGACGTAGCTGAATACTTCGCCGCGTCCCGAGGCCACCACATAGTCGGTCTGCTCGGACTTGTCTTTCCAGATCGCCGGGATCGGCGGGTGCCGCAGCGTGCCGTCGGGCAGCTGCTGGATGCGCAGCTCGCCCGCTTTGGTGCCTTCCCAGAAGAACTCGGTGTCCCAGGAGACCAGCGGCTTGACGCGGGCCCCCTCGGGTTCTTTCGGTGCGGCGCCGGTGCCGGGCGCGAACTTCAAGAGCCGGAAGAGCATCTCGGCGACGACCTCGTCGCCGACCTGCCAACTGGTCTGGAAGGTGACGAACCAGCCCTCCCCCAGCGCGGTCCGCTTCGGGCCGCGGATCTCGGCCAGCCTGCTCGTCACCGAAACCTGCTCACCGACGGTGAGATACCGGTGGTAGGTCTGCTGGCAGTCGGTGGCGACCACCGAGGTGTAGCCCGCGCCGTCGAGCAGCTCGGTGACCTTGGCCATCGGATCGTCGTCCGGGCGCGAACCGTTGAGCCCGAACATCGTCCACACCTGAGCCATGGCCGGTGGTGCGACAGCGCCGGGGAACCCGGCGGCCCGCGCGGCTTCGTCGTCGACGTAGACGGGATTGGCATCCCCGAGCGCCTCGACCCAGTTGTTGATCATCGGCTGGTTCACCGGGTCACGCCCGGGACGTGGCGCGCAGTCCCCGGCCGCGATGATGCGCTCGGCGGCGGCGGTAATCGCTTCCGGAGTCATGGTTTCCGGCACGCGCGGCTCCTTTGGTTGTTCACTATCGCGGTACCCGCGGCAACTGCAGTCCGGATGAGGCGACCAGTTCGCGCATCACCTCGTTGACACCGCCGCCGAAGGTCACCACCAGGTTCTGTTTGGTTCTGCGGTCCAGCCAGGTCAGCAATTCGGCGGTGGCCGGATCGGCGGGATCGCCGTAGCGGCCGATGATTTCCTCGGCGAGCCTGCCCGCCTCTTGCAGCGATTCCGTCGAGAACACCTTGGTCGCCGACGCATCGGCGATCACGGTGGCCTGGTCACCGTCGACGGTGGCCGCCACCTGCCAGTTCAGCAGCTCGTTCAGCCGGACCATGGCGTGGATGCGGCCGAGCGAACGGCGCACGTCGGCCTCGGCGAGTACACCGCGCGGCTGTGCCCAGTCGCGCACCTTGTCGTAGAGCTGCTCGATCTTGCCCGACGGGCCGAGGCTCACCCGCTCGTGGTTGAGCTGGGTGGTGATCAGCTTCCACCCTCGGTTCTCCCCGCCGACCAGCATGTTCGCCGGGACGTGGACATTGTCGAAGTAGGTGGCATTGGTGTGGTGGGCGCCGTCGCAGGTGATGATCGGGGTCCAGGAATAACCAGGGTCGGTGGTGTCGACGATCAGGATCGTGATGCCGCGGTGCCGCGACTCGACGGACCCGGTTCGACACGCCAGCCAGACGAAATCGGCCTCGTGCGCACCGGTGGTGAAGATCTTCTGCCCGTTGACGATCCAGTCGCCGGACTCCTCGCGCACGGCGCTGGTCCGCAGCGAGGCCAGGTCGGTGCCCGCTTCGGGTTCGGAGTAACCGATCGCGAAATGGATATCACCGGAGAGGATTCCGGGCAGGAACTTCGCCTTCTGCTCGTCAGTGCCGAACTGCTGCAGCGTCGGCCCGACGGTCAACAGTGTCACCAGCGGCAGCGGCACATCGGCGCGGACCGCTTCATTGAAGAAGATCTGCTGTTCCATCGGACCGAAGCCCTGGCCGCCGTATTCCTTGGGCCAGCCGACACCGAGCCAGCCGTCCGCACCCATCCGGCGCACCACCGCGCGGTAGGCGTCGCCGTGCCGGTTGACCGCCATCTCGGCTTCCTCTTCGAGAGTCACGAGATCGGCGAAGTACGAACGCAATTCATCGCGCAGCTTGCGCTGCTCCGCGGTCAGGTCGATGAACATCTGGCCCCCAATCGATCGAGTCGGAACGATTCGCCGCCGAGCCAGCGCGCGATGTCTTTGGCCTGCGAGTAGTAGCGGTGCATCGGGTGGGTGATGTCGACGCCGAGGCCACCATGCAGGTGATGACACTTCTGCATGGCCGCGGGCAATTCCGACGCCACGGTGTAGGCCAGGACATCGAGATCGTCGTCGATCCGCTCCTGGTGCGCCTGGCCGGGATCGTCGTGCGCCAGCGCCCAGTTCGCCGATACGGCCGCGGCGTGCAGGGTGCGCGAGACGACATACAGATCGGCGATCTGCTGTGCCACCGCCTGGAATTCGGCAAGCGGCCTGTTGAACTGTCTGCGCGTGCGGACATGCTCGGCGGTCAAGACGAGCGCGCCCTTCAGCAGCCCGTCCGCGACGGAGCCGATCGACGCGACCGCGAGCCGGTGCAGCTGCGCGATGCCGCCGGGCAGCAGCCGCTCGGCCGGAATCTCGACATTGTCGAGCCGCACACTGCACTCGGGAATGCCGCCGGACACCGGCGACGGTGTCAGCGTGATGCCCTCCGCGTCCGATTCGACAAGCGCGATACCGGAATTGGTGGGAATCAGCAGCCAGCGCGCGAGGTCCGCGTAGGGCACCGCCACCTTGTGGCCGGTGATGCGTACCGAATCACCCTCGGCGACCGCCGTGGTTTCCGGTTTGACCACAAACGGGTTGGCCGGTTCGCTCACCGCCGCGGTGAGCACGGCTCCCTTGGCCACTGCGGGGAACACCTGCTCGGCCACGGTCTCGGGCAACGCGCCCAACAGCGGAAGCAGCCCGAAACCGAGCGTCGAGACGGCGGGTACCGCCACCGCGTCGGTGGCCAGCTCGGTCAGCAGCACGGCTATTTCCGGCAGGCCCATGCCATCACCGCCGAAGCGCTCCGGCAGGGCGACCGACAGCAGTCCGCTGTCGACGAGTTTCGGCCACAGCTCGATATCCCGTGCCGGTTCATGCTCCAGCAAACTCACGACGACCTCGGCCACGGCGTCCTGGCCCTCGTCCCTGGTGAAGTCCACGCTTTTCTCCCAGTTGACTTGTCGACTAGCTGTCCGTGTCGCGGGGTAGTCCGAGGATCCGCTCACCAGCCACGGTCAGCAGAATCTGCTCGGTTCCCCCAGCGATCGACAAACAGCGCGTGAGCAGGAACTCTTTTGCCACTTCCGAGTCCTGCGCACCGATAGCACCTGCCGTCTCCACGGCGAATTCGGCGACCGCCTGGCGATGGCGGACACCGACGAGTTTGCGCACGCTGCTCTGTGCGCCTGGATCGCCACCCGCCAGCATCCGCACCGCGGCGCGCTGCTCGAGCAATAGTCCAGCGATCGCGTCGGCGACGAACCCGCCGAGCCGATCGTTCAGCAGTTCCGCCCCGGGCCCTGTCGCGGGCAGCTTAGCGATGAGCTCCTCGAGCACCGGCCCGATTCCGTTGCCGCCCATGGCGACCCGCTCGGTCGACAGGGTGGAACGGGCGATCTTCCAGCCGTTGTTCAGCGCGCCGACCAGACCGTCGTCGGGAACGAAGACATCGTCGAGGAACACCTCGCTGAAGCGCGCCTCACCAGTGATCTGGACGAGCGGGCGCACCTCGAGCCCCGCACTGCGCATATCGACGACGAAGTAGCTGATGCCACGATGCTTGGGCAGTTCGGCGTCGGTGCGAGCCAGGCAGATCGCCCAGTTCGCCTTGTCGCCCAACGACGTCCACACCTTCTGGCCGTTCAGCACCCAGCCGCCGTCGACCTTCTTGGCGGTGGTGCGCAGGGCGGCCAGGTCCGAACCGGCTCCCGGTTCACTGAACAGCTGACACCAAACGACCTCGCCGCGCAGCGTCGGCCACGCGAATCGTTCGATCTGCTCCGGTGTTCCGTACTGCAGCAGGGTGGGCACCGCCCAGCCGCCGATCGCCAGGTCCGGCGATTCCAGCCCGGCGCGGCGCAGTTCCTCCGAAATCACCAGCCCCGTCATCGGATCCGCGCCACGACCGTAAGGCGCGGGCCAGTGCGGCATGACGAGCCCTGCCTCGACCATGGCGTCGCGTCGCTGCTCGGCGGGCAGCGCGGCGATGCGGGCCACCTCGGCGGCCAGCTCGTTCGCGCTCGCGTCGACAGCGACACCATCGGCGGTGTTCGACTGACGGCGTTCACGGGCCCCTTCATGGTCACGCTCCGCTACCGCCTCCGGATCCGTCGCTCGCGCCGCGGCGAACACTCGGTCCGCTCCGGTGGTGCGGCGGCGGCCCGCGCGGGTCAGCTCGGTCACCCTGGCCCGCCAGCGGGCCGAACCACCGAGCAGTTGCCGCAGGGCGATCGCGCGGCGCAGATAGAAGTGCGCGTCGTGCTCCCAGGTGAATCCGATGCCGCCGAGCACCTGGATGCAGTCCTTCGCGGTATCGACCGCGGCATCGAGGGAAATGGTCGCGGCGATCGCGGCCGCGATCGGCAACTCGGCCCCGCCTTCGTCCACCGCGGCGGCGGCGTCGGCGGCGACGGCACGGATCAGCTCGGCTCGGCACAGCATCCAGGCGCAAATATGTTTGACCGCTTGGAAAGAACCGATCCGACGCCCGAATTGCTCACGCACCTTGGCGTATTCGACCGCGGTCTCCAGACACCAGCCTGCCAGCCCGGCGAGCTCGGCGGCGACGAGCACCGCCACGAGATCCTCGACCGGGTGGGGCGAGTCGAACACGCGCTCGGCGGGCACCCGCACCTCGGCGCAGTGCACCTTGGCCAGCGGGGTGCTGGGGTCCAACGGCGGCAGCGATTCGACCCGCAGACCGTCGGCATCCGCCGGAATCAGGCACCAGCGCTGCCCGTTCGGGGTCTGCACCGGCAACAGCACCGCGGTTTCGGGCGCCGCGCCGAGCACCGAATCCCAGACACCGGTGAGCAGCAGCTCATCGGTTGCGGCCGGTACGCTCACTGCGGATTCGACAATGAAGTCGAGCGCGACACCGCACGGCAGGTCCTCATCGATGGCGCCCCCGGTGACCAGATTCGCCAATGCCGTTGCCAGCACCGGTCCACCCACCAGATCATGCGCTGCTTGTTCGATGAGAACGGCGAGGTCGGCGACCGATCCGCCCGCGCCGCCCGCATCCTCGGCGACCGCGACCCGGAAGATCCCGAGATCCGCGAGCGCGGGCCAGTACGCGCGCCAGAAGTTCGTGGCATCGTCGCGCATTGTTGCAATTGGATGCACCGATCCGGCCCATCCACGCATCGACTCCTGAACGGCTTTATGCTCGTCAGTGGTGGCGATGGTCACACTCCATACCGCCTCTCCGGCGTGACTCCCACACCTAGAACATGTTCTAATATCCTAGCTGGGCGGAAGTCAAGAGACGACCTCGCCTTGTGGGTCGAAAGCGCACGCCACCGACCCGAAAACAAGCCGATGAAACGACGTTTCCGGAAAGGACTCTCATCAATGGCCAGTCCCTCCCGATCCCAGCCTGCCGACTCGAGCACGGCACCGCCTACCGCGACGGTCACCACGCTCAGTGAGGACGAGCTGAGTTCGGC
Source organism: Nocardia sp. NPDC057440 (assembly GCF_042802915.1). NCBI lineage: Bacteria > Bacillati > Actinomycetota > Actinomycetes > Mycobacteriales > Nocardiaceae > Nocardia > Nocardia sp. NPDC057440. The sequence continues at coordinate 42,381 of NZ_JBHVDF010000017.1, forward strand.
CGCACAGCGGGAACGCCGGAAGCGAATTCTGGACGCGACCCTGGCGCTGGCTTCCAAGGGCGGATACGACGCGGTGCAGATGCGCGCGGTGGCCGAACGCGCCGATGTCGCGGTCGGGACGCTGTATCGGTATTTCCCCTCCAAGGTGCATCTGCTCGTCTCAGCGCTGTCGCGTGAATTCGAGCAGATCGAAGGCAAACGAAAGCCGCTGGCCGGACAGTCGCCGCGCGAACGCATGCATCTGCTGCTCACCCAGATCACCAGGATGATGCAGCGCGACCCGCTGCTCACCGAGGCCATGACCAGAGCCTTCATGTTCGCCGACGCGTCGGCGGCCGCCGAGGTCGATCGGGTCGGCAAGGTGATGGATCGGGTATTCGCACGTGCCATGAACGACGGCGAGCCCACCGAACGCCAGCTGGCGATCGCGCGGGTCATCAGCGACGTGTGGCTTTCGAACCTGGTGGCCTGGCTGACCAGGCGCGCCTCGGCGACCGATGTCACCGAGCGCCTGGAATTGACGGTCGATCTCCTGTTGGGCGAGAACCGCAAGTAAGGCGGGGCCGCACCCGGACGAGCGCGGATCCAGTTGATTCCAGGCAACTCCGCCGGGCGGCCTCACCACCACCGGGAGTACCTGCGCACGCGTCGGCCGAAGTGAGGCAGCCCACGCTGGAAGTTGGGTAAAACCACGCCAGCTGCAAAAATTCACTAGGTGATCGATGACCCAGGACGCAATCGCGCGCACGCACAGCGGCGCGCGTATGTGCGGCAAATTAAACAAAGTATTGTTCACCGCGCCCCTGAAAAAACTCCTCCGATCACTAGGTTGGATGCGTGAGCGCACAGGATCTGCCACTGGAACTTCGCCGTGCCTTGTCGACGGTTGCGCGCGTGCCACGGCTTTTGGTCGCATCGGACTACGACGGGACCATCGCACCCATCGTGTCCGACCCGGCGAAGGCTTTTCCCCACCGGGAATCGGTGAGCGCGCTGCGCGCGCTCGCCGGCCTCACCGGAACGACCGCTGCCGTTATTTCCGGCCGCGCGCTGCGGGATCTCGCGGCACTGTCTCGACTCCCCGTCGAGGTGCAACTCATCGGTAGCCACGGCTCCGAATTCGATGTCGGCTTCGTGCATGCCATCGACAACGACGCTAAACAGCTACTGCAAGAAGTGCAGACCTCTCTTTCCCAGATCGCCGCGGACAACCCCGGCGCCTCGGTGGAGATCAAACCTGCCAGCGTCGCGTTGCATGTGCGCAATGCCAGCCCGGAAATCGGCCTCCGCGCGCTCAAACAGGTCAGGCAGGGGCCGGCCTGTTGGGTCGGCGTGCAGGTGACCGAGGGCAAGGAAGTCATCGAGCTCGCGGTGATCCAGACGGACAAGGGCGTCGCGCTCGATACCGTCCGGCACCAGGAGGGCGCGTCCGCCGCGGTGTTCTTCGGTGACGACGTCACCGACGAGAAGGCCTTCCGCATGCTCTCGGGTCCCGATGTCGGCATCAAGGTCGGCAAGGGCGAGAGCCTGGCGAAGTTCCGGGTCGACAACACCGAGTGCGTGTCCTGGGCGCTGGCCTTCCTGCTCGAAGAGCGGCGCACCTGGTTGGCGGGCGCGAGCGCGCCGCGCATCGAGCGTCTGACCATGCTGTCGAGTCCGCGCTCGGTCGCGCTGCTGACGCCGGATGCGACGGTCACCTGGTTCTGCCATCCGGAACCGGATTCGGCGGCGGTGTTCGCCCACCTGCTCGGCGGACCCGAAGCCGGCCACTTCACCATCGCACCGGAACGGCCGGGGCTGCCGCTCTCGCAGCGCTACATCGACGGCACCATGACCGTCGAAACCCGTTGGGCCAGCCTGCAAGTGGTCGACTATCTGCCGCACGACGTCGCGCCGACCAGGACCGACCTGACCAGGGTGATCACCGGTGACGCGAAAGCCGTCGTCACCTTCGCGCCACGACCGGAATTCGGCCAGGTGCCGGTGACCATCGAATGCGAGCCGACCGGGCTGCGGGTGCTCGGCACCAACGACCCGATGGTGCTGCGCTCCCCCGGCGTGGAATGGGAAATCCTGACCGATGGCACGCACAGCTCGGCGCGCGCCGTCGTCGATCCGTCCGTTGGTCCGATCGTGCTGGAAATGCGCTGTGGCACGCAGGATCTCGCCCCTGCCATGAGCAGCGAGCCGGAACGGCGAAGGGACGCAGAGGATTACTGGTCGCGGTGGGCGGCCAAGCTCGAATTGCCGACGCTGAAGCCGGATCTGATGAAGCGCTCCGCGCTGACGCTGCGCGGGCTCGTGCACGCACCGTCGGGTTCGATCCTGGCCGCCGCGACCACCTCGTTGCCGGAAGACATCGGCGGCGTGCGCAACTGGGACTACCGCTACTGCTGGCTGCGCGATGCCTCACTGACCGCGCAGGCGCTGGTTTCACTGGGCTCACTCACCGAGGCGGAGGAATTCCTCGGCTGGGTGCACCGGGTGCTCGAGACCTTGCCCGGCCCGGAGCGCTTGCACCCGCTGTACACGTTGTACGGCGAGACCCTGCCGCCCGAGGCGTCGATCGATCAGCTCCCGGGTTATGCGGGTTCGCGGCCGGTGCGCGTCGGCAACGCCGCGAATATGCAGGTGCAGCTGGACGTTTTCGGTCCGATCGTCGACCTCATCGCATCGCTGGCCCACGGCCGCGAGCACAAGGGGATCACCGATCCGGCTCAGGTGCTGCCGGATGCCGACTGGGAGCTGGTGCACGCCATGGTTTCCGCGGTGCAGCGGCGCTGGCAGGAACCCGACCACGGCATCTGGGAGATCCGCGGTAACCCGCGCCACCATGTGTATTCCAAGGTGATGGGCTGGTTGACCATCGACAGGGCGATCACGCTTGCGCAGAAGTTCGATCGGCAGATCGATCCGGTCTGGGTCACGTTGCGCGACGTCATCGCCGACGAGGTCAAGTCCAAGGGCTGGAACGAAGAGGTCCAGTCCTACACCGCGGCCTACGACGGCACGGACCTGGACGCGGCCACACTGCACATCGGGCTCAGCGGGCTCATCGATCCTTCCGATCCCCGGTTCGCGGCGACGGTCGTCGCCACCGAGGCGGAGCTGCGCAGCGGTTCGACGGTGTACCGGTACCACCACGACGACGGCCTGCCCGGCGGCGAGGGCGGCTTCCACCTGTGCGCGGCCTGGCTGGTCGAGGCGTATCTGCTGATCGGCAAACGCTCGGACGCCGAGGCGCTGTTCGCCCAGCTGGTCGACGTCGCGGGCCCGACCGGCCTGCTCAGCGAGGAGTACGACCCGGTGGCCGAACGCTCGCTCGGCAACCACCCGCAGGCCTACAGCCATCTCGGCCTGCTGCGTTGCGCCCAGCTGCTCGGCAAGCCGGTGGAGGCGCTCGTCTAGCAGCTTCGACAACCACATAACCCGGGCCCGCGAACGATCACCCTGTTCGCGGGCCCGGCTCGTATCCGGGTGACGCCGGAAACACCGACTCGTGCTCAGCGGGGACTCTTGCTAAAGTAAAACGGTAACGATTTCCATTATGATCTAGAGCACTGCCGCCAGCGACTACTTGCGGGTCGGTCGGAACACAGCGCTGCGAGATCCAGAGCGCCGCCAGGAGTACCCCCGCGTGAGATCCCGAATTGCCATGAAATTCGCAGGCATCAGCGTGGGAGTGGCCGCCGCGCTCGCCCTCACCGCGTGCGGCGCCTCGAAGGACTCCGACAAACCGAACATCGTCGCATCGACGAATGTGTGGGGCGGCATCGCCGCGACCATCGCGGGGCCGGACGCCACCGTGACGTCCATCGTCAGCGATCCGTCGGCTGATCCGCACTCCCACGAGACCTCCGCGGTGGAGTCCGCCGAGATCAGCGATGCCGACCTGGTCGTCTACAACGGCGGCGGCTACGACGAATTCATCGAGAAAGCCGTCTCAGGCAAGGACAAGCGCACCGTCGATGCCTTCGAATCCCGCACCGACAAGAGCGACGAGAACGAGCACGTCTTCTACGACCTGAGCACCGTCGGCACGGTCGCCGACCGGATCGCCGCAGCACTCGGTGAGATCGACGCGGCACACGCCGCCGCCTACACCGACCGCGCCGCGGCGTTCAAGAGCCGGTTGGGCGCGATCACCGCGATCACCACCAAGATCGCCGCCGAGCATCCGAAAACGCCGGTGCTGCAGACCGAACCGCTCGCGCACTACCTGCTCGTCGCCGCGGGCACCGAGGATCTGACCCCGCACGAGTTCCAGGAGGCGATCGAGCAGGAGACCGACCCGGCTCCCGCCGCTGTCGCCGCGACCCAGGATCTGCTGACCGGCAAGAAGGTCCGCGCCCTGGTCTACAACGTGCAGACCCAGGACAAGATCACCAAGAATCTGCGCTCGTTGGCGGACTCGGCGAGCCTCGCCGTCGTCGAGGTGACCGAAACTCTGCCCGAGGGCGTGGATTACATTCAGTGGCAGACCAATAACGCCCAGGCGCTAGCCGCGGCGCTGAGATGATGTCGCCGGGGGCTGAGCTGATGCGGCCAGGGAACGTACCGATATCGCCGAGAACCATGCTGCTGCGGCCGGTGGCCGAACCCGCGCCACCGGGGCCGAGCCTGATGCGGGCGGAGATGTGCCGAGATGAGTGAGGGAACCGCGCTGACCGAACATGCCGAACCGGTCGAACGGCAGCTGCCATCGCGGATGGGCAGCGATGAGGCCGCTGTCCATCTCGACGCCGCTCGGATGTCGTTCGGCGACCGTACGCTCTGGCAGGGACTGGATCTCGACGTTCGGCAAGGCGAATTCGTCGCGGTGCTCGGGCCGAACGGATCCGGCAAGACCTCGTTGCTGAAGGTGCTGCTCGGACAGCTCGCCCTCAGCTCGGGAACCGCCGAAATCGCCGGCGCGCCCGCCCGCGCGGGCAATCCCGACATCGGCTATGTGCCGCAACAGAAGACCATCGACGCAGGCGTGCAACTCCGCGGCGTAGACCTGGTCGGACTCGGTGTCGACGGGCACCGCTGGGGCCTGGGGCTGCGCGGGCGCGCGGAACGCAAGCGCAAGGTCGCGGCCGCTATCGCCGACGTCGGCGCGGAGAAATTCGCCTACGCGCCACTGGAATCCATGTCCGGTGGCGAACAACAACGGCTGCGGGTCGCGCAGGCGCTGGTCGGCGATCCCAAGGTGCTGCTCTGTGACGAGCCGTTGCTCAGCCTGGACCTGGCCAATCAGCGGCTGGTATCCGAGCTGATCGATCGGCGCAGGCGTACCCACGACACCGCGGTGCTGTTCGTGACGCACGAGATCAATCCGATTCTGCCGCTGGTGGATCGGGTGCTGTACCTGGTGGACGGGAAGTTCCGGATCGGAACGCCGGACGAGGTGATGACTTCGGCGGTCCTGTCGGAGCTGTATCGGACCGAGGTCGATGTGCTGCGGGTACGCGGCAGGCTCGTCGTGGTCGGCACCGGAGACACCATGGACGCGCTCGGCGCGGCAGGCGCCCAGCATTGCCACGGCACCGTGCCTGCCGAGACGGAGTCGCGGCCTTCCGCGACCGAGACCGAGCCGAGCGGGGTTCGTTCGTGATCGAGAAACTCTCGGGTGTGGTGTCGAAGATGTTCGACTTCTCCACCACCGTCAACCTGCTGTCCTACTCCTTCGTCCAGCAGGCGGTGCTGGCCGCGGCCCTGCTCGGGCTGCTCGCGGGCGCCATCGGCCCGCTGATCATCAGCAGGCAGATGTCCTTCGCGGTGCACGGCACCAGCGAGCTGTCGCTGACCGGCGCGGCCGCCGCCTTGCTTGCCGGGATCGGGGTCGGCCTCGGCGCGATCGTCGGCTCCGTGGTGGCCGCGGTGCTGTTCGGTGTGCTCGGAACCAAAGCCCGGGAACGCGATTCGGTGATCGCGGTGGTGCTGTCGTTCGGGCTCGGGCTCTCGGTGCTTTTCCTCTGGCTCGGTCCCGAACGCGCCGGATCGAAGTTCTCGCTGCTGACCGGTCAGGTGGTCAGCGTCGGCTACAGCGGCCTCGCGCTGCTGGCGACCTGCACGGTGCTGGTGCTCGCCGTGCTCGCGGTGGTCTATCGGCCGCTGCTGTTCGCCAGCTCCGATCCGGAGGTGGCGCTGGCCCGCGGCGTACCGGTACGGGCGCTGTCGGTGGTGTTCGCCGTCATGCTCGGCATCACGGCCGCGTTCGGCGTACAGATCGTCGGGGCCCTGCTGGTGCTCGCGCTGCTGATCACCCCGGCAGCGGCGGCGGCCCAGCTGACCGCGAATCCGGTGCGCGCCACCGTGCTTGCCGTGGTGTTCGCCGAGATCGCCGCTGTCGGCGGCATTCTGCTATCGCTCGCGCCCGGCGTTCCGGTGTCGACGTTCGTCACGACGATCTCGTTCCTGATCTACCTGATCTGCCGCGTGGTCGGGCCGCGGCGGCGCCGGGTCGCCCGGATCGCCTGAGCCGACCGAGTGCCGGATTCGCGGCCGCTCACCTCACACGTCGGACCGCTCGACCCAATAGTGGTGCAAGCACGTTGCCGGAACCGTCGAAGGTGTGGGCATCGATGAGGTGCAGTGCCGGAGCGGACTCGGGGAAGATCGGCGTTCCCGCGCCGAGCGGTGCGGCACCGAGCATCGTGCAGTTCGTCGATCGGATTCTCGACACATCTGACGAACTCCGATTCGCGCAAGTCTGCGCGAGCGACATCTCCAACGGCTGAGGGCGGGTGCCTTCAGTAGTGCTGCGGAGGTTTCGTATGCTCGACGGACGCACCCCCGAACGAATGGTGACCAACGATGATCGACTTCACGATTCCCGCCGAACTCGCCGCCGAACGCGACCGGGTACGCCAGTTCGTCATCGACAAGATCGTCCCCTTCGAGCGCGACCCGCGGCTGACCTCGCACGGCCCGACCGATGAGCTCCGGCAGGAACTCGTCGAGCTGGCCCGCGCCGAGAAGCTGCTGACCGTCCAGGCCCCGGAGTCCCTCGGCGGGCGCGGGCTCACGCACATCGAGCAGGCCGTGATCTATGAGGCCGCGGGCTGGTCCACCCTCGGCCCGGTCGCCATGAACTGCGCCGCGCCCGACGAGGGCAATATGTTCCTGCTTTCCAAGATCGCCAACCCCGAGCAGGTCGAACGTCACCTCGCCCCCGCGGTCGCCGGCCACCAGCGCACCGTCTTCGCGATGACCGAGCCGGACGGCGCCGGCTCGGACCCTGGCCAGCTGGCCACTACCGCGACCTTCGACGGCGAAAACTTCATCATCAACGGCCGCAAGTGGCTGATCACCGGCGCCGACGGCGCGAAGACCTGGATCATCATGGCCAAGGTCGCACCGAACCCGCACATGCCGGAAGGCCCGACGCTGTTCCTGACCGATGGCGACCAGCCCGGCATCGTCATCGAACGCACCATGAACACGATGGACCGCAACTACGTCGGCGGCCACGGCGTCGTCCGCTTCGACAACCTCACCCTGCCCGTGTCCGCGCTGCTCGGCGAGACCGGCCAGGCACTGCGCTACGCCCAGCTGCGGCTGGCCCCCGCCCGGCTCACCCACTGCATGCGCTGGCTCGGCGCGGCCGAGCGGGCACAGAGCATCGCGGTCGGCTACGCCAAGACCCGCACCGCATTCGGCAAGCCGATCGGCGACCACCAAGGCGTGTCGTTCATGTTGGCGGACAACGAGATCGCACTGCACCAGTGCCGCCTGACCATCTGGCACGCCTGCTGGCTGATGGACCAGGGCGAGAAGGCGCGGCACGAAAGCTCCATCGCCAAAGCCTTCGTCTCCGAAGAACTCTTCAAGGTCGCCGACCGCTGCGTGCAGGTGCTCGGCGGCATCGGCATCAGCGACGAAACCGTAGTCGAAATGATCTTCCGCGACATGCGCGCCTTCCGCCTCTACGACGGCCCCACCGAGGTCCACAAGTACGCCATCGGCCGCAAGGTCTTGCGCAGCAACTGAGCCCCGAACTAGGCGAAATCTCGAGCATCGCGACTGACGCGCCCACTGGGCACGATGACACCTTCCGAGCGAAGCGAGATCGAGCACTAGAGTTCGCGGCCCGTCTCGCTTCCGAGCGGCCGAAGCGCACGCGACGAAGTCGCAAGTCTCGGCCGCTCGGAAGCGAGACCAAGGGGGCCGCGAACACGCAGCGCCGCAGGCGCTGCAAATCAAACTCCATTACCATCCAGTGGCATGAGTCCGGAACTGCTCGTCGATGTCTCTGCGGGCATCGCCGTGCTCACGCTCAATCGTCCCGCTCAGCAGAACGCCGTCACACCGGCGATGGCTGCCGAACTCAGTGCCGCGCTGGCGCGCTGCGACGCCGAGGATGCGATTCGCGCGGTCGTCGTGACCGGCACGCCGCCCGCGTTCTGCGCGGGCGCTGACCTGTCCAATCGGGTGGGTGATGTCAGCGCGACCATCGACCCGCCACCGTGGCGGGTGCGTAAACCGGTGATCGCCGCGGTGAACGGCCACGCGGTCGGTATCGGGCTCGCGCTGGCTCTCCAGTGCGATCTGCGGTACATGGCACGGGATGCGGTGTACGGGCTCAACCAGGTGCGACGCGGCGTCCTCGCCGACGGCTACGCGCACTGGACGCTGCCGCGGCTGGTGGGTATGGCCAATGCCGCGGACATCATGCTGACCGGCCGGACCTTCGACGGCGACGAGGCCAAGGCGATGGGCCTCGCCAACGGCTGCCTGCCCGCGGGCGAGGTGGTGCCGACCGCGCTGGCGATCGCGCACGACATCGCGAACGGTTCGGCGCCGCTGCCGGTCGCGCTTTCGAAGCGACTGCTGTGGGAGGGGCTCGGAATGAGCCCGACCGTGGTCGGCCAACTCGAGGGTGACCTGAACGAGCACGTCGCCAAGAGCATCGATGGCGGCGAGGCGATGGCGGCCTTCCGCGATCGCAGACAGCCCCATTGGACCGGCAGCATCAGCGAGGAATGGCCCGCGTGGGACAGCAAAGGCGAATCCGAGCGCCCGAGCCTCGATTGACGCCTACGCGTTGCCGTTGATCATGACCAACAGGAAGAGCACGGCCCAGCAGACCATCAGGATCGTGCCGACGATGCCGAGGATGTACCCGACCATCACCTGAACACGGCCACCGAAGGCGCCGCCGGATTCCTCGATCTGGTCGAGGGCGCGCTTGCCGAGAGCCCAGGCCACCGGCCCGAGCAGACCACAGCAGATCAGACTGGCCGCGCCCAGGAACAACACAGCCGTCGCGTTCGGATGTTCGACCGGCTGGCCGATGGGCTGGTTGGGTATCACCACCGCCCGAATTCTACGGGGCGAGAGTCACTTTGCCGCCCAATGGCGTGCCCGAGTTTGTCGGCCTGTGTCGAGTCGTCGCTCAGGCGCGGCGCTGACGGGCGATCTCGGAGAGCACCACACCCGCCGCGACCGAGGCGTTCAGCGATTCCACGGGGCCCGCCATCGGGATGCCGAGGACCGAGTCGCAGGTCTCGCGAACCAGCCGCGACAGGCCCTTGCCTTCCGAGCCGACCACGATGACAGTCGGCTCGCGACCGTCGAAGTCGTCGAGGGTGGTGTCGCCGCCCGCGTCGAGACCGACGATCTGGCAGCCCTGGGCGGCCCAATCCTTCAGTGTGCGAGTCAGGTTCGTGGCCCGGGCGACCGGGAGCCTGGCCGCGGCGCCCGCACTGGTGCGCCAGGCCACCGCCGAGACACTCGCGCTGCGGCGCTGTGGGATCAGCACGCCCTGCCCGCCGAACGCCGCCACCGAGCGGATCACGGCGCCCAGGTTGCGCGGATCGGAGATATTGTCCAGCGCCACCAGCAGGGCGGGCTCGGCCGAATCCCGCACCTTGGCAATCAGATCGTCCGGGTGCGCATACCGGTACGGCGGCACCTGCAACCCGACGCCCTGATGCAAACCGTTGGCGCTCAGCCGATCCAGATCGGTACGCGGCACCTCGAGGATGGAGATGCCCGCGTCGGCGGCGATCTTCACGCTCTCGGTCAGCCGCTCGTCGTTCTCGGTGCCGACCGCGACGTACAGCGCCGTCGCGGGAACACCGGCACGCAGGCATTCGACGACCGGATTGCGGCCGAGCACCATCTCCGGCGCGTCGTCGTTCTTGCGGCCTGCCGCGCGTCCTGCCGCACCGCGTGGACCGGGACGACCCTTTGCCTCGGCCTTCGCCTTGGCGGCGGCCCGCTTGGCCGCGGGATGCTTGGTGCGCTCGACGGCGGGCGGCGTCGCACCGCGCCCCTCGAGGCCGCGACGGCGTTGCCCGCCAGAGCCGACGACCGCGCCCTTCTTGGTGCCGCCCTTACGAATTGCGCCTCGACGCTGTGAATTGCCTGCCATCAGTTCGCCTTTCCACTTTGCACCGCGCCAGGCGATGATGTTGTAGCGGCCAGCGACCATTCCGGACCGTCAGGGGTGTCTGTCACTTCGATGCCTGCGGCCTGCAACCGGTCCCGCGCGGCATCGGCGCTCGGCCAATCCTTGTCGGCGCGCGCCTGCTGGCGGCGCTCGAGCTCCGCACGCACCAGCACGTCGAGCGCACCGAGGGCGACCGAGTTGTCCTCGGGGGTGTACCAATGCGGATCGAGCGGGTCGACTCCGAGAATGCCGAGCATGGCGCGCAGTTGTCCGGCCAGATCTCGGGCGGTGTCGATCGAGCCCGCTTCCAGCGCCTTGTTGCCCTCGTGGACCACGGAGTGGATCTCGGCCAGCGCCTTCGGCACGGCGAGGTCGTCATCGATGGCGGCGGCGAACGCGTCGGTCCACTTCCCGACCGGGATGTCATCCACCCGCTCCACGACCCGATGAATGAAGGCCTCGATGCGTTGATAGGACTGCGCGGCGTCGTGCAGCGCCTTGTCCGAGTACTCCAGCATCGAACGGTAGTGCGCGCTGCCGAGGTAGAACCGGAGTTCCACGGCCCGAACCTGTTTGAGCACATTGGGCACGGAAAGCACATTGCCGAGCGACTTGGACATCTTCTCGCCGCCCATGGTCACCCAGCCGTTGTGCAGCCAGTAGCGCGCGAAGCCGTCACCGGCGGCCTTGGACTGGGCGATCTCGTTCTCGTGGTGTGGGAACACCAGATCCATACCGCCGCAATGGATATCGAATTCGGGGCCGAGATAGAACTCGGCCATCGCGGAGCATTCCAGATGCCAGCCGGGGCGGCCGGGCCCCCACGGCGACGGCCAGGACGGCTCGCCGGGCTTCGCGGCCTTCCACAACGTGAAGTCGCGGGCGTCGCGCTTGCCGTGGCCGAGACTCTCGCCCTGGTGCACATCGTCGATTCGGTGGCCCGACAGCTTGCCGTAGTCCGGATAGCTGAGTACGTCGAAGTAGACGTTGCCCTCCGAGGCGTAGGCGTGCCCGCGCTCGATCAGCCGCTGCATGAGGTCGGCCATCTGCGTGATGTGACCGGTCGCCCGCGGTTCCGCCGACGGCGGCAGCACGCCGAGCAGGCAGTAGGCGCGATCGAAGGCCCGCTCATAGGTCGAGGCCCATTCCCACCACGGCCGGTCGGCCTGGGCGGCTTTGGTCAGGATCTTGTCCTCGATGTCGGTGACATTCCGGATGAACCAGACGTCGTAGTCGTGTGCGAGCAGCCAGCGCCGCAGCACATCGAACGCGACTCCGCTGCGCACATGACCGATGTGCGGTTCACCCTGAACGGTGGCGCCACAGAGATACACCGAAGCACGGCCGGGGACCAAGGGCGCGAAATCGCGCACGGTCCGCGTGTCGGTGTCAAAGAGGCGCAGCGTCACGACCGTCGATACTAGCTGGTGTACCTGCGGGTTCACGGCCCGGCTCGGGGTGTGACCGGCCGGATGCTATACCCGCGCCTCCAGCAACGCGGTAGCCACTGCCGCGACACCCTCCCCGCGACCAGTGAGACCCAGTCCGTCCGTGGTTGTTCCGGAGACCGAAACCGGTGCGTCGAGGAGTTCGCCGAGCACCTGTTGCGCCTCGGCGCGGCGCGGACCGATCTTGGGTCGATTGCCGATGACCTGCACCGCCGCATTGACGATGCCGAAGCCCGCTTCGTCGATCAACCTGCGCACTTCCTCGAGCATCGCCGCGCCGGAAACGCCTTCCCACTCGGGCCTTCCGGTGCCGAACACCGCTCCCACGTCGCCGAGTCCGGCCGCCGAGAGCAGCGCGTCGCACAGTGCGTGCGCCGCGACATCGCCGTCGGAGTGCCCCGCGCAGCCGTCGTCGCCGCCGAAGAACAATCCGGCCATCCAGCAGGGGCGACCCGGCTCGACGGGGTGCACATCGCTGCCGATGCCGACCCGCATGCTCACGATGTCCTCGCGTCCATGCGGTCGAGCACCGCCTGCGCGAGCAGGAGATCGAGCGGAGTGGTGATCTTGAAAGCCAAGGGGTCTCCGGGAATCGTGCGCACGTGGGTGCCGAGTAGCTCGACGAGCCCGGCGTCGTCGGTGGCCTGGACATCGGTCGCGTAGGCCGCGCGCAACAGATCGGCGGCGAAGCCCTGCGGGGTCTGGATGGCGCGTAGGCCCGCACGGTCGGGGGTGCCGATCACTGCGCCGTGCGAATCGACGGACTTGATGGTGTCGACAACGGGCAGCGCGGGGACTACCGCGCGGTGGCCCGCGCGCAACTCGGCGGCGACCCGCGCGATCAGCTCGGGCGGTGTCAGGGCTCGGGCGGCGTCGTGCACGAGGAAATAGGAGGCGTCCGGCGCTGCGCCGATGCCGGCGCGCACCGAGTCGGTGCGCTCGGCGCCGCCGACGACCACCTGCACCGAGTCCGTGACAGGCAGTAGGGCGACGGCGCTCTCCACGAATTCGGCGGGGACCATGACCACGACTCGGTCGACCGCCCCGGAGGCGATCAGGCCATCTACGGCCAGTCGGACCATAGGTGTGCCGCCGACCGCGACGAACGCTTTGGGCGTGTTTTCACCCAAACGAACGCCGCGGCCGGCGGCAGGTACCAACGCAACGACGCAGCCGCCGTTGTGTACAACATTCACGGTCAGGAAGCCGCTGCGAGAACCTCATCGAGCAGCGTCTCAGCCTTGCCGTCATCGGTGCCCTCGGCAAGCGCGAGTTCACCGACAAGGATCTGACGGGCCTTGGCAAGCATCCGCTTCTCGCCCGCGGACAGACCGCGGTCCTGCTCACGACGCCACAGGTCGCGGACGACCTCGGCAACCTTGTTCACATCGCCGGAGGCGAGCTTCTCCAGGTTGGCCTTGTAACGACGAGACCAGTTAGTCGGTTCTTCGGTGTGCGGCGCCCGCAGCACCTGGAAGACTCGATCGAGACCCTCCTGGCCGACTACGTCACGCACGCCGACATACTCGGCGTTCTCTGCGGGAACGCGCACAGTCAGGTCACCTTGGGCGACCTTCAGGACCAGATACTCTTTTTGCTCACCCTTGATGGTGCGAGTCTCGATTGCTTCGATCAGCGCCGCTCCGTGGTGGGGGTAAACGACGGTGTCTCCGACCTTAAAAATCATGTGTCCCGTGCCCCTTTCGATGTTCACAGTTTAACATGCGACTCGGTAACGGCGCGATCAACTGTGCAGGTCAGGGCCACAACGAGCGCATTGCGGGGGTTGACAGAACCCACCTGGTGTGCATTACGTTGTGCCAGAACGAGTTAACGACCGGCGCGATTACCACATCGGCCGATCGACGCGAGCGGCAGTACCCCTGCAACCCCGCGACATTCGACCGAACTGTTACCAACCACCCGCGAGTCGCGAGCCCCCGCGCCCGCTCGGTTGAGCCAACTACTACGCTCCCTAGTTACTACTCTCCCTAGCGGAGTGTGCCCGGTCGACATGGAGGGACAACCCGTGACTGCCCTGAAAGCTGTGACCGCCTCGAAGGGGGCGCGACGTCGCATGGTGACGGTTGCCGCACTCGCCGCCGGAGCGGCGCTCGCACTGTCCGGCTGCGGTGCAGGCCAGATCTCACAGACCGCGACGCAGGTCGCCGCCGTGAACGGCAACAGCGCCGACATCAACAAGATCTCGCTGCGCAACGTGCACATCGTCTACCCCGGCGAGGGCTACAACAATGCGCAGGGCGGCAAGGCGCTCATCGCGCTGTCGATCATCAACAACAGCGAGTCGGTTCCGGACGAGCTCACCAGCATCACCACCGACCTCGGCCCCGTGAAGATCACCGGGCCCGCGGGTGACGCGAAGTTCGAGATCGCGCCACAGCAGACCGTTGTCGCGGGAGCATCCGCCGGGCACGGCGCGGCCAAGCCCGATGCCCATGACGCGACGCCGACGACCGGGCACGGTGCGCCCGCCGCAGGCGACAAGCCGTCCCAGGACCCGGCCGCCAAGCCCGCGACCATCGAGATCAGCGGCCTGACCAGGGACATCACCCCCGGCCTCACCTACGCCGTCAAGTTCAATTTCAAGCAGGGCGGCACCATTCAGGTCCAGGTGCCCGTCGACGCCGGCGCCGGAACCGAGCGGCACGAGTCCGACAAGTCCGGCGCGGCCGAGCCCGCCAAGGGCGGCCACTGAGCTGGTTGTGACCCGCCTTCGCGCGGGATGAACACGGCTGTCGCGCATGGCGCGGCAGCCGTTTTCTTTTCCGTCCAGCCCGGTTGTCGGACGCGGTACGTAAGGTGCGCCTGTGGCAAAGACCAAGTCGATCTTCCAGTGCTCGGCCTGTAGGCACGAGGTCGCCAAGTGGGTGGGCAAGTGCCCGGAATGCGGCGCGTGGGGCACGGTGAACGAGGTAGCCGGGTCGGCGGGCGGTGCGGGCGCACCCGCGGGGCGGCGGGCGATGCTGCCGAGCACCGCGGCGGCGCCGATCTCGCAGATCGATTCGAAGGTGACACAGGCCAGGCCGACCGGCGTCTCGGAGCTCGATCGGGTGCTCGGCGGCGGCATCGTCCCGGGATCGGTCGTGCTGCTGTCCGGCGAGCCGGGAGTCGGCAAGTCCACGCTGCTGCTCGAGGTCGCCCATCGGTGGGCGAATCAGCGCGACGAGAAGTCGTTGTATGTCACCGCGGAGGAGTCGGCCGGTCAGGTCCGGCTGCGCGCCGACCGCACCGGCGCGGTGCACGAGCGGGTGTACCTCGCGGCGGAGTCGGATCTTTCGGTGGTGCTCGGGCATGTCGAGCAGGTGCGTCCTTCGCTGCTCGTCGTCGACTCGGTGCAGACCATGCTCGCTCCCGATGTGGACGGGACCATCGGCGGCGTCACCCAGGTGCGCGCGGTGGCCGCGGCGCTGACCTCGCTGGCCAAGGCGAGCGGGATCGCGGTGCTACTCGTCGGGCATGTCACCAAGGACGGCAACATCGCGGGCCCGCGCACCCTGGAACACCTGGTGGATGTCGTCCTCCAGTTCGAGGGCGACAAGAACTCCACGCTGCGCATGGTGCGCGGCATCAAGAACCGCTTCGGCGGCGCCGACGAGGTCGGCTGCTTCGAACTGCACGACGACGGCATCGCCTGCGTCACCGACCCGTCCGGGCTATTTCTGCACCACCGCACCGATTCGGTCCCCGGCACCGCGGTCACCGTGGCCATGGACGGCAAACGACCGCTGGTCGCCGAGGTCCAAGGGCTGACGGTGAACACCGAGATTCCCCAGCCACGCCGGGCGGTCAGCGGCCTCGACTACAACCGGGTAGCGATGGTCCTTGCTGTACTGCAGAGCCGCGGCCGGGTCTTCCTCGGCAAACACGACGTCTACGCCGCGACGGTCGGCGGCATGCGACTGCTGGAGCCCGCCGCGGACCTGGCCATCGCGCTGGCCATCGCCAGCGCCGAATCCGACATCGCACTGCCGCCCGGCTGGGTGATTCTCGGCGAGGTCGGCCTGGCCGGCGAAGTGCGCAAGGTAACCGGAATCGCGCGCAGACTGGCCGAAGCCGAACGCCTCGGCTTCACCACAGCTCTGGTGCCACCCGGAGTGGAGCGGTCCAAGAGCGGTATGAAAGTCCACGAAGTCACCGACCTGAAATCGGCCATCCGCCTCGCAAGCCTCCGCAAACCCCGCAAGGCCCCCGCGGAGAAAGCAGCTGACTTCTAGCAAGCGCATCCCACACACTCGCGGCATCACCACCGACGCCCACTCGCTACAACGCCGACACCGAGCAGAACGAACTCGAGCCCCAAAGTGCCCGGCCCGGCTCATGCCGGAGCACCCAAAGCACATCCGCCGAAGCCGCAAGCTCAGCCACCGACACGCACTCGGCACGATGATGTCTTCCGAGCGCAGCGAGACCCAGCACCAGCGTTCACGGCCCATCGCGCCTCCACAACAGCCGAGACGCGTCCACCGAAGCCGCAAGCTCAGCCACCAACGCCCCCACTCGGCACGATGACACCTTCCGAGCGAAGCGAGACCGAGCCCTAGAGTTCGCGGCCCGTCTCGCTTCCGAGCCGTCGAAGCGCACGCGCCGAAGGCGCAAGTCTCGACGGCTCGGAAGCGAGACCAAGGGGGCCGCGAACACGCGGCGCCGCAGGCGCTGCCAAAAAACACAACTCAAGCGATGTTGAAAGGCTCTACCGAGCTACGTACCGAACCAAGTTGCGCGACAACCGCATACGCGCCCGCGGGCACCGGCACGCGATCGCCCGCACAGTTGGGCTGTGACGTCGAGCCCGACCAGGTGACAGTAAAGGCCGCCTGTTCGCCGCGGTTCAATGTCCGCAGGTCGGGCTGGCCATCCGGGTAACAGTCGGTGCTCGACCACAGCCTGCGCTGGCCGTCGAGGCTGAGCACGGAAACCTGCTGGAGACCCGAGCCGACATCGCGTGAGCACGGCGCCGTCGAGATATTGGTGATCACGATGCCGAACACCGGAGTCTCACCGATCTTGTAGGTGGGCTGCTCCACCGTCACCCGCACGGCGAGCGATTGATCCGGGCACTGGCCCTGCGCCACCGGGTTGTTGCCGCTCGGCGTCGCGGGCGCACTGACGGAGGGCTTCGGCGCACTCGATTCCGCGCCGGCCGACGGCTTGGCCGACGAGCCTTCGGCAGCTTTGGTCACCGACGACGAGCTCGCCGCGGCCTTGACGCTGCCGGGGGAATCACCGCCACGCGCGAACATCACCACCAGCCAGATCACCAGCGCGAGCGCTACGACCAGGACTCCGATGGCGAGAACGCGGCGACGCCAATAGATCTCCGGAGGCAGCGGTCCATTCGGTTCCAGCACGCCTCAACGGTAAGGGCACGATCGGGCCCAGCGACTCAGGGCTCCGGCGTGTCGGGGCGGAAAAGGCGAACGTGGCGACCGAATTCGGCCCCGCACGCTGGGGAAACGCTCCGGTTATCGATTCAGGCGAGCTCGCCGATGTTGCCGACGACACGCTGCAGCTCGACCCGGCCGTCGGCCAGCTTGTAGGTGACACAGGCGATAGCGCACTCGCCGGTGGCCACCCGCTGCGAAATGATCATCGAGCGCTGCATGAGGAGCCTGCTGGTTTCCACCACGTGCCTGGCCTCCATCTCGTCGACGGTGGACAGACCCTCCCTGCGACCGATCAGAATCGATGGCGTGACCCGCTCGACCACGCTGCGAATGAAACCGCCCGGCACCTCGCCGCCGTCCAGCGCGTCGATGGTGGCCTTCACCGCGCCGCAGCTGTCGTGTCCGAGCACCACGATGAGCGGCACGTTCAGCACCTGCACGCCGTACTCGATCGACCCGAGCACCGAACTGTCGACCACATGGCCCGCGGTGCGCACCACGAACATGTCGCCGAGGCCCTGGTCGAAGATGAGCTCGGCCGCGACGCGAGAGTCTCCGCAACCGAACAGGATTGCGGACGGGTGCTGGCCACTGACGAGCTTGGCTCGGTCCACGGCACCCTGGCTAGGATGCAGCAGACTGCCGTTGACGAAGCGCTCGTTGCCCTCGCGGAGGGATTTCCAGGCACTGACCGGGTTGGAATCAGGCATACCGACCATTGTGCACATCAAATTGGTTACCAGCGAGTTCGTTTCGTTACAGGTTGGCAAATATCGACTGGCCGAAACACGCGAGGAACGGTG
This sequence comes from Nocardia sp. NPDC057440, assembly GCF_042802915.1. Classification (NCBI taxonomy): domain Bacteria; kingdom Bacillati; phylum Actinomycetota; class Actinomycetes; order Mycobacteriales; family Nocardiaceae; genus Nocardia; species Nocardia sp. NPDC057440. Next base: position 60,415 of record NZ_JBHVDF010000017.1, read on the forward strand.
AGGGCGGTGCCGAAGAGCGGCGCAGCGCACAAGGGTGCGGGCGTATCGAGCACGACCAACTCGGTGCACAAGAGCATCGACGCTGGGGTGTTGCTGGATTGGTATGAACGCACCGCGCGGGATCTGCCGTGGCGGCGGGCCGAGGTGACGGCGTGGCAGATTCTGATGAGCGAGATCATGCTGCAGCAGACGCCGGTGGTACGAGTCGAGCCGATCTGGCGTGAGTGGGTTGCCCGCTGGCCGGTGCCCTCGGCGATGGCCGCCTCGTCGCAGGCCGAGGTGCTGCGCGCGTGGGGCAAGCTCGGATATCCGCGCCGCGCGCTACGGCTGCACGAATGCGCGCGGGTGCTCGCCGAGCAGTACGGCGACGAGGTGCCCGCCGAGGTCGACCTGCTGCTCGGGCTGCCCGGGATCGGCGCGTACACCGCGCGCGCGGTGGCCTGCTTCGCCTACGGTCAGCGAGTTCCGGTGGTGGACACCAACGTTCGCCGGGTCGTGGCCCGTGCGGTGCACGGCCGCGCGGAGGCGGGCAACCCGTCGTCGCGCGATCTGCCCGAGACCGAGGCGCTGCTACCGCGGCAGATCGATCGGGCCGCGGTATTTTCCGCGGCGCTGATGGAACTCGGTGCGACGGTGTGCACCGCGCGAACCCCCGACTGCGATCGCTGCCCGCTGCCGCGGTGCGCGTGGGTGGCCGCGGGCAGGCCGGCGTCGGAGGTCGTCCGGCGCACCCAGAAGTACGAAGGCACCGACCGGCAGGCTCGGGGCAGGCTGCTCGATGTGCTGCGCGATGCCACCGGACCGGTGGAACGGGTGCGCCTCGACCTGGCCTGGACTCGCGATCCGGGCCAACGCGACCGCGCCTTGGATTCGCTGCTCATCGACGGACTGATCGAGCAGACCGCCGAGGGCCTGTTCGCGCTCGCGGGCGAGGGCGGCCAACCGGTCGGCTGACGGCTACTCGCCCAGGACCCGGCGCAGGAACACCTCGACCTCGGCGCGGTACCGCTCGGGCTGGTCGTCGTGCACGAGATGGCCGGAGTTCGGGATCTTCACATACACGGCGTCGGGGTGTACGACGGCCATCTGCCGCATCTGCCCCTCCGGCGTAATGGTGAATTCACCCTCGATCAGCAGCGCGGGCACCGTGACTTCCTTCCACTGCGCCCAGAAATCGCGGGTACCCCACTCCTCGGAAATATCACGGAAGGTCGAGACCGAACCGTGCAGCCGATAGCCGTCCGCCCCGCGCTCGAACGAATTCAGGAAATACCGCCCAGCGACCGGACCGAAAAAGTCCAGCACCGCATCCTCATCCGGAAACGGCGGCCACGCCTCGATCATCGCCGCCCAATCCTGAGCCGTCCGTCCGGTGAAATCCGGTGCGATGTCCTCGACAACCAGCGCACGCACCCGATCGGGATAGTCCGCGGCAAACACCCACCCGTGCAGCCCGCCCATCGAATGCCCGATCACAACCATGGGCTCGGAGATCTGCGCCGTAGCCGCCGCCAGATCTTCGATGAACGCCTCAGTAGTGAGTTCAACGGGCGCTGGTCGACCGTGCCCAGCAGCATCGAAGGTAAAAACATGCCCGAACCCGCGCAGCCAATCCAGCTGATCTCCCCAGGTGCGAGCACTGCCCATCAACCCGTGCAACAGCAGGATCGGTACCCGTGCCCCACCTTCGTCATGCAACACTCTGCTGATTGTGCAGCGCGTGTGTCCTCGTGTCTCCACGGCCCCCTGATGGCTTGCGCGTGATGACCGATCGATCGGCAAACGTATTGTCGAACCCATGCCAGTTGTGAAGATCAATGCAATCGAGGTTCCTGCAGGCGCGGGTCCCGAGTTGGAAAAGCGGTTCGCCCACCGCGCGCACGCGGTCGAGGGCTCGCCGGGATTCCTCGGCTTCCAATTGTTGCGCCCCGTCGCCGGCGAGAATCGCTACTTCGTTGTCACCCAGTGGGATTCGGAGGAATCCTTCGCGGCGTGGCGGGACGGGCCCGCGCGCGAAGCGCACGCGGGCGAGCGGCAGAAGCCGGTTTCCACGGGTGCGTCGCTGTTGGAATTCGAGGTCGTGCTCGACGTCGCCGCGAAACCCGCCTCCTGAGGCGAGACCGGCGCACCCGGCCGGGTGAATCGCCCACCGTTGCGTCGGTAACCCGGCGACCGTATTGACGCCGGGTGCTCGCAGGTGTCACAGTTCGAGGAGATAAACGCGATGGTGATGCGGTAATTCCGGTGCGAATCCGGAGCGGTCGCGCCACTGTGTTCCATGCATCGAGGGGTCGTTTTCGAGTCCTGGTGCCGGAAAGCCAGACGCCGGCACCATCGCACCGACCACTCGACGGGACGCGCATCCCTAGGAGGATTCGAATGGCCATCGCGCATTCACCGAGCCGGGCAACCGATTCACTCGCAACACTGCTCATCGCAGTGGGCGTCGTTCTTCTCGCACTTCTCACGCTGTACCTGGTCGGCTTCGATCAGGGGGCCATCTCGCGTAGCGGGATGTTCATGCACGAGCTGATGCACGACGGACGTCACCTACTCGGTGTCCCATGCCACTGAATTCACCTGCTTCGCCGACTCTGTCGGCTGCCGTCCCCCTGCTCGGCTCGCTGAAAACCCTACTGATACGTGGCCTTCTGGCCGGCCTCATCGCCGGCCTGCTGGCCGGTACGGTGGGCTACTTCGTCGGCGAGCCCAAGGTGGACGCCGCCATTGCCATCGAAGAGGCCAATTCCGCTGCGGAAGCGGCGCATGCCGAGTCGACCGCAGGACATTCGCACGGCGACGAGGAAGAACCGCTGGTGAGCCGGACCGGGCAGAAAGCGGGTCAATTCCTCGCGCTCGGGCTCGCCGGAATGGCGTTCGGCGCCATCTTCGCCGCGGCCGCGCATTTCGCACGTCGGTACACCACACTGTCGGGCCCCAAGCTCGCGATCGGCCTCGCTGTCGGCGGCTGGGCGGCGATCGTGGCCGTGCCGTTCTTCAAATACCCCGCGAACCCACCCGCGGTGGGTGATCCGGAAACGATCAACGACCGCACCTGGCTGTGGGTGGCGGCGGTGCTGCTCGGCCTCGCGGCGGTCGGCATCGGCGTGTTCGTCTACAAAGCCCTTGCGGCACAGCTCGAGACGTTCCGGCTGATCGCCGGTGTCGGGGCCTTCGTGCTGATCGCGGCGGTCGGCTACATCCTGCTGCCCGGCGTGAACGAAGTGAAGGCCGATTTCCCCGCGACCCTGCTGTGGCAGTTCCGGGCGGCCTCGCTGGCCGAATCGGCCACGTTGTGGGCGTGCCTCGGCTTGGGCTTCGCGGCACTCACCGAATTCGCCACGCGTCCTAGCACTCCGGTACGAGAGCAGGTCGCTACCGCGGGCTGATCCGCGCTTCGGAATGTCGAAGGCAGTGTTGGTCTTATGACCGGCACTGCCTTTTCCGTTTGGCCAGCACCCTTGCGCGCCGAGCATCCCGCGCGCCCACCGCGCGCTGTTTCGGTGGCATTCACCGGCCTCGTCGCCGCACTGCTCTGCGGCGTCGGCGAGGCCATCACCTATGTCGCGGTGCGGGTCGACAGCCCGAACGCCGATGTGGGTTCCCTCACCACCGGCCTAGCTGTGCGGGGCGTCATCTACCTGATGGTTCTCGCCGTCGCCATCCGGATGGCGCACGGCGCCCGCTGGGCCCGTGCCGTCCTGACCATCGGCATCGGGATAGTCGGGCTCGCCTCGCTGATCATCGAGCCCGCTGCCGCCACGTTGTCCGCAAAAGAAATCGGCGATCTCTTCGACGATCTCGGCCCGGCGGCGGTGTTCACCGGGATCTTCCGGACCGGACACATTCTCGCCGTCCTGGTCGCGATCCCCGCGATGTACCACCCCACCGCCCGTCGCTACTTTCGCGCGGCCCGGCCGTCCTGGTGAACACTCGGTTCCTCGCACCTCGGCCGATCGGCCGGTAGGCGCGAGGAACCGGGAAATCACCTTGCTTACGCGAGCGCGGCGTCCAGCGTGATGTTGTCGACGCCTGCCAGTGCCTTGCTGACCGGGCAGCCCGCCTTCGCGGCGGCAGCCGCGGCGGCGAAACCATCGGCGTCGAGCCCGGCGACCCTGCCGCGGACGGTCAGCTTGATGCCGCTGATGCGGAATCCGCCGTCCGGGTCAGGGCCGAGGGTGACGTCGGCGGTGACATCCAAGCTCTCCGGCGTGCCGCCCGCATTGGCGATCTGCGCCGAGAGGGCCATCGCGAAGCATGAGGAGTGCGCCGCCGCGATCAGTTCCTCCGGGCTGGTGGTGCCGTCGGCATCGTCGGCGGCACGCTTGGGAAACGACACGTCGTACTTGCCAACGCCGGAGCTGGCCAGCTCGACCTGTCCCGAACCCTCCTGCAGAGAGCCGGTCCAAGCGGTGCGCGCGGTACGTGTGGGCATCACGGTCCTTTCGATGTTGTTACGTGAAACACACCGAACCTACGCTGGTCCGCCTCTCCGCGTATTCAGGGCTCATCCGCCTCCCCGCGAATCCAGGCCGAACTCAGGTGCCGCGAGGATGGCGTTGGCGCCCGGCGGTGAGTGAGTTGCTCCGTTGGCCCGTGCCCGGTGAATTACTCATGTGCTCGCGAAATCAGTTGTCACCTGGGGTGAAGGAACTAGTCCGGGTTGGTGACGCGGGCGAGGACGATGCCGCCGAGGATCAGGGATAGGGAGAGGAGTCTGCCCGCGCTGAGCGGGTCCTTGTTGACGATGATGCCGAGGCCGATCGCGCCGACGGCGCCGATGCCGGTGAAGATCGCGTAGGCGGTGCCGACGGGGAGGGTCTGCATGGCTCGGGACAGCAGGTAGACCGCCACGGATCCCAGGATGAAGCAGATGACCGTGGGGACGAGGCGGGTGAAGTTCTCGGTGGGTTTGATGCTCTGCGACCAGATGATCTCCACCACGCCGGCCACGCCGAGAACGAGCCAGTTCATCAGTACTCCTTCGCGAGGTTGCGGGCGGTGTCGATGGCGGCGGCGTAGGACGCGTCGTGCTCGCCGCGCCGTGTCGCCATCAGTGGGTCCTGACGGGAGTTGGCCAGTTCGACGTTGACGAAGACGTTGTCGTGCACCGCAAAGTGGCCTGCGAAGAAGTCGCGCAGAAAGCGCTCCTGGTAGTCGAAAGCGGCCTTGGGAGCGCCCGGCGAGTAGGCGCCGCCGCGGGCGGTAGTTACGACGAATCGCCTGTGTCCCAACGACATTCGCGGAAAGGTGATCTGATCGAGCCACGCCTTGAGCGAGGCGGGGATCGAGTAGTTGTACATCGGGGTGCCGATCAGAATCACATCGGCGGCCAATAGCTCTGCCAGCAACGGGGCCACGATCGCCCAGGCTTCGACCTGGGCCGGGGTGCGGACCAGTTCCGGGAGCCGATCCAGGTCGGTGCTGTCGAGGGCGAGCACCGCGTCGCACAACTCGGTCCAGGCCTCACCGATGAACGGCACCGGATTCGCCGCCAGATCCCGGTAGAGGTAGCCACCTTCGGGGTTTTCGGCGCGCCAGGCATCGGCGAAGGCGGCGCTCACCTCGCGGCTGATCGATGTACGGCGGGCACTCGCGTCGAGGTGCAGCAGTGTGCTCATTGTCAGGCCTCCAATTAACTGGACATTATGTCCGCTTTATGTCGAGAAGGACATTAGCGCTAAGTGGACATCTTGTCCACTTGTTCCCGAGTCGACTACAGTCGGAGACATGGACCCCCGATCCGACCTGCTCACCGGCGTTTCGTCGAGTGCGACGCCACCGGAAGCGATCGCGCCCGCGCCCGCCGAGCGCACCGACGCGGCACGCAATCGCGCCAAGGTCCTCGCCGCCGCCGCCGAACTGTTCGCCACCCGCGATCCGCGCACCGTGACGATGGACGACATCGCCAAGACGGCAGGCGTCGGCCGCGGCACGCTCTACCGCCGATATCCGGACAAGAATTCGATCGCCGTCGCGCTATTGGACGAGCACGAGCGCGCGCTGCAGGAGAAGTTGCTGCGCGGCGATCCGCCGCTCGGGCCGGGCGCACCGCCGGACGAGCGGCTCGCGGCTTTCTACACGGCCATGGTCGAATTGCTCGAAGCACATGCGCATTTGGTGCTCGGCGCCGAGAGCGGCGGGGCGCGGTTCCGCACCGGCGCATACGGGTTCTGGTATCTGCATGTGCGGTCGCTGCTTGTCGCCGGGGGCGTCGCAGATCCCGACGCACTTGTTGATCCGCTGCTCGCGCCATTGGCCGCCGAGGTTTTTCAGCATCAACGTGAACGCGGCTCGAGCGCGGCACACATTGCCCAGGCGCTGAGCAAGCTCGCTCATCTCGTCATCGGCTCGGCCACGAGTTGATCGGAATTTCGCCCCCTCTGCCCGGCAAGCGCGAACATGCCGAAACCGCTGACGAACTGTTGTCCGCCAACGGTTTCGAGGTATTCGGAATTCCTCCGACAATCAGACCATGTCGCGCCGGTGCACCAACAACAATGTGCTCGCGATGAACACGACCATATAGCCGACGAGCGCGATCAACGACTCGGTTCGCGACAGAATATCGAGCACACCCGGCGTCGCCGGGCCATGCACCGTGCGCATCGCACCGGCCATCGATCCTGCCGCCGTGCCGGGCAGATGATCGGTGATCGCCGTGATCGGCTCGAATATTCCGGCGACACCGCGCAGCAAATTCTCCACAACCAGCACCCAGACCAGACCGAGACCTACGGCGAGCGCAGGACCACGGGCGATTGCGCCGATCAGCGCGCCTGCCAGCGTCCACATTCCGAGAATCGCTGCCCCGGTGATGATTCCGTTCACAGCCTGACCGAAACCTGGCAGCGCGAGCGACTGTGACTGCGAGAGCGCGATGACCGACGCGACACCGATATCCGCCGCGAAAGCGACGCAGACCAGCGCCACAACCACGAACGCCAGGCTCACCACCGCACCGCCGAGCGAGGTGATCCGCGACGGCCCCTGGGTGAACACTGTCTTCCAGGTGCCCCAGCCATATCCGCTGCCGATGGTCAAGGCGCCGAGGATGAGCATCAACGCGCCGCCGAACATGGCCATGCCCTGCGTGAAGACTTCCGGGACGGCGGCGGGCAGCATTTGCTGCAGCAGTATCTCTTTGGGCTGCCCAGTCGACATACGCGACGATTCACCCGAGCCGTAGGCGAGGTAGTTGAACACGTACGAAAACGTGAGATTCAACAGAATCCAAGTGCCGAGAATGATCCAGAACGCGGGCCACTTCCGCAGCCGGAGCAGCTCCGCGCTGGTGCTCGCCAGCAGATCTTTCCTTGCCTGCCCATTCATTTCGCCGCCTCCAGCTGGGTCATTTCGAAGAAGACTTCTTCGAGGGATCGTTCGTCGATTCGCAGTTCCAGCAGATCCGCGCCTGCCTCGATCACCGCGCGGGCGACGGCGGGGGCAGTTTCGGCACCGGTTTCGATCCGAATACCGCCCGCCGTCAACAGCGCCGAGCGATCACCGACCACCTGCCGCACCGCGGGGAAGGCCAGCTCGAGCGGCTCGGCGCGCACCAATAGTGAAGAGGCGCCACGCAATTCGGCCACCGTCGATTCCACGAGCAAGGTGCCGCCGGAGATGACGCCGACGCGGTCGCAGATCTCCTGCACCTCACTGAGCATGTGACTCGATAGCAGCACCGTGTGCCCGTCACCGGCGAGAGTGGTGATCAGCTCCCGCATTTCGGCCATGCCCTGCGGGTCGAGCCCGTTCGTCGGCTCGTCGAGGATCAGCAGATCGGGACGGCCGAGCAGGGCCGCGCCGACGCCGAGGCGCTGCTTCATACCGAGGGAATAGGTGCGGAACTTATCGGCGGCGCGGCCTGCGAGTCCGACCCGGTCGAGCGCCTCCTCGACAGCGGCACGGTCGAGGCCCCGGTATTTCGCGAGCACCCGCAGGTTGTCGCGGCCGGACAGGTAGGGATAGAAGCCGGGGCCCTCGATGAGGACGCCGATGCGGCGGACCACCGCCGGGTCACCCGGCGTACGGCCGAGCACGGTCGCGGTGCCGCCGCTCGGGCGGATCAGGCCGACCAGCATGCGCAAGGTGGTCGTCTTGCCCGCGCCGTTCGGGCCGAGGAATCCGTAGATCTCACCGGCCCCGACACTCATGCTCACGCGGTCGACGGCGGTGTGGGCGCCATAGCGTTTGGTCAGCCCTGCGGTGACCACGATGGAATCTGTCATGCACCGAGAATCCGCCCCGACCAGGTCCGCCGCATCCGCCGCGCGGCGCGGGCCGACGTACGTAACCAGGCCTACGCTCGCGACGTACCCGGCGAATACGCAGCGCGGCGGACGCTCAGCGCGCGGCGGCCTAATAGGCTGCAGGGGTGACAGCGCCAGGGGAATCGAAACGTGGCCCGGTCGTTCGGGACTGGGGCCTCGCGTTCGTCGTCGGGGTGATCCAGCTTGCCGGTGGGCGCAATGCGAACATGCGCCAAACCGGCGTGCACTCGCTGGACGTGCTCGGGTACGCGCTGTTGCTCGTCGGCCCCTTCGCCCTCCTCCTGCGCCGATCACAGCCGCTGCCAGTGCTACTTGTGACGATCGCGTCCTGCGCGGTGTATCTGCTGCGCGGCTACGGCTACGGCCCGATCTTCATTTCACTGGTTATCGCCTTCATTTCCGCGGCGGTCATCGGATCGCGGTGGTGGACTTATCCGCTCGTGCCGATCGGCTATCTCGCACTGGTCTGGCCATTGCCCGCGCTGATCGGGCACCCGGCCGACCCGTGGCTGGCTTTCGGCATGATCGCCTGGCTCGGCGTGCTGATTTCGATCGCCGAGGGCATCAGGCAGCGGCAGGCGGTGCTGGTGGCGCGCAGGCAGCGGGCCGAAGCAGCCCGCCGTGACGAGCAGGCGCAGCGGCAGCGGCGGGCCAGCGAGGAGCGCCTCGCCATCGCACGCGAGCTGCACGATGTGCTGGCCCACAGCCTTTCGCTGATCAATGTGCAGTCATCGGTGGCGCTGGAACTGATCGACAAGAAACCGCAGCAGGCGGAGTCGGCGCTGGCCGCGATCAAGACCGCGAGCAAGGACGCCTTGGCCGAGGTGCACACGTTGTTGCACGCGATTCGCACCGGCGCGACGGCCGCCGAGGCACAGGAAGCGCAGGCCGAGCCCTCGCACGAGCGGACCAACGGCTTCGCCGCAGGCCGCGATTCCACGCGCGCGCAACGTCATTCGAACAACACGGACAGCGGGCAGCCCGAATCGCCGCCGCCGCTTCGCCCCGCCGCGGCGCCACGGACCCCCGCACCGAGCATCGAGGATCTCGACACCCTCCTGCAGCGGGCCCGCACCGCCGGACTGACCGTGGACACCCGGATAATCGGCACCGCGCACCGACTGCCGAGCGTCATCGACGTGGCGGCGGCCAGGATCATCCAGGAATCGCTCACCAATGTGGCACGGCACGCGCCAGGCGCTGCGGCGACGGTGACCGTGCGCTACACCGCGGACACAGTCGACATCACCGTCGACAACACCCGACCCACCGGCACCCCATCGAGGTCCGGATCCAGCGGTGGCAACGGCGTCATCGGCATGCGGGAGCGGGCGCACGCGCTCGGCGGCGCACTCACCGCGGGCCCACGGCCCAGCGGCGGATTCCGGGTCGCGGCCCGGCTACCGGTCAGGGTGCCGACCGAGGACGCGGACAACCCCAGCGGATCCACCACTCAGGAGGTGTGATGACAGACCATCGCGCAGCCGAGGCGCCGATACGGGTGTTGGTCGCCGACGATCAGGCGCTGGTGCGCGGCGGTTTCGTCGCGCTGCTCGATGCCCAGGACGGCATGGAGGTGATCGGTGAGGCCGACAACGGCGAACAAGCCGTGCGGATGACCCGCGGCCTCGCCCCCGATGTGGTGCTGATGGACATCAGGATGCCGATCCTCGACGGATTGGCCGCCACCAGAATGATCGCGGCGGACCCGAAGCTCGCCGAGGTGAAGGTGGTCGTGCTGACCACCTTCGAGCTCGACGAATACGTCTTCGAGGCCGTGCGCGCGGGTGCGACGGGCTTCCTGGTCAAACACACCGAACCGGCCGACCTCGTGCGCGCCATCCGGGTGGTCGCCGCGGGTGAGGCACTGCTGTCCCCCGGCGTCACCCGCCGCCTGATCGCCGAGTTCTCCGCGCACGCCAAACAACCGCCGCCCGCGGCCTTCACCGAACTCACCGACCGCGAGCGCGAGGTGATGATCCTGGTTGCCGAGGGTCTCACCAACGCCGAAATCGGCGAGCGCCTCTTCATGAGCCCGGCCACGGCCCGCACGCACGTCAGCCGAATCCTGATGAAGCTCGACGCCCGCGACCGCACCCAGCTCGTCGTCATGGCCTACGAATCCGGTTTGGTCCGCCCCGGCTGGCAGTAGCGAGCAGCACCGCGGCCCCGCCCCGCAGGCTCGCATTCCGCTGCGGCACACATCGAGTATCCCGCGACCGATGCGCTGCCGGACGGGCGCTTTCGTACGCGTCCAGACGTAGGGCAGGTAGCGCCGCGCGGCCGATGCCCGGCCAGGGGTGCGCGGCGCAGGCTTTCGGTATGAAAATCTTCACCCAACCCGAAACCCTGACCTTCCTGGCCGATCATTACGACAACGGCTGGCATCCATGGCCGTTCTTCTGGATCTTCCCGCTGCTGTTCTGGGTCACCTTCCTGGTCATCGTCTTCTTCGTCCGCCGTCGGTTCATCGGACATCAGAGCGGGATCGGCGCATTGCGCACCGCGTTCGCGCGCGGCGAGATCACCGAGGACCAGTACCGCAGCAGACTGGCCGTGCTGCGTGAGCCGAAGCGCCCTGCCAAGAGCTGATCCCGCACCGAATCACGGAGAACCCACCATGAGCATGAACTTCGGAATTGCCCTCAGCCCGCGCTCGGGAACCGATTGGGTGCGCGCCGTCCAGGGCGCTGAGCAACAGGGCTATCGGACGATCCTGATGCCGGACACCCTCAACACCCCGTCGCCGTTCCCGGCGCTCGCTGCCGCGGCCGCGGTGACCACCACGGTGCGGCTGCGCCCCAATGTGATTGCCGCACCCCTGCGCACCATTGCCACCACCGTGCGGGAAACCGCAGCGCTGCAACTGCTTTCCGACGGGCGGTTCGAGCTCGGCATCGGGTCGGGGCGTCCGGATGCCCGCTCGGAGGCCGACCGGCTCGGGATGCCATGGGGCTCAGCGAGCGAGCGGCGCGGCATCCTCGCCGCAGCGGTCGCCGCGGTGCGCGCACAGGTCGACCCCGCCCCGCCGATCGTCGTCGCGGCCAGCGGCCCGCGAATGCTCGCCGCCGCGGCCGAATTCGCCGACCGCATCCTGCTGGCAGCGAGCCCGCAGGCCACCGAGGAACAGCTTGCCGAGATGGTGCGCGTCGTGCGCGACAACACCGATCGCGACATTCGCTTCACCCACCAGTTGGTCGGCATCGGCGACCGGCTCCCGTATCGGCTCGGCACACACCTCGGCCTCACCGCCGACGGACTGCGGGCGGACGGGGCAGCGGGGGTGCTGGATTCCGATCCGGCCGCGATCGTCGACGTACTCGAATCCCGAAGGGAGAAATACGGAATCGACGAACTGGTCGTCCCCGGCGACCTTTCCCGCGACTTCGCACCGATGCTGACCAGCTTCGCGCGGTAGTACGAAAAAGGCCTTCCCCCACTGGAAGAACCAGTGGGGGAAGGCCTTTTCGATGCGACTGGAGCTTATTCGCCCGAAGCAGCTGCCTCGGGGGTGCCTTCGCCTGCGGCGGTCAGCACGACTTCCGGCTTCTCTTCGGTCGCGGGCTCCTTGGTCAGCTTCGCCTTGGCGGTGAAGGTGAACTTGGCGTCCTCGCCCGAGCCTTCGCCGTCCCAGCCCTCGACGTCGACCACAATGGTCTGTCCTGGGCCGATCTCGCCGAAGAGGATCTTCTCCGAGAGCTGATCCTCGATCTCGCGCTGGATGGTCCTGCGCAGCGGCCGGGCGCCGAGCACGGGATCGAAGCCACGCTTGGCCAGCAGCGCCTTGCCCTGCGGAGCCAGCTCGATCGCCATGTCCTTGTTCTTCAGCTGCACGGCGACGCGGCCGATCATCAGGTCCACCATCTGCACGATCTGTTCGGTCGTGAGCTGGTGGAAGACGATGACGTCGTCGATGCGGTTGAGGAACTCGGGGCGGAAGTGCTTCTTCAGCTCGTCGTTGACCTTGAGCTTCATCCGCTCGTAGTTCGAACCCTCGGCGTTGCTCTGGGTGAAGCCCAGGCCAACGGCCTTGGAGATGTCCGAGGTACCGAGGTTCGAGGTGAAGATCAGCACGGTGTTCTTGAAGTCGACCGTGCGACCCTGGCCGTCGGTGAGACGACCGTCCTCGAGGACCTGCAACAGGGTGTTGTAGATCTCCTGGTGTGCCTTTTCGATCTCGTCGAACAGCACCACGGAGAACGGCTTGCGGCGCACCTTCTCGGTGAGCTGGCCGCCCTCTTCGTAGCCGACGTACCCAGGAGGGGCGCCGAAGAGCCGGGACGCGGTGAAGCGGTCGTGGAACTCGCCCATGTCGATCTGGATGAGCGCGTCGTCGTCGCCGAACAGGAAGTTCGCCAGCGACTTGGCCAACTCGGTCTTACCGACACCGGACGGGCCGGCGAAGATGAACGAGCCGGACGGACGCTTCGGGTCCTTCAGGCCGGCGCGAGTGCGGCGGATCGCCTTGGAGACGGCCTTGACGGCATCCTCCTGGCCGATGATCCGCTTGTGCAGCTCGTCCTCCATGCGGAGCAGACGGGTGGTCTCCTCCTCGGTGAGCTTGAAGACGGGGATGCCGGTCCAGTTGGCGAGCACCTCCGCGATCTGCTCGTCGTCGACCTCGGCAACCACGTCGAGATCACCGGAGCGCCACTGCTTTTCGCGCTCGGCGCGCTTGGCGACCAGCTGCTTTTCCTTGTCGCGCAGGCGCGCCGCCTTCTCGAAGTCCTGCGCGTCGATGGCGCTTTCCTTCTCCCGGCGCGCATCGGCGATCTTGTCGTCGAATTCACGCAGGTCCGGCGGAGCGGTCATGCGACGGATGCGCATGCGCGCACCGGCCTCGTCGATCAGGTCGATCGCCTTGTCCGGCAGGAACCGGTCGTTGATGTAGCGGTCGGCCAGCGTTGCGGCGGCGACGAGAGCACCGTCGGTGATGGACACCCGGTGATGGGCCTCGTAGCGGTCGCGCAGACCCTTGAGGATGTTGATGGTGTGCTCGACCGTCGGCTCGCCGACCTGCACCGGCTGGAACCGGCGCTCGAGTGCGGCGTCCTTCTCGATGTACTTGCGGTACTCGTCGAGGGTGGTCGCACCGATGGTCTGCAGCTCGCCACGGGCCAGCTTCGGCTTCAGGATCGAGGCCGCGTCGATCGCGCCCTCGGCGGCGCCCGCACCGACGAGCGTGTGCAGCTCGTCGATGAACAGGATGATGTCGCCACGGGTGTTGATCTCCTTGAGCACCTTCTTCAGGCGCTCTTCGAAATCACCGCGGTAGCGGCTGCCCGCGACCAGGGAACCCAGGTCGAGGGTGTAGAGCTGCTTGTCCTTGAGGGTCTCGGGGACCTCGCCGTTGACGATGGCCTGCGCGAGGCCCTCGACGACAGCCGTCTTACCGACACCGGGCTCGCCGATCAGCACGGGGTTGTTCTTGGTGCGGCGGCTCAGCACCTGCATCACGCGCTCGATTTCCTTCGAGCGGCCGATGACCGGGTCGAGCTTGCCTTCGAGGGCGGCCTGGGTCAGGTTGCGACCGAACTGGTCGAGCACCAGCGAAGTGGACGGGGTGCCCGCCTCACCACGCGACCCGGATCCCTCGACCGGCTCCTTGCCCTGGTAGCCGGACAGCAGCTGGATGACCTGCTGGCGCACGCGGTTGAGATCCGCGCCCAGCTTGACCAGCACCTGCGCCGCGACGCCCTCACCCTCACGGATCAGGCCGAGCAGAATGTGCTCGGTGCCGATGTAGTTGTGGCCGAGCTGCAGCGCCTCGCGCAGACTCAGCTCCAGCACCTTCTTCGCACGCGGGGTGAACGGGATGTGACCGGACGGAGCCTGCTGGCCCTGACCGATGATCTCCTCCACCTGGCTGCGCACACCCTCCAGCGAAATACCGAGAGACTCCAGCGACTTCGCTGCGACACCCTCGCCCTCGTGGATCAACCCAAGCAGGATGTGCTCGGTGCCGATGTAGTTGTGGTTGAGCATCCGGGCCTCTTCTTGGGCCAGGACAACGACACGCCTCGCGCGGTCGGTGAACCTCTCGAACATCGCTCCCTCACTCTCCTGCTTCGACGTCTATGGCGTCCGACGCTTCAGTGTTCGACTGTGGCGCCAGCCTGCCATGAAGCCCGGGGGTTGCGGCCCCCGCCTCTACTCTAGTTGGCAGGGGTCCCCGCCGCCTCCAGTCCACCCTATTGCGGACCAGCGGCGGCACGGTCATTCACTCATAACGTGAACGTTGCGGGATTCGTTTCCACCGAGGTTTTGCCCTCAGCGAACAAGGACCCGATCGGGCCTCCTGCTCGCCGCGTGAGCGCTACCCCGTGAACGGGGGAACAAACTCGCACCCGACGTCCCGCGGGTGGGAAGGGTCGAGCGCGTTGAGCACGTAACGTGCCGCACGTGGGCTGCCGGCGATCGCCAGATGGTCGGAGTAGTCCAGCGCGCACCCGTCCTGAACAACAATGTTAGTTGCGTTCGGCCCCGGGACGAACCCCGAGGTGTACGGGACGACGATCTCGTCGTATGCGGTGACGATATTGGTGTAGGTGATGGTCGGCGCGTAGACGCCATCGCTGTTGAGCTGAGTCAGGAAGGGCGAACCCTGGAGAAGTTGCACACAGGCCCGACACAGCGAACCCACCGTCGCCTCGAATGCGGGGCCGAGCCCGAGCCGATCGGCGTACGCGGCGATCTCGCCGGCGCCGCCCGCGTTGGTACCGCGCCATGCCGGTGCGATCGACACGTACTTGTCGATCTTGTCGGCGCCGCCGAGTCGCTTCGCGTAGTAGTTCGGCACCACCGTGCCCTGGGAATGCCCGACCACATCGACTTTGCTCGCGCCGGTGGCCGCGAGGACACGATCGACGAACGCCGCGAACTGTGCCGCACCCTGCTCCATCGGAAGCATCCCGCCAACGGCTGAGGGGGGCCAGGGCAGCCCGTACGCGCCATAGGTCAATGAGTAGACGCAGTAGCCCTCATTGGCCAGCAGCGGCGCATACACGCCCCAATTCGTCTGTGCGCCACCACCGGTGCCGTGGGCGAGCACGACCGGATTCGGATGCTCGGCGCTCGGGCGGCACGACCAGTCGTTGGAGCCCGGCAGCGAGCCGCCGTGGTCGATCAACTCGGCGGGTATGCCGGAGAAGAAGTTGTAGTCGACCGCAAAACGCTCCGCATGCGCGGAACTCGCCGCGCTGATCCACAGCGCGGCGAGCACGATCGCGATGAATGCGGCGCCTGGAGCCCGTCGCATGAAGCCTCCCAGATTGGAACGTGTTCTAGGAAGCTACCGCGCACTCGGCCCCGGCAGGGGCGAAACCGCGGACTATCAGGCCCGGTGGTAACCCGGTGCGCCGAATTGCGCGGAGTACTGGTTGTACGCCTGCGGCGCGGAGAACTGACCAGGCACCTGCGGCTGCGTTCCCTGCTGCGGCGCCTGCTGGGCGACGAATCGGCCCGGCTCCGAAGCCACCGGCGAACCGGCCGCAGCGGCGGTGATGCGAGCGTGCTGCATACCCGCGACGAACAGCGCGCCGATCAGCGCGAGGAAGGCCAAAGTGTGGAATACGGCGCGCACGATATTCCAACGGACCCATGCGGATTCGAAATCGGCGCGAACCTGCGCCAGATCGACGATCGATGCGGGGTCGCCCGCGGCGGCGAGCTGATCGTTGAGCGGGACGTTCGATCCGGAGGTCACCGCGAAGGCGATGATGTTGAGCACCAAGGCCACTGCGATCCAGATCAGCGTGGTGCGATGCTCCTTGCCCAAGTGCAGTGCCGCCGCCAGGACAGAGAAGGCGACGGTGCCCATGAACCCGATCATGAACACCGGATTGATGATCACCACATTGATCTTCTGCATCACGTCGATCATGGCGCGGTCATCGGTGCGACCGAGCGCGGGCATCACCGAGTTCGCGTAGGCGTAGAACAGGCCTGCGATCAGGCCGGTGGTGAGCGTGGCCGCCACCAGCGCGGCGATCCGAAAGGCGGTCATGGGTTTCTCCTACCGTAGAAAACTGCCGGAGTCCTCGTCACTCCGTGTCACGACTCTTAGTCAACAGCCTCCGGGCACGACCCTCCATGGCTGAGACGCTCGGCCGGCTACGCGATCGTCTACACCCGTCGCAGCGCGCACCAACTGAGGGAAGGACAGCTCACAGATCCCGGTCGGAAATGAGACCGCTCTGCATTGCGAGGCCCGCGAGGCGAACCCTTTTGAGGTTCTGCGGGAGACTTTCCACGCCGAACTTGGCGAACAGCGCACGCAAATGCGTCTTGATCGCATCGACGCTGAGGAACAGTTCATCGGCGATCTGCTGATTGGAGGCGGGGGTGGCGAAACCCGCCCCGTTCTTGTACGGACGGCACAGCGCGATCAGCACCGCGCGCTGTGTCTCGGTGAGCGAGCGCAATGTCGGTATCGAGCCGGTGGAGGTCCGGGTGGCCTCATCGGCCACGCCACCGAAATCATGGAATGACACCAGCGAGGTGCCGACCCGAATTCGATCGCCCGCCATCAGCCTGCGCCTGCCGACCAACCGCTCGCCGTTGATGAAGGTGCCGTTGCGGGACAGGCCGTCGTCGACGATGGTCCAATGCGCACCGAGATACTCGACAGCTGCGTGCAGCCGGGAGACCTCGGCGTCCCACGGCAACGCCAAATCGGCCTGGGGGGAACGGCCGATGGTGATGCGCTGCTGGTCGGCGGTGAGCATCAGCTCCTGCTGACGTCCCTCGTCATCAGTGAACCGCAACAATGATCCGACGAATGCAGTCACTGTCCCGATACCCCATCTCTCCATACCGTCAGTGACATCGTCTGCACAGTTTCCATGGTGCCGCGTCCCGGTTCGGCGAGCAAGATCGCGTCGGCCTGTCGCGGCGGCGTCACCGCGTTCGGGCCTTCTTGCCATATCGAAGACCTATCAAAAAAAGAAGCTGCCGCCCGGGCGTCGCACGATTTGCCCGGGCGGCAGCCCGAAAATAGAGAAACTCAGGCCTTCGCGGCCTTGTTGTACGCATCGGTGATGTCAGCGGAGATTCGCCCCCGCGCGGACACCTTGTGGCCATTACGGCGCGCCCACTCGCGAATTGCAGCACTTTGTTCACGATCGATCGAGACCCGGCTCTTCGGGCTACCCGCTGCCGCGACCGCAGCCTTGACGCGACGCCGGCCGCTCACGCGTCGAGCACTCGAAACCCACTCTTCCAGCCCGTCGCGCAGCTTCGACGCATTTGCCGACGACAGGTCGATCTCGTACGAAACACCGTCGATCGCAAACTCGATGGTCTCGTCCGCGATGGACTCACCGTCGACATCGTCGATCAGGCTAACGGTGACCTTCTTTGCCATGAGATGAACGTCCTCTCGAAATCGTGCGACCCGCATACTAGGCCGATTACCCGAGGCAAGAATACCCCGAATTCCGAAAATTCCAAGACGGGGAGCTGCGGTATGGAATCCGACGGTCAGCGAGTGACTGGACGCACAATTGGGAACAGTATCGTTTCGCGGATTCCCAATCCAGTGAGTGCCATCAACAACCGATCGATTCCCATACCTGTACCCGTTGTCGGAGGCATGCCGTGCTCCATCGCGGCAAGGAAGTCCTCGTCGAGGACCATGGCCTCGTCGTCACCCTGCGCGGCCAACCGCGCTTGGTCGACGAACCGCTCGCGCTGGATCACCGGATCGACCAACTCCGAATAGCCCGTTGCCAACTCGAAGCCGCGCACATAGAGGTCCCACTTCTCGGTAACTCCAGGCTTGCTGCGATGCTGTCTGGTGAGCGGCGAGGTCTCCACTGGGAAGTCGCGCACGAATGTGGGGGCGTACAACTTGTCGCCGTACTGGTGCTCCCATAGTTCTTCTACAAGTTTGCCGTGGCCATAGCCCTTGCCCTCCGGAATTTCCATACCGACCCGATCGGCAAGTGCGCGCAATTCCGAAACCGACGTTTCCGGAGTGACAGAGACACCCAGTGCATCAGACAGCGAGGGGTACATCTCGACTGTTGTCCACTCGCCGCGCAGATCATATTCGGTGCCGTCCGCGAGAGTCACCACCTGCGTGCCGAACACCTCCTGCGCAACTTCCTGCACCAATTCTCGGGTCATGCGCTGTGCATCGTCGTAAGTGCCGTATGCCTGGTATGTTTCCAGCATCGCGAACTCCGGCGAATGCGTAGAGTCCGAGCCCTCGTTGCGGAAGTTCCTGTTGATCTCGAAGACGTGCTCCAGGCCGCCGACCACACACCTCTTGAGGAACAGTTCCGGCGCAATTCGCAGGTAGAGGTCCATATCGAGGGCATTCGAATGAGTGACGAACGGCCTGGCCGCCGCACCACCGTGCAGTGTCTGCAGCATCGGGGTCTCGACCTCGAGGAAGCCGCGGCGCTCCAAGGCATTGCGCATCGCACGCACGACCGCGACCCTGGTCCTGGCCATTTCCCTGGCCTCGGGACGCACGATCAGGTCGACATAACGCTGCCGAACCCGGGACTCCTCGTTCATCTCCTTGTGCGCGACCGGCAGCGGCCGCAGCGACTTGGCGGCCATGGACCAGGAATCGGCCATAACGCTCAATTCGCCGGTCCGCGACGAGATGACCTCACCGTGCACGAAAACGAAGTCACCGAGGTCCACATCGGACTTCCACGCCGCGAGGGCATCGGCGCCGACACCGTTCAGGCTGATCATCGCCTGCAGCTTGGCGCCGTCCCCCTCCTGCAGTGTCGCGAAACATAGCTTGCCGGTATTACGCATGAATATGACGCGGCCCGCGACACCGGCCTGCAGGCCGGTCTGCGTGTCCGCCTCCAGATCCGGATAGGCCGACCGAATTTCGGCGAGGGTATGCGTGCGCGGCACGACGACCGGATATGCCTCACCACCGTGAGCGAGCAGGCGCTCGCGCTTCTCCCTGCGAATCCGTATCTGCTCCGGTGCGTCATCTACTTCGGACGCGGCTGGGCTTGATTGCTCCGCAGGAACCGAACCCGCAGAGCGACCGGACGAGGGCGTGTTCGGGGTGCTCACATCCAACAACACTAGCGGGCACCGGAAATCGTTTTGCGAGCCGCCCGTGCACTACTCCAGAGTAACGAGCCGTCATCGCTTCCCGGGCGCGACCGCGACCGGTTTTTCGCAGGCCGAGATGGCCCGCGAGACCAGGTCCTAGACGAAACCCACTGTGCCACGGACTATTTCAAGATAGAACTAAATCGCCTGCAATTACAGCGAGGCGAGCGCGTCCACCTCACGCGCGAAGTGCGGCGCCCGGATTCCGATGGTGAGCAGGCTCGCCGCCTTCATCGCCTGGTAGCCGCCGATCACATCGGTCGCCCGATGCAGTCCGAGTTGCTGCAACGCGGCGGCGGCGAGACTGGAGGTATAGCCCTCCGAGCAGACGACGATCCATTCCACATCGTGATCGGCGGCCAGCGCCAACCGCGCGGAACTGGTGGGGTCCAATCGCCATTCCAGGACGTTGCGCTCGATCACAAGAGCGCCGGGGAGCGAGCCTTCACGGCCGCGCTGGGCCTGGGGACGGATGTCCACCAGAATCGCGCCCCGTGCCAGCGCCCCCGGCAATTCGAACGCATAGATCCGGTTCAGCTGGGCCCGCGCGTTGTCGAGCATCTGATCGATGGTCAAACGGGTCATTACATATCGCCTTCGGGCTGGTCGGTGAGGACGGTTCGGGTGCGCCGCAGGGTGCCGTGGCCGGTGACCTCGTAATAGGACATGGCGGCGAGCGGCGGCGAATAGGCATGCACGCTGAGCGTCGGATCGAGAGGGCCGACGGACTCGGCGGTGTTGTCGGTAACCGGACGTGGGCCGGCAGGCGCACGCATCACGTCGTGCACCCATCCGATCGGGAATGCGGCCTGATCACCCGCCGTGAGCGTGCGGTGCCGCAATTCCATTCCATTCCAACGGTATTCGGAGAGAGCGCCACTCAGCACAGTCAAGGCGCCGAGCGATCCGGCGTGATCGTGCAATTCGGTGGACTTGCCGGGGGTCCAGCTGATCAGCCAGACATCGACCTCGTCGTCGGCGAGCAGCCTGGTCGCCCAGCGTTCGTCGGCAGGCCACACCCCCTCGGCCGGGAGCAGATGGTCGTAACGGCCGCTGAGCACGTCCTCGGCGCCCTCGTCGGTCAGCCGGAGCAGATCGGCGGGACGCAGGCGAGTCGGTAGCGCGGGTGCGACAGCACGATCCAGCGGCGGGGTAGCCGAAAAGGCGTCCCGCGCAGAAGAAAGGGAAAGAACAGAAGAACGCATGAGCGAATCTCCAGGAAATGTGTCGACGGTCGAGGGACTTGGTCAGCCTCGAACGGTCGAGGCTGGATCAGCCTCGACAACACTCCTGGGTGCTCACACGGAAATACACGGTTGCGAGTGTAGCAGAGCGCGAACCACCCACTCGAATTCCTCTCAGCTTCCCAACAGTGGAAAGCGGGGACATCAAGCAGTTCCCTTCCTGCGCTGGTTACGTTCATAGACCAGACGCAGGCCGGTCAGGGTCAGATGCGGCTGGTGGTGGTCGATTGTTTCGGACTCCGGCACGATCAGCGGCGCGCTCGCACCGGTTGCGACGATCGTCACATCATCACCGGCAAAGGCGTCGAATTCGTCGCGTATCCGATCGATCAGGCCGTCGACCAAGCCCGCGAACCCGAAAATCGCGCCGGACTGAATAGCCTCCACGGTGTTCTTGCCGACCACCGAGCGCGGGCGCGCCAACTCCACCCGGCGCAGCGCGGCGCGCTCGATCAGCGCCTCGCTGGAAATCTCCACACCGGGCGCGAGCACCCCGCCGAGGAATTCGCCCTTCGCCGAAACCAGATCGACGGTGGTCGCCGTGCCGAAATCGACCACGATCGCGGCGGTACCGTAAAGATGGTGCGCGGCAAGGGTGTTCACGATGCGGTCGGCGCCGATTTCCTTGGGGTTGTCGACGAGCAGCGGAATTCCGGTGCGCACACCGGGTTCCACCACCACGTGCGGCAGATTCTCCCAATAGCGATGCAGCATCGTCCGGATCTCGCGCAGCACCGGCGGGACCGTCGACAGCGCCGCGACCCCGACGATTTCCTCCACCTGCGCGCCGACGAGGCCGCGCACCTGCATGGCGAACTCGTCCGCGGTCAGCAGTGGATTGGTGTGCATCCGCCAATGCCTGGCGAGCTTCGCGTGGGTGCCGCTACCGGAGAACAGGCCCAGCTCGATACTGGTGTTGCGGACATCGATGGCCAGCAGCATGGCCGTCAGACGTGCGCGACGGGCACGGAGGCGGCGGCCCGCGAAACCACGGCGGACCCCGCGAACGTCGCCTCGGACACCGCGGCGCTCAGTGTGCGCGGGGTGACCAGGCCGGAGCCCTCGGGTGCGTGCGCCGGATCCGAGCCGAGGTCGGTCGGACGGTTGGCGTCGTCGACGAATACCACCTTCGGGGCGTACTCGCGGATCTCGGCCTCGTCCATCATCCCGTAGGCGATCAAAATGACCAGGTCACCGGGGTGGACGAGATGGGCTGCGGCGCCATTGATGCCGATCACGCCCGAACCGCGCTCGCCCGCGATCACATAGGTCTCCAGGCGGGCGCCGTTGTCGATATCGACGATGCAGACCTGCTCGCCCTCGAGCAGATCGGCGGCGTCGAGCAGATCCTGGTCGACGGTCACCGAGCCGACATAGTGCAGGTCGGCATGGGTCACCGTGGCACGGTGAATCTTCGACTTCATCATGGTGCGCAACATCGTCGTCGCCCTTTCCTAAATGTTGGCCTGGGCAGGCTGGGAGTCGTCCGCGGCGGCGCGCGAATCGGGAAGTGTGGGATGGCCGCCGTCGACCGGCGCACCGAGCGCCACGGCCGTGTTGTCGATCAGCCGGGTGGCGCCGACCTTGGCCGCGACGAGCAGCCGGGCATTTCCGTTGGCGGGCGCGGGACCGAGGGTCGATGACCGCAATTCGAGATAGTCGAGCTCGACGCCCGCCGCGGCATCGAGGACACCGCGCGCCGCGGCGAGCACGGCGTCCGCGCCGAGGCCGCCCGCGTGCTTGCCCGCGGCCAGCGCCGCCGACAAGGCGAGCGCCGATTCCCGTTGCGCCCCATCGAGGTACCGATTGCGGGAAGACAGCGCAAGCCCGTCGGGCTCGCGGACGGTGGGCAGCGCGACGATCTTCACGTCGAAGTTCAGGTCGCGGACCAGCTGCCGGATCAGGGTGAGCTGCTGGTAGTCCTTCTCACCGAAGAATGCCTCGGTCGGCTTCGCGATCTGCAACAGCTTGGCGACCACGGTCAGCACACCCGCGAAGTGCGTCGGGCGGCTCGCGCCCTCCAGCTCCGCGCCGACCGGACCAGGGTGCGCCGTGGTCCGCATGCCGTCCGGGTACATATCGGCCGCGCTGGGTGCGAATACCAATTCCACGCCCTCCTTGCGGAGCAGCTCGACATCGGCGTCCAGGGTGCGCGGGTATTTGTCCAGGTCCTCGCCCGCACCGAACTGCAAGGGATTGACGAAGATCGAGACGATCACGACCTGGTTGGTCCGCTTGGCCCGGCGCACGATCTCCAGGTGCCCCTCGTGCAGCGCACCCATCGTCGGCACCAGGCCCACGGTGCGGCCGACGCCGCGCAGCGCCTTCGAGACCGCCTGGATCACCGCGGGATCGTGGTGCACGGTCAGCTCGCCAGGGCGGAAGGTACCGCGCAGTTTCGGATCCATTTATCGGCGTCCTTCCAGCAGTTCGATCAGGGCGGGATTGGTCTTGGCGCGCTCGGCCGTGCGCAGCGACAGCGCGCGATACCCCGCGGCCAGCCGGGCATCGACGGCTTCCAGCGCGGCGAGATGCGCCACGACGGCGTCCGCGTCACCGCGCGCCACCGGGCCGGTGAGCGCGGATTGGCCTCGGCGCAGGGCATTGTCGAGCGCGGCGGAGGCCAGCGGGGCAAGCAGCCGCTCCGCCAAACCGTTCGGCTGATCGTCGACGACCTGCTGGCCGAGCAGGCCGGGACCGGACAGCGCGGTGCGCAGTGCGGCGACCGCGTCGACGATCACCGTCACGAGATGATTGCTGCCGTGGGCCAGAGCCGCGTGATAGAGCTGGCGGTTCTCCTCCTGGACGCGAACCGGTTCGCCGCCCATTTCGATCACGAGGGCCTGCGCGATGGCGAAGCCGACCTCGTCGGCCGCGGTGACCCCGAAGCAGGCGTTGCCGAGTCGGGCCAGATCCTCGTCGTGCCCGGTGAAGGTCATCGCGGGATGGATGGCCAGCGGCAGCGCGCCCAACGCGGCGAGCGGAGCGAGCACCGCCACGCCATTGGCGCCCGAGGTGTGCGCCACGATCGTGCCCGGCCGCACCACACCCGCGGAGGCGAGACCACGAACCAGCCCCGCCAATTCGGCGTCGGGCACCGCGAGCAGCAGCAACTCACTGCGGGCCGCCACCTGTTCGGCGGGCAGGATCTCGGAATCGGGCAGCCTGGTACGCGCCCGCTGCACGGAAGCATCGGAAATCGCGGCGACGCCGAACACCACGTGCCCGGCGCGCTCGAGTGCGGCGCCGAGTGCCGAGCCGACGCGTCCCGCCGAGACGATTCCCACCGTCAGTCGGGCGGGCGCGGGGTCGAAGCCGGCAGGCTCGGCGCCGGCCCGCACCGGCTCGTTGCCAGAACTCGAGGTCAACGTTGTCCTCTCGAAGTGCGATGGCCGGACACTCGTCCGTCCCAGCGCTTGATCCGTTCCAGTCCCGCCATGCGGGTACCGGACGTTACGTGACGAGGATATCGGCCTCGGGTTTGCCGATGCCATGCGGCACCGGCGTGATTTACACCGCAGTGGCGCTAGCCGCGGCCGTTTTCCTCCGACTGCAGGTTGGCCATGATCTCGGCCACCGAGAGACGCCGCGAGGAATTGCCGGAGTCCGCGTCGGGGTCGACGCGGCGGCGTCGACGAGAGGTCGGAGTGCCGACCGGTGGCGCGGAGGTGGTGGGGCGAGCTTGCGAAGCCGGTCGGGCCTGTGGCTGTGGCTGTGGCGCAGGCTGCGGCTGGATCGGGGTCGGCGGCTCTTCGGTGAAGGCATCGGCCCAGCCGTGCGTCGACTGCAGCGGCTCGATGCCGACATCGGTGATCTCGGCGGCGCTCAGCTCGTCGTCGGACTCGAGCGGCACCACGGCGGTCTCGGCGGTAACCGGTTCGTCGAAGGGGCTTGCGAACATCGGCGGCTCGGGATGATCCGCGACGAACACCGGAGTTACGCTGCTGCGTGGTTGCTGAGGGCCCAGGTAACCGTGGCCGTCGGCATTCCCGGAGCTATCGTTCACCGGATCCGCGAGCGCGCTGGGGAGCTCATGAATCCGGGTCGCGTCCGCGCGCAGCGCGGGCCGTTCCATCGGCAGATCGCCATCGAAGAGACGCTGCAGGCTCTGCCTGAGCACAGTGAGCTCGGCCCGGAGCGCGGCGATCTCGGTAGCGTCCGCCCCGACCTCCGCGCGCACGCGGGACTCGATGCCGAGCTCGTATTCGCGGCGGGCGGTGATCTCGCGCTCCAACTGGAGCTCGTAGACCGTTTGCAGGTCGCGGACTTTCGCCTTATCGATCGTGGCCTCTTTGCGGTACCGCGTCGCGGCCAAGGCGCCGACAACGGCCGCCCACAGGGCCGCAACGAGACCGATTCGGACGAATTGCAGACTGTCGCTGAAAACGAGGAAAACGCTGGCAACCAGACCGAGCAGAATCAAGACACCGATGAACAATTTTCCCGCATCGTCCCGCCGCCGACGGGAACTGCTGCTACGGGAGGGTGAAACCATGGACGCCAGGGTAGCGCGGATGGCGTGCCGCGCCCATATCAGCCGTGGTGATTCCGCCAAGAATATTTGCTATGTAGTTGCCGGATCGTCCGAAGGATCATCCGGCGCACGACAGCAATACTCGAGCCACAGCGCCGCAGCAACCAACGTCACCCCCGCGAGCATGCCGACGACCGCACTGGGACTATCCGCCGCGGCCGCACGCAACGTGCCACGCTGCGGCAGCACCCAGCACAGGAAACCCAGCCAGACTCCGGCCGCGAGCGACCCTACCTGGGCGGACGCCTTCGCCAGCGCGACCGCGCGGGCGGCGGTGATCGGATGCAGCTGGTGGGTGCCGTTACCGATCTCGTGGTCGTTGACCCGGCTGCGGATCACGAAGGCGAGGGCCACCTCGATCGCGGCCACCGGATATAGCGACGCGCCCGCAAAGATCGAGATCGGCGGAAAATTGCTGTAGGTCAGGCGAGTGGCGACCCACGCGATGACGGCCGCGATGACGACATTCGCCAGCAGATCCCAGATTCGGGTCGGTTTGAGCTTCACGACAACGACCCCTCCGCAGGCTCGGCCGGCGCCAACGAAAACTCGGTCGCTCGCACGCCGGCGCGTTCGGTGGCATCGAGTCCATCGAGCAGATCGCGCACCCGCGAGGGGGCGCCGTCGACCTCGAGCACCGCGTCCGGTTCGACGTCCAGCCAAGGGATGAGGACGAAGGCCCGATTGTGCGCCTGCGGATGCGGCAGCGTCAGTTCCGGATCCGTACTGCGGCAGGCGGTACCGTCCGCTTCGGCACACCAGATCACATCGACGTCGAGAGTCCTTGCGCCCCAGCGCACCTCGCGAACCCTATCGGCAGCCTGCTCCAGCCGCCTGCCGCCGAGCAACCAGTCTCGGCAGTCGAACTCCGGATCATCCACCAGCACAACGGCATTCAGATAGTCCTCCTGTTCGACCCCGCCCCACGGCGCGGTCGAATACACCGGCGACACCGCGACGACCCGCGGCCGGAAGCCATCGATCACACTGCGCAGATGGGCGAGCCGGTCCCCCAGGTTCGACCCGATCGAGAGCACGGCCCTGCTCACGACTGCGCCTCGCTGACGCTCGGCTCCGTCGTGCGCGGTGACATGGTTCGCTCGCTCACGAACACACCTCGCCGGTCATCGGCGCATCGTCGTGGAATCTCACGCGGCGCGCTCCCGGTGCCGCGCGGTGACGACGCGCACATCCGCGAAGGTGTGCGGAATCGGCGCGGACGGTTTGTGTACCACCACCTCGACCGACTGGATGCGCGGGTCGGTCATCACATCGTCGGCGATCTCGGAGACCACCGTCTCGATGAGATTGCGCGGCGGGCCCTGGATGATGCGCACGGCCCGCTCGGCGAGCCTGCCGTAATCGATAGTGGCCGCGAGATCGTCGGACGCGGCGGCGGCGGCGAAATCGACCGAGACCGTGAGGTCGACGATGAACTCCTGCCCGTCCCGGCGTTCGTGCTCGAATACTCCGTGATGGCCGAAGGCGCGCAGGCCGCGTAGCTCGATTCGATCGCTCATCGGTGGGCTCCTCGCGAATTCAGCCCGGCGGCGCGTTGCCAGGCGTCGGTGACGGCAATGGCATCCAGGGAGGCGCGGACATCGTGCACGCGCACGCCCCAGGCGCCGTGCTGGGCCGCGAGCGCCGAAATGGTCGCGGTGGCGGTCTCGCGGCCATCCGGTGGGCGGGGGCCCGCAGCATCGGCGAGCAGCGCGCCGAGGAAACGTTTGCGCGATGCCCCGATAAGAATCGGCAGTCCGTTGCCGACCAATTCGGGGAGCGCACCGAGCAGTGCCCAATTGTGTTCGGCGTTCTTGGCGAAACCGAGGCCGGGATCCAGGATCAGCCTGGCCGGATCGACACCGGCCGCGACGGCCAGCTCCACCTGTGCGGACAGCTCGGCGAGCACCTCACCGACGACATCGTCGTAATGGTCGGCGGGTCCGGTGTGCCGATAGTCGGCTCCCGCGCGCCAATGCATGAGAATCCATGGAGCATCGGCCGCGGCGACGACTTTCACCATATCGGGGTCGGAGCGACCACCCGAGACGTCGTTCACCACGCTGACTCCGGCCGCGAGCGCCGCATCGGCAACACTCGCGCGCATGGTGTCGACGCTGGTCGGCACCCCCGCGGCAACCAGGCCGCGAATAACGGGAACGACCCGAGCCGCCTCGGTCTCCGGATCGATCCGGATGGCGCCCGGGCGGGTCGATTCACCCCCCACATCGACGATGTCCGCGCCGGCCTCGAACAACTCGACGCCGTGCGCGATGGCAAGACCTGGGTCGAGGTACTTGCCGCCGTCGGAGAAGGAGTCGCTGGTGACATTGACGACACCCATCACCACGCAGGAGCGTCCTTCGCGTGGAGTGACATTCCTGGGACCGGACACCGCGAACTCACTCACTTCCGCAGAATGAGATCGAGGGCCTCCGCGCGCGAGGCGGCATTGGATTGCAGCAGGCCGCGCACCGCGGAAGTGGTGGTGCTCGCGCCCGGCTTGCGGATGCCGCGCATGGCCATGCACAGATGCTCGGCCTCCACCACCACGATCGCGCCGCGCGGGTCCAGCTTGCGCATGACGGCATCGGCGATCTGGCTGGTCAGGCGTTCCTGCACCTGGGGGCGCTTGGCATAGAGATCGACCAGCCGCGCCAGCTTCGACAGTCCGGTCACCCGGCCGTGCGGTCCGGGGATGTACCCGACGTGCGCGACACCGTGAAAGGAGACCAGGTGGTGCTCACAGGTCGAGTACATCGGGATGTCGCGGACCAGCACGAGTTCCTGATGGCCCTCGTCGAAGGTGGTGTTCAGCACCGAATCCGGCTCGATGTAGAGGCCGGCGAACATCTCTCGGTAGGCGCGGGCAACGCGGGAGGGGGTATCGAGCAGGCCGGGACGGTCCGGGTTCTCACCGACCGCGAGCAACAACTCGCGGATTGCGGCTTCGGCGCGGTCCTGGTCGAACGGCCTACCGGTCTCCAGGGCGATGAGTTCCGGCTTGGCAACAGCTGCACCGTTGTGCTCACGGTTGTCCGACTGGCCGTTCTCCGACTTGCCACCGCCCGACTCCGCTAGCGCGTGGCCGCCGACGTGATTCTTGGCCGACAATCGAGGACACCTCCAAAATCTCGGGTGCCGGCAATTACTCGGCACCCCGATGGTCGAGCCTAATCGTCGCTGGCCGTAGCACGAACGACGGGCCCGAAGGCGGCAGCTCGGGTGACCACTCGGGCCCCGAGACTGCCGCCACCGTTTCAGTGCCGACCGTTCGGTCCATCCCAATCGCGACTATCGCCTTCGTCGGCCGGGTTGGCCCGGCCCTGCTCGTCGTAGCCGCCCTGGTCGCCGCGGCCGGGACCCGGCTGGCCACCCGGTGGCTGATGCCACGGCTGCTGCTGATAGCCGTGCCGTGACTGCGGATCGCCCTGACCCGGCCGGCCGCCGTAGCCCGGTTGCCCGGGCTGCTGCTGCTGCTCGTCCCGAGGCGGCCAGCCCGGAGCCGACCAACCGGCCGGAGCGCCGTAGTCCGGTCGCGAGCCGTGCGTCGCGCCACCCTGGCGCGGGTAGGCGGCCGTCGGAGCCTGCGGCGGCGGATAACCGGCAGCGGGCGGCGTCGGGTAGCCGTACTGCGGCGGGTTCTGGTAGCCCGACTCCAGGTAGCCGTTGGCAGCGGTGCCCGCGGGCACCGGCTGCACCGGCGACTCCGGCGGCGGCCACGGCTCGCCGCGCTCGGCGGCCAGCTCGCCCGGTGTCTTCACCGGCGGCTTGTCCGAGGGCAGCCGATCACCGAAGTCGTTGAACGCGGTAATCCGCGGCCGCTTCTCCACCGTGGCGAGCAGCTCCTCGAGATCCTTGCGGTGCAACGTCTCTCGCTCCAGCAGCGCGGTGGCGAGGACATCGAGCACGTCGCGGTACTCGTTGAGAATCGCCCACGCCTCGGTGTGCGCGGCCTCGATCAGGTTGCGCACCTCCTCGTCGATGGCGCCCGCGACCTCGTGCGAGTAGTCCGAACCCATGCCCATCGAACGACCGAGGAACGGGTCACCCTGCTCCTGGCCGTAGCGCACCGCACCGAGGCGCGCGCTCATGCCGTATTCGGTGACCATCGCGCGCGCGATCTTGGTCGCCTGGTCGATATCCGAGGACGCGCCGGTGGTCGGCTCGTGGAACACCAGTTCCTCGGCCGCACGGCCGCCCATCGCCATCACCAGGCGGGCGATCATCTCCGAACGGGTCATCAGGCCCTTGTCGTCCTCGGGCACCGTCATGGCGTGGCCGCCGGTGCGGCCGCGGGCCAGGATGGTGACCTTGTAGACCGGCTCGATATCCGGCATCGCCCACGCGGCGAGGGTGTGACCGCCCTCGTGGTATGCGGTGATCTTCTTCTCGTGCTCGCTGATGATCCGGCTCTTGCGGCGCGGCCCGCCGACAACGCGGTCCACCGACTCCTCCAGCTGCTCGCTGGTGATCACCGCGCCGTTCTCACGCGCGGTGAGCAGGGCGGCCTCGTTGATCACGTTCGCGAGGTCCGCGCCGGACATGCCGACGGTGCGCTTGGCCAGACCGTCGAGGTCGGCCTCGGGCGCGATCGGCTTGCCCTGCGAGTGCACCCGCAGGATGGCGCGACGACCGGCGAGGTCGGGATTGCTGACCGGGATCTGCCGGTCGAAGCGGCCGGGACGCAGCAGCGCCGGGTCGAGGATGTCGGGGCGGTTGGTGGCCGCGATCAGGATCACGCCGGTGCGGTCGCCGAAGCCGTCCATCTCGACGAGCAACTGGTTGAGGGTCTGCTCGCGCTCGTCGTGACCACCGCCGAGGCCGGCGCCGCGCTGGCGGCCGACCGCGTCGATCTCGTCGACGAAAATGATGCACGGGCTGTTCTGCTTGGCCTGCTCGAACAGGTCGCGCACCCGGGAGGCGCCGACACCGACGAACATCTCGACGAAGTCCGAACCGGAGATGGTGAAGAACGGCACGCCCGCCTCGCCTGCGACGGCGCGAGCCAGCAGCGTCTTACCGGTTCCCGGCGGACCGTAGAGCAGCACGCCCTTCGGAATCTTCGCGCCGAGCGCCTGGTAGCGCACCGGGTTCTGCAGGAAGTCCTTGATTTCGTACAGCTCTTCGACGGCCTCGTCGGCGCCTGCCACATCCGCGAATGTGGTCTTGGGCATGTCCTTGGACAGCTGTTTGGCCTTCGATTTTCCGAAGCCCATCATGCCGCCGCGACCACCGCCCTGCATTCGGGACATCACGAAGATGAACAGGCCGAGCAGAATCACCATCGGCAGCACGAACAACAGGATCTGGGTGAACCAGCTCTCCTGTTTGACCACCGTGTTGAACGGCGCGCCGGATTTCTGCAGTGCGTCGAATATCTGCGCGGACGCCTCGCCACCGCTCGGATACTTGGCGATGATCTTGTTGGAGCCGCTGGTTGCGTCGTTGCCATTGTTCAGCTCGATGCGCAGCTGCTGCTCGCGGTCGTCGATCTGGACGTTCTTGACGTTGCTCTTGTCGTTCAGCTGAGTCAACGCCACCGAGGTGTCGACGCTCTTCCAGCCGCGCGTGTCATTGCCGAAATAGCTGAACGCATAGATCACGAGCAAGATGCCCGAGACTATGGCCAGGGTGCGAAACACAGTCTTGCGGTTCATAGAGCGTAGGCCGGGCGGCCAGTCCTTTCCGGTTCTCCGGTGCATGCCTGCGAAGCGTCGGGGTCGGCGGTGCCAGTTCTCACCCTGCTCCCAGCCGGATTCCGGGTGGGTTCGGATGCGGACATGCCACGTTACCGCGTACGGTCTACTCGATACATCGCGCAGTTCGGCAGTTGGTGCAGTTCGACAGGTAAACGGCCGGGGAACGACGGTGGTTCCCGAGGTCTCCGGTCGGGTTACTCCAAGTGGTCACAATCATGGCATGTTCGGCATATCGTGAGCGACGACACAACAAGAGCGCAGGGGGTATGGACATAGTCGAGCTACGGACACCCACAGCGATAGTGCGGCACGGGCGCGGGCGACTGATCGTCCTGCGACCGGGCACCGATGGCGAGCGCGTACTGGATGTGCCGGTCACGGACCTGCTGAAGGTCCGGCTGAACCGGCGCGCCGATGACGCCGTCGTAATCGAGATCTACCTTCGTTACCCCACTCCGGTGCTCACGGGCGTGCCGGCGGACCGCACCCCTCTACCGGTATTGATAGCAGAACACGATGTCCCCGCAGCGACCGAGATCGTCGATCGGATCAACGATCAGATCCTCACCTCGCAGCGCATCGATGTGGCCGCCCCCGATCTGAACCCGCCCGCCCCTGCGTGGGGCAAGGCCGGACCGACTCGCGCGGACGTGGATCGGGCCGTGCGCAGGATGGCGCCCAGACGCGACGCGAAGTCGGCGATAGCCGCATTGCATCGCTATGTCACGGTGGACGAATACGTGCTGGAGACCGCGATCGCGGTGGCGCACCCGCCCGCGGGCAGCGGACCGGGACTGCTCGCCGCGACCACCGGGCGGCTGCTGTTCATCTCCATCGGCACCGATTCGCGCTACGCGCACGAGCTACCTATCCCCGCCGTGCTGTGGGCCCGCACCACCGAGGGCGCGGCATCGGCACCGGGTGAGATCGGCTCGATCCGCGGCGAGACGGGCATCGACGTGCACGACGGCAATATGACGCTGCATTTCACCGGCGCCGACCGGGCCGACACCGAGCGGGTCACCTGCGCGGTGAACTTCGCCGTCCGGCGCGACTCCGCGGACGGCGCGGCAGGCCCGGCCGATCCCGGCGTCTCGCAGCTGTATTCCGAGTGGGAGCTGCTGGTCGAGCGGCATTCGCTCGGCATGGTCGACGACACGCAGTTCCAGCGCTACGGGCGCGGGATCCTGCGGTCACTCCCCGACGGGAACTGACTGCAAACCGATCCGCCGCCACGGGCTGGTCGGGCGAGTCCACAGACGCAGTAGTTCCATGCGCCGGTCCACGCCGCCGTTCTTGAGTTCGGCCAGGTCCTCGCAGGCCTGCCAGTAGGTCCAGCCGGTGAGGTAGGCGTCGCCGAACTGGCGCCAGTTCTTATATTTGCGCTGTGCCAGCGGCAAGGCGCGCGCCAGGTAGCCCCATGCGACGTCGGCTTCGAGATAGCCTGCGGTGAACGCCATTCGAGCCACCGCGACAACCCGGGCCAGGTCCCAGGCGTGGATATCACTCGGCAGCGGCCGGGCGAGGTGATCGGTGAAACCGATCTTGATCGCCTGTGACCAGATGTCGTAATCGCGCACGAGCGCCTCGGGATTGTCCATGCCACGGAACGAGCCGACCTGCCGGAGAAAGGCGCGGTGCCGATCGGCCCGCTCGCCGAACCGATCCCGCTCGCTCGCGTTGATCGAGGCCATCACCAGCGGATGCACCATGGCATACAGCGGCGCGTGCATGCCTTCTAGCAGCTGTTCCATCGAAGCCTGCGCCTCGGTGCTGTCGGTGATGCCCCAAGCGCCGGTCAGCGTGTCGATGGCGAGTTCGCGGCGGTCACCGAGCGGATGTTCGCGTTCGGGGCCGAGCAGCAGCGCGTCGTGGAAGGCGTCCCATCGAGCCGAATAGAAGGCGCCCAGCGCCAACGACCGCAGTTCGTCCTCGGAGACCGCGGCGCCGGACCAATGGTCCTCCTCCCGCTTGTCCAGCTCTTCGTAGGGGAACGTGGTCAGAGTGGGCACACCGCGGGCAGGCATGCCCCCGATTGTTCCCCATCGATCTTGAAACAACCTGAGTAATCGCCAAGGGAATCGACGGGTGACAGGTAGGCGGGTTCGATCCGCCGGTTGCGACCCGAGCAACCACGACAGTGCGCGTCTGACAAGCGCCGTTCGCCGTCGCGGCAATTAAACCTGATCTTTTCCTGTTTTTTTCCCTGTCCTGGGATTCTTGCCCTGCCGCAGACGGTACAGAGGGCTAATGTGCACCCATGAGTGGAAACATCACCCTCCTGCGTGGCCTGGATCCTGCCCCTACCGAGCAGGAAATCTATGCTGCCGCACTGCAGTATGTGCGCACGGTCGGTGGCGTTTCCGGCCTGAGCACCACCACGAAAGCCGCTGTCGACAAGGCGGTCTCGGCCATCGCCGCAGCAACGACCCAGCTGCTGGCCGATCTACCAGACGGCAGAGTCGAGCCGCCCCGCGAAGAGTAAGGGCCACAGCGTCGACGGCCCGATCACGGCAGCGCGTCGACACCATAGGCAACGACGCAGGTCAGCGCGAGTTCCAGCGGCAGACTGCGCTCTTCGATCGGATGACCGAGCAGTTCCTCGATGCGCTGGATCCGGTAGCGAATCGTGTTCTTGTGCACCCCAAGCAGTTTCGCCGCGGCCTCCGGGCTGCGATGGCTCTTCAAGTAAGCGTGCAGCGTCTCGCGCAGCCGTGCGGCATTGACGTCACGACCGGCAAGCACGCGTAACTCCCTGCCGATGAGCGCGTGCATCGCCGCGTCGTCGACACCTACGAGGTGGGCGATCTCCACCTCGCGATAGCTCGTGACCCGATCGGCGGCCACCGGCCCGCGCTCGGCGAGCTGCCTGGCCGCGACCGCTTCACGATGACTCTGCCGAAAACCCGCGACCTGCGCGGCGGGCACCCCGAAAGCGACCCGCACCGGCGGCTCCACCAGTCCCGCGGTCACGCGCGCCAATCGGCCCGGGGCGGCCAGTTCGGCGGCGTGCTGCTCATCGTCGAGGCCGACCCACGCCCACATGCCGCTGGCACCCGACGGCATGCTGAGCACCCGGCCGCTGCCGAGAGCCACCGCCAGCCGCGCGGCGACCCGGTCCAGCAGACCACTCATCTCGCCGTCACCGCCCGCGGGCTCGTCGGTCCACAGCACGAAGGCAAGGTGCTGCTGGGCGAGCCGGTAGCCCAGGCGCAGCGAGGCCTGCTCGACGTCCGGTTCGTCACCAGCCAGCAGGGCGCGCACGGTTTCGGTGCGCCGATTGAGGGCGGCGCGCAGTACCCGCTCCCGCTCCTCCATGTAGGTGTCGGTGAGCATCTCCACCGAGGTGCTCACCCATCTGGTCGACCGCTCGAACAGGCGCAGCAGCACCGCGCGCTCGATCTCCGGTGGGGGCGTCCGCTCGTCGATGGCCTCGGTCATGTATTCGAGCACCGCCTCCTGCCCCACGTGATAGGTCCGCAGCAGCAGCCGCAGGTCATAGCCGCGCCGGGCCAGCGTGCGCGCGAACGCGTGCGCCTCCTCGGGCAAGGTGAATTCGAACGTGTCGCTGGTGAGTCCGCTCAGCACCACCCTGGCGTGTGCGCGGGTGCTCGCCGCGAGGTCGCGGCGGATATCGCGATCGGCCAGTTCCGGGATGCGCGCGACGATCGCGCCGTCGAGTCGGTCGACGACTTGTTCGAGCGCCTCGCTGCGCATCGTTTCGTACACGTACTCGGCGAGCCAGTCCCGCACGACCTCGTTGCTGGGCCCGGCCGCGCCGGCTCCGGCTCGCGCGCGGTGCGTCATGATTCCTCCGATTTGTGCCTCGAGAACAAATTCGGCCGCGTTCGTTGACAAATCAGTCCAAGAAAGTCCCGCATACTTGTGCCACGATCATAGGTCAGTGAACTGATTCACAGTATTCGTTCGCCAGCGGTGCACAGCACAACGTCAGTGGGAGAACAGCAGTGACCAACACCGAATCCGCGACCGGCGCGGCCAAGAAGGCCCCGGCACGCAAGACGCCCGCGAAGCAGGTCGAGCCTGCGGTCGATCCGGCCGTCATCGAGGTGCGCAATCCCGGTACCGGCGAGGTTGTCGGCACCGTGCCCAACCAGAGCGCGGACGCGGTCGCGGCCAAGGTGCGCGAACTTCGGCTCTACCAGCCGGAATGGGAGGCCATCGGCCCCGACGGCCGCAAAGAATGGCTGCTGAAGCTGCAGGACTGGCTGCTCGACAACACCGAACACCTCGCCGATGTGCTGCAGTCGGAGACGAGCAAGCCGCGCGTGGACGCCCTCATCGATCCCGCGTTCTCGGTCGATCTGACCGGCTACTACGCGCGCCGTGCCGCGAAGTTCCTCGCCGACGAGCACCCCTCGCCGCACAGCCCGCTCGGCCGGGTCAAGAAGCTCACCACGGTGTACAAGCCCTACCCGGTCGTCGGCGTCATAACGCCGTGGAACTTCCCGCTGGCCATGCCGGTGATCGACGTGATTCCGGCGCTGGCCGCCGGTGCCGCCGTGCTCCTCAAGCCGTCGGAGGTGACCCCGCTTTCCGCACTCGAACTGGCTCGCGGCTGGGCCGAGATCGGTGCGCCGCCGGTATTCGCCGTGGTCACCGGGGCCGGTGCGACCGGTGCCGCGGTGGTCGATAACGCCGACTACATCCAGTTCACCGGCTCGACCGCCACCGGCCGCAGGATCGCCGCTGCCTGCGTCGAGCGGCTGATCCCCTACAGCCTGGAACTGGGCGGCAAGGATCCGGCCATCGTACTTGCCGACGCCGACCTGGATCGGGCCGCGCACGGTATCGCCTTCGGCGGCATGTTCAATGCCGGCCAGGTATGCATCTCGGTGGAGCGGGTGTACGTGGAAGCGCCGGTCTACGACACCTTCGTCGCCAAGCTGACCGCCGCGGTGCGGGGCCTGCGCCAGGGCCTCGACGGCCGCGAGTCCAAGCATGATGTCGGCGCGCTCGCCAACGAGAACCAGGTGCGGATCGTGCAGCGGCACGTCGACGAGGCCGTCGCGGCCGGCGCCAAGGTGCTGACCGGCGGCAAGCGCACCGGCGTCGGAACCTTCTTCGAGCCGACCGTTCTCGTCGATGTCGACCACACCATGTCGTGCATCAACGAGGAGACCTTCGGCCCCACGCTGCCGGTGGTGAAGGTCGCCGACGAGGCCGAAGCGGTTCGGCTCGCCAACGACTCGATCTACGGCTTATCCGCTTCGGTGTGGACCGGGGACAAGGATCGCGGCGAACGCGTTGCGCGCCAGCTGAATGCGGGTGCGGTCAATATCAACGACGTCTTCTCCAACCTGTTCAACTTCGCACTGCCGATGGGTGGCTGGGGGCAGTCCGGTGTCGGGGCGCGCTGGGGCGGTGCGTACGGCGTCCGCAAGTACTGCCGCCAGAAGGCCATCACCAAGCCGATCCTGCCGACCCAGCAGAAGGAGCTGCTCTGGTTCCCCTACCAGATGCCCAAGCTGCTGTTCGCGCTCGGCGCGATGCGCGCCGCGGGCGCCCGCGGCCTGCGCCGCGTCGACCTTCCGGCCCTGCTGAAGCTCGGAGACAACAAGTGACCGCGGCGCGAGCGACAGAGGCGGCGGGCCAGCCGAATCACGGAGGGCACCGGGAGCCCCGCCGATCCAACACCTCGGCCGCGAAGATCCGGGGGAAGGTCGTGGTCATCACCGGCGGCGCGCGCGGCATCGGACTTGCCACCGCGACCGCGCTGCGGACGCTCGGCGCGAAGATCGCGATCGGCGATATCGACGAGACCACCGTCAAGGAGTCGGGGGCCGCACGCGACTTCGAGTTCTACGGCAAGCTCGACGTCACCGACTCCACCTCGTTCGAGAGCTTCCTCGACGAGGTGGAACGCACCGTCGGCCCGGTCGACGTGCTGATCAACAATGCGGGCATCATGCCGACCGGCAAGCTGGTCGACGAGCCGGATCAGATCACCCGGCGCATCCTCGATATCAATGTCTACGGCGTCATTCTCGGCTCCAAACTCGGCCTCGCGCGGATGCTGCCGCGCAACCGCGGGCACGTCATCAATATCGCGTCGCTGGCGGGCGAGACCCACATCCCCGGTCTGGCCACCTACAACGCCAGCAAGCACGCGGTGCTCGGGTTCACCGACACACTGCGCGAGGAGTATCGGGGGTCGGGCGTCGAGTTCTCCTCGGTGCTGCCGACGCTGACCAATACCGAACTCGGTTCCGGTGTGAGCGGCCCGAAACTGCTGCGTTCGGCGGAGCCCGAGGAGATCGCCGATGCCATCGTCGGATTGATCGCCGCGCCGAAGTCGAAGGTCAGAGTGACGGCGCTGGCCGGGTTCATCTCGCAGGTGGTGAATTTGCTTCCCGAATCCGTCGCCGATGGTCTGGCGCGGGCGCTGGGTTCCGGCGATGCGTTTCTCGGAGCCGTGGATGCCGAGCAGCGCAAGGCTTACGAGGACCGGGCGCGCAGCGTCTGACCCCGGGCACGCGTCGAGGCGCTGCGGTCGTGGATGCACGACCGCGGCGCCTTTCGGCTGTCCAGGGCGGCGTCACGCCACGGCCGGCCGTGAGCAGCCGATCCACACGGCAAACTTATTTGTGACGAATATCACTACCAAGGCGGACGGTAGCCACTACGGGCCTCGACGTCGATTCCCCGGCGTTGACCGGGCAATCCCCCAGCGGTCCCTATCGACCCGATTGGGGACGCTTCACATCCCATAGCCGCTGGTCAACCGTCCATGATCATCGGTAGCAGCCATACCCACGGCGGATGCGAGAAGTTCGCGGGCTCGATGGTGCAAATGACCACGACAGGCAATATGCTGTGTTTAACAAACCCATCGACTGTTTCTGCACCACTATCCGAACTTTCCGGCCTAATAAGGCTGGAAATTCAGGACCGATTCTGATAGCAAGGGGCTATGGACCCGCATTTGCGCGACCTGCGGTATTTCGTCGCTGTCGCTGAAGAACTGCATTTCACCAACGCCGCGCAGCGGCTGCACATCGCTCAACCCACCCTGTCGCGTCAGATTCGTCAGCTGGAACGTCAGCTCGACGTGGTCCTGTTCGACCGCAACCAGCGCAGTGTCGCGCTGACCGTCGCGGGCAAGGAACTGCTCGAAGGTGCCCGCAAGATCCTGGAGCTCTGGGAGGTCACCAACGTCTCGCTCCAGGAAGCGGGCGAGGTGCTGCGCGTCGGCATCCAATCCGCGCTCGGCCGCGGTCTGATCAACGATCTGGAAAGCGCGAGCGGTCATCGGCTAGCCCTGCACGCGGCGTCCTGGACCGACCCGTCCAGCGGCCTGGCCGGACGCCAGGCCGACCTTTCGCTGGTCTGGCTTCCCCTGCCCGACCCGAACCGCTACCGCTGGCAGGTGCTGCGTACCGAGCCGCGCTGGGTACTCCTGCCGGAGAACCATCCACTCGCCGATCAGGAGAGCATCGAGTTCGCCGATCTGCTCGACGAGCCGTTCATCGCGCTGCCCACCGAGGCCGGCGCGGTGCGCGACTTCTGGCTCGGCAACGACGCCCGCAACGGACGTCAGCCGAAGATCGGCGCGGAAGCCGCGACGGCCGAGGACAAGCTGGAGGCCGTGAGCCTCGGCCTCGGCGTCTGCCTGCTCGCCGAGAACAATGTCCCGATGTACCGGTGGCCCGGTCTGACCGCGCGCCCGGTGACCGGGCTCGCGCCGTGCGAACTGGCCGTGGCGTGGCGGGCCGACGACAATCGCCCCACCATCCTCGAGTTCGCGGGCCGTGCCGCCGACGGCGGCTTCTCGGCACAGACACAGACGCAGACGCCTCAGTCGTCGGTCGCCTGACAGAGCACGGGGCGCGCCGCGGTCACGACCCTCCGGCGCGCCACCGTCACGACGTCGAACACGCCGTTGTCACGGCGCGGTGCGCTCCCAGGGGTGCAGCGCTTCCAGTTGTGCGGACAACCGCAGCAGGGTCGATTCACTGCCGGGCGGTCCCGCAAGCTGCGCGGCCACCGGCGTGCCCGAGCGGGGATGCATCCCCATCGGCACCGACGCGGCAGGCCAGCCGACCATGTTCCACAGTGCGGTGAATGGTGAGAAACGGGAGCTGGCAACAACATTGGCCAGCCAGCCCCTGGTGTGCCAGGCTCGCGCCTTGGGTGGCGCGGCGGCGAGCGTCGGTGTGATCACGACGTCGTAGCGCTCGAAGAATTCCAGCAGTCGCGCCTCTACGCGGTCGACCTGACCGGGGCGGACCAGACCCAGTCGCTGCACCAGCCTGCCTAGCGCGAGGTGGCGGCGGGTGCGCGGTTGCAGCCGGTCCGGGCGGGCCAGCGTCGCGGCGTCCCGAGTGCCGACGACGAGCCAGCGCAGCAAGACCGAGCTGATCGTTTCGCCATAGGGCAGCGTCGTCGGCTCCACCTGGTGTCCTGCCGCGGCGGCGGCCGATCCTGCGGCGCGGGCTGCCGCGGTCCAATGCCGATCGACCCGGAAGAAGCGGGACGGTGGCGCGACGGCTAGCCCGATGCGTAGTCGGCCGGGCGGCTCGACCTCGGCTAGGTCCGGCCGGGCCGCGAGCACCGATAGGGCGAGCGCCGCATCCCCGACGGTTGTTGCGAGCACACCGTTTTCGACCATGCCCGCCCACGAGTCGACACCGACCTCCGCGGGCACGGTGTGGCGGCCCGGCTTGATCCCGAACACCCCGCAGCACGCCGCGGGGATGCGCACCGAACCGAGTCCGTCGTTGCCGTGCGCCACCGGAACCAGCCCGGCCGCGACCGCCGCCGCCGAGCCGCCGGACGAGCCGCCCGCGCTGCGTGCGGTGTTCCACGGGTTGCGGGTGGTACGACCCGCGCTGTCGGTCATCGCCCACAGATCCAGCTCGGGAACCGCCGTCAATCCGACGATCACCGCACCCGCGGCGCGCAGCCTGCGCACCACCGGATGGTCGGCGGCCGCCGGATGCGTATCGGTGGCGGCCGAACCGCACAGGTTCGTCTCACCCTCGACCTCGAGGTTGTGTTTGATCGCGATCGGCACGCCGGCGAGTGGGAGCACATCCAGATCCGAGCGCTGTTCCAGCGCGAGCGCCTCGGCCTTCGCCTTGGCCGAGCGAACGACGGTGAACGCGTTCAGCTTCCGGGTGTCGGCGACGATGCGCTCCAGCACCGCGTCGAGCACCTCGGTCGGGCTGGTCGAACCGTCTCGTACGCCGGCGGCGATCGCCACGGCGGGTCCGCGCGGCGCGCCGGGATCAATCGGAGAATTCGGACCTGCTGCCTGGTTCGCGTCCGCGGGGATCCGCTGGGCGGCTACTGTCTGCGGAGCTGCTTGCGCTACGGCCGTACCGTCCGCCACCGCTGTGGCCTCATTGTGCATATGCTGGTTCGCCCCCGTCGCATCGTTGTCGAAATCGGGTGATCCGCTGTTGAGGCGCAAGTTATCATTCCGGGTACTGCGAGGGGGACGATGTCGTCGGGTGTGGCGGAATTTATCCGCTACACGAACAGACCGACCAGTGCGGATTCTTCGGTATCCGCGGAACCAGTAGGTCCGAGAATGAGTGCGAATTCCGAGAGAAGTTACGAATCCACTTCGGGTTCCACGACCGGAGTGAGTCACGGGAGTGCGGTGGAGGCCTTCGCCACCGCATGGAAATCGGCTGCCGGGCAATCGCCGCAGCGACCGCCTGAGATCGCCGACTACCTACCCGACGCGCACACGCTGCGGCGGGAAGCGCTGATCGAATTGATCCGCATCGACCTGCGCCACCGGTGGGTGCGGTGGGCCGAGTCCACCGCACCGCGCAAACGCTTGGCCGAATACTGTGCGGATTTTCCCGAGCTCGAACCCGACGACATCCCAGCCAACCTGGTGTATGAGGAGTTCGTCATCCGCAGGCACAGCGGCGAGCGCGTGGATCCGCGGGAATGCCTGCGTGAATTCCCGGCCCAGGCGGCCGAGCTGCGGGCATTGCTCAATGCCGACGAGATAGATCAGAGCACCCGACGGGCGGCGGTGGAAGACCCGACGGTGACCGCGCTTGCCGAGACCGCAACCGCGCAGGCAGCGGATCTGAACCAAACCACCCAGTCCACTCGTAATACGGAGGTGACCCGCGCCACCTCCGACCTGACCGGGACGGCGACCTCGACCCCGACCACGGTCGGGACCGGTCCCGGGCACTATGACGCGCTCGACCGGATCGAAATCGGCCAGCGGATCGATGATTTCGATCTGCTGACCGGTCTGGGCAGCGGTGCGTTCGCACGGGTCTTCCTGGCTCGGCAGCGCTCATTGCAGCGGCTGGTCGCGGTGAAGATCTCCGCCGACCACGGCACCGAGCCGCAGACGCTTGCCCAGCTCGACCACGACTACATCGTGCGTGTCTTCGATCAACGCCTGCTGGGCTCCGAGGACATGCGCGACAGCGGCGGCCGACGGCTCCGTTTGCTCTATATGCAGTTCCTGCCCGGCGGCACGCTGCTCAGCGTGCTGCGCTGGGTCCGCGCCACACCGCCCGCCGAACGCAGCGGACGGCTGCTGCTGGACGCGGTCGACGGGGCCATGGAGGAGAAGGGCGAGATCCGTCCGACCGATTCCAGTGTGCGCGCGGAAATCGCCTCGCTCAGTTGGCCGGAGACCGTGGCGTGGCTGGGACGCAGACTGGCTGAGGCACTCGAATACGCCTCCTCGCACGGCGTCCTGCACCGCGATGTGAAGCCGGCCAATGTGCTGCTCACCGCGGAGGCGGTACCGAAGCTGGCCGACTTCAACATCAGCTTCAGCCGCAACGTGGCCGACACCAGCCCGGTCGCCTACTTCGGTGGATCACTGGCCTACATGTCACCGGAGCAGCTGGAAGCGTGCCACCCCGGCCGCGAACGCACGGCAGCCGATCTGGACACCCGCTCCGATATCTATTCGCTCGGCGTGGTGCTGTGGGAACTACTGACCGGCGCAAAACCTTTCGATGACACCACCGCGGGCGCGAATGAATACGGCGACGACACCACACTCGAGGCGATGCTGGAACGGCGCACTTCGGGTGTGGATACGGTCGCGCTGGACCGGCTGCCCGCCAACTGTCCGGCAGCACTGCGCCGGGTGCTGCTGACCTGTCTGGAACCCGACCGCTCCCGGCGCTGGTCGGGTGGCGCGGTGCTGGCCAAGCAGCTGGACGTGTGCATGGACGCACGCGCGCGGGACCTGGTCGACCCGCCGCCCGGCAGCTGGCGGCTGAAGCTGCGCTCCTGGCGATTGCTGATCGTCACGTTGGCCATCGGGGTGCCGAATGTGCTCGCCTCGATCTACAACATCCTCCACAACCAGCATTTGATCGTCAGCAGAATGAGTGAGGACGCCCAGCAAACCTTCCTGGTCATCACCGGTGTGGTGAATGCGGTGCTGTTCCCACTCGGCGCGGCGTTGATTCTTTATATGTCACGCCTGGTGATGACGGTGCCGTACGGGCTGCGCAGAGGCCGACGATTCGACGCGGACACACTCCGGCGAGCTAGAGCCGATTCATTGCTGTTCGCCGATCGCGCTGTGGTCATCGTGTTCTCACTGTGGGTGTTCGCGGGCATCACCTTCCCGATCGCGTTGAAATTGTCCACCGGCGAGATCGCGGTGAGCGCGGTCGTGCATTTCCTCACCTCGATCGTGGTGTGCGGTGCGATCGCCGTGGCCTATCCGTTCTTCCTGGTGGCCTTCTACATGGTCCGCTGCATTTATCCGGTGTTTCTGCGACACGGCGAAATCAGCACCGACGACGCGGTGTGGCTGCGCGGTCTCGATCGCCGCGCCAATGGCTATCTCGCGGTCGCCGCGTCGGTGCCGCTGCTCGCGGTGGCGGGCGTGACGTTCCTGCCGCCTACCGATATTCCGCAGGTGATCTTCGCGGTCCGAGTGTTGTGTGCGGGCGGCATCGTCGCGTTCATCGGCTCCTACCTGCTTTTCCGCGCTTTGGAGGCCGACTTGAGCGCGCTGGAGCGGGTGGTCGCGCCGAGTGATGCGATCGGACGGGAGCCCGCCGCTCCCGCCGGAGCGGAGATCAAGGCGTGATCGGACCCGGCCTCGATCACGTCGCCAGGTTCGCCGCCGAGTGGCAACGCCGCGTGCGCGATGGCAGGCCCGACCCGCCGTTGCTCGCGGATTATGTGCCCGATGGCGCGCAGGCGCGGCTGGCGGTGCTCACCGACCTGGTGCGCATCGATCTACGACAGCGCTGGATCCGGCCCGGTTTGGGCAAGCGGATCACGGAGTACCGCAAGGAATTTCCCGAGATCGAGCACAGTCCGGTATTGGCCGATCTGGTGTACGAGGAGTTCCTGATTCGGCGCAGGCACGCCCCGGTCGAGGCGGCGACTTTCCTCGCCGAATATCCGGATCTGGCCACCGAGGTGCGCGAGCGTCTCGCCGCGGTCGGGGCCGACACGGTCGGTGACGACGCCGAAATCCAGAGTGCACCCGCCGAACTCGACAGCGCGCAAGCCGCCGCGCTCGTCGCCGAGCTGGCGCCGGGACAGCGCGTCGACGACTTCGATCTGCGCACCGATCTCGGGACAGGCGCACTCGGCCGCGTCTTCCTCGCCACGCAGCGTTCCATGCAGCGCCTGGTCGCCGTGCGTTTCTCCGCGGGTCTGAGCGCCGCGCCGCGCACCATGGCGCAGCTGGACCATCCGCACATCGTTCGGGTCTTCGATCAGCGCATGCCTGTCGACTCGGCGGCGCTGCGACTGGTGTACATGCAGTATCTGCCCGGTGGCACCGCGCTCGACCTGCTCGCCGAGCGGCGGCGCGTCCCGGAGCCGGCGGGCGGTGCGCTGCTGCTACGGGCGGTGGACACCGCGATGGAGGCGAAAGGCGAGATCCGGCAGACGGATTCGAGAGTGCGCGCCGAGATCGCCGAGCTCAGCTGGCCGGAGACGATCGCATGGATCGGTCGGCGACTGGCGGACGCGCTCGATTACGCCGATCGCAACGGGGTGGCACACCGCGCGATCAAACCGTCGAATGTGCTGTTCACGGCCGAGGGCATCCCGAAGCTCGCCGATTTCGCATTGCACGACACGACCAGGCCGACAGCGCAAACCGATTCGTCGCCCTACCGCTCGCCCGAGGAGCTGACAGCGGCCCTCGATCCCGCCGCGCCCGAACCGGATACGCGCAGCGACATCTTTTCCCTCGGGGTGCTGCTGTGGGAAATGCTCACCGGCAGTCTGCCGTTCGACGACGACACTGCGGCAACCGGGCCACACGACTCACTCGACGATCGCAGACACGGCGTGCGAAGCGCTGCGCTGGAGCGTATTCCGGCGGACTGCCCGGCCGCCTTGCGCCGGGTTCTGCTTACCTGCCTGGAACCGGAACCCGAACAGCGCTGGTCGAACGGCGCGACGCTGGCGCAACAACTGGATCTGTGCCTCGACGCACGCGCGCGCGACCTCGTCGACCCACCGGAACGCAGCTGGCGGCGGCGACTGCGGCCGTGGCGGATTCTGCTGGTCTCGCTCGCGATCGCGGT
Source organism: Nocardia sp. NPDC057440 (assembly GCF_042802915.1). Taxonomy (NCBI): domain Bacteria; kingdom Bacillati; phylum Actinomycetota; class Actinomycetes; order Mycobacteriales; family Nocardiaceae; genus Nocardia; species Nocardia sp. NPDC057440. The sequence goes on from NZ_JBHVDF010000017.1 coordinate 104,785, forward strand.
GCCGAATGCCCTCGCCTCGGTGTACAACGTCGAGCACAACGCCAAGACGATGCACTATCGCCAAACCGAGGAGGCCCAGCACCAGTTCGAGATCTTCACCGCCGTGGTGAATGTGGTGTCCTTCTCCCTCGGCACCGCAGTGCTCGTCTACCTGTGCAGATACCTGATTTCGGTGCCGCACGGATTGCGCGCCGGGCTCCGCTACAGCCCGGAGGTATTGCACCGGGCCCGCACGGATGCGGTGCTGCTCGGCGACCGCGCGGTCCTGGTCATCATCTCGATGTGGCTGCTGTCGGGGATCTCGTTCCCGGTCGCCCTGCACGAGACCTCCGACGGCGTCGCAGCGGCCGACTACGCCCATTTCGTGGCTTTACACGTGGTGAGCGGCGCCATCGCACTGACGTATCCCTTCTTTCTGGTGAACTTCTACGTCATCCGGTGCATTTACCCGATGTTCCTGAGTCACGGCGAGATCCGGGAGCGGGACGCGGCGCGGTTGCACGGGCTGCGACGCCGATCCGGGTTCTATCTGAGCCTCGCGGCGTCGATTCCGCTGCTCGCCGTCGCGGGCGCGACACTGCTCGCGCCGTCGGATCTCGAGAAGATCATCGTCAACGTGCGGGTGCTGTGCATCGGCAGCATAGTCGCCTTTGTCGCGGTGTATATCCTGTTCCGGGCACTGGAGAACGATCTGCGCGCGCTGGAACGAGTGACCGCGCCACATCTGCACACGAACGCGGACGCCGCGTCCGCGCCATGAGCGATGGAGAATCAGCGGCGATGAATGCTCCGTTCGGACGCCTGGTCAGTCTGTCGCATGTGCACGATCCGGCGACGACACCGCTGTTCCCCGGCGACCCGGAATTTCGCACGGACATCGCGGCGACGGTGGCGAACGACGGCTACTACCTGCGCTACATCCAGCAGGGCGAGCACACCGGAACCCATTGGGGCGCGCCGATTCATTTCCACGCCGACGGCCTGGCCGCCGACGAGCTCGACCTCGAGGACCTGCTGCTGCCCGCGGTGAAGATCGATGTGCGCGACCACTGCGCACGCGACCGCGGCTACGCGATCACCGTTGCCGACATCAAGGAATGGGAAAGCAGGCACGGTCGCATCGCCGACGGGTCCGCGGTGATCGCCTGGACCGGCTGGGATGCGAAATGGGGCACTCCGGAGTTCCTCGGCACCGCCGAAACCGGGGACCAGCAACCGGGTTTCGCGGTCGAGACCATGGAATGGCTGTTGCGCACCGGGCGTCTCGGCCACCGCGGCGCGCTCGGCATCGACACCTTCGGACCGGATCTCGGCAGCGACGACACCTATGCGGTGTCGAAATTGCTGTACCGGGAGCACCGAATCAGCTTGGAATGCCTCGCCAATCTCGCCGCGCTGCCCGTCACCGGCGCCTGGGTGCTCGTCGGCGGTGCGCTGTATCGAGGCGGATCGGGTTCGCCCGCAACGATATTCGCTCTCATCACCGATAGATCGGTGGCACCGTCGATACCGGGTGCGTTCCGGCGGGCGGTGGAATAAGCGGCGGCGTTCTTACTTGCCCCCGTAGACCCTCGGGTCGAGGGTGCCGATGTAGGGCAGGTCGCGGTAGCGCTCGGCGTAGTCGAGGCCGTAACCGACGACGAATTCGTTCGGAATGTCGAACCCGACGTGTGCGACGTCCACGTGGGTGCGCAGCGCGTCGGGCTTGCGTAGCAAGGTGACAACCTCGAGCGAGGCCGGGTTGCGGGTGGAGAGATTGCGCTTGAGCCACGACAGCGTGAGACCGGAGTCGATGATGTCCTCGACGATCAGCACATTGCGGCCCGCGATGTCTTTGTCCAGATCCTTCATGATGCGCACGACGCCGGACGACGAGGTGGACGATCCGTAGGAGGACACCGCCATGAATTCCATCTGGGTCGGAATCGACAGCGCCTTGGCCAGGTCGGTCATGAAGAAGATCGCGCCCTTGAGCACGCCGACCAGCAGCAGATCGCCTTCGGGGGCGTCGGCGGGATAGCGCTTGGCGATCAGCTCGGCCAGTTCCTGAGTCTTGGCGGCGATCTGTTCCTCGGTGATCAGCACCGACGCGATGTCATCCCCGTACACGTCAGTTGTGTCCTTCCGTGGTGTTGATCCCGAGCGACCGATCCATTGTGTCATCGGCCTGCGCTTTATGTGTCATCAGCGCAGACGCATAGTCAGCCTGCCACGTTCGCGCGCCGCGACCAACCTGCTGCCCGGCCCGCCGCCGCCGACAGCGACGCCGCCCTGACCGCGCCAGGCGGTGATCAATTCGTCGACGGCGTGTAAATGCTTGCCGGTCAGGGCTTTCGCACCGCCCGCGAGCAGCCAGGCCCGGATCGCCCGGCGGCGCAGCGCGGCAGGGGCAGTGGCGAGGGTCTCGATCGACAGGCTCACCCCATCACTGCCGGAGCCGTCATCGGCGGAGCGCTCGCTGTCGGAGTCGGCGCTCGCGGCACGCAGCAGTTCGCCCGCCAGCGCATCCAGCACCGCACCGTCGGCGCGCAACTGCTCGGCGGTGCGTGCGAGCGCGGCCGCCACGCCGCCGCCGAGGACGTCCTCCAGCAGCGGCAACACCTCGGTGCGCAACCGCACCCTGGTGAACTCCGGCGCCGAGTTGTGCGGATCCTCGTGTGGCGTCAACCCGAGATCCGCGCATAGCTGCCTGGTGGCCGCCCGTCGAACTCCGAGCAGCGGCCTGCCCCATGGATCGGCGAATGCCGCCATCCCCTGGATCGAACGTCCGCCCGACCCGCGCGCCAGGCCGAGCAAGACCGTTTCGGCCTGGTCATCGAGGGTGTGTCCGAGCAAGACCGGCAAGCCGGCCCGGGCCGCGTCCAGTGCCGCGTAGCGAGCCTGCCGCGCCGCCGCCTCCAGCCCGCCCGCGCTGCCCACCTCCACCGCGAGCACCCGCGCCGACCGGCAACCGAGTTTCAGCGCGGCCGCCGCGGCGACGGCCGCGACCTGCCCCGAGCCCGGCTGCAACCGATGATCGACGACCAGTGCGTCGACGCGCCCCGCCTCCACCACCGCTGCCGCAGCGAGTGCGAGCGAGTCAGCCCCGCCCGACAAGGCGACCGCAACGCCCGACGAAGCCTCCGGCGCGTACTCGGCCAGCCAGCCCCGCACTGCCCTGCGTACTTCGAGCACCGCCTCGGTCTCGGGAAGACGCGGCACCGTTTTCCCGGCCCCCACCTGCGGGTTCCGTGACGTCGCTCGTCCCGCACCGCTCATACCAGGAGCCTACCGACGCCCACCAGCGCACCCCGTCCCCGAGGGTAGGGAAACGGCCTAACCCAGTACCCGGGTGATCCACCGCTGCGGGTCGTCGATTTCGTCCAGCCGCGGCAGCGTATCCGCGTCCGTCCACACAGTGTTGAACTCCGCCATGCCGACCCGCTCGACGACATGGTCGACGAAGGCCTTGCCGCGCACGTACTGGGCCACCTTGGCATCGACGCCGAGCAGGGCCCGCAGCAGGCGCTGTAGCGGATTGGTCGGGCGCTTGCGGCGCTTGTCGAATGCGGCGCGGATCTGCTCGACCGACGGGACCACGGCCGGGCCGACCGCGTCCATCACGTGGTCGGCGTGGCCCTCGAGCAGGGTGCCCAGCATCAACAGCCGATCCAGCGCCGCGCGTTGCGGCGGCGCCTGGGTGGCGCGCAGCAGGCCGACGACGCCGCGCGCGCTCGGATCGTCGGTAGTGGCGCCACTGCGGCGGTCACGCACCTCGGCGAGCAGCCGCGACAGCATGTCCGCCAGCGGCTCGTCGCCGACCGCGCCGAGGGTGTCGACATTGGCGCGCATGTATTCCGCCAGCCACGGCGCCGAGGAGAACTGCACCCGGTGGGTCACCTCGTGCAGGCAGACCCAGAAGCGGAAGTCGGTCGGCGAAACACCGAGTGCGCGTTCCACCGCCATGATGTTGGGCGCGACGAGCAACAGCGTGCCGTCGGGACCGGTGAACGGGTCGTACTGCCCGAGAATCGCGGTGGACAGGAAGGCCAGCATCGCCCCGGCCTGCACGCCCGCGGGCTTGCCCGCGAGCACGCCACGCTGGGTGTCGGAGTCGAGTCCGGTGCCGGTGAGCTGGCCCATGGAGTCGGCGGCCGCCGCGATCCAGCCCGGCCGGTCGACGATCCGCGCCGCGGGGACCGGCTGGTCGTCGAGCAAGCCGCTCACCTCGCGAACCGGCCCTTCGGCCCGTATCGACGCGTCGGCCAGTTCGGCGACGACCTGCTCGGCGGAATATCGCGAAGCCCGCGGCCCAGCGGGAACGAGTGCCGCACCGGTGCGCGCCGCCAACCGCCAGTCGACAGCGCCGGACAACCCGGAACGACGCCGCTCGGCGGAGCCGCTGTCTGGCCCCGAGCGGGCATCGGCTGTTTTGTCAGCGCCTTCGAACATCGTCATCCACCCGTCATGAGCATCCACAATTACGCAGCGTGCCTGCTATCGCGTCCAACGCGGGCCTGCTGGCCTCCGGCGGCCGATCGTTGGACATCAACGCGAACGTCAACACCCGTCCATCGCGGTCGAGTACATAACCCACCAACGTGCTGGCCACCGACAGAGTTCCGGTCTTGGCGCGCACCCAGCCCGCGCCCACCCGGTCCCGATTGACGTAGCGGCCTGCCAGCGAGCCGGTCGCACCGGCCACCGGCAGGTCATCCAGCAGTGGCGCCAAAGTGACCGCGAGGCGATCGGTTTCGGGCCTGGCCATGGTGTTGCTCGGCCGCACGGCGCCGGATCCGCTCGGCTTCGCGGCGGTCGCCAGGATCTTGTCGAGCAGCCGCGGTGGCACCCGATCCTCCGTCGAGAGTCCGCTGTTGTCCTGCATGGACATTCCGCTGAGATCGAATCCGGCCCGGCTCAGCGCGTCGGTCACCGCGGCGACCGCCCCGGTGAACGACGGCTCGGCTCCGGTCGCGGCCGCGATCTCGCGGCCGATCGCCTCGGCGAGCACATTGTCGGAATGGACCATCATGTCGCGCAGGCGGTCCCGCAGCGGTGCGGACTGCACGCTCGCGATCTGCCGCGCACCCGGCATTGCCGTGCCGATGCGGACCCGGCCCGGGTCGAGGCCGAGGTCGGTGGCGAGTCGCCGTCCGGCGTCCAGCGCAGGGGTCGCGGTGCGCGGTGAGTATTCGACGAGGGGATCGAGCCTGCCGCCGTCGATCATCACCGGTTCGATCGGCGCGATCGAACCCTCGGGGATGTCGACCGGTTCCCAGCCCGGCGCCATGGTCGGCCCGGCGAATGCGGATATGTCCACCACGATGGTGTCCACCGCGGGGCCCGCCGCGTGGATCTGAGCCACCAGATCAGACAGGCGCGGCCCGTTCGGGTAGTAGCCCTTGCCGTCCGGCTGCGCGGTCAGCGTCGGATCGCCGCCGCCGACCAGCACCAGCTCATTCGGCGTGGGGCCCGCCACCACGCGGGTGGTCACCCGATGGTCCTGCGGCACCGTGAGCAGCGCGGTGGCCGTGGTCAGGATCTTCGCGGTGGAAGACGGGATCATCGGCTTGTTCGCGTCACCGCTCCACAGCACGGTCGCACTGGCGGCGTCGCTGACCGATCCGGCGAACGCGCCGAGATCCGGATTGCCGACGACGGCGGCGAGCGCGGCGGCGATACCGGCGGGGGTCGGCGCGGGCGCATTCGACGGCGTGGGCGCGACCTGCGGGAACGGCCGTACCGGTGCGGGCGGGGCCGCGAACGTCAGCCCGCCGTGCCGGAATTCATCCGTCCACGGCTTCAGAGCGAGCAGCACTGCTCCGCTCGCCACCAGCAGCAGGACCAGGGCAATCGAGAATCCGACCCACATGTTGCGGCGCCGCCGAGCGGCCAGACCACCGATATTTTTACTGCTCCGACCAACCACGTCCCGCCGTCTCTCCTCAACGCGGCCGCCTGCCGCACCCATGTGCTCGCCGACCACACTATCCTCGTTGCGCAACCGTTCCCCCGAACAACCTGACGAGTCGGCAGTTCGTGCCCGCTCGGCTCATAGACGCACCGGAAGAAGGAGATGGCGTGGAGTTCGACGTCACCATCGAGATCCCCAAGGGTTCCCGTAACAAGTACGAGGTCGATCACGAGACCGGCCGGGTCCGGCTCGACCGGTTCCTCTACACGTCCATGGTCTACCCGGCCGACTACGGCTACATCGAGAACACCCTCGGTGAGGACGGCGACCCGCTGGACGCGCTGGTCCTGCTCCCCGATTCGGTGTTCCCCGGCGTGCTGATCGAGGTGCGCCCGGTCGCGATGTACAAGATGACCGACGAAGCGGGCGGCGACGACAAGGTGCTGTGTGTTCCCGCGGGCGACCCGCGCTGGGACCACATCCAGGACCTGGCCGATGTGCCGGAGTTCGAGCTGGCCGCGATCAAGCACTTCTTCGAGCGCTACAAGGATCTCGAGCCGGGCAAGTTCGTCAAGGGCTCGGAGTGGGTAGGCCGCGCCGAGGCCGAGGCCGAGGTGGAGGCCTCCTTCAAGCGGCTGCAGGACAACGGCGGCCACTGATTCCCGCGTACGAGAGCGGGAAGTCCGGCGCGAACGGGCTTCCCGCTTTTGTCGTTCCAGCCCTTCGCGCACCAGGTCACGGGCTCTCGATGACGCGCAAGTGACGGGATCGACGACGCTCGGCGATGACCTGATCCACATGTTCGCGCAGCAGCAGCACGATCGGCGCTTCCACCTCGCGGTCGAACCGCTCGTGGGTGAGATGCGGATCCTCCATCGGTGCGAAGATCTCGGCGGCGGCTCGGAACACTCGAGCGGAGTCCTCCGCCCGCCGCAGCCCTTGCAGGATCACACCGTGCAGCACCAGCACGCGTGCGCGGTGCAGCGGACCGGCCGCCCGCGTCAGCACCCGCACCGCCCCGTCGACGACTGGCTCGGCCTCGGTCAACCTCCCCGCCATCAGGTAGACATGCGCGAGACGGGCCAGCGCCCAACCCTCCCGCAGCAGCACGCCACTGACCCTGGCCAGCCGAACCGCGTCGCCGCACAGCGCCACCGCGGCGCGATGATCGCCCTGATAACTGCGGCTCACCCCCAGCTCATGCGTGGCCAGCGCCTCCAGTGCCGTATTGCCGATCGCGGCGGCCAGCGCAATGGCGCTGCGGGCGTGCTCCTCGGCCTCGGCGAATCGACCTGCGTCGGACAATGTCTTGCTCGCGTGCACCAGGCAGGTGCATTCGATCGCCGGATCGCCGACGCGACGCGCCAATCGGATCGCGCGCTCGACATGTGCGAGCGACGCGGCGTCCTCGACGCCCATTCGAGTGGACGAGGCGAGCAGTTGCGCCGCGAAGGCCGTCAGCCTGGCATCGGTGCTCGAGTCGCCGCCCAAGGACAGCGCGATCCGCTGATGATCGCGACCCGAGCGCATCGCACCGAGCGCGTAGGTGAAGATCGCACCGAGGGCGACCCTGACCCGGCATTCGACCGCGCGGTCACCCGCCAGCAGCGCCGCGTCGAGTAGCAGTTCCAGGGCCAGCGCCAACTCCTGGCAGTTGGGCCCGCCGTCGATCAATTCCGCGGTGCCCCATGCGATGTCGGCGGCCACCGGCAGCGCGTCCCCACCCACCTGCGCTGCTTGTTCATACAGCGAGACCAGATTCGGGCGTTCCGCGCTCAGCCACGCCGCAGCGGCCGTGCTGTCGGCGAAGGACATCCCCTTCGAGCCGGTGCTGCGCAGATGCTCCGGCAATCGGGTACCCGGATTGCACACCGCCACCACGTTTTTCACGGTGGCGAGATAGTGATCCAGCAGCCGTAACAGCGGACCGGACGCGGGATCGGCTGGGGGGCAGGGCGGCAGGTCACGCGCGAACAATCGCGACAGATCGTGATAGCCGTACCGGCCGGGTGCGGTGGACTCCATCAGGTTGAGATCGACAAGGGATTCACACACCTGCTCGATCAGCACACGGTCGGCACCCAGGATCGCGGCCGCGCCGTCGAGCGAAATCTCCGCTACGCCGGGCACGGCCAGCATCCGGAATGCCGTGGCCTGCTCCGCGTGCAGCTGGTCGTAGCTCAATTGGAACGCCGCTTCCACGGCCAGATCGCCGGTGCGCAACAGCCCGAGACGCTGCTGCTCGTCGATGAGCCGTTCGGCCAGCGAGCCGACGGTCCAGCTCGGCCGTGCTGCCAGCCGCGCCCCGATGATCCGCACCGCGAGCGGCAGCCCGCCGCACGCGGTGATCACATCCTCGACAGCGGCGGGCTCGGCGGCAACCCGACCGACGCCGACGAGGGTGGCCAGCAGGTCGCGCGCTTCGTCCCGGCCGAGCAGACCGAGGCGGACGTCGAGCGCACCGGGCAGCTCGGCCAGCGCCGATCTGCTGGTGATCAGCACCGCCGAACCGGGCGTGCCGGGAATCAGCGGGGCGACCTGCTCGGCATCGCGCGCGTTGTCCAGCACGACGAGCACGCGCCTGCCGTCCAGACAGCTGCGATATTGGGCCGAGCGCTCCGCAAGGGTCGGGGCGATCTCGCCCTCGGGAACTCCGAGGGCGCGCAGGAAATCACCGAGGGTGTCGATGGCAGGTGTACCGGAACGCGCGGTCCCGTGCTGGCGCGGCGGGTGCGCGAATCCGTGCAGATCCACATGCAATTGCCCGTCGGGGAACCGGTCCCGAATGCCGTGGGCGACATGCACAGCGAGCGCGCTCTTGCCGATCCCGCCCATGCCGCCGATCGCGCAGACGGGGACGGCGCTGCGATCGGTGCGGGTGAGCCGGTCGGTGATGCGCCGGATCGTGTCGTCCCGGCCGGTGAAATCGGCGATATCGGCGGGCAGCTGGGCGACCCGCACCAGTGGGCGATGGGCGACGGGCAGCGGCGTCGGCGTCTGCTCGGCGAGTTTCGGCGCAGGCAGCTCGGCACACAGGATGCGCTGGTGCAGATCGGCGAGCCGTTTGCCCGGTTCGATGCCGAGCCGCTCGATGAGCAGGCGCCGAGTGTCGGCGTAGACGGTGAGCGCTTCGGCTCGGCGGCCCGCGTGATACAGCGCGGTCATCAGTAGCGCGCGGGTCTGTTCACGCATCGGATATTCGACGCTGAGGGGCGTCAGTTCCGCGATCGATTCGGTGTAGCGGCCGAGCCGCAGATCGAGTTCGATGCGTTGTTCGAGCAGGGCGGCGCGGCGTTCGATCAGGTGGGTGCGCTGCTGGTCGGCGTAGGGGCCGGGCAGACCGGCCAGCGGCGTGCCCGACCACAAGCGCAGCGCGGAATCCAGTCGCTGCCTTGCCGATTCCACTCCGTCGAGAGTGCCTGCCCCGCTGTGCCGCGCGAGGCAATCCTCCACGAGCTCGACATCGACCGCGCCAGGTTCGAGCCGCAGCGCGTAACCGCCGCCGAAACCGACGAGAACGGTAGGTGGCGCGCCTGCCCGGCGATCGGGTTCCAGGACCCGGCGCAGGTGCAGGATGTGGTTGCGCACCGCACCGACCGCGCTCGGGGTCGGATGCTCGCCCCACACGCTCTCCACCAATTCGTGGACGGTCGCCGCGCGCCCATGGCGCAGCAGCAGCGCGGCGAGCAGCGCCCGGCGCTGCTTGGATCCGAGGTTGATTTCCGTCTCGCCGCGCCAAGCACGAACCTCACCGAGCACAGCGAACGTCAACATGTATTCCCCATCTCCGACCACTCCGTGACAACACCGATGAGCATCGACGACCCTGCACCATCGAAATGACACTCAACCCGAGCATTCATGAGCTTTTCATGACGGCGAAAGGGACACCCGGCATAGCCGAATGTCCCTCTCTGGTCCGCGGATTCGATCAGTAATAGATGTACAGATCCCAGCCGCTCCAGGTTTCCACGCATTCCCAATACCAACCGCCGGTCACGGGCGATTCGCCGTCGGCCCGGCAGCCGCCATAGGTCGCGTACGTGCCGTAGTAGTAGCCGGTCGCGGTCGCGCGGTACTCCGGTGCGGCCGAGGCACTCGCTGCAGTCGACACCCCGGCGACGGCAGCGGTGGCCAGCAGGCCCGCGGCAAGGAAGGATTTGATACGCACTTTCACTGCTCCTGACAAGCGAGGTTGATTCTGACCTCACTCACGTTATGGAGTTCGGGTGCCGTGAACAGCCACCCCTAGGGTTCGATCCGCCAAGCCCTCGGGAGGTTTCACCTTCGCCACCCGATGCCGAAACCCGTGGTGGTAGTGCTGGCACTACCGCGCCGCCCCCCGCGGCCGGTACCCCGAATTCGGGTACCCACGGCATGGGCGGTGGACGACGGAATTCCTAGGCTCGAATCCGAAAGGGAGCAAGGACGACTCCCCGGCTCGAACTGGAGGAAATCACTGCTCATGAACATCATTCGGCGAAGCTCCACCAGAGTCGCGCTGTCCGGAATCGCGGTCGGGGCGATCTTCGCCGCGACCGGATGTAGCGGTGACAATTCGACGCCCGCCACCCCGGCGACGCCGTCTCCGGCGCTCGTCCAGGCCTTGGACCAGGTCGTCGAGAGCGGCTTCCCCGGCGTTCAGGTGGTTATCGATGGCCCCCGTGGGCATCGAGTCCTGACCGCTGGGGTCGGCGATCTACAGACCGGCACTCCGTTCGCCGCGGACGCGCAGGTCCGGATCGGCAGCAATACCAAGACCTTCGTGACAACGGTGCTCCTGCAGTTGGTGGCCGAAGGCGAAGTGCAGCTCGACGCCCCCATCGAGCGGTACCTGCCCGGCGTGGTGCAGGGCACGGGGAACGACGGCAACCGAATCACGGTGCGGCAGTTGATGCAGCACACCAGCGGCATCCCTGACTACCTCGGTCACGGCACGGCCGATGGCGGCATGGCCGGCGAGGGTACTCAGCTCGACCCCACCTCTGAGGCCATTAGGTGGCAGCGCTTCGAGCCCGCGGACCTGGTCCGCAGGGCGATGGCGATGCCGCCGAATTACGAACCCGGCGCGCGCGCCGAGTACACCAACACCAACTACATCGTCCTCGGCATGCTGATCGAGAAGGTGACAGGCCGCTCGCCCGCCGCCGAGATCACCCGCCGGATCATCGAACCGCTCGGCCTGCGGGCCACCTACTTCCCGGCGCCGGGCGAGACCGGAATCCGCGATCCGCATCCGTCCGGCTACCACTCGACCGAGGGGAAGCGCGTCGATTTCACGAATACCGAAACTTCCTGGGCGGGCGCGGCGGGCGCGATGATCTCGACCGGCGCGGAGGTGAATCGGTTCTTCAGCGCGCTACTGGGCGGAAAGCTCTTGCCCGCGGCGCAATTGGCGCAGATGCGGCGGACCGTGCCGTTCGACCGCGAGCCGGGAGCCGGCTACGGGCTCGGGCTGATCCATCGCCCCGTGCCCTGCGGCACAGAGGTCTGGGGACACGGCGGCAGCATCCCCGGCTTCGAGGTCCGCACCGGCGTCGCCGCCGACGGCACCGCGGTCGTGGTGTCCACGAATCAACTGCCGACCAGCCAGGCGGAGTTCGACGCGGTCGAGAACGTCTTCAAGGTCGCCATCTGTGGCGGATGACCATCCGAAACACACTCCCCTACCACCACATTCGATCGAGCATCGGAGATTCGACAGTGAAACGCCACAAGGCGACGATGGCCGTCCAGGTCACCTTCGCCGCCCTCCTCGCGGGCACGGGTCTGGCCTGTGCCGCCCCCGCCGACGCCGACGGTCCGACCCTGGATCGCTTCTACAGCCAACCGCTGCAATGGAAATCGTGCGACGACTCACGCCTCGACCCGGCGGGCGCGCAATGCGCCGATATCACGGTGCCGCTGAATTACTCCGAACCACAGGGCGAAACGATCACGGTGGCTATTTCGCGGATGGCCGCCACCGATCCGGCGCAGCGCCGCGGCGTGATGCTGTCCAATTCCGGCGGACCCGGCGGCCCCGGACTCGATTTCATGGTCGACGTCAGTGCGGCCATGGCCCCCGACGTGCGGGCCCGCTACGACCTGATCGGCATGGATCCGCGCGGTGTCGGGCGGTCGTCTCCGCTCGACTGCCATTGGCCGCGCGGCTTCGGCTTGCAATCCGCCGGGATCGACGCGGTCGGCTTCGCCGAATCCGTTGCCACGCAAGGCGATCTGGCTGCCCGCTGCGCCGCCGCCGAAGGCGAGCGCCTGCGGTACTTCACCACCCGCAACACCGCGCGGGACATGGATGTGATCCGCGCCGCGCTCGGCGCGGAGAAAGCCAGCTACTTCGGCACCTCCTACGGCACCTACCTCGGCGCGGTGTTCACCCAGATGTTTCCGGAGCGCAGCGACCGGATCGTGCTGGACAGCAGCGTGGATCCGGACCGGTACGGCGCGGTCGGCATGATGCAGGACATGGGACCCATCAACGAGGCCGCGCTTGACCTGTGGGCGGACTTCGTGGCGGCCGACGACGGCGAGTACCACTTCGGCGCAACCCGCGACCAGGTCCGCGGCACGATGCTCGACCTGATCCGGCGCGCGGCCGCGGACCCGATCCGCCTGGGCGAGTACGCCGTCGACGAACACACACTGCCGATGATGCTGTTCGTCGGACTGGACGACCCGCGCAACTACGAAAAGCTGGCCGGGCAGATCCGTCAGGTCGCCGACGCCGCCGAGGGCAAACCGGTCGAGATCGCACCAGAACTCGACACCATGCTCTCGTTCATGCTCGACGCGAAGCCGCGCGACAGTTCGGCCCAGATGGCCATCATGTGCGGTGACGTCGCAACGCCTCGTGACCCCGCCCTGTACTGGCGCAATATCGAAGCCGCCCGGGCGGCCCAACCGGTCTTCGGCGCGTTCGCCAACAACATCACCCCGTGCGCCTTCTGGGCGCCGCCCGCCGAAGCGCCGACCCAGGTACGCAATGCGGTCCCCGCCCTGATCGTCCAGTCCACCGGAGACACCCGCACCACCCACCAGGGGGCGGTCGCCATGCGCCGCGACCTGTCGGCGTCGCGCATGGTCACCTTGCAGGACGTCCCGATCCACTGGATCTTCGGGAACTACCCGAACACCTGCACCTACGACGTGGTGAACACCTATCTGCGCGACGGCACGCTGCCCGCCGCCGACGTCACCTGCCGAGCCGACTGACAGCACCGCACCACCATCGTCCCGCCAGATCTCGAACCCGGAGGTGCCATGATTTCGCCGTCTGCCGGGACGGCGGATAGGTAATCGCCTGAGCCGCACCGAGGTTCAGGCGATTCGGCGTGCCAGAGCCGGTCGCGATCACGCGTTCAGATACGCGAGCACGGCGAGCACCCGCCGGTGGCCCACCTCATCGGCCGACAGCCCGAGCTTCGCGAAAATACTGCGAATGTGCTTGTGCACAGCACCTTCGCTGACCACGAGCCGCGCGGCGATCGTCGTGTTGTTGTGCCCCTCCGCCATCAGCGCGAGCACCTCCCGCTCCCGAGCGGTGAGCGCGCCGAGCGGGTCATCGGCTGTGCGGCGCACCAGCAATTGCGAGATCACCTCGGGGTCCATCGCGGTGCCGCCGTCGGCGACCCGGCGCAGCGAATCCAGGAAGCGGTCGACCTTGCCGACTCGCTCCTTGAGCAGGTAGCCGACGCCGCCCGCACCGTCGCCGAGCAGTTCCGCGGCGTAGCTGTCCTCCACATACGACGACAGCACCAGCACCGGCAGGCCCGGGTGCACGGCGCGGGCGCGCACCGCCGCACGCAGCCCGTCATCGGTGAAGGTCGGGGGGAGCCGGACATCGACCACGACGGCGTCCGGTCGATCGGCGGTCACCACGGCAAGGAAGTCGTCGGCATTGTCGACCGCCGCGACCACCTCGATGCCCGCGGTGCTCAGCAGGAGCACGAGGCCCTCGCGCAGCAGGGCATCGTCCTCGGCAATCACAACCCGCACGGCAGCTCCACCCGCAACACAGTAGGGCCACCGTCCGGACTGGTCAGCTCCATCCGGCCGTCGAGCGCCTCGGCTCGCCGCCGGATGCCTGCGAGCCCGCCGCCGTAGGCCTCCCCGGCGCCGCCGACCCCGTCATCGGAGATCTCGATCGCCAGCACCTCCGGCGCACCGCCGAGCACGATCGAAATGGATTCTGCGCCAGAGTGTTTGGTGGCATTCGTGAGCGCCTCGGCAATAACGAAATAGGCGGCGGCCTCGACTGCGGCGGGCCGCCTGCCGACCTGGCTCAGGTCGAGCACGACCGGGATGGGGCTGCGGGCGGCGAGCGCCGAGATCGCACTCGCCAGACCGCGATCCGACAGCACCGGCGGATACACGCTGCGCACCACATCGCGCAGCTCCGCCAACGCCGCCGTCGCGGTGTCCTGCGCTTTGCGCACCAATCCCTGTGCCGCCGCCGGATCCTGTTCGCGCAGTTGGTCGGCCAGGCCGAGCTGCATGATCACCGCGGCGATCCTGGCCTGCGCACCGTCGTGCAGATCGCGTTCGATCCGGCGCAACTCCGCGCCGTGCGCATCCAGCGCGGCCGCCCGTGTCGCGGTCAGCGCCGCCACCCGATCGGCCAGCAGGACATCCTCCGGTGGCGAGAGCAGTATTCTGGCCGCGGTTGCCTGCCATCCCGCGATCACGGGCAGTTGCAAGGCCACGGCTCCGACCGGCACCGCGATCAGCATGCTCAGCAATGCCGTCGACCATGAGTCGACCGCCATTCCGAAGTTGTCGACGGCACCGGCGGGAACCAACCGCCAATACGCCGGAATCACCAGCTGGTTGAGCGCGCTCAGCGGCAGCGCGACGGCCAGCACCCCGACATAGATTCCGGTCACCGCGTGCAGCAGCAGCCACCCGATATCGCGGCGATTGGCCGGATCGGTGAATGCTGTGGCGAGCTGCCTGCGCAGATCGCCTTCCATCGGCCGATAGACCGCTTCGATGGGCTCGCCGAGCCGCCGAGCCGCCCTGCGGCGTTCGACTCCGATCAGGGGTCGCAGCACCCGCAGCGCCTCGGGTATCGCGGGAATCCCGACACCGACCAGGCTCAGCGCGACCACCAGCAATAGCCCGATCACGGCAAAAAGGGACAAGACCGAGGTGACGCCACCGATGACCAGGTAACCGATCGCCGACGGCAGCCGCCGCAGCCGGTCCCGGAGGTAGTGCATGGTCAGCGCACCCATGACATCGTCACGACGCGACCGTAGCCCACGCTGCTCGCGCCGATGCCCGAGGGCAGTGCGGGGAACCGGCACCGGACGGCCCTCGCGTCAGGCTGCGCATGCTCCCGCCGGACCGGAAAACGCCGCGGCCTGGCACCGACGAGACCGTCGGAACCAGGCAGCGGCCAGGTCCGGTCGATTCACACCGAATCGACGCTACCTACCGATTTCGCTCCGGCACCGTTCGAACTCGCGGTGCCGTTGGCCGACGTCGCCACGGCCTCGACCGCATCTTCCGACGGATTCAAGACCTCGCCACCCGCGAGCGGCAGTCCTGTGCGCTCCACGACATCCGGTCCCGCGCCGTTCGCCGATTCCGCCGCGTCGCCCTTGGCCGCCTGGATCCCGCTCATCATCCGCAGCGGCACTTCCTTCCAGAACAGCACCAGGATCAGCGCGAGCAGCGCCACCGCGGTCGCCGTCAGGAACACCGTCGACATCGATTCGGCGAACCCGACCTTGAACGGCCGCGCCAGATCGGGGTTCAGCTGCTGGATGATCGAACTGTCCTTCAGCACATCACTCGCCGCCGACGTGTCCTGTGCGAGCAGGCCCTTCGCGAGTGCGGCATCGGCGGGGTTGCTGCTCTGCGCACCCTGGACGACCGCGTGCTGGAAGGCCGGATCGGTGGCCGCGGACTTCATCTCGGTGGAGATGTTCGGGGTCAGCTGCGCGAACAGAATCGAGAGGAACACCGCGACACCCAGCGTGCCGCCGATCTGCCGGAAGAAGGTCGCCGCGGCGGTGGACACGCCCATGTCCTTGGGCGGCAGCGCATTCTGCACCGCGAGGGTCAGCGGCTGCATCAGGTTGCCCAGGCCGAAACCGGTGCAGGCCATGAAGATCATGACCAGCCACAGCGGGCTGTCGGCGTCGAGGAAGTGCAGCAGGAACAGACCGAGCGTCAGCATCGACGCGCCGATCAACGGGAAGGCCCGGTAGCGGCCGGTACGCGAAATCAGCTGTCCGGACACGACCGAACCCGTCATCAGCCCGAGCACCATCGGCAACATCTGCAGACCCGCCAACGTCGGGCTCGCACCACGCACCACCTGCAGGTACTGCGGCAGCAGCGAAATACCGCCGAACATCCCGGCGCCGACAACAAAGGAAATGACAACGCCGAGCGCGAAGGTGCGGTTGGAGAACATCCGCAGCGGGATCAGCGCCTTGTCCTTCAACGCCTTCTCGACCAGCACGAACCCGATGATGCCGAGCACGCCGATCACGTAGCAGAGCACCGAACGCCCACTGCCCCAACCCCATTCGCGGCCCTGCTCGGCGACGATGAGCAGCGGCACCAGCCCGACCGCGAGCACGAACGCACCCCACCAGTCGACCCGGTCCGTCGAGTTCGGGCGCTTGGGCAGCTTGAGCACCTTGGATACGACGCCGAGCGCGATCAGCCCGACCGGCACGTTGACGAGGAAGACCCAGCGCCAGCCGCTGACCCCGAGAATGGTGTCCTGACCTGCGAGCACGCCGCCGAGCACGGGGCCGACCACGCTGGAGGTGCCGAACACCGCGAGGAAGTACCCCTGGTACTTGGCGCGTTCACGCGGACCGACGATGTCGCCGAGGATGGTCAGCGCCAGCGACATCAAGCCGCCCGCGCCGAGTCCCTGGAACGCGCGGAACGCCGCGAGCTGGTACATCGACTGCGCCAGTGTGCACAGCAACGAGCCGACTACGAAGATGGTGATCGCGGCCATGAAGAACGGCTTGCGGCCGAACATGTCGGACAACTTGCCGTACAACGGCGTCGCCAGGGTCGCGGTGATCAGGTAGGCCGTGGTCGCCCAGGCCTGCATCGAGTAGCCGTCGAGATCATCGGCAATGGTGCGGATCGCGGTGGACACAATGGTCTGGTCCAGCGCCGCGAGCAGCATGCCGAGCATCAGGCCACTGAGAATGGTCAAGATCTGCCGGTGGGTGAAACCGGTGGATTCCTCCACGGTTGCCGGTGCGGTCACGAATCGTTCTCCGTCTCACTGTTGTACAAATCCTGGTTGCCGCGGATGGCCGCGAGCATGGCGGGCTTGGCCTGCTCGAAATCGTCGACGAACTGCCGGAGCAGACCGGCGAAAACGGCCCGGTCCTGCGGCGTCCAAGCCGCCATCACCCTGGTCAGGTTTTCGTGCCTGCGCCTGCGGATCTGCTCCGCGACGGCGCGGCCGTGCTCGGTGACGACCAGCACGGTGGCACGGCCGTCGGACCGATCGGCTTGCCGCTCGACCAGCGTCCGCTCCACCAGCTGCGCGACCTGCCGACTGACCGTCGAGGCGTCCGAATGCACCGCCTCGGCGAGCGCGCCCGAGCGCATCGGTCCGTCGCAGAGCAGCCGGAACAGGATCGCGAATGCCGCGGGATCCACGCCGTCCCTGGTGCGCAACTGCGCCGCGACCCGGTCGCGGTGCCGCTGCAGCCGGGTGAGCTGGATCGCGATCGTTTCGACCGACTGATCGTCAGCGTCCACTCCGGCCTACCTTTACTTGCGTAAATCAATTAGTTGCGTGATGCAAGTATGTAGACGAGCCCGCGGCCATGGCAAGCGTTTTACCGGCCTTTACCGGCCCTTGAACTCCGGTGCCCGCTTCTCGAACACCGCCTGAATGGCCTCGGTGAGGTCCTCCGAGGGCAGGAATGCGGAGTTCCACGCGGACACATAGCGCAGCCCGGCGGCCACCTGATCCTTGGTCCGCTGCTCGAGCACGTCCTTCGCGCCCTGCACCACCAGCGGCGGGTTCGCCGCGATCTCGCGTGCCGTGGCGTGCGCCGCGTCGAGCACCGCGTCCTGATCGGCGAACACGTCGTTGACGAGGCCGATCTTCTCGGCACGCGCGGCGTCGATGTCCTTGCCGGTGAAAGCGAGCTCGCGCAGGTGCCCCTCACCGATGATGCCGGGCAGCCGGTGCAGCGATCCGATATCGGCGACGATCGCCACCTTCGCCTCGCGCAGGCTGAACTTCGCCTCCGCGCTCGCGTAGCGGATATCGACGGCGGCGATCAGGTCGAGCCCGCCGCCGATGCACCAACCCGACACCGCGGCGATGACCGGCTTGCGGCAGTCCGCCACCGCGGTCACCGCGGCTTGCATCCGGCGCACCTCGTAGAGGAAATCGGTCCGCGGCGCGGCGAAGGCCTTATCCGCCAACACCGAACCGAACGTCCCCGCCATCGCGGCCAGGTCCAGACCGTAGGAGAAGTGCTTGCCGGAACCGGTGAGCACGATCGCGCGCACCTCAGGGTCTTCGTCCAGGCCACGGAAGACCTCCGGCAGCTCACGCCAGAAATCCGGGCCCATCGCATTGCCCTTGCCAGGACCGGTCAGCGTCACCTGCGCGACGTGGTCCTTGGTTTCGACGGTGAAAGCCTGCCAATCAGTCATTTGTACAGCGTATCGAGCCGGACGCAGACCAAGACTCCGGATCCCGGAAATGCCGGCGCCAGGCCGCGGCGCATAGCGAACATCGCATGTAAATGCTGTGCAAAGAACGGTGCGCCGCGCTGGTTATCGCCCGACGCCGGCTCCATGATTGACACCGATCAGCAAACTTGCTCACCGGGCTCGGAGGTCATCGTGCTGATGCATCAAGGAATCGGTCTCGACCGCTTCAATACGATCAGTCGCGGCCGCGCCGTTCATGCCCTGTTCGAATGCTGCTGCAATGTCACATGGGCAGCCACGATCGCCGACGCTCGTCCGTTCCCGGATCGGGACGCACTGCTGGCCAAGGTGGATGTCGAGCTGCTGGCGCTCTCCCAGCCCGATCTTGATCGCGCCTTCGACGCGGTTGTCCACGAACAGTTCTCGCAGCGCGTCGTCACCGAGCTCGCACGGATCACCCGGGCGCACATCGACACCATGCTCGGGCCCTCCGACGGATACCCGGACTACTGACTGATTCACTCGCCCGGCGTACCGCCCGCAATCGCTCTACCCTTGTTTCATGCGCAGGTCCCTACCACCGGTCGCATGCCGGGTCGCGGACACATTGATCGCGCGCGGCCATCACGGTGTGATCGTCACGCAGCCCGCACCGACACCCACCCCCGCCGATGCCGCGCGGGCACTGGGCGTCGACGTGGGGGCCATCACGAAATCACTCGTGTTCCTACTCGACGAAGACCCGGTGCTGCTGCTGGTTTCCGGCGCGCATCAGGTCGATCTGCGCAACACCGGCGAGCGGCTCGAGGGCACCCTGACCCGCGCCCCCGCCGCGATGGTGCGGGAGGTCACCGGCCAGCCGATCGGCGGCATCGCTCCGGTCGGCCACCCCACCAACCTGCCGACCTGGGTCGATACCGCACTCTCCGAGCATCGCGAGCTGTGGGCCGCGGGCGGTCATCCGGACACCGTATTCCGCACGTCTTTTCGCGAACTGGTGCGGATCACCGCCGGACTTCCGATCGACGTGGACTGAATCTCGACCAGCGGCGATCACCCCACGCGAGCAGAGCGGCAGCCGGTGCGAACATCAATCGAACAACGACGTCGGCGCCCACCACCCTCGAACCGGGCGTAGCTTCGTCATGTGACCGAAGCACAACGGCCCGCCACGAATTTCCGGATTCCCGACGATCTGAGCGGCATCACCGCCGAGCAATACCGCGCCTCTATGCGCCACTATCCCGCGGGCGTCACGGTCGTCACGCTCTGCTCCGAGAACGGCCCGGTCGGCTTCACCGCGACATCCTTCGCGTCTTTGTCGCTGAAACCCCCGCTGGTCTCCTTCAACATCGCACACACTTCCTCGAGCATCGCCGCCCTGCTGAAGGCCGATTCGGTGGTCATCCACTTCCTCGGTGAACACCAGCACCACCTGGCCCAGCGCTTCGCGCGCGCCGCGGAGGAACGTTTCACCGACCGCTCGCTGTGGACCACCCTCGACACCGGCGAGCCGGTCCTGCACGGCACCCCCATCTGGGTCCGCGCCGTCATCCAACAGCTCATCCCCATCGGCGACCACACCCTCGCCGTCGGCCTGGTCACCCGCGTCCACGACAACACCGATGAAAAACCGGCCGCCGCGCCGCTGCTCTATTACAACGGCCGCTACCACCGCCCGAGCGCCCTCGGCGAATGAGCCCGGTTACCCGGCCTCCCGCGCGCTGAGGGTCGCGGACAACCACACAAAGACCGGTCAGCCGATGCTGCAGGGTGCGGCGCCGCCGGTGGTATCGAGGCTGGTGAAAGGGCGGGTTTCGGGGGTGGGGTTCCAGAGGCCATCGGTGGCGGCGTAGTTCCAGGTGGCGCCGGATTCGACGAGGGTGGCGACGGCGTCGACGAGGCGGTCGACGTCGGCGGAGCTGGTGCCGAGGCCGATGCTGGCGCGCAGTGCGCCGTCGAGACCGAGGCGGGCCAGTAGCGGGTGAGCGCAGAAGCGGCCGTCGCGGATGCCGATGCCGTGTTCGGCGGAGAGATAGGCGGCGACGTGGCCGGGGGCGAAGCCGTCCAGGGTGAAGGCGACGATGCCGACGGTGTCGGGGCTGTCGTCCCAGATGCGCAGCAGGTCGACGCCGGGGATGGCGGAAAGGCCGACGCGGAGTCGGTCGGCGAGCAGACGTTCGTGGGTGGCGAGGGTTTCGGGATCGATCGCACAGAGCGCCTCACAGGCGGCGGCGAGCGCGGCCGCACCGAGGACGTTCGGGGAGCCTGCTTCGTGCCGCTGCGGCGCGGGGGCCCAGTCGGCGCCCGTGGTGGTGACCTCGCGCACCGCGCCACCGCCTGCCAGGTACGGATCGGCGGCATCCAGCCAATCGCGGCGCCCGACCAGCACACCCGCGCCGTACGGCGCGTACAGCTTGTGCCCGGAGCAGGCGAGGTAGTCGATGCCGCTGTCGCGCAGGCTGATTCGGCGATGCGGAGCCAGCTGCGCGGCGTCGACCAGGATGCGCGCGCCGCACTGGTGTGCGATGGTGGCCAGCCGCTCCAACGGCAGCACCTCGCCGGTGACGTTGGAAGCCCCGGTGACCGCGAGCAGCGCGGCGGGCTTGCTGCACAGTTCGGCGATCAGCAGCCGGATAGTCTCGGCCACAGTGTCCGCGGCCCGAACTACGCGGCGGCCATTGCGCGTCCACGCCAGGAAGTTGGCGTGGTGCTCGATATCCAGCACCACGGTGTCGCCGGGCACGCACGCGGCGAGCAGGTTCAGCGCGTCGGTGGTATTGCGAGTGAACACCACCACTTGGTCGTCGTCGGCATCGAGGAACCTGGACACCGAACCGCGAGCCGCCTCGTAGCACTCGGTGGAGATCCGCGAGGCGTAGCCCGCACCGCGGTGCACGCTCGCGTAGAACGGCAACAGCTGCTGCACCCGGTCGGTGACCTGCGCCAATGCCGGTGCGCTCGCGGCGTAGTCGAAGTTCGCGTAGGTGGTCGTTCCGCCCTGGACGAGCGGCACAAGGAGGTCGCCGCCGGAAACCCGGGCGAGGGCGGCACAGGTCTGATCCACAACAACAGTCATCACGAAATCCCGTCGGTCATGGGACCCGGAACCAAGGGGTGTACGAGTCCGCGCTTGCCGCGCCCGGTCGGGCGGCGGCCAGGTCGTCACCTGGAGCACCCCACCGCGGAGGAGGGTTGCCGACCAGCTAGCCAGGGCTTGATGCTGGTACTCATGACCTGCACCGAGATTGGCAGACCGCACCGGCCGCTGTCAACCGGAATCGAAAACACGACGCCCGCGGCCAAGGCCCGGCGAGCATGGTCTCGGCCGGTCGAAACCGGTTGCGCGATGTCGTGATGTGCGGTCCCATCGGTGGGTGACGCTTTCCCTGCTGCTCAGTTTCGTCGGCCTGTGCGTACTGCTGTCGATCACGCCCGGCCCCGATTCGTTCCTGGTGCTGCGCT
Organism: Nocardia sp. NPDC057440; assembly: GCF_042802915.1. Classification (NCBI taxonomy): domain Bacteria; kingdom Bacillati; phylum Actinomycetota; class Actinomycetes; order Mycobacteriales; family Nocardiaceae; genus Nocardia; species Nocardia sp. NPDC057440. Next base: position 126,803 of record NZ_JBHVDF010000017.1, read on the forward strand.
TCTCGATGGTGGACGCGCGACCCGGGATCGCGGCGGCGCTCGGGTCGGCGCTCGGCGGCATCGTGTGGGCCGTTGTGGTCGCGGCGGGCGTCGCCGCCCTGCTGGAGCAGTCGGCGACGGCCTATCGCGCGCTCAAGATCGTCGGCGGAATCTACTTGGTGTACTTGGGAGTTCGTGCGCTGATCGATCACCGGCGACAGCGGCGTGCCGCCCTCGACCCGACCGAAGCGGTTACCGCGCAGGCGAATTCCGGTTCCCCCGCATCGATTCGCTCGGCATTCGCCGCAGGGCTGGTGTCGTGCATGTTCAACCCGAAGGTCGGCCTGTTCTACCTGGCCGTGCTGCCCCAGTTCCTCACCGATGTCACCTTCGCCAACACCCTCGCCCTCGGCGCGGTCGAATCGAGCATCGCCGCGGTGGAGATGGTGCTGCTCGCGATCGCCGCCTCGCGCGCCGTGGCGATACTGCGCAAGCCGAAGGTCCGCGATCGCCTGGAGCAGGCGAGCGCGGCCGTCCTCGCGGCCCTCGGCATCGGCACCGCGGCCTCCGCCGCCTAGGTCACCCTTTTTCCTTGCGCCACAGCAGGATCGAGGCAACGAGCGCGACAGCTCCCACCCCGGTGAGCCACCAGAACGACCGCTGGAAACTCACATCGACGGACGCACCCGCCGCGGCCGTGCGGTAGAGGACGACCGCCATCAACGCCGCACCGACAGCGCCGCCCACCCGCTGCAAGATATTCACGAACGACGCGGCATCCGGGAGCTGCTCGCGACCCACCGCCGCATAGGCCGCCGCCACGACGGGCACTCCGGTCAGCCCCGCCGCCATACCCCTGACCAGCAATAACGCCTGCACCAGCACGGAATTCAACGAGGCGTCCGACAGTGCGAACGGCACTGTGGTCGCGATGATCAGCGCATTGCCCGCCACCGCCACGACACCACCGCCGTAGCGGTCGGTCAGCCGTCCCGCGACAGGCAGCGCGACGATGCCGCCGAGACCGAACGTGAGCAGCGACAGCCCCGTCGCGATCAACCCTTTGCCATGCAGTAACTGGAAGTACAAGGGCAGCAACAGCATCGTCCCGAACATCGCCACGCCGGCGAAGAAGTTGGCCACGTTCGCGGTAGCGAAGATCGTAGTGCGGAACAAGCCGATATCGAGGACCTTCGGCCCGCGGCCGCGTACCGAGCGCAGCACGAAGCCACCGAGCGCCACCGCACCGGCCAGCACGGGAACCCACACCGACACCGCCGAAAGCCGGCCTCGGCTGCCGAATTCGCCGAGCCCGTAGACCAGTAGCGACAGCCCGGTCCCGATCAGCACGAACCCCGCGACATCGAATGGCTCGCCGCGGCCGCGCACGTCCTCGCGCGGCAGCACGCGCCGTGCGAGGACGAATGCCACCGCGCCGAACGGAATATTGATCAGGAACAGCCATTCCCACGACAGCTGAGCAAGCAGCACGCCACCGATGGTCGGCCCGATCGCGGGTGCGGCGACCACGGCGATCCCGACCACGCTCATCACCCGCCCCAGCCGCTGTGGGCCCGCGGCGCGGCCGATCAACGTCTGCCCGGCGGGCACCAGCAGCCCGGCGGCCAAACCCTGCGTGACGCGCAGCGCGATAAGCCAGCCGATACTCGGAGCAAGCGCGCAGAGACCGGAGACGACCGTGAAGGCGACCAAAGCGCCGAGCCACACCCGGTCGGTCCCCACTCGCCGACCGAGCCACCCGCACAGCGGCAACGTGACCGCGAGCGCGAGCAGGTAGGCGCTGGCGATCCACTGCGCGCTGTCCAGCGAAGCGCCGAGATCGCGCGCGATCACGTTGAGCCCGATATTCACCAGCGAGGTGTCCAGCATGCTCATCACCGCGCCGAAGACGACGACACCGGCCACCCGCCACACCTGTGCGGTGATCGGTTCCAGTGCGGTTCGACCCGCGGTGACCGCGTTCCGAGTGTCCGTCATAGCCCTCCCCAAATCTGTTGAGTTTGTAGATTGCGGAGATTATCAACAATCTAGTCAGTCAACAATGGGTAGAATTCCGGGATGTCCGCCGACTCCGCGCGCCCGCCCGGCCTGCTGCGTTTCCCGACGTATGTGTTCGGCAAGCTGAATCGGGCGCTCAAGACCGAGATCGGCTCGTCACTGCGCGATCAGTGGGTACTTGTCCATCTGGAAGACAACGACGAACTCAGCCAGCAGCAGGTATCGGACGCGCTGCACATCGATCGCAGCGAGGTCGTCCGGATGATCGACGGATTGGAGCAGGCGGGGTTCGTGATCCGCACGCGCGATCCGGACGACCGCCGCAAATACCGCCTATCCATCACCCAGGCCGGACGAGCCGAGCGCCGCCGCACCGACGAGCTGATCGAGCAGGCCACCGCCACGGTCCTGCGCCGCCTCGACGACGAGGAGCGCAACACCCTGCATCGCCTGGCGTTGAAAGCCCTCGGATACGACGACTGAGCAGACCAACCACCCGGTTCGTTGAACGACGTAAATCCAGTACCGCAGGTACCGTGGACTGTTGGTCACCATGGCGTTTGCCGATTGGTAACCCTCTTGTGAAACAACACTCGTGAAGCGCTAGGCAGGTCTATGAGAGGTGGGGCAGGACGTGATGCTGCAGCCGCAGGTCGACGCCGTTGCGGGCGAGGACCCGATCGCATCGGATCCGCTCCTGCGCGCCGGACTCGCTCCGCAGGTCAGGACCCTTGTCGACATCTTGACCAGCACCACCGCCGCCCACCCCAACGCCGCCGCCATCGACGACGGCGCCGTGGTCCTCAGCTACACCGAGCTACGCGCCGAGATCGAGACCGGAGTCGCCCGGCTGATCGCGGCCGGCGTGCGGCCGGGCGACCGAGTCGGCGTGCGGATGTCATCGGGCACACATGAGCTTTACGTCACTATCCTGGCCATCCTGCACGCGGGCGCCGCCTACGTTCCGGTCGATGCCGACGACCCCGACGAACGCGCCAGGTTGGTCTTCGGCGAAGCGAAGGTCACCGCGATCGTGACCGGGGCGGGCATCAAGACAACCAAGGAAGGAGCCGAACGGATCGCGGCGGGAGCCGACTCGACCGCCGCCGACACTGCCGATGACTCGCTCCTGCGCCCCACCCCCGCCGACGACGCCTGGATCATCTTCACCTCCGGTTCCACCGGCACCCCGAAAGGTGTCGCGGTAACCCACCGCAACGCCGCCGCATTCGTCGACGCCGAGGCGCGACTGTTCCTGCAGGACACCCCGATCGGACCGGGTGACCGGGTGCTCGCCGGGCTCTCGGTCGCGTTCGACGCCTCCTGCGAGGAAATGTGGCTGGCCTGGCGCAACGGCGCCTGCCTCGTACCTGCGCCACGCGCCCTGGTTCGCACCGGCGCCGACCTCGGCCCCTGGCTGGTGCGCCGGGAAATCAGCATCGTCTCCACGGTGCCCACCCTGGCGGCGACCTGGCCCGCCGAGGCGCTCGACCCGGTCCGGCTGCTGATCTTCGGCGGCGAAGCGGTGCCGCCGGAACTCGCTGAACGCCTTGCCGGAAGCGAAGATTCCGACCGCGAGGTGTGGAATACCTACGGCCCCACCGAAGCAACGGTCGTCGCCTGCGCGGCACTGCTGGACGGAAGTTTCCCGGTGCGGATCGGGCTCCCGCTGGACGGCTGGGATCTCACCGTCGTCGACGGAGACGGAAATCCGGTGGACGAGGGCGAATCCGGCGAACTGGTGATCGGCGGGGTCGGTTTGGCCCGCTACCTCGATCCGGTGAAGGACGCCGAGAAATACGCCCCGCTGCCGTCGGTGGGCTGGGGCCGCGCCTACCGCAGCGGTGACCTGGTCCGCAACGACCGCGCGGGCTTGGTCTTCCTCGGCCGCGCCGACGACCAGATCAAACTGGGCGGCCGCCGCATCGAGCTCGGTGAGATCGACAACGCGCTGCAGCACCTGCCCGGCGTGACCGGAGCCGCCGCGGCGATCCGAACCACCAAGGCGGGCAACAAGATCCTGGTCGGCTATCTAACCGGCACCGTGGCCGACTTCGACCTCTCCGCCGCCAGAGCTGTACTCGCAGAACAACTCCCGGCGCCACTGGTGCCACGCCTCGCCGTGGTCTCCGAACTGCCCACCCGCACCTCGGGCAAGGTCGACCGCGACGCACTGCCATGGCCGCTGCCGAACGACACCGACACCCCGAGCCACGATCTCACCGCCACCGAGCAATGGGTCGCCGGCTTGTGGGATGCGATCCTCGGCGCCGCGGTCACCAGCCCCGATACCGATTTCTTCGACGTCGGCGGCGGCTCACTCGCTGCCGCGCAACTGGTCACCGCGCTGCGCGAACGCTACCCGCGCATCGCGGTCGCCGATCTCTACGACCATCCCCGCCTCGGCGCGCTCGCCGAATTGCTGGACGAGACCGCGCCGACGGCCGCCACCGAAAAGCGTGTCGTGCGTCCGACTCCGCTGCGCGCCCAAGGGATCCAGGTGCTCGCGACCGTTCCGCTGTCGACCCTGACGGGCATGCAGTGGCTCACCTGGCTGGCGATCGTCGGGAACATCGCGGGCTGGTCCGGCTCACTGCCGTGGCTGCCCCACCTGTCCTGGTGGTGGACCCTTGCCGCGTTCCTGCTCTTCATCTCCCCGCCCGGCCGCATGGTCATGTGCGCGACCGGGGCCCGCATGCTGCTGCGCGGAGTATCGCCCGGCAACTACCCGCGCGGCGGATCGGTGCACCTGCGCCTGTGGGCAGCGGTCCGGCTGTCGGAGGCCAGCGGGGCCGAAAGCCTGTCCGGCGCACCGTGGATGGTGCCCTTCGCGCGCGCACTCGGCGCGAAGATCGGCAAAGGCGTCGACCTGCACACCCTGCCCCCTGTGACCGGAATGCTCGCACTCGGCGACGGCTGCAGCGTGGAACCCGAGGTCGACCTGTCCGGATACTGGATCGACGGCGATGTGGTGCGCATCGGACCCATCGTCATCGGTCCGGGCGCGGTGATCGGTGCGCGGTCGATCCTGCTGCCCGGCAGCAAAATCGGCAAGAACGCGGAGATCGCACCGGGCTCCGCGGTATCGGGCAAGGTCAAGGCGGAACAAGAGTGGGCGGGCTCGCCCGCGACGAAGGTCGGCAAGGCCCAGCACCGCTGGCCCGACCACACCCCCGCACGGGCCGCGCACTGGATCGCGATCTTCGGCGTGACCTCGATGGCGCTGGCCGCCATGCCGATTCTCGGACTTGCCGCGGGCGGCGCGTTCATCGCCTGGTTCATCCGCGATGCCCGCACCCTGGCAGGCGCGCTCGGCCGCGGCTTCGCCATCCTGCCCGTCGGCACGCTGCTGAGTCTCAGCGTGTACGCGGTGACAACGCTGGTCGCGGTGCGGCTGCTCAGCATCGGGCTCGTCGAAGGCCATCACCCCGTGCGCAGCCGCGTCGGCTGGCAGGCCTGGGCCACCGAGCGATTGCTGGATTCGGCGCGCAACTTCCTGTTCCCGCTGTACGCCAGCCTGCTCACCCCGGTGTGGCTGCGCCTGCTCGGCGCGAAGGTCGGCAAGAGCGTCGAGGCGTCGACGGTACTGCTACTGCCGAAATTCACCACCGTCGCCGACGGTGCTTTCCTCGCTGACGACACCATGATCGCCAGCTACGAACTCGGCGGCGGCTGGCTGCGCATCGGCGACGCGAAGATCGGCAAACGCGCGTTCCTCGGCAACTCCGGGATGACGGCGCCCGGACGGCGAGTGCCGAAAAATGGCCTGGTCGCGGTGCTTTCCGCAGCACCATCCAAGTCCAAGGCAGGCTCCTCCTGGCTCGGCAGCCCACCCGTCCGACTGCGCCGCGCCTCCGAGACCGGCGATGCCGAGCGCACCTTCCATCCGCCGCTGCGCCTCAAACTGGCCCGCGCGCTCGTCGAAACGTGCAGGCTATTCCCGGTGCTGGTGACCTTCGCCATCGGACTCGGCGTGCTGTTCACCCTGGCATGGACCGCGCAATCGGTCGGTTATCTGGCCGCCGCAGTACTGAGCGGCCTGGTGCTGATGGCCGCGGGCGCGGTGGCCTGCGCGAGTGCGATCACCGCAAAGTGGTTGCTGGTCGGCCGCATTCGGGCCGAGGAACACCCGCTGTGGAGTTCGTTCGTGTGGCGCAACGAGGTTGCCGACACCTTCGTCGAAACCGTTGCCGCACCGTGGTTCGCGCGCGCCGCAACCGGCACGCCGGTGCTCAATCTCTGGCTGCGAGGACTCGGCGCGCGCATCGGCCGCGGGGTATGGTGCGAGTCCTACTGGCTACCGGAGGCGGACCTGGTGACTCTCGGCGATGGCGCAACCGTGGAGCGCGGCTGCGTGGTGCAGACCCACCTCTTCCACGATCGAATCATGGCCATGGACACCGTCACCCTCGGCGCGGGCGCCACCCTCGGCCCGCATTGCGTCGCATTGCCCGCCGCGACCATCGGCGACGGCGCGACCATCGGCCCTGCCTCGCTGGTCATGCGTGGTGACACGGTGCCGCCGTCCACGCGATGGTGGGGCAATCCGATCGCACCGTGGTCGAGTCCGGCGCCGAGGCCGAGCGAGGCCAGGGCAGCGCGCTGATGCCGGGCAAGTTCTACGAAGAGCCCATCGACGACTACCTGCCGCAGAACGGAAATCGCGGCTATCGGGTATCACGGTACGAGCTCGACCTCGTCTACCGGGTGGCCAGCAACCGGCTGGCAGGCCGCGCCGAGATCACCGCGGTGACCACCGCCATCCGGCCTCGATTCGCGCTGGATCTTTCCCAATCACTCACCGTCTCCAAGGTGTTCGTGAACGGCGCGAAGCCCGCGAAATATGTGCACCAGCACGGCAAGCTGGTCGTCACACCGCAGCACGGCATCCCGGCGGGCGGGGTGCTGTCGCTGGTCGTCCAATACGGCGGGATTCCGCGACCGGTGCGCGGGCCATGGGGCGAGGTGGGCTGGGAAGAACTGACCGAGGGTGCGCTGGTGGCCAGCCAGCCCAACGGCGCCGCGTCCTGGTTCCCCTGCGACGACCACCCGAGTTCCAAAGCCAGCTACCGGATTTCGATCACCACCGACACCCCCTACTACGCGCTGGCCAACGGCACCCTGATGCGCAAACAGACCAAGGCGAGTCAGACCACCTGGGTGTACGAACAGCCGGAACCGATGTCGAGCTACCTGGCCACCATCCAGATCGGCCCGTACCAGAAACATCGGATCGATTCCACGCACAGCTCGGTGCCGATGCAGGCCATCGTGCCCGCCCGGCTGCGCGCCGACTTCGACCACGATTTCGGCCGCCAGTCACAGATGATGGACCTGTTCACCGAGCGCTTCGGCCCGTACCCCTTCGAGGGATACACGGTGGTCGTCACCGATGACGAGCTGGAAATCCCCATCGAGGCCCAGGGCATTTCGATCTTCGGCGCCAACCACTGCGACGGCCGTCGCGGCGCCGAACGGCTCGTCGCGCACGAACTGGCGCACCAGTGGTTCGGCAACAGCCTCACCATCCGGCAGTGGCGCGACATCTGGCTGCACGAGGGCTTCGCCTGTTACGCCGAATGGATCTGGTCAGAGGCCGCGGGCGGACCCACCGCCGACCAGCTGGCCCGGACCGCCAGGCACAACCTGGCGCGGCTGCCGCAGGACATCACCGTCGGCGACCCCAGCCCACAGCGCATGTTCGACGATCGGGTCTACAAGCGAGGTGCGCTCGCCCTGCACGCATTGCGGCTGGAACTCGGCGACCTGTCGTTCTTCGATCTGCTCCGGGAATGGACCGTCCGCTACCGGCACGCCTCGGTCACCACCGAGGAATTCACCGACCTGGCAGGCCATTACAGCCTCGTCCCACTGCGCCCGCTCTGGGATGCCTGGCTGCTCAGCAAGCCGCTACCGCAACTGCCGCCCTACGGCGGTGTATCGACCGGAGCCTGACTCCGGCTCGGCAACGGTCTCAGAAGACGAGATAGCGGGTGGCCAGCTCTTCGATCAACGGGTCGTCCTCGGCGACGCCGTTCAACGCACCGAGATCCGCCACCACCGCGATCTGGCGCGGATCGTCCTGCTCCGCGTCCGGAGTGCCGTCTTCGGCCAGCTGGCGCAGTAGCTTCGCGCGGACGCGGTCCTTCAACGAGTCACGCATGCCCGAAGCCCGCCCGGTTCGCGCGGAAAGATTCGCGGATGCCACGTCGCGCGCCGCTCATACCGGCGTCAGCCAACTTCCCCATGGAGTGTTGCGCAGTACCGAGTACACCGCGAACAGGCCGAATATCACCCACATCGTGCTGCGGCCGATCCGCGGCAAGCGCATGCGCTGACCGCGCCAGGCGCGCACCGACCAATCACTCACCAACAGGACGAAAGCGAGGACCAGCGGCACGGCGAGCACATTGCTGTGCAGGGAATCGATGAGGTGGCCGTCGGTGAGGTTGTGCATGGCGCGCAGCCCGCCGCAGCCCGGGCAGTAATACCCCGTCAGCCCGTAGACCGGGCAGATCCCGTAGGAGCCTTCGCTGTGCGGATCTCGGAAGTGCAGGAGCACCGCGGCTCCGATACCGACGCCCGCGACCAGCAGCGGCACCCCGAGTGCGCGCCACCCCGAGCGATTCGCACCCTCCGGCTCCGGGTGCGCTGCCGGGTCGGATGCTACGTGCGTGGTCTCCACAAGCATCAACGGTAACCGTGCCGGACCCGCCGCCGCCACCCGCTGAAATCCCGCTCGGCCAGGCGCTAGTCGGGTTGGGCGAAGCGCACGGTGTTGCCCGACGGGTCGACCAGTTCGAAGCCGGGCCCACCTGGCCCGTCCTGCGGGCAGCCCGGCTGGGCATAGCGGTAGTTCTTCGCGGCCAACTCCGTATACAGCGCGTTGATGTCGTCCACCGCTATCCACACGACCGATCCCGGGGTGCCGTCGCCGTGATGCTCGCTGAGGTGGATCTTGGCCGTGGATCGCGAGAGTTGCGCGTAGAGCGGGAAGTCAGCGCCGAACCGGTGTTCCCAGTCGACCGCGAATCCCAGGTAATCGCAATAGAACTCGTACGCCTTGGCGGTATCGAACATGCGAAGTACCGGAATCGGCGCCGCAAGGCCGATCGCATCGGAAGCCATGCCCGCGATCATGGCACCGCGATCCGCCATATTCGAAGTGCCGGTCCGATCATGATCAAAAAACTCCGACGTTTCCGCAGGTAGAGTACAATTTCTCGACGTGGATGCCGCTGGTGTTACCCGGCTCGACGGATTCGGGGTCAGTGCGGCTCGCAAGCTCGAATTCGGGCATGTGGGTCACTGGCAGGTAGCTCCGGACAGTGATCACCCAGGCTCGGTCGCCGTGGAAATAGATCCCGGCGACGGCTCGTCCCTCGTGGTCTTCGTTCGTGCCCCCAACCGCCGCGATATTCCAGGCGACTTCCACCCCGACGACCAGGTCTGTTTGGTCATCCCAGAGGACATCGACGGCCTACTCGCCCATTGACGCGGGTCTTCGGGCGGCCGCGTTCCGTTACACCACTTCGAGTACACCACTTCGAGTTCCGCCTGTACTCCATCGCGGGCGATGTACCGCTATATTGTGGTGCCGCTACGTCGCGGCAACACCGCAGGAAGGCCGTCGACGATGCCGAAGCGGTCGATTCGACGTTCAGAAGGAGCCGCAAAAGGTAGCGGACTGCCAGCAGACCGTCCGTGCAAGTAGGAGTGGGTTGTACAACAACGCTGGCAAGCCGATTATCAATGCGCTCGAGAGGCTGGCCGCCGGCCTGCGCATGCAAGCCGAAGCGCTTGCTGGGCACTACTCGGAGACCAGGAACGCCCTTGGGGCGTCTGCGCGCGAAAAAGTGGCGGCCGACCACCGCGGCGCCACGTCGATCACCGGGAGCGTCGAGCCGAGCCAAGCCCCGGGTGTGGAGACTTCAACCACAACGAGTCCATCCACTCGAACACGTTACCCAACCAAAGATCTGGAAAGCTATTACGAAGGCGAAGAAATACCGGCCGGCCTGCCCGGGTCCAATATATGGTGGACCAAACACAAGGTCAGTCCAATAACATATCTTAACAATGAGCAACGTGCGGCATATCTGATCACCGTACGAGAAGATGGCAAGCTGTACGACGCTGAAGGAAATTTGTTCGACACAAGAAAAGGTTCGAAGCCATCAGGAAACAGGAAGCGATGCGCCATATTCGTGATGGACGAAAACGGATCTATATACGCGTCGAACTACCATGAACTGGGACGATTCCATCACTCCAGCCTTGTCGCCGGAGAGTCGGTCGCCGGCGCAGGTGAGATCCGAGTGGAGAACGGCGTTATCACGCACCTGTCGGACAAGAGCGGTCACTACAAGCCAACTTTCGACATGATGGTGAAAGTCATTGAAAGACTTGATGACTCACGCGCAGACTTCTCGAGGCTCGAGCTAGAGGCAAAGGATCTCGAGCCGATATTCAACTATTCGAAGGGAACCGCACCATAATGGAGAGTTGGCGAGGAACTGTGAACAGCGTCTTATACAAGGTGCAGTTCGAGCGAACCCTCGACGATGAGGTGGCCGATTGGCTTGCCAAGGATCTCGCCGAACGCCCGGTCGCCGGATCAACGATAGACGATGACATCGCCGACCTCACTGCGGCGCTCGAATCCGATCTATCATTGACCGAAGGCAGCATTCCGCAGCCGCACAGCAATGAAGCGGTACGAAAATTCTTGACCAGAGTCGTATCGCTGATGAATGAGCAGAATTTGTAGTATCGCCAGTCCGGACAGCCGACCGACATCACCGTCGATTTCCATCCCGATGATCAGGTCCGCCCGGTCGTGAGGGCGGACATGGCCATCCCCTTCTCCACCAGCCGGGCGCGAGTCGGTCGCCGCCGCGGTGGATCAGCCGTGTCCGCGCCTGCGGTCCGCAGCAGACTCCGTCGCGGACTCAACCGCCACGCTCGGCGGCCCCGGAGCTTCGACACAGTGACGGCGAAGGGCCACACCCGGAGGCCCGAAGAAGGACAGCGGTCACCACACAGCCCTGTCAGATAACGGAGCTTCCCACGCTCCCGATTACTCCTAAGTGAGGACCTGGTTCGTTCGCGCGTACCCGAAAGAACTCACTCGTGCCCGATGTTTCTTCCGGAAGAACCGTTCGCCCGTCCGACTATCGGGTATCCATGGGAATGGCCCAGGTTTTCCGGAAGCGAGCGCTTGCACTAGCAAGCACCTTGCTTGCACGGTACTGTGTCGGCAGACACAAAGGAGTGCTCTAATGCTGGTGAAGTCGATGAGGACGCTGGCGGAGGCGCGCAATGGCGCCCTCACTGCCGCCTACCGTGCCGGACTGCGATCGCGTACCTACCGGACCGGATCGTTGAACGCGCCCACCGTTGCGCACGAGGTCATCCCCGTCACCACCGTGGATGGCGCCCGCCTTCGGGTGCAGGCCTACGGCCCCGCCGACGGCGAGGTGATCGTGCTGATCCACGGCTGGAGCTGCAGCATCGAGTACTGGAATCCCCAGATCAACGCCTTCGCCGACCGGTACCGCGTGGTCTGCTACGACCAGCGCGGCCACGGCGAGAGCCAGCTCGGCACCGTCGACATCGGCGCGGAATCACTGGCCGACGACTTGTCCACTGTCCTCGACGCCACCCTGCGCCGCGGTCAGCGCGCCGTGCTCGTCGGGCACAGCATGGGCGGAATGACGTTGCAGGCGTGGGCAGCTCGCTACCCGGAGCAGGTGCAGCGCCGCGCGTCCGCCGTCGTACTGCTGAATACCACCTCGGGCAATGTCCGAGCCGACAGCCAGGTGCTTCCGCTACTCAACAGGCCGCTGACGATCGCGAACAAACCCGTCACCCTGTTCGGCTCCACCGTGCGCCTGCCCGACTTCGTTGCCGAAACAGTGCTGACCACGCCGGTTCCGCTACCCGGCGGCTGGCCGGCGAGCGCGATCTTCAAGGCGCGCGTGATGACGAAGGACGCCACCGACGACCAAGTGGACTTCGCCTTCGGCGTCGTTCGCTCCTGCCGCCCACTGACCCGCGGCCGCCACGCGGCGGCACTGGCCGATGTCCAACTCGGTGACGCCGCACAGTATCTGACCGTCCCGACCACCGTCATCGCGGGCAGCGACGACCATCTGCTCCCCGAGAGCATGTCCCGCCCGATCGTCGAAACACTCTCCCGCACTGGCTATCTCGCCGACTACCAGGTGTGGCCGACCGGCCACCTCGGGAACATCGAAGCCACCGATCTTTTCAACACCGAACTCGAACACGTCATCCAGCGCGCGAACCCTACCGCTGTCGCAGGCTGACCCCGCCGTTCTCCTGGGCCGGCCAACGTCGCCCGGCCCAGGAGCAACACCCACGCTCCCGCGTCTCAATACTCGCTCGTGCGTGCGAGGCGGTGATCTCTCATCTCATCTCGCTTCACGCCCGAAGAAATAACCCACGACAATTCCGGCCAGGCCCGACACCGGCGCGAGGTATTGCGTCAACTCCGGTGCTGGAAGACCCTTGAAAATGCCGAAAATAACCCCGGCGACCGTGCCGGCCACGAGCGTGGCGGCGAGTCCTGCACGGAAGCGGGCTTCCAGGATCTTGTTCCTTGCTTCTGCCTCTTCCTTCACGAGCTCGGTACGCCTCGACTCCGCCTGTAACTCATGGTCGCGCCGAGCGCGGTCGACAGCCTCTGTATCGGAATACGCCGATGCTTGGTACTCACGCTTCGCCGTAATGTAGGTCATCAACTGATCGAATGACATGGATTCGAGGCCCATCAGTCGTGAAGAACTGACGATGTCTTGGATCTCGACTCGAGAGTCGAGCATCTCGTCATAGATGATCGAGGCTGAATCACCTTGCACAGGAACAGCCGAAGGGTCCTCGGCCATCTCACGTTCGGCGGTCATGGAATGAGTATCGCCCGCTGCTCGGTCGAATGGTGGGCAGTCGGAAGACAAGGCATGACGAGCTGCTACTTGTCTTCACGCGGCGGCAAGGGCGCGTAGCTCAGGTCCGCGTCGGGTCGACGCTATAGCCTTCACGCCACTTCAACTCACCGTCGCGCTCGTACAGCTGCTGATGGGGCAAGTAGGCAGGGTTTGCGTTTTGCCCGTAGTAGTTCTCGTCGGTTATGCACCGGTCGCAAACCCGATCCGACCCGATCACGTCGAGCCTCAGGCCCGACGAAAGATCGAGGCCATAGAACGAACGTTTGATGCGCCGTGCGAGCCCCTTCGATCCGATCGCACGGTTCATTCGCTCATAAAGAAGCCCCCTGACCTGTTCACACTGGTCAGGGGGCTACGTAGCTGGAGCCGCCTGCGAGAATCGAACTCGCGACCTTTTCATTACGAGTGAAGCGCTCTACCGACTGAGCTAAGGCGGCGTGCCTTTCGGCGTCGCGAGTCTATCGCCTTGGTGGCCGGATCGCGAAAACGGGTGGTCATGGCGATGTGGGCGGGCGGCGCTCAGCCGGACTGGGCGGATATGAGGGTGGCAACCATCGCGGCCAGGGCGAAGCGGGGCTTGACGTTGAGGTCGAGGGCTTCGCGGCAGGCGAGGACAGCCTCGATCGAGCGGAGCAGGCCCTCGGGGCGAACGCGGTCGGCGAGGTCGTGGATCTGGTCGGAGATGTCCGGGTGGGTGAGTGCGACACCGGAACCGTTGCGCGCGGCGCCGAAGCCGACCGCGAGCGCGTCGCGATAGACGCCCGCGACGTCGATCAGTGCGCGGTCGAGTGCGTCGCGGCCGGTTCGGGTGGCGCGGGATTTCTGCCTGCGCTCGAGATCCTTCAACACTCCGGCCGAGCCGCGGGTCGCGCCTGCCGCTCCCTTGCCGGTGCCACCCGCACCGAGCGCGGTCGCGAGTTCATCCCGTTCGCGTTCGTCGCGGGCCGCGCTCATCTGCTTGGCCTCGTCGTCGGCAGACTTGACCAACTCATCGGCCGCCGCGTACGCCGCGCCGGGCCGGGCCACCGCGGACACCAAGGCCAACGCGCGCTGACGACGCCCGCGCGCCTCCTCGTCGGTGGCAAGACGCCGCGCCCGACCGACGTGTCCGCCGCTGATCGAGGCCGCCCAGGTGGCCGTTTTCGCATCGAGCTTGTCGCGGTCCTGCAAGACCTGCGCGATGGCGGGCACCGACGGCGTCACCAGATGCACATGCCTGCACCGGGAGCGCAGCGTCACCGAGATGTCCTCCGGATCCACCGACGGTGCGCAGAGCAGGAAGACCGTGCGGTCCGGCGGCTCTTCGACAACCTTCAGCAGCACATTGCCCGCCGCCTCGGTCAGCCGGTCCGCATCTTCGATGAGCACCACCTGCCAGCGGCCGGTACTCGGCCGCCGCGACGCGATCTGCACGATCTCGCGCATTTCCTTGGTGCTGATACTCAGCCCCTCAGGAATCACCCGACGGACATCACCGTGCGTCCCCGCCATCGTCGTCGTACAGGCGTGGCAGCGACCGCACCCTGGCGTGCCCTCGTCGGTGCACTGCAACGAGGCCGCAAAGCACAGCGCCGCAACGGATCTGCCTGATCCAGGCGGCCCGGTGAACAGCCAGGAATGCGTCATCGCGCCGGAAATACTGCCCCCGCGCGCATCGATGGCGGCAGCCGTCAGCTCGGACTCGACCACATCCTGGCCGACCAGCCGATCGAAGACACCCGCCACGCCGTACACCCTAGCCGCCCGCACCGACACCGTGATCCGGGCCGCCCACGGCGACCTATTCACCACCCAGCGTTGCGCCCGCGGCATGCCGCCAGGCAGTACGCCTGGTCCGGTCGCCCGCGCCGTCGACCGGTCGGGATGTAGTCCGAGCCGCCACAACGCCGCCCCGGAGACGTGGATCACGACCGAACCGCGCCAACGGCCTTCCCCGCCCGTTCCACCGTCCGGGTCGAAGCAGATTTCGTTGTCGGAGAAGGACATCCGGTCGATGCCTCGCTCACGCTGTCAAGCGTGGATGGCCGCCCTCGGATGCGGGCGGCCAAGAAGATTCTCGTAGCCCCTCGATGATGATCCATTGAGGGATTCCGGTGTTCACGACATTCACGATGCACCACCCGTGCGGATTCAGACCCGCTGATAGGTGGTGTTCGCGCCGTCGAGCGCCTCGCGGATGATGTCGGCATGCCCGCTGTGGTGGGTGATCTCGCGCAGGATGTGCAGCACAGTGAAACGCACCGTCCACCACACCCGGTCGGGCGTCCACGGGGTGGTCGGGGTGGGGATGGAGGTGTCCAGGCTCGCTTCGGCGCGGATCAGGTTCGCGGTTCCCGCTGCCACCGCATCCCATTCGGCGAGCAAACCCGCCACCGTTTCCTCTGGACCCATCGCATATTCGCCGTCGAACTTCGAGACGTCGAGTTCCGCGGTCTCGTCGCGTTCCTCGATGACCGTCGCCCAGTGCCGCTCGCAGCTGACCAGATGGTGCAGCAACCCACCGAGGGTCAGCTCGCTGGCCGTGGTGCACTGCCTGGCCTGGTCGTCGTCGATGCCCCGCAGCGTGATCCGGAACAGCTCGCGCTGAGCGGCCAGCGCGGCGATGAGATCCTCACGTTCCTGTTCGGCTGCCATCGGGGTCCTTTCACCTCAGCGATACGCACGCCACGACACCTCCGAGCCGTCGGCGCCCGAATGATCGGGCGCCGACGTGTGCTCAGGACTTCTTGGCGGTGGTTTTCGCAGCGGCCTTCTTCGCGACGGTCTTGGTGGCGGTGGCCTTCTTGGCCGCGGTGGTCTTCTTGGCCGCGGTCTTCTTGGCAGGCGCCTTCTTCGCCACGGCCTTCTTTTTCACCGGTCCGCGGGCCCGCCGATCCGCGAGCAGTTCCGAGGCCCGCTCGTCGGTGATCGACTCGACCTCGTCGCCCTTGCGCAGGCTGGCGTTGGTCTCGCCGTCGGTGACATACGGGCCGAACCGCCCATCCTTGATCACCATCGGCTTACCGGTGGCCGCGTCATTGCCGAGCTCGCGCAGCGACGCCGCACTCGCGGCCTGCCTGCCGCGTCGCTTGGGCTCGGCGTAGATCCGCAACGCATCCTCGAGCGACACCGTGAACAGCTGATCCTCGTTCTCGAGCGAACGAGAATCGGTGCCCTTCTTCAGATATGGGCCGTAGCGCCCATTCTGCGCGGTGATTTCCTCATTGTTGGCGGGGTCGACACCGACAACGCGCGGCAGCGACAACAGCTTCAGCGCGTCGTCGAGGGTGATCGTGGCCAGATCCATTGTCTTGAACAACGATCCGGTTCGAGGCTTCGGCGCCGCCGCCTTCTTCGCGGTTTTCTTCGCGGGCGCGGGCGTCTCTTCGGCGGGCGGCTCCGGCAGCACCTCCGTGACGTACGGACCGAAACGGCCTTCCTTGGCAACGATTTCGTGTCCGCTCACCGGATCGGTGCCGAGCGAACGCCCCTCCTGCGGGGTGGAGAACAGCTTCTCGGCGACCTCGGGGCTCAGCTCGTCCGGCGGCAGATCGTCGGGCAGGTTGGCCCGCTGCGAAATCGAATCACCCTCGGGGTCATCGGGATTGGTGACCATCCGCTCCAGATACGGCCCGAACCGGCCGACCCGGACGACGACATCACGACCGTCCTCGTCGACGAAGAGCTTGATCGAGTTGACCTCGCGGGCGTCGATCTCGTCGAGCCGCTCACCGACCATCTTCTTCAGTCCACCGGAACGCGCGACCGAACCCTCGACGCCATGATCTCCGCCGAAGTAGAAGCCGGACAACCAGTTTCCGCGCTGCTCGCGCCCACCGGCGATGGCATCGAGGTCGTCCTCCATGCCTGCGGTGAAGTCGAAGTCGACCAGTCTGCCGAAATACGACTCCAGCAGGCCGATCACCGCGAACGCCACCCACGACGGCACCAGCGCGCTACCGCGCTTGTAGACATAGCCGCGGTCCAGAATCGTCTTGATGATCGACGAATACGTCGACGGACGTCCGATGCCGAGCTCTTCGAGCGTCTTGATCAGCGATGCTTCGGTGTATCTCGCGGGCGGATTGGTGCTGTGCCCATCAGGATTCAGCTCCACCGCGGTGACGCTCTGGCCCTCGTCGAGCGCGGGCAGCCTGGACTCGGCGTCATCGGACTGACCGCCCGCCTCTTCGTCGACGCTCTCGACGTAGGCCTTCAGGAAGCCGGGGAAGGTGATCGTGCGGCCCGAGGCCGAGAACACGCATTCCTCGCCGGTGCTCGCGACGCCGGTGATCCGCAGCGTGAGCGTGGTACCCCTGGCGTCGGCCATCTGCGAGGCGACGGTGCGCTGCCAGATCAGCTCGTAGAGCCGGAACTCGTCGTTGTCCAGCCGGGCGTGCAGCTGGCCGGGGGTGGCGAAGGTGTCGCCGGACGGGCGGATCGCCTCGTGCGCTTCCTGCGCGTTCTTCACCTTGCGGGTGTACTGACGCGGTGTCGGGTGCACGTACTCCGCGCCGTAGAGCTGGGTCGCCTGCGACCTGGCCGCGGCGATCGCCGACTCCGACAGGGTGGTCGAGTCGGTACGCATGTAGGTGATGTAGCCGTTTTCGTACAACCGCTGTGCGACCCGCATGGTCCGATCGGAGGTGAACCGCAGCTTGCGGCCCGCCTCCTGCTGCAATGTCGAGGTCATGAACGGCGGATACGGCTTACGGGTGTAAGGCTTGGCCTCCGCGGAAGACACCACCATGTCGGCGCCGTCGAGGGCCGCGGCGAGCCGCCGCGCGTGCGCCTCGTCCAGTACGACGACGCCGCTGCCCTTGAGCTGACCGTCCGGACCGAAATCCCGGCCGCTGGCCACTCGGGCTCCCGCGACATTGACCAGCCGCGCCCCGAAGGTCCTCGGGTTGGTGGCATCGCCGTTTTCCCCGCCTGCGTCGAGCTTCGCCGCGATGTCCCAGTACTCGGCGGAGCGGAATGCCATCCGTTCGCGCTCGCGCTGCACGATCACTCTGGTCGCGACCGACTGCACCCGGCCTGCCGACAATCGCGGCATGACCTTCTTCCACAGCACCGGGCTGACCTCATAGCCGTACAAACGGTCGAGGATGCGCCGGGTCTCCTGCGCGTCGACGAGGTCGATGTCGAGGTCTCTGGTGTCGGCCGCGGCGGCGAGAATGGCGGGCTCGGTGATCTCATGGAACACCATGCGCCGAACCGGGACCTTCGGCTTGAGGGTCTCCAGCAGATGCCAGGCGATGGCCTCGCCCTCGCGGTCGGGGTCGGTGGCCAGGTAGAGCTCGTCGGCATCCTGCAGCAGGCTCTTGAGCTCGGATACCTTGGCCTTCTTATCCGGGCTCACCACGTAGATCGGCTCGAAGTCGTTGTCGACGTCGACGCCGAGACGGGCCCAGGACTGTCCCTTGTACTTGGCAGGGACGTCTGCCGCACCGCGTGGAAGATCTCGGATATGACCGACCGAGGCCTCGACCGTGTAATTGCGGCCCAGATAGGGCGCAATCTTGCGGGCCTTGGTCGGGGACTCGACGATCACGAGACGACGCAGGGGACGGCCCTGGTCGGCTGCACCGCGGTCTCGTGTTGCCACCGGCGAATACACCTTTCCTGTCGACCCGCGCGACGCTGTTCATGCACTGCGCGGCTGGGGCAAGCGGCGGCGACAGCCTTCTAGCGCCACCAGACACGTTTATACCTTGACGCTGTGTGTGGCCGGGTGCTTGCGACCCGAACCACAGAGCGTACGCGCGTCATTGCCGACCAGTATGCCCTGTTTTCCAGCGGCACCTACCGCACGGCGTGTTCGCGGCCTGGCGTTTCGGCTGTCGCCGCCAGGGCTCCGACGTGCGTCGATCGGGTCGACAGACCGAATGATATTGGCGCGCTTGGGTTGTGCGCGTGGCCGTTGTATCTGCCCCAGATATAGCTCGTCCCCCACCTCCGTTGCCGGTGGTGAGGGACGCGCTGTGGATTGTTGCGTGCTCAGCTGAGCGCGCGAACTCCGGTGGCCTGCGGGCCCTTGGTACCCTGGCCAACCTCGAACTCGACCTTCTGGTTTTCCTCGAGGGTACGGAAGCCGGACCCCTGGATCTCCGAGTAGTGGACGAAGACGTCAGCGGAGCCGTCCTCGGGCGCGATGAAGCCGAACCCCTTCTCCGCGTTGAACCACTTCACAGTTCCCTGTGCCATTCTGTTCCTTCTCTTTTCTTACCGGAACGGTGGACAAGTAGGTTCGCCCACCGGGTCCGTTCCGATCGTTGTACTGTTGGTTCCCCCTGCAGGAAAGCACCAAGCACAGCGTTCGCAACATCGATCCTGCTGACGGTTTGGACTTTGGATCCGTCCCTCGAACACAGAAGCTTGCGACCAGGAACCAGTGAACCATGTCTCCGAGCAATTCAACAGTCGAGTTACCGACAATTTGCAAAAAAGTTGATCTTGCGAATGCGCAGGTGAGGGACACAATGCCGGAATCCAGACTTGAGGTTCGTTTGCTTCCTGATAACCGAGTGAGCGTCTGGCAATCCGGCTGTGACCCAGGTCGCTATTGGGTATCGAAATGGCAGGTGAAGCTTCCAAAGCGCACACGTTTCACACTTTCTGTGCGTGTCGCGATGCCCGAGTCATGAATCCGACCGAACCGACCACCCGGCCGCGCGCCAGCAACCAGCTCGGCTATGGGGGATCGTTGCTGAATCGTGTCCTGAGTGGACTCCCCGACGGAGACCCACGGCTGACCCACGTCGTCGAGCTGCCCGCCCGGGCGGCGGCCACCACGACCTGGCCCGATTGGGCGGCGCCCGAGGTGGTCGAGGCGTTCCGCGCCACCGGCATCGCGACGCCGTGGACGCACCAGACCAGGACCGCCGACCTGGCGGCGGGCGGCGAGCACGTCGTGGTCAGCACCGGTACGGCATCCGGTAAGTCGCTGGGATACCAGCTGCCCGTGCTGACGGCGCTGCGCGAGGACCCGCGGGCCACCGCCCTTTATCTCGCTCCGACCAAGGCATTGGGCGCCGATCAACTGCGTGCGGTGAACGACCTGACGCACCGGGGCGCGCTCCGGGATATTCATCCGGCCGGCTACGACGGCGATACCCCGGCCGAGATCCGGCAGTGGGTGCGGGCGAACGGCCGCTGGATTTTCACCAACCCCGACATGCTGCACATCGGCATCCTGCGCTCGCACCAGCGCTGGGCCAGAGTGCTGCGCAGGCTGCGCTATGTAGTGGTGGACGAATGCCACGCCTATCGAGGCGTCTTCGGCTCGCACATCGCGCTGGTGCTGCGCAGGTTGCGGCGGATCGCCGCGCACTACGGCGCGGATCCGATATTCGTACTGTGCTCGGCCACGACGGCAGAACCCGCGGCCGCCGCATCCCGATTGATCGGTGCGCCCTGCGTCGCGGTCACCGAAGACGGCTCGCCGCAGGGACCGCGCACCGTCGCACTGTGGGAGCCACCCCTGCTCACCGCGGTGACCGGTGAAAATGGCGCTCCCGTTCGCCGTTCGGCCACCTCGGAGGCGGCCAGGATCATGGCGGATCTGGTGGTCGAAGGCGCTCGAACGCTGACCTTCGTCCGGTCCCGCCGGGCGGCCGAACTGACCGCCATGGAGACACGCAGACTGCTGGCCGAGACTGATCCGAGCCTCGCCGAGCGGGTGGCCGCCTATCGCGCGGGCTATTTGGCGGAGGACCGGCGCGACCTCGAGAACGCGCTGTCCACCGGGGCGTTACTCGGCGCGGCCACCACTAACGCGCTCGAGCTCGGCGTCGACATCGCAGGGCTCGACGCGGTGGTGATCTCCGGGTTCCCCGGCACCGTCGCCTCGTTCTGGCAGCAGGCCGGACGTGCGGGACGCCGCACCCAGGGCTCCCTGGTCCTGCTCGTGGCCAGGGACGATCCGCTCGATACCTTCCTCGTGCACCACCCGGAGGCCCTGCTGGACAAGCCGGTCGAGGCCACCATCACCGACCCGCACAATCCCTACGTGCTCGGCCCGCAACTGCTGTGCGCGGCACTGGAGCTTCCGCTCACCGATGCCGAGGTCGACGCACTCGACGCCCGCGAATTGCTCACCGATCTCGCAGGTCAGAGTCTGATTCGTCGCCGGGTGATCGCCGGGGCGAAGGGGGGCGCACGCTGGTATGTCACCGCGGAAACCCAGCCGCACGATGCCGTCGACGTGCGCGGTGGCATCGGCACGCCGGTCGCCATCGTCGACGGCGAGACCGGCAGGCTGCTCGGTACGGCCGATGCCGGACGCGCCAGTGCCACGCTGCACGAAGGCGCGGTTCACCTGCATCAGGGCGATACCTACGTCGTCGACGAGCTGGACTTGGACGAGGGTGTCGCCTTCGTGCACGCCGCCGATCCCGGCTGGACCACCAGCGCCAGGTCGGTCACCTCCATCGTGGTCGACGCGACGACGGCGCAGCATCGCCACGGCCGGGTGACCACAGCATTGGCGCAGGTGCGGGTGACCAGCCAGGTCATCGGCTATCTGCGCACGCTGCTCAGCGGTGAAGTACTCGACCTGGTCGAGCTGGATCTGCCCGCCCAGACACTGTCCACTCGCGCGGTGCTCTACACCGTGACGCCCGAGCTGCTTGCCCTTGCCGGCATCGATCCGCAGCGGGCGCCCGGCGCGCTGCATGCCGCCGAGCACGCGGCAATCGGCCTATTACCGCTGGTGGCGACCTGTGACCGCTGGGATATCGGCGGCGTTTCCACCGCCGAACACCCGGATACGGGTCTGCCGACCGTGTTCGTCTACGACGGACAGCCCGGTGGTGCGGGCTTCGCCGAGCGCGGCTTCGCACAGTTGCGGCGCTGGTTGTCGGCGACTCTCGCGGTGATCGAATCCTGTGTGTGCGCGGCGGGCTGCCCGTCCTGCGTGCAGTCGCCCAAGTGCGGCAACGGCAACCACCCGCTGGACAAGGCCGGCGCAGGGCGCCTGCTGGCAGCCGTCCTTACCGAACTGAACGCTGCCCCTGACCGTCCCGCCCCAGGTCGAGCCGCCGAACTCGATCCGTGACGGTGCCGACCCCGCTGCGTGACCTGACGTCGATATGGCCGAAGGATCACCAGCAGCAACCCGGCAGGCTGGCACGATCGCGTCGGGCACGGCATGCGGTTGAATAAAAAGGAATAGATTCATGTTAACTGGGGTATTGCCACAGGCTTTCCGTCTCGACATGCGCATTCATTCATTGCTTTTGTCCGGCTACTCGCGGGAATTGATGTGAAAACGCAATTATCCGATCATTTCAATTACCGAATTACAACGGCCTCGGAGTACCACTGACGAGTGTCGGTACACACGGGTCACGCTCCATCTTCAACAGGACCCGCACGAGCGACTGCCCGAACAGTCCACTTTCCATACAGACCTATTGGTACATTCCGCACGACAGTGACAGTCACATCCCACTGCGTGACTTCACACTCCTGAATCCCCACTCGCATGCGCCGCGCGATCTCCAATGCCTGTGCACATCCCGCCTCCGCCCCTTGCGCCAAGGCACCGGCCGCGGCCAATGCCGCGAGATCCGCGGCGGCCTGCGCGCGATGCCGACTCACAACCACGACACCGACCTGACCGACCAGCAGCGTCGCCCCGATCAGCCCTACCAGCGCGAGGCAGGCCAACACTGTCGCGCCGCCTTGCTCCGCCCGCCGCCTGCTCAGCACTCGACCATCCGAGAGCACACCGTTCGCCGTCCTGTACCGCGCGGCACGCAGACGGTGTGCGGCCGGACACACTGCTGCGCCGAGGGCAGGCTGTTCGATCACCGCACGACTCCCGGCTCACGCACCGCGACGGCGTCCGCACGCAGCACCAACAGCGGCAACAGCGGGGAACGGGCGGACACGACCGCGATGACGCGGTCGCCCTCGCTGCGCACCGTGATGTCGGCGGTGGGCGGAGCAACCCGGGCGGCCGCCGACACCGCGTTCGACTGGTCACCCCTGGCCGCCAGCCGCGCTGCCTCGCGAGCGGCATCGACACAGCGCACCTGTGCCGATGCCGCGAGAAGCGCACCGAGGCACAGCACCACGGCGACGACGACCGCGGCCAACGCAATGGCGGCCTCGACCGTCACCGAGCCCCGCTCGTCACCGAGAACCGTTGCACCGCAGTCCGTTACCGGACCCGCTACACCGCGGTGCTGAGCGCCCGATCGATGATCTTCGTCAACGCGTTCACGATGCTGTCGCCGGTCACCACCCCGTACAGGACGGCACCGAAGGCGGCCGCCGCGATCGTCCCGATCGCATACTCCGCGGTACTCATGCCCTCGTCCGCGACGATCACGTGCACCAGTCGTGCTCTCAGCTCCATATATATGACGTCCAGTCGATGCAGCGCCCGGTCCGTCCTCTGCTCGATTCGCACCGTCTTCCCCTCTCCCTCCAGCCCGCGCGGCCGATCCGCGCGGGCAATCCCTCCCCGCCGTCGCAATACACTCGGCCACGATCGCGCCTCGCCGACGTGTCGCGACATCGGTCCGGTGTCCGGGTTTCGTGGTTCGCTCGTTCACACCAGCCCTCCATCGAGGACTCGGCCCGCGAGACCGATCACCACCGGCACGATGCCAAGGCAGATGAACGCGGGCAGAAAACACAGTCCGAGCGGGCCGCTGATCATCACTCCGGCGCGCTCGGCACGTGCCGCCGCCATGTCCTCGACCGCGCCACGATGCTGTTCGGCCAGCTCGCCGATGGCCACCGCCAGCGATGCTCCCGACCGTGCCGACCGCCGCGCCATCCGTGCGAGCGACTCGACCTCTGCCGCCCCCGGCCTGCCGACAGCGTCTGCGGCCGCTCGCTCCCATGCTGTCGCCCCGTCCGCACCGAGCGCCAGCAGATCGGCGGCTCGGAACAGCGCGGCGCCGAGCACCACCGGCGCGCCCGGCGCCACCGCTCGCGCCGCGCCCGCCATCGGCAGCCCCGCCCGTAGGCATGCGGCGAGCAGATCGAACACCGAAGCAACCGCAAGCGGATCATCGTCACCCCGGCGCCCCGGCGTCATGACCGGTTCCGAACCGCCACCGCGCAGCCCCCGTAGTCGCCGGGTCACCGCCACCCGCCCGGGCAACAGCACGAGCGCCAGCGCCAGCAGCAACACCACCCCACCGGTAACCACCATCACTGCCCTCCCTTCATACGACTGCCGCCGCGCCCGGCAATCGAGCTGTGCCCCATCCTTCGCACGATCGCGCGGCCCCGGCGGCGGCCCGCGTGGAGATGGCTCGGCTGACGCGCCACCGCCAGCTCACCCACAAGTCGTTTCATGCCAGCACCTTTCGGGTGATCGCATCCGTCCACAGCAAGCCCGCGCACGCGAGGCCGGTGCCGAGCGGGAGCAGGACGGCACCTGCGGCGGAGGTGAGCAGAACACGCAGCGGCGCGGCGCCCATCAGTTGGCCGAGGGCGAGGCCGAGCAGGGGAAGGCCGGCCAGGACAGCGGCGGTAGCGCGGGCGCCTGCCAGTGCGGCGGCGGTTCTGCCACGAAAACGGATGCGACCCTGGAGATCTGCACGGGCCGCGGACAGGAGTTCGGCGAGGGCGAGGCCGTGGTGTTCGGCGACCCGCCAGGCGTCTGCTATTCCGGCCAGCTCGGGGGCCACCACGGAGTCCGGGTGACGCAGACCCTCAGCGCCGGAACCGCCCAGCCGGCTGCGGGCCGCGCTGACGGCGAATGCGCGCGCCGCCTCGCCGCGAGATTCGTGTGCCGCGACCGCGGTGGCGGCGCTCGGGTGCGCACCTACCCGCAACTCCCCGATGACGGCTTCGACCGCGTCGAGCAAGTACGCGCATTCGGCATTGCGTAAGCGGTCGTGCCGAGCACGACGAAGCCGGATCCCGACCGTGCCCGTCACCAGCGCCGCAGCGATCAGCGGACCGATCCCGGCGACCGCTGTCGCGGCGACGCCGATCCCGATGCCGACGCGAAACAGGCTGCTGCGCTGTGGTTTCCGAATGCCGCAGGAAGGAACGAACAGGTTGACGATACGGCGGCGCGCCCTGGGCGCCGGAGCGCTCAACAGCGCGAGCGCCAGACAGGTCAGTGCCACGATCATCGGTCGAGCCGTTCGTCGAGGAGGTCGGCCAGTTCGGTAGCGGCCGCGGCGGGGCCGTGGTCGGCTCGCCAGGCCGCCGCGATGCGGACACGTCCAGAGTCGTCGCGTCGGACGACGCCGATTTCACGCAGTCCGCGAGAACCATCCGCCCTTCGATGCACATGCATCACCACCTGCACCGCGGCGGCGAGCTGGCTGTGCAATGCGGCCCGGTCCATACCTCCCAGCGCCGCAAGGGCTTCCAGGCGCGCGGGCACTTCCTGGGGCGAGTTCGCATGCACGGTGCCCGCTCCCCCGTCGTGTCCCGTGTTGAGCGCGGTGAGCAGGTCGACCACCTCCGCGCCGCGCACCTCGCCGACCACGATCCGGTCCGGTCGCATCCGCAGTGCCTGGCGCACCAGATCGCGCACCGTCACCTCACCGACGCCTTCGACATTCGCCGTGCGCGCGACCAGCCGTACGACATGGGGATGCGGGGGCGCGAGCTCCGCCGCGTCCTCCACGCAGATGATTCGCTCGTCGGGTCCGACCTCGGCCAGCAGGCCGGACAGCAAGGTGGTCTTCCCCGCGCCGGTGCCGCCGACGATGAGGAAGGCGAGCCGGGCTCGAATGATCCTCTTCAGCAGCAGTTTCGCCTCCGGCGCCACCGCACCGGAGGCCGCGAGCGCTTCCAGCCCCTGCGTCGCGGGACGCAGCACGCGCAGCGAAACACAGGTACCGCCGTGCGCCACCGGCGCCAAGACCGCATGGAGCCGGACACCGAAGGAATCCCCCAGCGCTCCTTCCCTTCCTGAGAGTCTGCCGTCGACCCACGGCTGCGCATCGTCGAGCCGTCGCCCTGCCGAAAGGGCAAGCCGCTGCGCCAGCCTGCGCACCGCGGCCTCATCCGGAAAGGTGACCGATGTCTTTCGCAACCCGTTGCCCCGATCGATCCAGACTGCATCCGGCGCGGTGACCAGAACATCGGCGACCTGCGGATCTTGCAACAGCGGCTCCAGCACCCCGGCGCCGGTCATCTCCGTCTGCAACAACCGGAGTGCGCGCAGCAGATCCGTGTCACCGAGGACCCCGCCTGCCTCGGCCCGAATAGCCGCTGCCACCTGCGCCGGATCAGGATCCCCCGCGCCACCCGCAAGACGCTCCCGCACCCGATCCAGCAGCTCGGAACTCACCAAGGCGCTCATCGCAGGCCCCGCCCAGCGGGGGCGCTCAGCACCGCGAGCACGGCGTCTGCCGCGTCGCGGAGCGGGCCGCGGCGGACGGTCAGGCCGCCGCGTTCGAGGCGGGCGGCGAGGCCGGCTTGGGCTCGGACAGCGGCGAGCAGCGGCAGGTCGAGCACCTCGGCAACCTCGTTTCCGCGTAGCCCGCCGGGTGCTGGGCCGCGTACTACCAAGCCCTGGTTGGGGTTTCGCCTACCGATGTAGGCGGCAACCGATTCCGCCGCGGCCATCGCGCGCAGCCGAGCCGGAACTACCAGCACCACGAGGTCCGCCGAGTCGAGCATTCGGTCGGCGTGCGGACCGCGCTCGCCGGATACGTCGCAGACCACCAAATTGCCTGCGGCACGGCCTGCTTCGACGACAGCGTGCACCGCGGTGGGGCCGATCTCGCTCGGCAAGCGTCCGGCACCACCGCGTCCGCAGGACAACACGGCGAGACCGGGGGCCGCCGCGGGCAGCGCGCTGTGCAGTGCCGCCGCTGACACGCGGCCATCCTCGATCACCAGATCGGGCCAGCGCAGGCCTGCGGTCATCTCGATGCCGAGCAGCAGGTCGAGGCCGCCGCCGAGCGGTGCGCCGTCGACGAGCACGGTGTCTCGCCGGAAGCGTTCGGCAGCGGCGCGCAGAGCGGTGGCCGCGGCGAGAACGGATGCGCCCGCACCGCCGCCCGCCCCGGCAAACGCGACGACCACACCGTCCCCCACTCGGTTTTCACCGTACTCAGCAAACTTCTCGATAAGCCCGACCGCGGCGCCGGGGAGCGCGATCACGCGCTCGGCTCCGACCGCTGCGGCGGCCTGCCAATCGCACAGATCCGGCTCGCCGTCGGTCACCAGAACGACCCCGACACGCCGCAGGTATCCGGCCGCCGCGCACTCCTCCGCCATCGCTGTGTCGAGGATCACCAGCGGGGCGCCGGTCCAGGAGTGTCTGCCCATCGGCAGCTCGTTTTCGTCGAGGCCGCGCTCCGCTGCCGCCGCGACGCGGCGCACTTCATCCCGAAGGCGGGTATCGCTGATGAGCACGAGTGCCGGCGGCGTCGTGACCGGCGGTGCAGCTTCGAAATCCATGCAGGTCAGCGTGGTCGAAGCCGAAGCAGTGCAACAGTGGCAATATGCCGAATGTGGATAACTCCGGAGATGTGGATAGATCCGGAGTGGGAGAGAAACGTCCCCTGAATAGAGGACGGCCCCAGCCGGGGGGGGAGGAGGCTGGGGCCGTCGGGTTCAGCCCCGGGGGGTCGGGCTGAACGCGCCTGGACCATGTCCAGGTGCCAGCAATACTACACCCAAGCCCCGGCCACAACGCAAGTCTGACGTCGGAGAACTTTGTGGCTGTCACCGGCCCGGCGTCTCCGGGGCAAACCCGCCGCGAGGCCCCGGAACACGTCCCGCTACCCGCTCAGAATTCGCCTCCGACACGTGCTCGACAGACCAGTTGTGCGCCCCACCGCCGACGAGCACCGGCCGACGAAGTCCACCCCTTTCCGGTGCTCGACGAAGCGAGTACGCAACCACCGCCCGAAGCGCCCGATACCGGACGAAGTCCGTCCGTCACCCGCGCTCGACGGAGCGTATGCGGAGTAACCGCCGAACAGGCGCTACCGGACGAAGTCCGTCCGTCACCCGCGCTTGACGGAGCGTATGCGGAGTAACCGCCTATTCTGAACGGGTGACTGCCGAGGGTGACCGAACCGGGCTTCCGGACCAACAAACCACCGGCGGCGGACGTGTCGCTGCCTTCTTCGATCTCGACAAGACAGTGATCGCGAAATCGAGCACGTTCGTGTTCAGCAAGCCGTTCTATGCGCAGGGTCTGTTGAACCGCCGCGCGGTACTCGAGAGCAGCTACGCGCATTTTCTGTTCCTGCTGTCGGGCGCGGACCACGATCAGATGGAGCGGATGCGCGCCCACCTGACGAGCATGTGCGCGGGCTGGGACGTCGAACAGGTGAAATCCATTGTGGCCGAGACGTTGCACGAGCTGGTCGACCCGCTGATCTACGCCGAAGCGGCCGATCTCATCGCCGATCACAAGATCCGCGGCCATGACGTGGTGATCGTGTCCGCGTCCGGCGAGGAGATCGTCGGCCCGATCGCCGAGGCGCTCGGCGCATCGCACACCGCCGCAACGCGAATGGTCGTCGCGGATGGTCGATACACCGGCGAGGTCGAGTTCTACTGCTACGGCGAAGGCAAGGTCGCCGCGATCGAAAAGCTGGCCGCCAGTGAGGGTTACGACCTTTCGCGGTGCTATGCCTACTCCGATTCGGTGACCGATCTGCCGATGCTCGGCGCGGTCGGCCATCCGACGGCGGTGAACCCCGATCGCAACCTACGGCGCGATGCGCTGGCCAGGGGCTGGCCGACTCTGACGTTCTCCAACCCGGTTTCGCTGTGGTCGCGCTTCCAGACCCCGTCGTCGACCACCCTTGCCGCGACCGCGGTCGTCGGATTGAGCGCGGTGGTGGCGGGCGCACTCAGCTACCGGTTACTGCGCCGCCGCCGCTGAGGTTTAACTGATACACGCTTGCCTGCCGCATTGGCTGCTAGAGAGCCAGCGGGGTACTTGCCGGAGCGTTTGCCGGCACGGCGTTCACGATGCCGCGACCAGGGATTTAACCACGAAACGCCGATGAACACACCGATTATTGAATGTTTTCCCAAGCCTTGATGTGAGGGCTGTCACAGTGTAAAAAGGTAACTACGGAAGGTCGGAAGGCCAAGGCGGAGCCGGAAGAGAAGGTTCAGTCTCCCGTCCACTCTTCCTAGCACGGATGCCAGGTACCCACGCGGAGCGCGCCGCGACAAGGGCAGAAGCGTTGTGGGCCTGCGAAATTCGAATTGTCGACGGCGAGGGCCTCGCACAGGTTGCGGGGATGAACCGGCGGAGTTCGAATTATCGCCGAGGCCGAAAGACCACAACCCACCTAGCACGCTTGGTAACCGGGTTTCCGTGCTCGCGGGCGGTGAGGTCGTTCAACGACAACGCCGCCCGCTTTGACGTGTAGGGGCATGCTGTCCCTGAGGCATCCGCCCGCCGGGCCGAACAGGCGAGGCAATCGCGCGCTGGCCGAACACAGGCGAGGCATCCGCGCGCTGGGCCGAGCGCAGGCGAGGCATCCGCGCGCTGGGCCGAGCGCAGGCGAGGCATCCGCGCGCTGGGCCGAGCGCAGGCGAGGCATCCGCCTATCCCGACGCCGAGTCGGCGATCGACGTGGCCTCGCGCGCGCCGTCCTCGAAAGCACCGCAGCACAGGATCACCCAGCTGCCGACGGCATTCGCCTCTCCCGTGCCGAACCCGGCCGCGGCATCCAGATACGCCTGCCGCCGACGCAGCCAGAACACCTCCGGCACGCCGAGGCTGTGCGGGTCGAGCCCACTGGACACCGCGACAAGCCGGGATGCCGCCCGCGCGACGATGCCGTCGGCCGTGCCGAAGGGCCGCAACGCCAATAGCTCGCCGTGCACCACCGCGGCGACAACCGGGGCGGGCGCGGTCGACCCGAGCACCGTCTGCACCAGTAGGTCGAGCCGTTCGGCGACGCCCGTGTCGGAACGGGGCCGACCGAGCAACGCCTCGTCGGTCACCAGGTCGGCGGCTGCCAGCAGGTGCAGCCGAGCCAGCGCCTGCAAGGGGGCCCGCCGCCAGGTGCCGGCGAGAGTGCGTAGGGCATCGCCGTCCAACGCCTGCCCCACCCGCAGCGACCCGGCCAGGATCGGATCGCCGACCCGGCCGTCGGCGGGCAGTTCGGTCGAACCGCCATCGATCGCGGCGGACGACCGGGCCGCGCGCACCGCGGCCTCGGCGGCGGTGGTCGGCCAGCCGCGCCGGTTCGCCTTGTGCCGATGCACACCTGCGAGCGCGTCGCGGGCCCGATCGGCGCTTTCGCGCACACCGGGCAGATCGACGAGAGGCTGTAGCGGATCGGTCACGGATACGAGGCTAGTTCAGCCGCTCAGCGCGGCTCGGTGCCGGGCGATGGTCTCCTCGATCCCGGTCAGCGCCGCGAGCTGCTCAGGAGTCAGCAGGTCGAGGAAGCGCCGATGCACGGAGGCGAGATGGACCGGTCCCGCCGCTGCCAGCGCCTGCCGTCCCGGCTCCGCGAGCACGACGTCGTCGCCGCGGCCATCACGTTCACACGGCTCGCGCGCGATCAGGCCGCGCCGCTCCATCCGCCCGAGCTGGCGGGACAGGCGGCTGTGCGGCCAGTGCATCCGCGCCGCAAGGCCGCTCACCCGCACGCATTCCTCCTCGGCCGCCATCTCCGTCACAGCGGTGAGCACGTCATAGTCCGGCATCGACAGCCCGGTGCCGGATTCCAGATCGCGGGCGATCTCGGTGTCCACGAGCAGCGGCAGCCGCCGGTAGGCCGCCCAGGCGGTCCGCGCATCACCGGCCGCGCGACGGTTCGATGTCTTGGGCATAGAGCCAGTCTACCGGCTCTTGTTTACATGTAACGAAGTTGCCGATATGGTTTTTGTTACATGTAACACAATTGAAGGGCAGTGCGAGTGACCGGCAATCAGCAGCTCCGCGATGTCAACGAAACCCAGTTGTGCACAGAGAGTTTCGGTGACCCGCAGCGGCAGCCCGCCATCCTGCTCATCCACGGCGCAGGCGAATCGCTCCTGGCATGGGAGGAAGAATTCATCGAGCGCCTGGTGGCAGGCGGCCGCAGCGTGATCCGCTACGACAGCAGGGACGCGGGCCGTTCCGCCACCTACCCGGTGGGCGCGCCGCCCTATGGCCTGCGGGATCTGGTCGCCGACGCCGTCGGCCTGCTCGACGCCCTCGGCCTCGAGCAGGCGCACCTGATCGGTATGTCGCAGGGTGCGGCGGTCGCGCAACTCGTCGCGCTCGATCACCCCGATCGGGTCGCCACGCTGACGCTCGCCTCGTCGACACCCGGCGATCCCGGCCACCACTACCCCGACCTCCCGGAGATGTCCCCCGAACTCCAAGCCTTCTTCGCGGGCGAGGCCGCCGAACCGGACTGGTCGAACCGGGCCGCCGTCGTCGAGTACCTCGTCGAGGCAGACCGACCCTTCACCGCGGCAAGCCTGCCGTTCGACACCGCGGCCCGGCGGCCCAAGGCTGAGCGAATCATCGACCGCGCGAACGACATTGCGGCCCAACTGACCAACCCGTTCATGATCGACCCCGGTGCGCCGTGGCGCGATCGGCTCGGAAAGATCGCCGCGCCGACCCTGGTGCTGCACGGCACCGAGGATCCGCTCTTCCCGATCGGGCACGGTAGAGCCCTCGCCACGGAGATTCCCGGCGCCCGTTTCCTCGCGCTGGAGCACACCGGCCACGAAATCGCGCCACGGGCACAATGGGATTCGGTTGTCGCCGCCATCCTCGCGCACACGTCCTGATCCGTCACCCGCGGAGTTGGCCGCGCTGATCGGCGCGGTGGCCGACTCCGCGGGTGACGGCGGCGCTCACCCCGCCAGCAGGTCGCGACCCGGAATCGCGTCCAGCAGCCGCCGGGTGTACTCCTCTCGTGGATTGTCGAAGACCTCGTTGGTGGTGGCGGCCTCGACGACCTTGCCGTTCTGCATCACGAGCACATCGTCGGCGATCTGCCGGACCACGGCCAGGTCGTGGGTGATGAACAGGTAGGACAGCCCGAGCTCCGCTTGCAGATCGTTGAGCAGCTTCAGAATCTGGGCCTGCACCAGCACATCCAGCGCGGAGACCGCTTCATCGCAGACCACCACCTCCGGGGAGAGTGCCAGCGCACGGGCCACGGCCACGCGCTGACGCTGACCACCGGACAGCTCGTTCGGATAGCGGCGCATCACCGTCGACGGTAGCGAAACCTTGTCCAGCAGTTCCCGTACCGTCGCTTCGCGTTGCTTGGACGTGCCGATCCGGTGCGTGCGCAACGGCTCCTCGATGGTGCGGTAGATCGAGTACATCGGATCCAGCGAGCCGTAGGGATCCTGGAAGATCGGCTGCACCCGGCGGCGGAACGCAAAGGCGCCCTTACGGTCCAGCTTCGCGACCTCCTTGCCGTCGAACGTCACTTTCCCGGACGTCGGCTCCAGCAAGCCGAGAACCATCTGCGCGACAGTGGATTTGCCGGATCCGGACTCACCGACGATGGCCGTGGTGGTACCGCGCTTCAGCCGGAACGACACCTCGTCGACCGCGATGAAGTCCGACGACTTCCACGGCGCGCTACCGCGAATCTTGAACGCCTTGGTCAGATTCTCCGCGACCACCACATCATCGGAGACCGCCGCCGACTCCGTGTCGGCCGCGGCCGCCTCCTCCGCGACCTGAACGGCCTGTTTGCGTATCTCGATGCGCTCACGCACCGAGGACAGCCGCTGCGAGGCCAGCGAGGGCGCCGAGTTCACCAGCCGCTTGGTGTACAAATGCTGTGGTTCACGCAGAATCTGTAGCGCGGGGCCGGATTCCACCACCCGACCGCGATACATCACCACCAGGTGCTCGGCACGCTCGGCGGCCAGACCGAGATCGTGGGTGATCAGCAGAACCGCCGTGCCGAGTTCGCTGGTGAGCCCGTCGAGATGGTCGAGGATCTGCCGCTGCACAGTGACGTCGAGCGCCGACGTCGGCTCGTCGGCGATCAGCAGTTTTGGCCGGCACGCCAGCCCGATCGCGATGAGCGCACGCTGGCGCATGCCGCCGGAGAATTCGTGCGGATACTGGTTGACCCGGCGTTGCGCGTCCGACATCCCCGCTTCCTCCAGCAGTTCGATCGCCCGCTTCTTGGCGGCCTTGCCCTTGGCTATCCCGTTGGCCACCAATGTTTCCCGGATCTGGAACCCGACCTTCCACACCGGGTTGAGGTTCGACATCGGGTCCTGCGGGACCAGACCGATGCCGCTGCCGCGCACAGCGACGACATCCTTCTTCGACGCCTTGGCGAGGTCTCTTCCGTCGAAGAGGATCGAGCCGGAGGTGACCTGTCCGGTGCCGGGCAGCAGATCGATGATGCTGTGCGCGGTGGTGGTTTTCCCGGATCCGGATTCACCGACGATCGCCACGGTCTGACCCGGATACACCGACAGACTGACGTCGCGGACCGCCGGAATCCGCTTGCCCTCGGAACTGAAGCAGACGTTGAGATCTTCGATCTCGAGCAGTGGTTTATCGGACATCGCCGCGGTCACCTCTTCCTGGCCTTCGGATCGAGCGCGTCCCGCACCGCGTCGCCGAGCAGGATGAAACTCAGCACGGTGAGCGCCAACGCTGCTGCGGGATAGAACAGGATCGGCGAACCACCGCGCAGCTCGTGCTGATTGGTGTTGATATCGGAACCCCAGGACACGATCGTGCGCGGCAGACCGACACCGAGGTAGGACAGGGTCGCCTCGGTGACGATGAACGCGCCGAGCCAGATGGTGGTGACCACGATCAGCGGTCCCGCCGCATTCGGCAGCACATGACGCAGCAGGGTCCGTATTCGGGAGACGCCCAATGCTTTTGCCGCCGTGACGTACTCGCTGTTCTTGGCCTCGATCACCGCACTACGCGCGATGCGCGCCGCCTGCGGCCAGGTGAACGCGGACAGAATCAGGATGACGGTCCAGATCGTCCGTGAATCCAGCAGCTGCATGACGACGATCGCTGCGAGCATCAGCGGAATCGCGTAGAAGATCTCCGCGATCCGTGACACCACCGAATCGAGCAACCCGCCGTAGAAGCCGGAGAGCGCCCCGAGCGTGCCGCCGAGGAACAGGAACAGCGTTGTCGCACCCAGACCGGCCATCACCGAAGCCCGTGCGCCGTAGACGGTTCGGGTGTAGACGTCACAGCCCTGTTTGTCGAAGCCGAACGGATGGCCCGGCCCACCCGGGTCCATGCTGAAATCGCCGTTGCAGTAGCGCGGGTCCTGATCGCTGAACAGTCCCGGCCACAGCACGACAACCGCGATGAAGACGATCAGCAGCGCGGCGACGATGAAGATCGGATTTCGGCGCAGCTGCCGCCATGCGTCTTGCCAGATGCTGGTCGGCGAACCGGATTCGTCGACCTGGTCGGTGGCGAGAACCTCCACCTCGTCGGGCGGCGCGACGAAGTGCTGCTGCCTGTCCGGAACGTGTTTATCGAGGTCAGGCATATCGAATCCTCGGGTCGAGCGTGGCGTAGAGCAGGTCGATGAGCAGATTCGAGATCAGGAAGATCACGATGAGGACCGTCACGAAGGAGACCACCGTCGGTGGTTCTCCACGCGTAATCGCCTGGTAGAGCGTGCCTCCCACGCCCGGAATATTGAAGATGCCCTCGGTGACGACAGCGCCGCCGATCAGGGCGCCGAGGTCGGCGCCGAGGAAGGTGATGACCGGGATCATCGAGTTGCGCAGAATATGCACGGTGACGACACGGGGTCTGCTCAGCCCCTTGGCGGTCGCGGTCCGCACATAGTCGGCGGACATGTTCTCCGCCACCGAGTTCCGGGTCAGCCGGAGCACATAGGCGAACGACAGCGAGCCGAGCACGATCGCCGGGACGAGCAGTTCGCCGATGCTCGCCTTGCCGGTGACGGTCACCGGCGCGATGCCCCATTTCACACCGAGCAGGAACTGGGCGAGGAAGCCGATCACGAAGATCGGCACCGCGATGATGACCAGGCTGACCACCAGCAGGGTCGAGTCGAAGAGCCTGCCTTTGCGCAGACCCGCGATCAGTCCGAAGATGACGCCGAAGACGCCCTCGATGAGGACCGCCATGAGCGACAGCTTGATCGTGATCGGGAAGGCCCGCGCGAGCTCGTCGCGTACCGGCCTGCCGGAGAAGGCTGTGCCGAAGTCGAGCGTGAAGATGCCCTTCAGATACAGCAGGTACTGCACGAAAAACGGGCGGTCGAGATGATAGCGGGCGCGAAGTTGGGCTTCCACCGCAGGCGTCATCGGCTTATCGCCTGCCAGCGCGTGGATCGGATCGCCCGGAACTAGGAAGACCAGTGCGTAGATGAGCAGCGTCGCCCCGAGGAACACGGGGATCATTTGAAGCAGACGCCGCACGACATACCAGGCCATTTCGTCTCCTGGGTGAGCGGCGGGGGGGGGGGGGGGGGGTGGGGGGGCGCGCGCGGCCCGCCGGGCCGTGGCGTTGTTGACGACGTCGAACAGACCGGGGCGCCGCCGTTCGGCG
>NZ_JBHVDF010000017.1:162221-164569 GCF_042802915.1 Nocardia sp. NPDC057440
CGCCCCCGCCCCACAAAAACCACGGCTTTGCGGGGGGGGGGGGGGGGGGGGGGGGGGGGGGGGGGGGGGCGCGCCCCCCCCCCCCCCCGCGGCTACTTCTCGATGTTCTCGAAGTCGAACAGACCGTTCCACGCGAGTTCGGCCTTCTTCACCTTGTCCGAGCGTCCCGCCGCGGCGAGATAGTCGAGCACCGGGATATCGGCCATATCCTTGATCAGCAGAGCCTGGGCCCGCGCCACGATCTTGTAGGACTCCTCGAGCGTCGGCGCCGCGAGCGCGGCGTCGAGCAGACCGTCGAATTCGGTGCTCTTGTAGTCGACGTTGTTGGTCTCGGAGTAGCTGTAGTACTGCGAGGTCAGGAATTGCAGCATGGTCGGGTAGTCGCCCTGCCAGCCGTAGCGGAACGCCTTACCGATGGTCTTGGCGTTCACCAGATCCCGGATGTTCTTGAAGGTCGGGTACGGTGCGCCGACCGCGTCGATACCGAGGGTGTTCTTCACACTGTTGGCAACGGCTTCGATCCAGGCCTGGTGGCCGCCGTCGGAGTTGTAGGCGATCTCGTAACGACCCGACCACGGTGACATGGCATCGGCCTGCGCCCACAGCTTCTTGGCCTCCTCCGGGTTGTACTTCAGCACCTCGGAGCCGGGCAGGTTCCCGTCGAACCCGGGCAGGGTGCTTGCGGTGAAGTCACGCGCCGGTGTCTTGGTTCCGTTGAAGATGGTGTCGCAGATCTGCTGGCGGTTGATCGCCATCGAGATGGCCCTGCGTCGCAGCAGCCCTTCCTCCCCGCCGAGGTGCGCGACGTTGGCCTGGACGCCGATGTGCTGGTTCTGCGCGGTCGGCGCGAGGATCGCGCGATCACCGAGGTCCTTCTTGTAGGAGGTCAGCGCGCTGTCCGGGATGGTGTCGAGGGAGTCGAGATTGCCCGCCTGCAGATCCGAATAGGCCGTGTCGAACGACTGATACATGACGAACCGCAGGCCCTTGTTCTTGGCCGGGCGGCCGCCCTGGTAATCCGGGTTGGGTACCAAGTCGATCTTGACGTTGTGCTCCCATGCGCCCGTGCGGGCGAACTTGTACGGGCCGTTGCCGATCGGGTTCTCACCGAAGGCCTTCATGTCCTTGAAGGCCGCTTCGGGCAGCGGATAGAACGGCGCGTAGCCGAGTTCGGTCTCGAAGTCGATGGACGGTTGCTTCAACTCGACGGTGAACGTGCGATCGTCGACCACCTTCAGGCCCGACATCGTCTGTGCCGTCGGCTTTT
Organism: Nocardia sp. NPDC057440; assembly: GCF_042802915.1. Taxonomy (NCBI): domain Bacteria; kingdom Bacillati; phylum Actinomycetota; class Actinomycetes; order Mycobacteriales; family Nocardiaceae; genus Nocardia; species Nocardia sp. NPDC057440. Next base: position 163,489 of record NZ_JBHVDF010000017.1, read on the forward strand.
CCGCCGACACCTCGTCGAATCCGAGGATCGGGGTGAACACGTAGCTCTGCAGCTGCGCGTTGGTGCCGAGCGCACCGTAGTTCCACGCATCGACGAACGACTTGGCCATCACCGTGCTGCCGTCGGTGAATTTCCAATTCGGCTTGATGGTGATTGTGTAATTCTTCCGATCGGTGGTCTTGATCGACTCCGCCAGCTCGTCGTGGGCCACGCCCTTGCCGTCGTAATATTTCAGCCCGGCGAACAGCCGGTCGACTACGCGGCCGCCCATATTCTCGTTGGTATTGGTGGGCACCAACGGATTCTGTGGTTCGCCACCGTTGGTCGTGACGATGTCTGCGTCGGCACTATCGCTCGACGAACATGCGGACAGCCCGAGGCTTGTGGCCAGCAGTACTGCCGCGATCAACGCTGTAGCTCTGTTGAATCTCAACGCGTTCTCCCGATTTCGAGACAGGCGAAGGGGATCCGCGACGCACGCGTGAGTCCTTCCCAGCGCGCCTCGACTCGATCGCCTTGGAATGCCTGGGACAGTAGCTATTCGGACGACCGTTGTCATCGGATTGACCAAGGTTCGTTCCACTTGTTACCAATCCGGCAACATGGCCGAAACACACAAAACTTGGCGATGAAAACGCTGATCCACCGGAACTATGCCGTCACTGGGGCCATCCGGTGTTCTAAGAGGTTGAAGAAGACGATAACTAGCGCGGGGTCGGTTTGTCAGCCGATCGGGCCGGATGCGCGCCGCGGTGACGGGATCGAAACCCGGTGGGCACACTGGACGCGGCCTGGGTCACAGTTGATTACTGTCGAACTGACCCACACCGGGCGCGTCGAATCGAGCGCTGCGGATTTCGTGAAGGAAGAGACGAGATGACCGATACCACCGCCGACCACACGGCCTCGTACCCGCCGGCCCCGGAATTCGCCACGGCGGCAAACGCGGATGCCTCGTTGTATCAGCGTGCCGCGGCGGATCGCGACGCGTTCTGGGCCGAACAGGCCGGACGGTTGCACTGGGATCAGCCCTGGACACAGGTCCTCGACTGGCGCGACGCACCCGTCGCGAAGTGGTTCG
>NZ_JBHVDF010000018.1:0-91663 GCF_042802915.1 Nocardia sp. NPDC057440
TGGTGCACGGCGAGGCTCGCCGCCAGGAGATCGAATACGCGATCAACAACTCGTTCGGTTTCGGTGGGCACAATGTCGCGCTCGCCTTCGGTCGGGCATAGCCGCCCGCATCGACTGCACAACGATCCCGGTGGGGTCGGCCAACTGAATTGGGCCGACCCCACCGTGGTTCGACATACGCAGCCGCGGCAGCGGCGCACTTCACAGAGGTGAGGAGTAAACGCGATGACAATCATGGCCCCCGCGTTTCAGCCCGAAACATCGACCGATCCTCGTGACCCGCTGGGTCGGTTGCAGCGCTTCTTCGACCCGGGCACAGTCCTTCCGCTGCATCCGCGGGACAAGTCCGGTGTGCTCGCCGCCATCGGCGAGGTCGACGGCGTCCGCACTGTCGCCTACTGCTCCGACGCCACCGTCATGGGCGGCGCGATGGGCGTGGAAGGCTGCAAGCACATCGTCGACGCGATCGACACCGCCATCGATTCCGCCATTCCGATCGTCGGTATCTGGCATTCCGGCGGCGCTCGGCTCGCCGAGGGCGTCGAGGCGTTGCACGCGGTCGGCCTGGTCTTCGAGGCAATGGTCCGGGCGTCCGGCCTGGTTCCGCAGATCTCGGTGGTTCTCGGCTTCGCCGCCGGTGGCGCCGCCTACGGCCCCGCGCTGACCGACATCGTGATCATGGCACCCGAGGGACGAGTCTTCGTGACCGGTCCCGACGTGGTCCGCAGCGTCACCGGTGAGCAGGTCGACATGGCGACCCTCGGTGGCCCGGAGACCCACGGCAAGAAGTCCGGCGTCACCCACATCGTCGCCAACGACGAGGCCGATGCGCTGCATCGGGGTCGCAGGCTGGTGTCGATGTTCGCCGAGCAGGGCGAATTCGACCTGGTCGCCGCCGAGCACGGTGATGTCGACCTGAAGGCGATGATGCCGGAATCGGCCAAGCGCGCCTACGACGTCAAGCCGATCGTCCACGAGCTGCTCGACAACGTCGACGGTGAGTCGTCGTTCGAGGAACTGCAGGGTGGCTACGCTCGCAGCATCGTCACCGGACTCGGCCGGCTCGCCGGTCGCACGGTCGGCGTGCTCGCCAACAACCCGATTCGGCTCGGCGGCTGCCTGAACTCCGAAAGCGCCGAGAAGGCCGCGCGTTTCGTGCGGCTGTGCGATGCCTTCGGTATCCCGCTGGTCGTGGTCACCGACGTCCCCGGCTACCTGCCCGGCGTCAGCATGGAGTGGGAAGGCGTGGTGCGCCGCGGCGCGAAGCTGCTGCACGCGTTCGCCGAAGCTCGGGTGCCGCGTGTCACGCTGGTCACCAGGAAGATCTACGGTGGCGCCTACATCGCGATGAACGCCCGCTCGCTGGGCGCGACCGCGGTGTACGCATGGCCCGGCTCCGAGGTCGCCGTGATGGGCGCGAAGGCCGCGGTCGGCATCCTGCACAAGAAGGCGCTGGCTGCGGCGCCGGAGGACGAGCGTGAGGCACTGCACGAGCGTCTCACCGTCGAGCACGAGCAGATTGCCGGTGGCGTCGAGCGCGCCATCGCGATCGGTGTCGTCGACCAGGTCATCGACCCGGCGAAGACGCGCAGCATCATCGCCGCCGCGCTGGCCGCGGCGCCGGCTCGCAAGAGTCATCACAAGAACATTCCGCTGTGATGTGATGTTCTGATCGAGAATGGGCTCCGGGATTTCCCGGAGCCCATTCTTTTGTTGCCGGGCAGCAGGATCGGCGACCTGGTGGCGATACAGAGTTCGTGCGTTTCCGGCATGACCGCAACGAGCGACCCTGCTGCTGAACAGTCGGGGGAAGCGGCGGATGCCGACCGGTTTCGCTGAGTAGCATCGAGGGGTGCGTTACGAGGAACTTGCCGAGGTGCCGTGTTCGATCACGCGCCCGCTGGTGATCTTCGGTGACCGCTGGACCCTGCTGATCCTGAAGTATTCATTCTCGGGCATCCGGCGGTTCAATGCCTTTCAGAGCACGCTCGGCATCTCCCGCAGTCGGTTGCAGGATCGGCTCGACCGGCTGATCGAGCACGGGATCCTGGTGAAACAGAAGGCGGCCGAGGGGGCTCATGAGGAGTACCGCCTCACGCCGAAGGGACACGACATCTATCCGATCCTCATGGCGATCCGAGACTGGGGCGACACCCATATGGCCCCCGACGGTCCGCCGGTGGAGTATCGGCATCGCGAGTGCACCGGCGAGGCGCATGTGACGCTCGAATGCGATGTGTGCGGGAACGAACTCACCGCTCGCGATGTGACGCCATTGCCGGGGCCGGGCCTCGGAGTTGCCGAGGCGTCGGTAGGGTCGCACGGTCCCGCGCGATAGTTCGGCAGTGCCGGCGTGCGAGTAATCGAGCTTCTCGGCGCGAGATCCTGATTGCGACGCGTGTCTGGCTGCGCTGGGCCTATCGCCCGTTCGTCCCGCAACCGCACCGCCAACGAGATGGCGGCCCTGTGTGGCACCGGTGGCCATGCCTTCTCTTCAGTCCGCCCAGATCGCGACGTATCGGGGTTCTTCGCGTGTGGTGCGGAAGGCGTTGACCGGGTGGTCGAGGTCGGGGTAGCCGAACGAGATGCCCGCGACTACTCGCCGATTATCCGGGATGCCGAAGTACTCGCGCACGAATGGTGCGTAGGACGCGAGCGCGGCCTGCGGAGCGGCGCCGAGTCCGAGGCTGTGCGCACCGAGGAGGAAGTTGCCGATATAGAGACCGCAGTCGACGGCGCCGTAGACGCCGAGGTCGGCCTCGGAGGTGATGATCGCGACGTGCGGAGCGTCGAAGAGTTCGAAGTTGCGCAGTGCCTGCCGCATCGTCTTCTCGTGGTCGCCCTTGGCAATCCCGACGCTGTCGTAGAGCTGCAGGCCGCATGCGCGTCTGCGATCCCGATAGACCCCGGTGTACTGCGCGGGAAATGCGAAATCCGGCTCGGGCGTGGACTTTTCGATATGCGCGAGCAGTTCTTTGCGAAACCGATCGGTGCCGGCTCCCTCGGTCACCGCGACCTGCCATGGCTGGGTGTTGCACCACGAAGGGGTGCGCTGTGCCAGCCGCAGCAGCGACTCGATCGTCTCCCGTGCCACCGGGTGCGACTGGAACTGTCGACAGGTCCACCGGTCGTCGAGTATGCGGGACAGCACGGCGAACTGGTCGGGGTCATCGGTCGGCGCCATGAGTCTCGAACCTCCATTTAGTCTTATTTTGAGACTGAACGCTAGCACTCGAAGTCTCGTTTCGGAACCGCTGTGTCGCACCGTTTCGGCGGGGTGCATCGCATTGCTCGCGTTGCCACGATTGTCACGGCTGGACCGGGCACAATCCCTGACATGGGTTCCGAGACCGCCGCCGCGCGGGATCGCAAACGGCACGGCAGGCACTACACGCCGCCTGCGCTGGCGCGATTTCTGGCGCAGCGGCTACTCGAACATATGCCGCCACCACGGACTCCCGGTGTACTGCGGGTACTCGATCCCGCCTGCGGGGACGGCGAGCTGTTGCTGGCACTGCAGCGGGAGGCCGCTGTCCGGCTGCCGGAAGTGCGGATGGAGTTGGTCGGCTACGACCTGGACGACGAGGCGCTGACGGTGGCGCGCGAGCGGGCCTGCACTGCGGGGGTGGTTGTCGACTGGCACGTCGGCGACTTTCTCACGGTGTCCGAGGACATTACGGACGCCTGCTTCGACGCCATCATCACCAACCCGCCGTATGTGCGCACCCAGCAGCTGGGCGGTACGACAGCGCAGCTGCTCAGCAAGCAGTTCGGGTTGCGGGGCCGAATAGATCTCACCCATCCGTTCGTCGCGATCGCACCGCGCTTGCTGTGCTCGGGCGGGGTACTCGGATTGTTGTGCGCCAACCGCTTTCTCACCACCAAGGCCGGCGCGAACATTCGAGGATTGCTGCTGTCGGAGTTGGCTCCGATCGAGCTGTACGACCTCGGCGACACCAAACTGTTCGAGGCCGCCGTGCTGCCCGCCGTCACGATCGCTACCCGCACTTCCCGACGCGAAACCTGCCGCTATGTATCGGCCTACGAGGTACCCGAGTGCGAAACCGTCAGCGGTACAGGGCTATTCGAAGCACTGACCGAGGATCAGGGCCGTTTCGTCGCACATAACGGTCGCATCTTCGCGGTAGCGGTGGGCACGCTGGCGACCTGCGACCTCGGCTCCGATGATCAGGGAGTCGCCGCCTCGGCAGCGGTGGAAACCGGTGCGGACGTGAGCGATGCTCCCCCCGCTGCTGGCGCTCGGACCGGCGCTGAGGACGGTGGCGGTGGTACCGGCGAGGGTGATGCAGACGGCGGCGGTGCGCATGGTGCCGGGGGGCCGGCGTCGTGGGACTCGGATGTCGCTGGAGTGGTGGGAGTGTGCGGGGTCGGCGGGCAATTCGCCAGTCCTGAGTTGCGTGGTACGGGGCGGACCGTTGCGGCGGGGCGGGCTTGGCGGATGTCGCGGCCGGGAGTGGACGACTGGCTGGGCCGAGTGGGGGCCGGGACCTGGCGCACATTCGGGGAGGTGGCGCGGATTCGGGTGGGGATCAAGACGACGGCGGATCGGGTGTTCATTTCGAATCGGTGGGGAGAGGTGGAGCCGTGTCCGGAGTCGGAGTTGTTGTTCGACTTGATCACTCATCATGACCTCGGGCCGTGGCGGGTCTCCGGTGGTCGTGGCACTCGTGTGTTGTATCCCTATGACACGACTCGGTCGCGGCGCATCCCGATCGACCTGAGCGAATTTCCCGGTGCCGCAGCATATTTGCGGACCCATCAGGAAATGTTGGCCGGTCGGAAATATGTGACGGCGAGTGGGCGTGAGTGGTTCGAGATCTGGGTGCCGCAGCGCCCGCATTTGTGGCGGGTGCCGAAGGTGGTGTTTCCCGACATCAGCGAGCGGCCGCGGTTTGCTCTCGATCGGTCGGGTGCGGTGGTGAATGGGGATTGTTATTGGATGTCACTGGCGGACATCGGAATGCATGGGGACGCGCAGCAGTTGGCGTATCTGCTGATGGGTGTGGCGAATTCGGCGCTCGGCCTGCACTTCTACGATGCGGTATGCGGGAATCGGCTGTATTCGGGTCGGCGGCGCTGGATTACCCAGTATGTGTCGCGGCTGCCGTTGCCGGACCCGGTGCGCTCGGGCGGGGTCGTCGAGTTGGTCACCGAATTCGTCGACGGCGGGCGGGTGCCCGATGCCGAGTCGGTGCGCGAGTTGAACGAGCGGGTGGCCGCGGCATTCGGGCTGCGGTCAGGGTGTGGTGCGGACCCCGACCATCGGCAGCAGGATGCGGCGGGCGAAGTCGCGTCCGGCCTCGACATCGTCGAGCGGAATGAGCCCGTCGGGGGTCAAGGCCAGCGAGAGGGCGAGCCGGGCCATGATCTCGGCGACCAGATCGGCGTCGAAATCGTCGGAGCCGTCGTCGGCCCGTAATTCCCGCAGCTTCACGGCGAGGTAGGTGCGGCCGACGGCAATGATCGGTGCGGCCTCCGTGGTGAGCCGCGGCAGGATGAGGTCGGGTTCGGTGCGCAGCAGCCTGCGCAGCAGTTCGTTGCTCGCGATCGCGCTGATGAACGCGGCGAAGATCTCCACCAGTTGGTTGTTGCTGCCCGCGACGGTGCGTACCCGCTCATCGATCTCGGATACGAAGCGCTGCGCCTCTCGCACGCTCACCGCTTCGACCAGTTCGTTCTTCGATTCGAAGCGGCGATAGAGGGTTGCTGGGCTGATGCCGGCGCGGCGGGCGATCTCGCCCATGCTGGTGCGCTTGATCCCGAAATCCAGGAATGCCGACAGCGCGCTCTCCAGTAGCTTCTCGCCGTCCTTGACCGGATTGTCGAGGATGCGCTGGAGCATGGGCGGGACGGTGGGCATCGGGTCTCCAGTCGATTCGGCGCGGGCGCCGAAGAGTGCGCGGCGCCGCGACGGTGCGGGTGATGGACGTTCATTATTTCACCGGGTTGCGGCGGATTGGCCGAGGATTCGCGAAAGCGTGAGTGAAACGCGTATGAATCATCTCACTGAGTCGTGGTCGGTGTTGCCGAAGCCGCCGTCGGGGCTGTCCATCGAGCGGAGTGCACGCCACCGGCACACCGCTCGCGCGGACTGTGCCCGGTATCGGCGGAGGCGGGGCGTGCGCATAACGTGGACTGCGCAGTCAGCCAAGCATGCGCCTTGGGCAGCGGGAAAGTTATTGTCGGACTGTTTGTCTCGCTGTGGCGGCGCTGCCTTGGATATTGGTTCGTGTCGCGAACCGTTGCTGGACTTGGTATTTCGGCCTCCAGCGCGGGATCGCAAGGAAGATGGTCGCCGCCGCATCGCAACAGCGAGGCGGTGATCGGGTATCACTGGCGCGGTAGGTCCAGCGCCGCCATCTCTTGTTCGATCGCATTGGCCGCGAAATCGACTCCACTGGAACGTAATTCGTGAACGCGGCGCTGTAGCGCCTCGATTCCGCCCGGTTGGGCCGCGATGTCGGCCACGCTGAGCCGCCCCTTCGGCCGGTGCATACCCGTCGGTCCGTACGCCACCGTGATACCTCCTGCCTGCACGCTGCGCGCCCGCCGTCCCGATGGGATCGACTCCGCGCTACAGGCCGCACGTCGGCTGTGTCGGCAGCGGATCCCGGGATACCGGGCACGCTGGCAAAATGTTATCAGCCATTCCGACTGGGCATTTGAGGAGTGTGCGCTGTCTCACAGGATCTTGGCGTCACGGTGGCTGGCCGTGTTGTGAAGGTACACAGCGGCACCGAGCCGCACTCCATCCTGCTCGGCTGCGCTGAGTTCGCGGCGGATCTTGCCTGGTACGCCTGCCACCAGCGAGCCCGGCGGAATGTGGGCTCCCTCGGGAATGAGCGCGTTGGCGGCGATCAGGCAACCCGCGCCGATTACCGCGCCATTGAGCACGGTCGCGCCCATGCCGACCAGCACATCGTCGCCGATCGTGCAGCCGTGCAGAATCGCGTTGTGCCCCACTGATACTCCCGTGCCCACCGTCAGCGGAAAACCGGGATCGGCATGCAGCACGCAGCCGTCCTGAATATTGGTGCGGGCGCCGATGCTGATCGCCTCCAGGTCGGCGCGCAGCACCGCGCCGTACCAAATGCTCACCTCGGCCGCGAGCTGCACACGCCCGATCACGGTCGCATTGGGTGCGATCCACGCACTGTCGTCGACCTCCGGCGCAAACTCGCCCACTTGAATCCTCATGCGGAAAACGTAGCTACGCCGCGGCGGCAACTGCGCAGCACCCCGAGTTCACCGGGCAGGAGCGCGTGGGCCGACGATCCGGGTCGGGCTGTCGGTACCGACATTCGCGCGCCTGGATCGCGGGTCGCTCGCACGGTGACTGCTCGAATGCCGCGGGTCGCGTGCGGGAAGCAACGAGAATCGAGATTGCCCATCTCTCGGGGCAAGGCCCGCTGAGTCCGATTGCGGCATCGATCCGTCAGCCCGCGATGCTTCGATCGAGATTCGCGCCGGTGCGCGGAATGTCCGCCGCGGCGGACTGGAACATGGCGCGATGGGCGGCGGGACTGGTGCCGAGGATGCGATGGAAGTGGTGGCGCAGGCTGACAGCAGTGCCGAAACCGGTTTCGGCGGCGATGCGATCCATGGTGTCGGCGGTGGATTCCAGTAGCAGCCGGGCGCGGTCGGCGCGCTGGTGCAGGAGCCACTGTTGCGGGCTGCTCCCGGTCCGGTCGCGGAAATGCCGGGTGAAGGTGCGCCGGGACATCAGCGCGACCGCGGCCCAGCCGTCCAGATCGATCGGATCGCCGAGATGCGTTCGGGCCCAGACCATTGCGTGTTCGATGGGATCGTCGTCGGCGGCATCGGGCACCGCGATCGGGATGTATTGGGCCTGTGAGCCGCTGCGGTGCGGTGCGGTGACCAGTGCTCTGGCCAGTTGGGTTGCCTCGCGGCTGCCGAAATCGGCGCGCACCAGGTGCAGGCAGCAGTCGAGCGCGGCGGCGACTCCGGCGGAGGTGACGAGGTCGCCGAGATCCGACCACAGTCGGTCGGCGCGCACCCGGACCGCGGGGTAGGCGCGGGCCAGATCGGCGGCGGCCGACCAGTGCGTGGTCACCTCGCGTCCATCGGCGAGGCCGCTCGCGGCCACCGCCCAGGAGCCGAGGCACAGGCCGACGATCCGGGCACCGCGTGCGTGCGCGCCGTGCAGTGCCTCGCGCAGGTCATCGGATATCGCAGCGCCGCGCGGCCAGCTGGGGATCACCACGGTGTCGGCCCGCTCGAAGACCTCGAGACCGTGCTTGACGTCGATATCGAATCCGGCAGGCGTGCTCAGCGCGCCTGGGCGCTCGGCGCATACGTCGACTCGATACGGTGCGTGGTCGTCCGCGCCGACGCGTCCGAATACCAGGGACGGTACCGAGAGATGGAACGGGCTGACGTTCTCGAAGGCCAGAACCGCGACAGAGTGCATGGCCCGATTTTAGCGGTAGTTGGCATCCGGGCCACTGGTCGCACGCCGACGCATCGGCAAATATCGACGTCATGAGCGAAACGATCGAACTCACCACCCTCGAGGCCCTGCACATCGGCGGGCCGACCCTGCGCTTCCGGTACGCGGGTCTGACCTGGCTGACCGACCCCACCTTCGATGCGCCGGGTGACTACCAGGGCCCGATCACCCTGCACAAGCTCACCGGTCCCGCGGTGCCGCTCGAGCAGGTCGGATCCGTGGATGTGGTGCTGCTCTCGCACGACCAGCACGCCGACAACCTCGACAATTCCGGTCGCGAGTTCCTTGCCACCGTCGAGACCGTGCTGTCCACACCGGACGCGGCCGGACGCGTGAACGGCGTTCGGGGACTGGCGAACTGGGAGACCGTGACGGTCGGGGAAGTCCGCGTGACGGCGGTTCCCGCGCTGCACGGACCCGAGGGATGCGAACCGTTCAGCGGCGTCGTCACCGGTTTCGTGCTACAGGCCGATGGCCTGCCGACGGTGTATGTCTCCGGCGACAACGCGTCGGTCGCTCTCGTCGAGCAGATCGTCCAGCGCATCGGCCGCATCGACATCGCCATCCTGAATGTGGGCGCCGCCAACGTCGGCCGTTTCGGCGACGCCGACGTCACCCTCAATGCCCGCACCGCCCTCCAAGCCGCCGAACACCTCGGCGGCGCGGCCATCATCCCGGTGCACGCCGAAGGGTGGGGCCACTTCACCGAATCTCTCGACCACCTCGCCCGCGTCTTCGCCTATGGTGGCCGCGCCGACCAACTCCGCATCCCGCAGCCTGGCCAGACATTCACGGTCTGAACGCGACCCTGTCCGAACGCGCGGCCTCGAGGCGCCACAGCCTCTGATTGCAACGATGGGTGTGCCGCTCGTGGAGGTCGGAGGTTCGCCGAGGTCGACCGCGCGGCGTTCGTCGCGTCGGGAGGGTGTGTGGTCCACGATGGCGGTATGAGGATCGGTGTACCGCGGGAGGTCAAGGAGCAGGAGTTTCGCGTGGCGCTGACGCCGGCGGGAGCCGGGGAGTTGGTGCGGCACGGACATGAGGTGTTGATCGAGGCGGGCGCGGGGGTGGGGTCGGGGTTCGCCGATTCCGACTTCGCCGCGGCCGGGGTGCGGATGGTGCCCGACGCCGACCAGCTGTGGTGGGAGGCCGAGCTGGTGCTGAAGGTGAAGGAGCCGATCGCACCGGAGTACGCACGGATGCGGCCGGAGCAGGTGCTGTTCACCTATCTGCACCTGGCCGCGTCGCGGGCATGCACCGAGGCGATTCTGCACTCGGGCATCACCGCCATCGCCTATGAGATGGTGCGCGCGGCCGACGGCTCGTTGCCGCTACTCGCGCCGATGAGCGAGGTCGCGGGGAAGCTCGGCAGTCAGGTCGGCGCGTATCACCTGATGGCGCCGCTCGGGGGCGCAGGGCTACTGCTCGGCGGCGTGCCGGGGGTGCGACCGGCGGACGTGGTGGTGCTCGGTGGTGGCGTCGCGGGAAGCAATTCGGCCGCGGTCGCCGCCGGTATGGGCGCGAAAGTGACTGTGCTCGATACCAATTTGGTCCGGCTACGTGAGCTGGACGCCCAATTCGACGGGCGCATAACAACTCTCGCGTCGAACGCGGTCACGATCGCGCAGGCGGTGCTCGCGGCGGATCTGGTCATCGGCTCGGTGCTGGTGCCGGGCGCGCGGACACCGAAATTGGTCTCCGACGAGCTGGTCGCGGGCATGCGCCCCGGCTCGGTGCTGGTGGACATCGCGATCGACCAGGGCGGCTGCTTTACCAGCTCCCGTCCGACGACACACGCGAATCCCACTTTCCGCGTGTCTGATTCGCTGTTCTACTGTGTGGCCAATATGCCGGGCGCGGTCCCGCACACCGCCACCGTCGCGCTCACCAATGCGACACTGCCCTACGTGCGCGCCATCGCCGACGACGGCTGGCGCCAGGCCTGCGCCGATCACCTCGACCTGGCGCGCGGCCTGACCGCCGCCGCGGGACACCTGCTCTCGGCGGAAGTCGCTGTCGCACACGGATACCCGGTATTGAAGCCCGTGGGGTCGGCCGGCTGATCCGGGCACCGAGACTGTGCCATGGTGTCGGGAAGCCGGCCGGGGAGCCGGTCTTCGGACACGCGAACGGGCAGTTTCCCTGGCGGGAAACCGCCCGCCGGCGTGGCTATTCGACGCTGGAAGAACCGGCCTCGTCGGGGTTTTCACCGAGGTACCAGTCGGGGGCGCCGGTGGTCGGCAGGTCGTGCAGCTTGTCCGGGTTGCGGACCACGTCGATGGCGACGATGCGGCCCGCGTCGACGGTGAAAGCGAAGACTCCGGTGTGGGTGCCGTCGAAGACGACGAGGCCGGGCTGACCGTTGACCAGGACCGCGCGGCCCCACGCGCCTGCCGCCGACGGTGCGTGGTACCAGCCGAGCAGCAGCTTCGCGACCAGCTCTGCACCGTGCACCGGCTGCCGGATCGCGGGCACCTTGCCGCCGCCGTCGGCGGTGAGGCTGACCTCGGAATCCAGCACGCCGAGCAAGGCGCTCAGGTCACCGGATCGCCACGCCACCGCGAACGCCGAGACCACCTTCTCCTGTTCGTCAGGCGACGCGGGAAAACGCGGCGTCCCGTCCTCGATCCGCTTGCGTGCGCGCGAGGCGAGCTGGCGAACCGCCGCCGGAGTGCGCCCGACCACCTCGGCGACCTCGGGGCCGGTCATACCGAACACATCCTGGAGGACGAACGCGGTGCGTTCGGCGGGAGACAGGGATTCGAGGACTACCAGGAGAGCCGTGGTGACCCGCTCGTCCTGGGTGATGCGGTCGGCCGGATCGTCCCAACTCGTCACCTCGGGCTCGGGAAGCCATTCGCCGACGTATTGCTCGCGGCGCACCCGGGCGGAGCCTAGGTAGTCCAACGCCAGTCGCCCGGTCACCGTGGTCAGCCAGGCCCGCAGGTTGTCGATCTCGCCCGCCTTGCCCGACTCGTGCTGACGCTGCAGCCGCAGCCACGCCTCCTGCACCACGTCGTCGGCGTCGGTGAGACTGCCGAGATTGCTGTAGGCGAGCCGGCGCAGATACGGCCGGTGCTCCTCGAACTGCCTGGCCAACTCGGCCTGGTCGATGGGCTCGGATGCGGAGGGCTGGTCGGAAGTCACTGGTCTCGCCGTTCGGTCGTGCGGCCCCTGTCAGGGGCGAGTCTATGGGAGTCATCAGGAGGACGACTCAGGGCAGCAGAGTGTGACACACGACGACACGCCGGGCGGACACGCGGGTTGCGCGGAGTGCGCTGCGGTCGGGTGGGCCCACTTCACGACCTCTGTGGACAGTAGCGATCGAGGGCTGTGCGGTGTCCGAGGGTGCGGGTGATCTGGCTCGGGATGTCGACCAACGGCGGCGGGCCGCGCAGGATGATCCGGTCTCGCACTGTTCGGCGAATAGCCCACCCGCGCAGCTGTGGTTGCCGGAATCGGGCGGGCCGTTGAATCGAGTGGGAATCCGGAGCGTTCGAACGGTTACTACCGGTGGTGCCGGGTTTGCGTGGGGTGTGCTGTGCCACGCGGAGCGGTGCGGTTCGACGGTGTGGCCGTTGACGCGTGGCCGGTACCGGCTAACCTCGCCGGGTGCACACGGGGACCTCGACCGCTGCCGGGCTGCTGCTCGGTTTCGCGCTCGACCGCGCGTTCGGTGATCCGCGTCGGTGGCATCCGGTGGCCGGGTTCGGTTCGGCGGCAAGCGCGCTCGAAGCCGTGACCTATGCCGATCGGCGGTCGGCGGGAGTGCTGCACGAGGTGCTATCGGTGGGGGCGGTTGTCGCGGTCGGTGTCGGTGCTCGGCGTGGCGGGCTTGTTGCCACGGCGCTGGCCACGTGGACGGTGCTCGGCGGGCGCAGTCTGGCGCGTGCCGGAAGGCAGATGGCCGACCGTCTCGAATCCGGCGATCTGCCCGCCGCACGGGCCTTGCTGCCCTCGCTGTGCGGGCGGGATCCCGAGGTGCTCGACGCGGACGGATTGGCCCGTGCCGCAGTGGAATCCATTGCCGAGAACACCTCCGACGCGACGGTGGCGCCGCTGGTATGGGGCGCGGTCGCCGGTGTGCCCGGCCTGCTCGGCTACCGCGCGATCAACACCCTCGACGCCATGATCGGCTACCGCAACGATCGCTACGAACGTTTCGGCTGGGCCGCCGCCCGCACCGACGACCTGGCGAACCTGCTGCCCGCCCGCCTCACTGGCCTGCTCACCGCGGCACTGTCCCCTGTGGTCGGCGGCCGCCCCGCCGCGGCACTGCGCGCCTGGCAGCACGATGCCGCCAAACACCCCAGCCCCAACGCGGGCGTCGTCGAAGCATCGATGGCAGGCGCACTCGGCGTCCGCCTCGGCGGCCGCACCCAATACCGCTACGGCACCGAACTGCGCCCAACCCTCGGCGAAGGCCCACCCCCCGCGGTAGCGGACCTGCGTCGCGCCGTCCGCATGTCGGAGGCCGTCCAACTCGGCGCTGTCCTCACCACCGCCCTCTGGTCATTCCTCCGCCCTCCCCGCTGACCGATCTCCGCACCGAGCGGCGGCACACGGTTTCCGGCCGCACACGGATGACTCCCACCACCATGTGGGCGCGCGCCGCAACCGACTCCGAGAACTTTCCAGCGCTACCTGCCAGGCGACATCGATGCCCCGGCCAGTCGCCACCAGCCCAGGGTTCGGTGACGAACAGGACATGACGGAGGTCGTTCTGATGTCGGCCGCAGCGGTGTCCTGTTCGTCAGCGGCGAGTTCCAAGGACTTTCCCGCGCCGTCTGCTGGGCGATATCCATGCCTGGCGAGTCGCCACAGCCCAGGGTTCGGTGACGAACAGGACATGACGGAGGTCGCTCTGATGTCGGCCGCGGCGATGTCCCGTTCGTCGGGAGTCCGGTGGGGTTAGCGGTTGCCGCCGTAGCGGTCGGCCAGGCGTTGCTCCTTGGTGGGAGCTGTTGTGTGGGTGGGAGTTTCGGTCGGGGGTGGGGTGAGGGCTTTTTCTTTGCGGCGTTCGCGGATTTCGGCGTAGACGAAGTAGCCGAGGCCGAGGGGGGCCATGATGCCGAAGGCCAGCCATTGGAGGCCGTAGGAGAGGTATGGGCCCGCGTCGAGCTGAGGAAGGGGGGTGGGGGTGAAGGCGCCGGGCTGTTTCTCGTCGAGTTGGAGGTAGCCGCCGCGTTCGCCGGTGGGGATAGCGGTCAGCGGCTGCTGCAGGACGGCCGTTTCCTGGGTGGTGTCGATCGAGTAGACCTGGCGGTAGCCGTCTTGGACGGACGGGTCTTTGCCGGGGGTGACGCCCTCGGACATGCGCACCCTGGCCTCGATGTGCTGCGATCCGGCGGGTGGGTCGGGGATCCGGGGTGGGCGGGTGCCGTCGACGGCGGCGACGAGGCCGCGGTCGACGAGCAGGATCCTGCCATCGTCGAGCCGGAAGATGGACAGCACGGCGTAGGCGGGAGCGCCGTCGAGGTGGCGCAGCCGGACCAGCGCCGTCGAATCGGGGAGATAGGCGCCTGTCGCGGTGACCCGACGCCACTCCGCGCGTGAATCGGTGTCCTTGTTGTCGAGGACAGCGGTGATGTCGATCGGTGCGGCGTCCACCGAGTCGGCGATGAGCTCATTGCGATGCGACGTGGCGGTGTTCTTGCCGAGTTGCCACGGCGCGAGCACCGTGAAGCAGAGGTAGGCGAAAGCGGCCACCAGCACGGCGAGAATCAGCCAGCTGGGGCGTAGGAGGAACGTCAGTCTGCGGATCATGAGCGTCTGTCGGCTTGCGCGGCGTATCGGGTTGCGTTCGGCTCGGCGGCGGCGTGCTGCGGGGTCGGCACCGGTGTGGCGTCGGGTGCAGGCTCGCCTGTGGTCCCTGGTTCGTTTGCAGTATTGCCGGTGTCGGGTGTGGCGTCGAGTGCTTGGTCACCGACAGAGCTGAGCTCGCCTGTCTCCGGTTCCGGTCCGCCGTCCGAGGTGCGGGCGTCGATCGTCGTGCGGACCCAGTCCAGCAGGCCGGGAATGGCCGCCTCGATCTGGTCACGAACGAGTTCGAAGTCGGCTGTGCTGCCGTAGTACGGGTCGGGGACGTCCGGACCGTCGGCGGCGGGGTCGAAGCTGCGCAGGAGTCTGCGTCGATCGGAGGGCACGCCCAAGCGGGCGAGCTCGCGTTCGTGGCCGGTGTCGAGCGCGATCAGCAGGTCGGCGTCGCGGTGCTCGTCGCCGAAGACGGCCGCGACGTGACCGGTCGGGTAGCCGTGCCTGCGCAGTGTCGCGGTGGTGCGCGGATCGGCGTCGTCGCCGACATGCCATGCGGTGGTGCCCGCGCTGCTGACCCGCACCTGGTCGGCAAGACCGGCGCGGTACAGATGCCCCGCGAACATCTTCTCCGCCATCGGCGATCGGCAGATGTTTCCGGTACAGACGAACGACACGTGCAGCTCAGCCACGAGAGCCATTCTGGCCGGTGCTGCCTTCGGGCCGCCACGTAGGGTGTTTTCTCGTGCCCGAGGACAGCGTCGATCATGCGAAACTGCGCCACCACGGCGACGTGGACGCGCGCGCGGGCATGCTCGATTTCGCGGTGAACGTGCAGGGCAGCGCGCCGCCGGACTGGCTACGCCGCAGGCTGGCCGCGCGGCTGGACTCGCTGGGCCGCTATCCGAGCGCTGCCGAGGATCTCGCGGCGAGGTCCGCGGTGGCGCTGCGCCACGGTCGCTCGCCGGAGCAGGTGTTGTTGCTGGCAGGCGCGGCCGAGGGCTTCGCCGTGCTGCCCCGGCTCGCGCCCCGGCTGGCCGCGGTGATCCATCCGTCGTTCACCGAGCCCGAGCTGGCGTTGCGCGACGCGGGCGTCCCGGTCACCCGGGTCCTGCTCGACCCGCCGTATCTGCTGAACCCGGCCTCGGTGCCCGAAGCGGCGGACCTGGTGGTTCTCGGCAATCCGACCAATCCGACCTCGGTGCTGCATCCCGCCGACGCGATTCAGGCCTTGCGCAGGCCCGGCCGGACCATCGTGGTCGACGAAGCCTTCGCCGACGCGGTGCCGGGGGAGACCGAATCGCTGGCGAGCTCCGCCGCACCCGATGTCCTCGTGCTGCGCAGCCTCACCAAGACCTGGGCCTTGGCGGGTCTGCGTTGCGGCTACTTCCTCGGCGCGCCCGAACTGCTCGCCCGGCTGAATCACGGCCGCCCGCACTGGCCGCTGGGCACGCTACAGCTCGAGGCCATCACCGCCACCGCAGCGCCGTTCGCGGTCGCCCAGGCGCACGACAGGGCTCGGGCACTCGTGGTCGAACGAGAATCGATGATCGAACGGCTGACGGCAGCGGGCATCGATGTCCACACACCCGCCGCCGGACCGTTCCTGCTGCTGCACGTCGCGGACGGCGAGTTGCTGCGAAAGCATCTGGCGGACCAAGGGATCGCAGTCCGCCGCGCCGACACTTTCCCCGGCCTCGGTCCCGACTACCTTCGTGTCGCGGTTCGCGGCACCGAAGAGGTGGGTCGGCTGCTCGCCGGAATCCGCGCGGCTGGCTGGTGATGACGGCCGAACCCGGTCACGAATTCTCGCCCGCCGCAGTGGATCGCGGCTCCAGTGGACGAGGATTCACGATCATGGTGGCGGGTTCGAGTGGCCGCGCTGCGGGCGGTGACACATGGTCCGGCGAGGTCCGGGGCTCGGGCGGTGATATTCGATGTGGCGGGTGGCCGTCAGACCGTTATATCGCGATCACATCACCGGAGCCCGTGTTCGCGGGTTCGGTCGCGACCAAGACCGGGAGCATGCCGAGGCCGGTATCCCAGCGCCGCCGCGCAGATTGTGACGGTCGGCGAACCACACGTGGCAGTCGATCGAAGCGGGATGAGCCGCGGTCGGAAAATCGTGCGGCCCGCTGTGCCTGGGCCGGGAGTGGTTGTGACATGAGCGAACTGGAGGAAGGCGGATGGTGACGACGCTGGCGGAATTGATCGGAGTACTCGATTCGGCGTATCCCCCGAAGCTGGCCGAATCGTGGGACTCGGTGGGGCTGGTGTGTGGAGACCCTGCCGAGGAGGTGACCAGAGTGCTGTTCGCTGTCGACGCGACGGCTGCGGTCATCGATGAGGCGATCGATTGGCGGGCACAGGCTTTGGTGGTGCACCATCCACTGCTGCTGCGTGGTGTCGACACCGTTGCCGCCGACACTCCGAAGGGCGCGTTGCTGCATCGCCTGATTCGGTCCGGTTGTGCGTTGTTCAGCGCGCACACCAACGCCGACTCCGCCGATCCCGGCGTCTCCGATGCGCTGGCTTCGGCGATCGGTCTGTCCATCACCGGCCCACTGGACGCGAAACCGCGGACCGCCGTGGACAACTGGGCGGTGCAGGTGCCGCGCTCGCATACCGACGCGGTGCTCGCGGCATTGTTCGCCGCGGGTGCGGGTGGCGACGACTCCTACCGGGACTGCGCGCTGCGGGTGCCCGGGATCGGCCAGTTCCGGCCGGTAGCGGGAGCGAATCCGGCGGTCGGCTCGCTCGGTGAGTTGCAGCAGGTCGAGGAAGACCGCGTCGAGGTGATCGCGCCGTCCGCCGCCCGCGCCGCGATTCTCGCGGCATTGCGCGCCGCGCATCCTTATGAAGACCCCGCCTATCACGTCAGCGAGCGAGCGACGCTGGCCTCCGGACTCGGCATCGGCCGGGTCGGCAGGCTGCCGGAGCCGGAATCGTTGCGCGCGTTCACCGCTCGGGTCGCCGCCGCTCTGCCTGCCACCGTCTGGGGTGTCCGCGCGGCAGGCGACCCCGACCGCATGATCCACACCGTCGCCGTCTGCGGCGGCGCGGGCGACTCCTACCTCGACGCCGCTGCGCGCCTGGGCGTAGACGCCTACGTCACCTCCGACCTGCGCCACCACCCGGTCGACGAGCACCTACGCGGGGGCGGCCCCGCCCTTGTCGACGCCGCCCACTGGGCGACCGAATTCCCCTGGTGCGCACAAGCCGAGACTGTGGTGCGCGCCGCCCTGCCGGACCTGGAGACCCGGGTATCGACCTTGCGCACCGACCCGTGGACGGTGAGCGCCACGGCCTGATGTCGCACCGAGGCGCCGCGGGTTTCATGGACGCCCGAAGGCCCCTGCGGCGATCCTGATGCGGGCGTATTCGGCGTGTCTCTCGAGTGTCGGCTGTTCGGGCGAATCGGTTGGGCGCAAACGGGTATAACGACCGCATGAAGTTCCCGGTGGACCTGGGGATCGTGCAGATCGGGCTGATGCTGCTGATCCTTGTCGCGTTAGCACTATTGATATCGGCGTTGGTGATGGTGCGCAGGGTCGGATTACGGGTTCTGCTCGGCCGTGGCGCGGCGGGCCTGTGCCTGTTGCTCGTCGCGGTGGTGCTGCTGTGGGTGGCGACGCTGATCCAGACGTATCTCGGCCTGAGCGGCGAGGTCAAAGCCGCCCATGTGGTGGTGAGTCCCGTTGCGGGACAGGAACATCGACTCGACGTGGAGCTCACGCTGTACGGGGACGACGAGCACGGCGAGAAGCACGACAAGTACCGGATCGAGGGCGACCTGTGGGTCTTGCAGGCCAATATCGTCGAGCTGGAGCCGTGGGTCAATGCGCTCGGCTTCCACTCCGGATTCAAGGTGACCCGGCTGTACGGCCAGCGTCTCGACGGCATCGCCACCAGCCAGAACCAGATCTTCGTCAACGGCGACGACCAGGACTTCTTCGCCGATATGCAGAAAGGCCGCTGGTGGACCGAACCTTTCGTCCGCTCGGCCTACGGCAACGCCGCTATCGGGACACCCGGCGAATTCGACGTCTATATCTCTAGAGACGCCATCAAACCCCGCCCAACAGGCAAATAGTCCCCAACCCTGTTGCCGCAGCACGAACAGGACCTGATCGTGGGCCGGCCGCGGTTTGCCGCAGCCATGTCCCGCTCGCAAGGGAAGTATCCGGGTTCGCCGGGCAGGAGCGCCGGTGTGGCGGAACTGATAGTCGGCGTGCCCGGGGGCGGATGCCCCGCTGGATCGGGCTCTGCGGACTGTCCGGGTTCGAGGCGTCCGGGCCGCCGGGCTTCGGCGGCTCGGACTCGGTGTCGTCCGAAGGTTGGCTGCCGTCGGGTTCCCGGCGGGGCCGATCGCCGTCGCGGGGCTGGCCGCCTGGTTGGCCTGGTTTCATGACCCGTCGCCGGGAATATGGCCATGCATCCCACTCCCAACACCCGCTGACGTGGCCTCGGACCTGATCCACCAGCCGTCCGGGGTACGGTTGAGCACTGGTGTTCGCCGTCGTACCGGCGCGCGGTGCCTCCCATCCGTCCATAGCGTCCAGGAGTTTGTTCGCGTTGAATGTCGAACCCCCGATCCAGGCCAAGATGCTGCAGCTCGCCGCTGTCGACGCCGAACTGACGCGGATTGCGCATCGGCGCACCGTGCTGCCCGAGCAGCAGGAGGTGGCGCGGCTGGAGGCGGAGCGCAATGCTCACAAGGATGCCGCGGTGGCTGTGGAGATCGTGCTGGACGATCTCGATCGCGATATCCGCAAGCTGGAGGGTGAGGTCGAGGCGGTTCGTAAGCGTGAGGAGCGCGACAAGGGGATGCTGACCGCTGGTTCGGTGGGCGCCAAGCAGCTTTCGGAGATCCAGCATGAGCTGGGCAGTTTGGAGCGGCGCCGGTCGGTGCTCGAGGACGAACTGCTCGAGGTGATGGAGCGCCGCGAGGCGTCGGCCGCCGACCACGAGCATGCGGGTGCGCGGCTGGACAAGACCGAGCAGGATCTCGCTGACGCGCAGCGGCTGCGGGCCGAGGCGCTCGCGGATCTCGATGTGGCGCAAGGCCGTTGCGAGGGCGATCGGTCGAATCTCGTCGGGTTGTTCCCCGCTGATCTGCTGAGCATCTACGACCGTCAGCGCACCAGGAACGGTGTCGGCGCGGCGCTGCTGCAAGCTCGCCGGTGTGGGGCCTGCCGGATCGAGCTGGACCGCGGTGAGATCGCGCGCATCGCGAAGGCCGCGCCCGACGCGATCGTGCGTTGCCCGGAATGCGGCGCGGTGCTGGTGCGCACCAAGGAATCGGGGCTGTGAGTTTTCGGGCTCGCGTTGCGGCGCGTGCGCGGACCGTGACAGGTCGAGTTCAGCGAGGGGAATGATGGCCCAGCTCGAGGTATTCGTCGAAGCCGACGGTGGTTCCCGTGGCAATCCGGGGCCTGCCGGTTACGGCGCGGTCGTTTTCGATGCCGATCATGCGAGTGTGCTCGCCGAGCGCCGTGAGTACATCGGTGTCGCGACCAACAACGTCGCCGAATACCGTGGCCTCATCGCCGGTTTGGAAGCGGCGGCCGAGCTCGGCGCGCGCGTGGTGTCGGTGCGGATGGACTCCAAGCTGGTCGTCGAGCAGATGTCGGGGCGCTGGAAGGTCAAGCACCCGGCCATGATTCCGCTGGCCGACCGTGCGCGCAGGCTGGTCGCGGGTTTCGATCGGGTGAGTTTCACCTGGATTCCGCGCGCGGAGAATTCGCATGCGGATCGACTGGCCAACGAGGCGATGGACGACGCCTCGCTGGTCGGCGAGGTGCGTACCGCGCTCGATGCCGGGCACGCGCCCGCGGGCGATCGCAGCGGCAGCGCATCGGGCGGTGCGCCCGATCAGGGATCCGCCCTCGGCGTCGAACGAGATCCGCCCAGCTGGGTCGACGAGGTCAGGGACGCGCGGGCGACGCCGGAAACTGGCGCGAATGCACAGGGCGCGGTGACGGATTCCGAGGATGCGGCGCCGATCGGTGCGCAAACGACGCCCGCCCCGGGCTGGACCGGCGCTACCGGCCGCCCGACCCGCCTGCTGCTGCTGCGCCACGGCCAGACCGAGCTTTCCGTCCAGCGCAGGTATTCGGGCCGCGGCAATCCGCCGCTCACCGAACTCGGTCGCGAGCAGGCCGCGCGCGCCGCCAAGATGCTGGCCGCCAAGGGCAATATCGCTGCCGTCGTATGCTCCCCGCTCGGCCGGGCCCGCGAGACCGCCGAGGCCGCGGCGACCGCGCTGAATGTTCCCGTGCATGTCCTCGACGGTCTGATCGAGACCGACTTCGGTGACTGGGAGGGCCTGACGTTCCTGGAGGCGGCGCAGCGTGATCCGCAGCTGCACGCTCGCTGGCTTGGTGACCCTTCGGTGCCTGCCCCGGGCGGGGAGAGTTTCGATCAGGTGCGCGAGCGGGTGGAGGCGGCGCGGCGTGATCTGGTCGCGCTGTATCCCGGCGCGAACCTGGTGGTTGTCAGTCATGTGACCCCGATCAAGACGCTGCTGCAGCTGGCGCTCGGCGTCGGTCCCTCGCTGCTGTATCGACTGCATTTGGACCTGGCGTCGCTGTCGATCGCCGAGTTCTATCCCGACGGTGGATCGTCGGTGCGTCTGGTCAACGACACGTCCTATCTGTGACTGTCTCGAGCATTCGACCAACCGCGCGGCCCTCGGAAAGCGTGAATTATTGCGCATCTCAACGGAATCGGCCTGTCGAACCGAGCCCTTGCGGTGAATCTCACTCGATCTCGTTTCAGACACGGCGATCGGGGTAGGCTTCGGGGCGGTCTGGCACAGGGCATCCCGCCCCGACTGCGTTTCCCGAGGACGATCTGTCATCGAACAGCGCTGCCCGAGGGGGATGACGACCGGTGAGCGATGTGGCTCGCCGGTCGCTTCGAAACAGGAGGCGCCCTGGGTCATTGAATGTTCGATGAGAGTGCAGGTTCGATGAGTAGTCCGATCAAAGTTGTCGTTCTTGGAGCGGGAATCGGGGGACTCACCACTGCGGTCGCATTGCGACATGCGGGGTTCGGGGTCGAGCTGTACGAGGCCGCGCCCGAGCTGCGCGCACAGGGCTTCGGACTTTCGGTATCGGCCAATGGATTCAGCGCGCTGCGCACCCTCGGCCTCGGCATCGAGGACGAGCTGCTCGAACGCGGCGGCAAGGTCGAGACGTTCCGGTTCTGCTATCCGGACGGCACTCCCTTACGTGTGCTTCCCGTTCACCGCCAGGACGCCAGACTCGGCTCTCCGAGCATTGCCCTGCACCGCAGCGACCTGCACGACGTGCTGTTGCGCGCGGTCGGCGACACACCGACTCACGTTGGCGCACAGGCGACCCGCTTCATCGACGACGGCGAACATGTGCGCGTCGAATTCGCCGACGGCCGTATCGCCGAGGGCGACCTGCTGATCGGCGCCGACGGTATCCACTCCGCCGTGCGTGCCCAGTTGCACGGCCGCGCCGAACCCCGCCCCGGCAACTTCGTGTGCTGGCTGGCCTGCATCCCTTTCGAGCACCCCGCGGTGCCGCGCGGCTTCTCGGCCCATTACTGGGGCGCGGGCATGCGTTTCGGTATCCACGATATCGGTCACGGCCGCGTCTACTGGTGGGGCACCAAGACCTTGCCCGCCGCCGAGGCCGCCGACTGGCAAGGCGGCAAGCAGGAGCTGCTGCGGCTCTACGCCGAGTGGGCTCCTGAGGTGCGGGCCTGCATCGAGCAGACCGACGAATCCGGGATCCTCGCGGTGCCTGCCCAGGACCGCCCGGTGCTCGAGCAGTGGGGCCGGGGCCGGGTCACCCTGCTCGGCGACGCCGCCCACCCCATGCTGCCCAGCCTCGGCCAGGGGGCCAACGCGTCCATCGAGGATGCGGTGGTGCTCGCGCATACCTTGAAGACCTCGCTGGATCCCGTTGCGGGACTCCGTCGTTATGAACAGTTGCGTGCGGCGAGGACCGCCATGCTCGTCAACGGGTCGTCGAACCTCGGGAAGATCGAGCAGACAACGGACCCGAGGCTGATCAAGGCGCGCGACGCCTATTTCCGGCACGCGCCCACCGAGTTCTTCCTGCGTGAGACGGCGAAGCCGCTGTCGTTCCCGCCACTGGACGGACCGGCCGCGCGGCTGCCGCGCAAGCTGTCCCCCATGGAGCGGTGGCATTGGATCGCCGATCAACTTGCTCCGCTGCACATCCTTGCGCGGGTGCGGGTGCACGGGTCCATCACTGCCGAGCAGGTCAGGACCGGCCTCGATGAAGTACAGCGCCGACATCCGCTGCTCGGCGTCGCGGTTGCGGCCGAACCCGACGGCACCGCACCGCGATTCGCACCGGTGGCGAATCGGCCGATCCCGTTGCGGGTCGTCGAGTCGGACGAGCCGCAACGCTGGCTGGCCGAGGTCGACGACATCGAGTTGCGCGAGCCATTCGATTGGCACGAGGGACCGCTCGCGCGCGCCGTGCTGATCAGGACGCCGGATGGCCAGATCAGCGACCTGGTCGTCACCCTGCACTACGCGATCGCCGACGGCGAGAGCGCGATGTCGGTGGCCAAGCAGGTGCTGCAGGTCGCCTCGGGTGAGGGTGCCGAGCTGGCGCCCGCCCCGATCCGGCCCGGCCCGGAAGCCCTGTTCCCGGCCCGATTCCAGGGTGGCAGCGGCATCGGGCGGACTATCGGATCGCTACTGCGCGACCAGAAATCGCAGCTGCGCCGCCCGCGGCGGCTCGAGCCGACCGAACTGGCCCCGCCCGCGCGGCGACGCAGCCGCGTGGTGCATCGCAGCCTCAGCGGCGACCAGCTCGACGCGCTGAGCGCAGGCTGCGCGCGCAACGGCGTCGGGCTGCAGGCCGCGCTGTCGGCGGCGCTGCTGGTCGCCGCGGCCCGCGAGGCGGGCGCCACGAAGGAAGCCTGGTACACCGTAGGCAGTTCGGTGAACTTCCGCGCGCACCTCGACGGCGTCGTCGCCGACACCGAGGTCGGCACCTATCAGGGCATGATCGCGACCCCGGCCGAGTACGCGCCGTGGTCCTCGCTCTGGCAGATCGCCACCGAGATCGAGCGCGAGTACGGCACACGGATGCGGCGCCGCGATCACCTCGCGGCGCTGAACCTGCTGAAGGTCGCCGCACCGAAATCGGTGGCCGCCAGCGCCGCCACGGTGAAGTTGATGGACACCCGAGGTCCCGGCCATCTGTGCATGACCTACCTCGGCGACTATCCCTTCCCGGACAAGATCGGATCCTGGCAGCTGTCGGGCGCCCAATTCGTCTCGGGCATGTCGGTGAGCGGGTTCATCATGGCGACCGCCAATGCCACGCACGGCGAATTGTCCTTCAACGTGGGCTATGTCGAGCCCGCGGTATCCCGCGAGCGGGCCGAGCGCCTCGCCGACGAAAGCGTGCGCGCGTTGCTGGCCGTTCTCTGACCGGCGGCGTTCGCCCCCCGAACAATCGAGACGCCCGGCATCGAAGTCGATGCCGGTGCTTATCGGTATCCGAAAACTGGATAACTGTGGCAACAGCCTAGGCAGATCTGCGCACGGCCGGTGCCGCGACTGTCGCGATAGGAGTGACTGTGACGTCGGAAACCAGCGCAACCCCCGAGAGACCCGACGAGGCCTGGCCGGTCAGCGCGTATCAGCGCGATGTCCTCGGCTTGGCCTTCCGGCTGGCACCGGATCCGGTCGCGCAGCAGACCTACAGCTTCCGTATGGATGAACCACTGGAGATCGCCAGGCTGCAGGCGTGCTGGGAGCGCGCGCTGATGAGCGACGACGCGCTGCGGCTGCGGTTCTCGTTCGAGGACGGCGAATTCCGCCAGTGGGTGTGCGACGACATTCCCGAGGTCGAGGTGTTCGATCTCACCGGTGAGCCGAATCCGGTTGCCGCGGCACAGGAGTGGTTGTGGCGCGCGGTCGCCGACCCGGAGCTGCCCGGCCGGCCCGCGCGGCTCGCCGCGGTGGTGGACCGGCCGGACCGGTTCTGGATGTTCATCTCGGTGCATCACGCGCTGGCCGACGGCTACGGGCTGAATCCGCTCATCGCGCTGCTCAACGACAGCTACACCAAATCCGAAGGCGTGCCGCTCGCGGAGCTGGCGAAGCCGGAACCGCCCACCGAGCACACCGATCGCTCGGTGGCCACGTATCGGGCGATCGCCGAGGACGACCGGGCCTACCGCGAGTCCGAGCAGTACACGAAGGATCGCGCCGCGCTGCTCACCGCGCTGGACCGGATCGAACCCGCCCTTTTCACCGGACGGTCGGAGCGGCCGAAAGTCGTGCGCGGGCACTACAGCACGATGATTCCCGGTGACTTCCTCGACCGCATCCGGGCGACCGGATTCACCGTCTTCGCCTATACGACCGCCGCGGTGGCGGCGTATCTGACGGCGATCCACCGCACCGACCAAGTGGTCATCGGCTGCCCGATGCTCAACCGGCACTCGGCCGAGACCTTCCGTACCCAGGGCCATCGCGCGAATGTCGTCCCGCTGCCGGTGCGCGTGGACCGGAATGTGCCGTTGGCGCAGGTGGCGGCGGAGGTCACCCAGCAGATCCGTGGCCTGAAGAAGCATCAGCGATTTCCCTACGGCGATCTCGCGCGTGCGTTGAACAGCGATCCGTCGGCGCCGCCGCTGTATGACGTCCAGTACTCCTTCACCAAGCTGCCCGACGCGGATTACGTCCACGACCTCATCTCGAAGTGGACGGTGCTCAATCCCGGCACGGTGTCGGACGCGCTCACCATCGTCGTCGCCGAGGACGGCAGGGACGGGTCGATCAATCTCCAGTTGTTCTACGACATGGACGTTTTCACCGAGACCTTCCCGGTCGAGTCCGCGCTGCGCAGTGTGGGGGAGATGATCACCGCGGCGCTCGACCATCCGGAGACTCCGGTGGGCGCGCTGCCGCTGCTGTCCGAGCCGGAGGCTGCCACGATCGCCGCCTTCGAAACGGGTCCGCGCACCGATTTCCCGTACACCACCATCGACCGGTTGTTCACCCAACAGGCCGTCGGCAACCCGAACCGCGTTGCGCTGGTGCCTGCCGCTGGTTCCGGTGACAAGCCGCTCACCTACGCCGAATTGTCCCGTCGCGTGGATGGTTTCGCCACCAGGCTGCGTGAGCTCGGCGCGGCGGGCAACGAGTGCATCCCGGTGGTCTTGCCTCGATCGACGGACCTGCTGATCGCGGTCTTCGGCATTGTGCGTGCGGGCTGTGCCTATGTCCCGCTCGATCCGGATTTTCCGGCGGCGCGCATCGAAACGGTGCTCGCCGACTGCGAGGCCAGGTTCGTGGTCGCGGGCCCCGAACACGCCCCGGTGTACGCCGGGCTCGGTGTCGCCCGGGTTTCGGTGGCGGCCAACCCACTGCCCGCGCGTCAGGCCGTCGAAAACATCTCGCACCCGGCCGATCTGAGCTACCTCATCTACACCTCGGGCTCCACCGGTGAGCCGAAGGGCGTGATGATCGAACATCGCTCGGTGGTCAACCGGCTGACCTGGATGCAGCGTCGATATCCCTTGGCCGCAGACGACGTCATCCTGCAGAAGACTCCCGTGACCTTCGATGTGTCGGTGTGGGAGTTGTTCTGGTGGGCACTCGCGGGCGCGCGCGTCGCGCTGCTGGAGGCGGGCGGCGAAAAGGACCCGCGTCGCATCGTCGATGCCATCGAGACGAACTCGGTGACGGTCATCCACTTCGTGCCGTCCATGCTGGCCGCCTTCCTCGACGAACTGGAGGCCGATCGCACGATCCTGCCGCGCCTCGCGACGCTGCGCCGGGTGTTCTGCAGCGGTGAGGCGCTGGCGCCCGCGCTGCTGCGCCGCTTCCACGCGCTGTACGCGTCGGCGCGGATGACCCCGCCGCAACTGGTGAACTTGTACGGCCCGACCGAGGCCACCGTCGACGTCTCGTATTTCGACTGCCCGCACGATGATTCGCTCGCGGTGGTGCCTATCGGCCGCCCGATCGACAATACCGATCTGCTGGTGCTCGACGAGGCGGGCCGACGACTGCCGGTCGGTGTGCCCGGCGAACTGAATATCGCGGGCGTCGGTGTCGCCCGCGGCTATCGGGGCCGCCCCGAACTCACGGCGGCGGCCTTCGTCGACGACCGTACCGTGCTGGGCCGTCGCCGCTATCGCACCGGCGACCTGGCCCGCTGGCTGCCCGGCGGAGCCCTCGAATACCTGGGCCGTTACGACGATCAGGTGAAGGTCCGCGGCAACCGGGTGACCCTCGGCGAGGTCGAGAACGCGATCCTCGGCTGCCTCGGTGTGCGGGCGGTCGCCGTCGTCGACGAGCGGTCCGACACCAACGGTGTGCAGCTCGCCGGATACTTCGTCAGCGACGAGATCACCGGCGACGAGATCGCCGATCTGCTCGCCGCCCGACTGCCGCGCTACATGATTCCGGCGCGCCTACTGCGCGTGGACCGGATTCCCCTGACCCGCAACGGAAAACTGGATCGGCGCGCGCTGGTCAAGGCGTTCGCCGCCGAGCGGGCGGACCTCGACGGCCGCGCCGCGCCGCGCACCGCCGTCGAGGCCGAGCTGGTGCAGGTCTGGCGCTCGGTGCTCGGCGTCGACTCGATCGGCGTGCACGACAACTTCTTCACCCACGGTGGTGATTCCATCCTCGCGCTGTCGGTGCGCACCGCCGCCGAGCGGGCAGGGCTGTACTTCGATGTGGACGGCTTCTACGAGAATCCGACCATCGCCGAGCTGGCCGGGATCGTCACCGACGGCCAGGACGGCACGCGGATCCGGATCACCGCGGCCTTCGAGACGGTGCCGCTGATCGATCGGGCCGCGCTGCATCAGGCCGAGGACGCATTCCCGGCCACCGCGTTGCAACTCGGCATGCTCTTCCACAGCATCGAGCGCGCCGATTCGGTCATCTACAAGGACGTGTTCCGCTACCGGTTCGAGCTGCCGTGGGACGCGGCGGAATTCCGGGTCGCCGTCGATCGGCTGGTGTCGCGGCAGCCCGCGCTGCGGTCCTCGTTCGACCTGAGCAGGTACTCGATCCCGCTGCAAGTGGTGCACTCCGCCATCGACTACGAGATGGAGATCGTCGATCTCACCGGCATCGACGCCACGCTGGCCGACGAGCGGGTCGAGTCATACGTGCAGGAGCGCAGGCACGCGCAGTACGACATCGCCCGTGCCCCACTGCATGCCGTTCGCGTTTTTCTCCGGCCTGGTGCGGACACCGGTCGGACCGTCGACCTGGTGCTCAGCTTCCACCACGCGATCCTCGACGGCTGGAGCGTCGCGACCTCGGTGCTCGAACTGCTGCTGGACTATCTGCATCGCCTGGGGCTCGTCGAGTCCGCCCTCGACGACACCCCGCACTCCTCGACCGTTCTCGCCGAATACGCACAGGCCGAACAGGCTGCCATCCGTGATGATTCGGCGCGTGAGTACTGGCGCACCGCCTTGGCGGACGCCGCGCCGACCGCGTTGACGGCGCTGGGCGTTCACCAGGCCGCCGTCACGGCGCCACCGCAGGCGCAGGCGTTGGTGCCGCGCAGGCTCGCCGAACGGGTGACCGCGTTCGCCATCCGGAACCAGGTGCCGGAAAAGGCGGTCTATTTGGCCGCGCACTGCCTTGCGCTGCGTACGGTCACCGGCCGCGGCGACGTCACCACGGGCGTCGTCAGCCACGGCCGTCCGGATCGGGCCGGGGCCGAACACACTGCGGGACTGTTCCTCAACACGTTGCCGATACGGCTGGATGCCGGTGCGACCACCTGGTGGGAGGCGGTCGAGCAGGTCGCGCGCCGGGAGCGGGAGGCCTATCCGCACCGTCGCTACCCGCTGCGGTCCATCCTGACCGATGGTGGGCCCGCCTTCGAGACGGCGTTCAACTTCGTCAACTACCACGTGTTCGCGCCGATCGCAGGCATCGACGGAGTCCGGTTGCGCGACTTCGATGTTCGAGAGGAGACCAATTTCCAGCTGCTGGTGACGGTGGCGAACGATCCGCGCGACGGCCGAATGTGGGTGCGGGTCAACGGCGATCACACCCTGACCAAGGATCAGTGCGAGACCGTCGCGCTGACCCAGCTGCGGATGCTGGCAGGCATTGTCGGTGAACCGGATTCGGCGATCGATCGAGGCTCCGGCCCGGCCACCGCCCGCGATGTCGGCACCCTCGTCGCCGAAGCCGCCGCGCTGAACCCCGACGCGATCGCGCTGATCGGCGACGACCACACGGTGACCTACGCCGAGCTGATCGAGCGCTGCGATCGACTCGTGCAGCGGCTCAGCGGTTTCGGGATAGCGCCCGGCAACCGGATCGGCATCATGATGGCCCGGCGCCCCGAGCTCGTGGTGCTCGTGCTCGCCCTCACCAGGGTCGGCGCGGCCTGCGTGCCGCTCGATGTCAGCTATCCGGGGGCCCGGCTGAACCTGATGATCGACCGAGCCCGCCCGCATCGCGTGATCGCCGACGCGCAGTACGCCGACATCGTCGACGACACGGCGCTGGTGCTCGATACCGCCGTGCTGTTCGACACCGGTGACATCACCGGCGTGGCACAGGTGGTGCCGGATTACGTGTCGCCGGACGCGGTGGCCTATGTGCTGTTCACCTCCGGCTCCACGGGGGAGCCCAAAGGCGTCTCGATGCCGCACCGTGGCCTGACCACGCTGGTGGAATGGCAGAACCGCACACCGTCGGGGATGGATCTGGCCAGCACCCTGCAATTGGCGCCGTTGAGCTTCGATGTCTCGTTCCAGGAAATCTTCACCACCCTCGCCGCGGGTTCGGCGCTGCGGGTGAGCTCGGTGGATCTGCGGTCGAATGTCGAGGAGCTGCTGAATATTGTTGTCGAGGAGGGCATCGAGCGGCTGTTTCTGCCCTACGTCGCACTGCAGGCGTTCGCGGAGGCCGTCGTCGCCAGGCGCACCTTCCCGACGAGCCTGAAGGCCCTCGTGTCCTCCGGCGAGCAGCTGCGCATCACCGACGAGATCCGCGCCCTGTGCAAGGTGGTGCCCGGCCTGCTGCTGGAAAACCAGTACGGCCCCACCGAATCCCACGTGGCCACCAAGTACGCGCTGCTCGGTCCCGCCGATGATTTCCCCGCGCTGCCCGCGATCGGCCGAGCGGTCGACGGCGATACCGCCGAACTGCTCGACGGTGCGCTGCGATCGGTGCCCGACGGGGTGATCGGCGAAATCTATCTGGGCGGTCGTTCGATCGCCAGCGGCTACCACGGCAGGCCGGGCCTGACCGCGCAGCGGTTCGTGGCCACCCACGGCGGCGCGATCCTGTATCGGACCGGCGATCTCGGCGTACGGCTGTCCTCGGGGGACATCGTGTATCTGGGCCGCAGCGACAGTCAGGTGAAGATTCGCGGGTTCCGGGTCGAACCCGCGGAGGTCGAGCTGTGCATTCTCGGGTTCGAGGAATTTCCCGCCATCACCGAGGCGGCCGTGGTGGCCCGCGGCTTCGGCGGTATCGACGGTGCGCTGATCGCCTTCCTGGTCGGCGCGGCCGACCAGACCGATATGGCCGCACTGCGGCACGATCTGCGCGCGGTGCTGCCCGCCCACATGGTGCCGTCGCGGTTCATCTGGCTCGACGAACTGCCCCGTACGCCGAGCGGTAAGCGTGACGACAACGCCCTGCGCGCGATCGTCGGGAATGCCCCCGATTCGGCTGCCGCCCAGCGGGAACCGGCCGACGAATACGAGCGATCCGCCGTGGAGCTGCTCGCCGAGTACGCCGGGCTGCGCTCGATCGGGCTCGATGACGACTTCTTCGCCTCCGGTGGCACCTCCATCGGTGCCATGCGTGTGGTGATGGGGTTGTCGCGGCGCTGGGGCGTCGAAGTGCCCCTCGATACGTTCATCGGCGCACCGACCGCGGGCGAGCTGGCCGCACTCATCCGGGCCGGGAACACCCACCGCACCTTCGACCCGGTGGTGCCGATCAGCGGCGGCGCCAAGACGCCGCTGTTCCTTGTGCACCCTATCGGCGGAAATGTGCTGTGCTACTTGGCACTCGCCCGCTACCTCGGCCCGGACCGTCCGGTGTACGGATTGCAGGCGGCAGGC
Organism: Nocardia sp. NPDC057440; assembly: GCF_042802915.1. Lineage (NCBI taxonomy): Bacteria > Bacillati > Actinomycetota > Actinomycetes > Mycobacteriales > Nocardiaceae > Nocardia > Nocardia sp. NPDC057440. The sequence continues at coordinate 30,341 of NZ_JBHVDF010000018.1, forward strand.
GCCGACTCGGGCAGCACACCCGAGACGTCCATCCCGGCGATGGCGGAGTCCTATCTGGAGGCCATCCGCCGGGTCCATCCGGAAGGCCCGTATCACCTTGCGGGTTGGTCCTTCGGCGGCAATGTCGCGCTGGAGATGGCGCGGCGGCTGCCCGAACATGACGTCGCCAGTGTGACGCTGCTCGACACGCTCGCACTGCGGCAGCAAGAAAAGCGTGAGCCGGTCGCGCAGGAGCAGCTGATCCGCTGGTTCTTCCTCGAACTGCTCTGGTACGCGCGCGGAAACCAGGTCGCACTGGTCGATTTCGAGCCCGACGTGCACGGCACCGACGAACTGTTCGACGCGGTGCTCGCCGAGACGATCAGGTCCGGGATCCTGCCCGCCGACAGCTCCCCGCAGGCCGTTCGCCGGCTTTACGACGTGTTCCACGCCAATTACACGGCGCTGCTGGAATACAAGCTCGAGCCCTACGACCGCGACTTCACACTGCTGCGGGCCAGCGAGGGACTGCCGCCCGGCGTCGATGCGGCACATCGAACAGTCGGCAGCATGTTCGACAGCGCGGACAACGGCTGGAAGCGGTACGCCGGACGCCGCTTCATCCAGGTGGCGGTGCCGGGTGACCACTTGCAGATGATGGCCGAGCCACACATCGGCGTGGTCGCCATGCACTTGGACGCGGCGCTGTCGGCAGCCGAATCCGGCCTGGATCGCGAGCTCGGTGCGGAGATGCTCGACGCGTGAGCATCGGCCCGGCCGCATCGCGTGTCTTCTCCCTCATGACAAGGTCTGTGCCCGACCTGCCGGGCGAGGCCGCAGAATTGTCGGGGCGGTTCTCCATCACGTGCGGGTGGGCTGTCGTGTGGCCGATTCCGATGTCGGCCTGCGGGTTTCGAGAAGGAGCGTATTCAGGGTGATATTCAAGTGGATGGCGGCCGCCGCGGCCGTCGTCGCAAGCGTCGGTCTTGTCGGCGCGGGCACTGCGCAGGCAGCCGGGAATGCGGTGCTCGGCGGCAGCTCCGGGCTGGTGTTCGACAACAATTCGGCGTGCTCGCTGACCGCCATCGGCTATGACGGCGCGAACCGGCTGGTCGGCCTGACCGCCGGTCATTGCGCTCCGGCGGGCGCGCGCCTGGCCGCTGAGAAGTCGCTGGATGCCGGTGTGATCGGTGTGGTGGCCTACTCGGATAACGGTGAGGGGCTGGACTTCGCGGTCCTGCAATTCGATCCGGCCCTGGTCACACCGGTGCGCACCGTCGGTCCGACCACCATTGCCGGGCTCGGTGCGGTGCCAGGACCAGGAGCCACCGTCTGCACCAGCGGGCGAACCAGCGGTTCCGACTGCGGCGTGGTGTGGGGCGGGCTGGAGGGCTCCACCATCAATCAATCCTGCTCGAAGCCGGGCGATTCCGGTGGTCCGGTGACCGTCGGCGATCGACTGGTCGGCATGAACCAGGGCCGATTGACCGGCCTGGGCGGCATCGGCTTCGATGTGCCGTGCGTCAGCGCCGGTAACCCCGTGCACTCACCGGCCTTCTTCGCGCCGATCGATCAGATTCTGGAGGCCGTGAACGCCACCGGTGGCGTGGGGGTCGGATTCCGGCCGTTCTGAACCGGATTCGGCGGGCGACGTCGCCGCCGCGAGCCCACGCAGGGCCGCGGCGGTGAATTCGTCGAGGGGATAGAACAATTCGATAGCGAGCTCCGAGAGCGTGACATCGGCGGGTGCGCCGAAGGTGGCCATGGTGCTGAACATGCGCATCTCGCCGAAGGGCGTCCGGATGCGCAATGGCACCTCGAACGGACTTGGTTGCGCCACCTCATCGTTCGATTCATTCGGTGGCTCCGGCAGCCGCGGGTAGGCGGCGACTTCGTCGTAGAGCGCGCGCAACTGCGGGTCGCCGCTCGCACTCGCCTGCCGTGCCAGCCGATCCAGGAACAGCTCGCGGACCTGGGTCAGGTTGGCCAGCCGAGCCGACAGCCCGTCCGGATGCAGGACGAGGCGATAGACATTGGGCTGCGGCAGCAGCAACTCTTCCGGAATGCCATGCATCATGACGCCCATGGCCGCGTTGCCGGTGACCACATTCCACAGCCGATCGATCACCACCGCCGGATACGGCTCGTGCGCGGCGAGCATCGTGTCCAGCGCCGAGCGCACCGAGGCGAGCCCCGCGTCGTCCAGGCTGCTTTCCCGGTAGGCGGGTGCGTAGTCGGCGGCGAGCAACAGGATGTTGCGTTCGCGCAGCGGCACATCCAGGGCTTCGCACAACCGCAGCACCATCGCCCGGCTCGGCTTGGACCTGCCGGTCTCCACATAGGACAGATGCCGGGACGAGGTGTCCGCCGCCAGCGCCAGATCCAGCTGGCTGAGCCTGCGCCGCTGCCGCCAGTCCCGCAACAGGCCACCGACCCGCGAGCGGGTCTCCACCAGATTCTCTGTCGTCCGCGTGCCAACCACGTGACCAGGCTAATCATCGGCGCATCGGCACGGCCATGACCTCCGAGGTTATTGAGAACTTCACCTCGGGTCCGCATGGTGGTTCGGGGAGCCGACCGGCTCGCACAGCGACGATCACAGGAGATGGATATGAGCCTCGCCGTCACACCCGCCCTTGCCGGAACACGGGCGGGCACCGACTACCTGCGCTCCGCGCTGCGAGTGGATGGCTGGAGTACCGGCGCGTTCGGGGTGATCATGCTCGCCGGAGCGGGCGCGTTGCGTGACCCGCTCGGGCTGCCGACCGCATGGTCGATCCCGTTCGCCGTCGCGATGCTCGGTGGCGCCCTCGCGCTGCTGCTGATCGCGGGCTATCCGGTGATCTCACCACGACAGGCATCCGGCGTCGTGGCCGTCAACGCACTGTCCGCCGTTGGCATGGTGGCGCTGGCGTTCTCGGGTCTGATCGACCTGACCGGGCTCGGTGTCGGCTTCATGCTCGCCGGAGCGACCGTGGTCGCGGTGTTCGCTTTTCTCGAGTACACGGGTCTGCGCCGGGCCGGACTATGAGAAAGCGTGTATGCCACCACCGCGCACAATCGACCAGGGAAGACGCCTCGGTGCACGCCACCCGGCTGGCAGCAATATGAACGCGAAACTCGACGGGTGGACCCATCGCTCCAGGACTGGGCGGAACTGATCGGCCTGCAGGCCGGCAGGCCGCCGCGTGGGAAGCGGGTGATGGCCACGCCTTCACCGACACCTGCACCGAGGACGCCGACTTCGTCTCGGCGATCGGCGAATTCATCCAGGGCCGAACCCAACTCGGCCGAGTGATGCAGCAGCTTCGATGGCTTCGCGAAAGGCACCCGCTGGCGCAGAGCCCGAGGTGAGGTTGCCGCGCTATCGGCCGGTCAGGACTCTCTTGCCGTCGTCGGCTGGTGTCTTCTCAGTGACACCCTCGTCGATCCCGGAATGGGTGAGACCCCGAACCGCTGGGTCCGCACTGCTGACGCGCCGGCCGCACCGCTGCGGGCCGCATCCGCAAACCGATGTGTTCCGGCATCTGTCTGCGCCCGAAAAGTGGTGCCCTGCAAAGTGATATCTCCCTGCAGGGTGCCCGCAGGAGGGGGCTCGTAAATCAAGTATCGCCGAATCCTGACCGGGAGATGCATAAAGGATTCATATAAAGCTGCTATGCTTCAGGCATGAGTCGCCGAGACGCCGCGCACGGCGCTTCCGATGCCATCGGGTCAGCCCTCTACGGTCTGGCCACCAGGGCCGTGAGACGCCTTCCCCGCGACATGAGCCTGACGTCCGCCGCCACCTTGGCCACCCTGGACAAGACCGGCCCGCGACGGATCACCGATCTGGCGGTGGCCGAGGGCGTCACCCAGCCCGCGATGACCGTCCTGGTCCGGGTGATGGAGGAATCCGGGCTTGTCGAGCGGAAGGGCGATCCGTCCGACAAGCGGGTCACGCTGGTGTGCCTGACCGAGGCCGGCGCGTCGTACGTCCGGGCGCGACGCCAGGCGGGCGTCGACGCGTACGCGCGGTTGATCGACGAACTCACCGGTGACGAGGTCGAGGCCTTGGCAGCAGCCCTTCCGGCGCTGCTGCATCTGGCGGAGCTCGAAAGCCACGCCCGAGAGGAGTCGGACCGGTGACCGCGGCCCAGGCTCATAACCAGCCCATGAGCACTGCCCTGATACGTTCCGAGGCACGTCTGCTGGTCCCCGCCCTGATGTTCATCGCCCTGGTCGTGGCGGCGGTCGCCAGCCTCGGGACGCCGCTCATCACCAGCGTGGCGACCACGTTCCACGTCTCCCTCGACAGCGCGCAGTGGACGCTGACCATCGCCCTGCTCAGCGGCGCCGTCGCCACGCCCGTCCTCGGCCGGCTCGGAGCCGGTCCGCACCGGCGGGCCACGATTCTCGCCACGCTGGCGGTCGTCGTCGTCGGCAGCGCGCTCACCGTGCTGCCGCTGCCGTTCGCCTGGCTGCTCGTTGGCAGAGCGGCCCAAGGCGTCGGACTCGGTCTCACGGCGCTGATGATGGGCGTGGCCCGCGACCATCTTCCCGAGGAGCGCAGCGCGGCCACGATCGCCCTGATCTCAGTGGTCTCCATCATCGGAGCCGGCGTCGGCTACCCGCTGGCCGCGCTGCTCGCCGAGTTCGGCGGACTGCGGGCCGCCTACGGCCTCGGCCTGCTCGTCACCGCCATCGCCTTCGTGACCGCGTGGCGCTCCATGCCCGCAGCTCCCGAAGGCCGCTCCGCTCACGTGAACGTGGCCGGTGCGCTCGTCCTGGCGGGTGGACTGCTCCTCGTCCTGTTCCTGGCCGGCGAGAGGAGCCTGTGGAGCCGACACCTCGCCGTGGCGGTGACCCTTGCCGTCGCCGCCGTACTCCTGCTCTGCGTCTGGACCGTTTCCGAACTGCGAACCAAGACGCCCCTGGTCGACGTCCGGGCGGTGCGGCACCCGGCGGTCGCCGGGGCGAACATCGCCATGTTCGTCGGCGGGAGCGGCATGTACCTCCTGCTCACGCTCATCACCCGCTACGCGCAGACGCCGCACAGCGCCGGCTACGGCTTCGGACTGACCACCTTCGTGGCGGGGCTGGTCCTCATCCCGTTCTCTGTGCTGGGGTTCGTCGCCGGCAAGCTCACGCCCCGGGTCCGCGAACGGATCGACGGCCCCCTGCTCCTGGCCGGCAGCGCCGCCATCGTCGGCGGCGGGTTCGTCCTGTTCGCCACCGCCCGGTCCAACCTGGCCGAACTGCTCGCGGCCATGGGCGTGCTGGGCTTCGGCGTCGGCAGCTTCTCGGCCGCCATGCCCGGCGTCATCCTGGCCGTCACCCCCAAGAGCGAGACGTCGAGCGCCATGAGCTTCAACTACATCGTCCGCAGCGTCGGGTACTCCCTGGGCAGCGCCATCGGCGGTCTGGTCCTGGCCGCCGGCACCGCCACGGGCCGCCTCTTCCCGAACGACGACGCCTACACGACCGCGGCGCTGGTCGGCGTCGCCGCGATGGCGATCACGACGATGGCCAGCCTCGCCCTCGCCCGCCGACGCTGACCCGAGACCAATCCGATCACAGCCCCAGTCGGTGTGCCGGGCCTGGGCCGGTCGAGTCGAACCGGAAGCTGAGGATCGAAGCCGTCCGACTTCGACGCCGTCTCCGTCGGCTCGCTGACCCACAGCGCCGCCGGCCATGGATCCATCGCTGCACGTCTGATGACGTTGTACGCAAGACCTTTCCAGGCACCGACGGGCGCAAGGCGATCAACTGGTATTCGATGGCCGCAGAAGCGGCCGACAGATCGGAAGACACGGACATCCGGGTATGGGTCCGTGGACGGGCGGCGATCGTATTGGGCTACGAGGGTGCAGCACTGCCGGTAGCGCACCGGTTCGCCGACCAAGCGTTGGCTATCAGCGACCGCCATGGCTTGGGGCGATTGAACGCGCTCTGGGGCAAGGCCCATGCCGTTACACTCCAGGGCGACACGGCGACGGCACGTGGGCTGATCGACGCGGGTCGTAGGTCCGACCGCTCCGGGTCCGACGATCAGGCGAGTGACTACGCGGTCCCTTGGTGGCGGATGAACGTCTCTTCAGCGGTGAAACTCGCTGTTGGAGCGGGATGTAAACCTCGACAATCGAGTATGCGGTCGGCACCTCCGTGGCGGTGTTCGAGGTGCCGCGCCAGAAGTGTCTGATTGCCGTCAGCAGAGTCCGGCCAGCTTGTAGAGCACCAGCGACCCGGCGACCGCCACGTTGAGGCTGTGGCCGGTTCCGACCATCGGGATTTCGACCGCGACATCGAGGAGGTCGAGGCCCTCGGGTGGTATGCCGTTGCGTTCGTGGCCGAGCACGATGACGGTGCGCTTGCGGGCAGCGGGGAGGTCGGCCAGGCGGATGGACTCGTCGGTGAGTTCGACGCCGACGATTGCGGAACCTCCGGTGCGCTGGCGATCCAGCCACCGTTCCACGCGACCGTCGATCCAGTGCACACACTGTCGGTGGCGCAGGGTGTTGCCTTGGGCGAGTGCGTCGGGTATCCACGGTTGCCGCGGCACCGCCAGGCACGCGCCGACCGCATCGCAGGTGCGCAGCAAGGTGCCGAGGTTGACGCCGTGCATCGGCCACAGCGGCGCGATGAGCAGATGGTTCCAGCAGCCGTGCGCCCGCCGCCTGCGTTGGCGACGGAGTTCGGGGCGGGTCCGTACCCGCGCGGCGGTCAACGAAGGACGGGAAGGCCCTTCCCTGGGAGCGAGGGGGAGACAACGAGATTCATTGTGAGGATGCTTCGCGGCGCATCCGGGCCATCGTTGGTGGTGGCCGACGAACCGGCCGAACCGTACCGCTCGAGCATACCGACGTCGACACCACCGGCAAAGCCCCGACGCCGGGCTCGGTCACGGACGCAGCACCGAGACCAGGAACTCCGTCTGGTCGTAGACCGCCAGCTCGAAGTGGTCGTCGAAGTAGACGTCGAAATGCCCTATCGGATAACGCTTCACGACGGCGTGCTTGGTGCGCTCCGCGGCGCGCAGCGTCGGTTTGATCGGGGCGATCGAATCGTTGTCGGCGATGACGTACATGACCGGCATCTTCAGCGACTTGGCGCGGCGGCCGGGGGAGTCGAACAGCGTCGACAGCGCGACCCGGGCCGCGACTTTCGGTTCGTAGCTTTCACTTTCGTCGGCGAGCCTGCCGAAACCCTCCAGCACATCCGGCGCACTCATCAGTGCGGCTGCGCGCTTGCGGCCCGCGAGCCGGATGCGCACCGGCTTGCCGCGCAGGGATCCGACGAGCAGGTCGGTGGCGGCGATGGTGGCCACCTTGGTCAGGCTGGTCGGGCCCTTCGCCAAGGCCGAGGCGAGGCCGCTGGTGAAGGGGACCTGCGCGACGACGGCCGCGATGTAGTCGTCGTCGGGCGCCACCGACAGCACATGGCCGCCGCCGAAAGAGGTGCCCCACAGGGCGATTCGGGTCGCATCGATACCACGCAACGTGCGCGCGTAGGCAATGGCCGCCCGCCAGTCTTCGCGCTGGCGGGCGATGTGTAGTAGCTGGCGCGGCGCACCCTGGCTGGCCCCGAAATGCCGGTAGTCGAATACCAGCACGGCCATTCCCGCGGCGGCGAACCGGCGCGCGTACCTGTCCAATCCCATTTCTCGATTGGCCCCCAGACCGTGCCCCATGACCACCAGCGGGCGGGGCTTGGGGACGCCGTCGGGTGGATACAGCCAGGCGGCGCAATGCTCGCTACCCGAAGGAAAACTGACCTCGACACGTTCCATGGCACCCCACCGTACTGTTCTGCTCCGACCAGCCGGGAGGTCAGGCCCGGGAACAACGTACCCTGGACGCCGCGGACGAGTTGGCCGGGCGACCGCGGCGATGGGAACGGGCACAGCTGTGCCGCCGCCCGTCGCCGAGGAAAGTCCGGACTCCACAGAGCAGGGCGGTTGCTAACGGCAACCCGGGGCGACCCGCGGGACAGTGCCACAGAAAACAGACCGCCGACGCGCGAGCGTCGGTGAGGGTGAAACGGTGCGGTAAGAGCGCACCAGCGCCCCGGGTGACCGGGGCGGCTAGGTAAACCCCGCCCGGAGCAAGGTCGAAGGTCGCATCGCGTGCGGTGCGGCTGCGCAGGTGTTCGAGGGCTGCTCGCCCGAGCCTGCGGGTGGACCGCTCGAGGCACCCGGCAACGGTGTGTCCAGATGGATGGTCGTCACCCGGTGTGAACCGGGGACAGGATCCGGCTTACAGGCCAACTCGTCCGCCCGCACGGTGCCATGATGGAAGTGAGCCGCGAGTCCGGGTTCCGGCGCGGTGGACGATTCGTCTCGGCGGTGCAGCTATGGACATTCTTGCCATGATCGGCAGTATTTTCGGTGTGGGGGCGGTCGTCGGCGGTGTCCTCACCGCCATGAGCGCGCGGATAGTCACACAGTACGAGAAGGGGCTGGTTTTCCGGTTCGGCCGGGTTGCGGGGACGCGGGATCCCGGGCTGCGCATGTTGATTCCGTTCGTCGATCGGATGCGCAAGGTCTCCACCCAGATCATCACCATGCCGGTGCCCGCGCAGGACGGCATCACGCGCGACAACGTGACGGTGCGGGTGGACGCGGTGGTGTATTTCCGGGTGATCGACCCTGCTGCCGCCGTCATCGAGGTGCAGAACTATCTGTTCGCGGTCGGCCAGGTAGCCCAGACCTCGCTGCGCTCGATCATCGGTAAGAGCGAACTCGACGATCTGCTGTCGAATCGGGAACAGCTGAACAAGGGGCTCGAGCTCATGATCGACAGCCCGGCACTGGCGTGGGGTGTGCACATCGACCGGGTCGAAATCAAGGATGTGGCGCTGCCGGATGCGCTGAAGCGCTCGATGTCGCGGCAGGCGGAGGCGGAGCGGGAACGCCGGGCCAGGGTCATCTCGGCGGAGGGGGAGTTGCAGGCCGCGCAGATGCTGGCCCAGGCGGGCGCCCAGATGGCGGAACATCCGGCAGCACTGCAACTGCGCCTGCTGGAAACTGTTGTCCAGGTCGCGGCGGAGAAGAACTCCACGCTGGTGCTGCCGTTCCCGGTGGAGCTGCTGCGCTTTCTCGAGCGCAGTAGCCCACCGGCGCAACGTCAGGACGACACACCCGCGGCGGGCCAGGACGGAACCCGCACGTAACACCGGAGGCGTATACCGATACAGGTACCGCGCGTCTCGGTGGTGTGCGGGACGATCCCTCCATCGGTAGCACAACGTAAAGGACCGGACCGATGTCCGTGCTTATCCCTTTGATCGCCATCGTCATCATGATCACGGTGGGTTACGTATTGAAGTACCTGCCGAATTATCTGCCCTGGAACAAATAGTTCAGCAGAGCAGTTTGGCCATCTGATAGATGGCTTGCGCCTCGTCCTTGCTCGCCTCGACCGATCCGGTCTTGGTGTGCTTGATGATGTTCTGCACGACGGCGTCTTCCGACTTGCCGTTCTTGACGTCTTTGCAGGTTTCGACGAGGACGTCGCGAATCTTGTTGTCGTCTTTGCCGTCCGCGAGTTTGGGGAAGGCGGTGCGGAAGCTCACCACAAAGGTGCCCGCTTTGAAGTTGTCGAGGGCGGGGGCGTCGCCGCCCGCGGCCGACACCGAAGACGATCCGGGGCTCGCCGGTGTCGAAGGGGTGGCGCTGCCTGCTGTGTCGTCGTTGCAGCCTGCGAGAAGCAGGGTGAAGAGGGTGGCGCTGGCCGCGATAGCGGCGGAGGTTCTTTGCACGGAGCGGGATGCTAGCGGCACTTGACGAACGTCGCCTCCCATGTGGTTAACGGGAGGCGACGAAGCCGCGCGGGAGGCGGTGAGGTCAGGCCGGCGCGATCATGAAGACCTGAGCCCAGTACGCGGCCTGTTCCGGGCCGAGCAGTGGCATCAGGTAGTCGAAAAGCAGCGATGACATGAGTGCGTAACTCCCATTTGTCGACGTATGGATACTTCGAAATGTGCGGGAATATCGAACCCCCGCTACGCCCGGCAACCCTAGCAGTCGGCCGAGGTGGGCGGCGGCTCGGCGTGTCCGGCATGGCGATTCGTCCGGAACTAGCTAATAACGTGAGCGACGTCATAGAGTGGTCGCCGTTGGCAAGGCCCGTTGCCGGGCAGCAGCGGGCCGTTCATTCTTCGATCGCGGAAGCAGGTCTCAACTCTATGCGGGTAGTTCGTTCACTGGTCGCCGGCGCTTTGATCGCCGGGGCTGCATCGGTTTTCGCAGTGTTTGGCGCCGGGTCCGCAAACGCGGTCGCGGTGACCCCGTTGGCGGGCGGGGTCCAGGTCGACCTCAGCCCCGCCGACACGGTCTGGGTGCACCAGAGTCACCTCGGGAAGGCGATCGCCGGCCTGCCGCATCCGTCGGCGGCGTCGTTCGGCCAGGCGCTCGACGCGGCGGCCGGAGTGTCGTCGAGTGTTCCCAACGGTCGGGTGACCTTCACCGTGTACGGACCGTTCAATGAATTGAACGGCACCATGCTGGCGCTGCAGTAGAGCCCACCGACAGCGTGGAACTCCACCAGCGGATCGTGTCGGCGCCGGTCGATTTCGGCGCCATCCGTTCCGAATTCGGATTGGCCTCGGCGTATCCCGCCGAGGCAGCCACGGAAGCCCGCGACGCGGTCGACGCGTTCGCGGGCAACCGCATCGATCGCACCGATATCCCCTTCGTGACGATCGACCCGCCGGGCGCGATGGATCTCGACCAGGCACTGCACCTGGAGCGCACCGATTCCGGTTTCACACTGCACTACGCCATCGCCGACGTCGGCGCTGTGATCGCGCCGGGCGGTGCGCTCGACACCGAGGCCGCCGCTCGGGGCCAGACCTTCTATCTGCCGGACAGTACCGTGCCGCTGCATCCGCCGGTGCTCTCCGAGAATGCCGCGAGCCTGCTGCCCGAGCAGACCAGGCCCGCGGCCCTGTGGACCATCGAACTGGACGAGAACGCCGAACCGCGGCGGTGCTCGGTGGTGCGCGCGCTCATTCGGTCCCGGGCCAGGCTCGACTACGCGAGCGTGCAAGCCGACGCCGACGCAGGTCGCCTGCACCCCTCGATCGCGGCCCTGCCGGAATTCGGCACGCGGCGCATCGAGGCGGGGCTCGCGCGCGGCGCGATCGGGCTGCGCTTGCCCGCACAGAGCGTCATCAGCGACGACAAAGCCGACGGGCATTGGCGGCTGGTGCTGGAGCCGCGCACCGCCGCTGACGACTGGAACGAGCAGGTGTCGCTGCTGACCGGGATGTGCGCGGCCAGGATCATGCTCGACAGGACGACTCCCTCGGGTGAACGCATCGCACTGCTGCGCACTATGCCGCCGCCGCCCGACTCGGCGATCACCTCGATACGCAGGACCGCCGCGGCATTGGGGATCGCCTGGCCTGCCGAGGAGTCGGTCGGGCGCATGCTGGCCGGACTCGACCCCAACACACCCGCTGCCCTCGTGCTCATGTCGGAGGCCACCGGGCTGCTACGCGGGGCCGCCTACACCGTGCTCGACGGGGTCGTCGCAGACGGATCGGGCGATGCCGGGGCTGCCGCGGCGCCTGCGAACGGCGGGCAGCCGAGCGCTGCGCAAGGGGAGACCGAGCCCGCTGCGGCGGGGGCGAGGGCCGCGCAGTCCAACAGCAGGCGGTCCAACTCCGGGGCGAACACCAGGCAGTCGGCGGACCAGCCGAATAACCTGCAGCACAGCGCGATCGGCGCACCGTACGCGCATGTGACCGCGCCGCTGCGCCGCCTCGCCGACCGTTTCGCCACCGAGATCTGCCTTGCCCTGTGCGTGGGAACCGAAGTACCGCAATGGGTTCGAGACGGCCTGTCACCCACCGCCGAGTCGATGCGGCGCAGCGACGCCCTCGCGAACAAGGTGGAACGCGCGTGCATCGACCTGACCGAGGCGACCCTGCTCGCCGAGCGCAGCGGTGCGCAGTTCGATGCGGTGGTGATCCGTGAAGCCAACGGCAGCCGTCCCGCCGAGGTGTTCATCGCCGACCCACCGGTCGCGGGACCATGTGCGGGCTCACCACCGGAAGGCGCGGCAGTGCGCGTCCGGCTGGTTTCCGCGGACCCGGCCACTCGCAAGATCAGCTTCGCGTTCCCGGTCTGAACTGGCAGGCGCGAAGTCCGCCGAACGACTCCGAGCACCGGTGCCCGGGACAGGTGTGCGGCGAACCCGTTACGCCCGGTGTCAGCCGGCCGAGACGAACGCGGCGGCGATCGGGTAGCGGGCGAGGGCCTTGCCTGCCTCGATTTCCTCTGCGTCGGCCAGGATTTCGTAGAGCGCGGCGACCCGGCCTCGAACGGGGGATTCGGCGGCGCGGGCGAGGATGGCTTCGCGGGACTCGACGGCATCGCGGTGGTCGCCGAGGACGGTTTGCAGACGTTTCGCACTGCTGCCCAGATCGGTCGCGGCAGCGCCGAGCGTCTCCGCGGCGCCCTCGCACGAATACCGTAGGCGCTTGGCGCTCTTGCGGATATCGTGCAGCAGCTCGACTCGTTCGGCGGGCGGTACGGCGGGTTCGGCGAATACCAGGCGTCGCAGTCGTTTGCGGTCGCGCCGCAGGACTCGCTCGAAGGCGTCGGCCGCGGGACGGGCGGCCTCGTCGGTGTCGAGCGGGGGATCGGTACGCCAGGTGGACAATTCGTCGCGCAGCTTGCGATACCGGTGGCCGTCGAGCTCGGCGAGGATCTCGGCGTGCGCGCGCGCATATTTCGCTTGCTCTGCGCCGACCAGCTCGGTGGTGGCGGCAACGACGTCGGCGGCGGTGAGTTCGGCCACCGCGGGTTGCGCTGCGGTCGTCGCCGATGATTCGGAGGCCGCGGCAGAATCACTCGCGGCCGTAACCGATTCGGGCCTGGCATGTTCGGCCAACAGAGCGGTGAACCGCTCGGCACGCACCTCGGCATCCCGTGCGACACCCAGCAACCCGGCCAGCCATCTGAGTTCGTCACCCATCGCGGCGGCGGGCGCCTGCTCGAGCAGGCTGCGATAGGAACGCAGCACGCTGCGCAGTCGTCGCGTCGCAACCCGCATCTGGTGCACCGAATCATGAGCGTCCGCACGGACATCCGGTTCGGCGGCCAGCAGCCGGTCCACATCGTCGCTGAGTGCCGCGACGAGGGCGTTTCCGGCGCTGACCATCTTCAGCTCACTTTCGCGAATCCGTCGGTCGCCTCGACGAGGTGATGGGTGATGCCCGGCTCATTGGCGGCGTGTCCGGCATCGTCCACGATGTGCAGCTGCGAGCCGGGCCAGGCGCGGTGCAGGTCCCAGGCGCTGACGGCAGGGCAGACGATGTCGTGGCGGCCCTGCACGATGACGGCCGGGATGTGCGCGATCTTGTCCAGATCGCGCAACAGCTGGCCCTCCTCGAGGAATCCGCCGTGCATGAAGTAGTGGTTCTCGATCCGGGCGAAGGCGAGCGCGAAGCGCGCTTCGGCGGTTTCGGCAACCCGATCCGGTTGGGGCCGTAGCGAACTCGTCGCGCCCTCCCACGTCGACCAGGCGACGGCCGCGGCAATAGCGACCTGCTCGTCGGGGGAGTGCAGCAGTCGGTGATAGACCTCGACAAGGTCGTTGCCGCGCTCGGCCTCCGGCACCGGGGCGAGGAACTTCTCCCACTCATCCGGGTAGACGTAGCCCGCGGAGCCGTTGTAGTACCAGTCGATTTCCTTGCGGCGCAGCAGGAAGATCCCGCGCAGCACCAGCTCGGTCACCTGTTCCGGGTGCTGTTGCGCATAGGCCAGCGCCAATGTCGAACCCCACGAACCGCCGAACACCTGCCAGCGCTCGATGCCGAGATGAGTTCGCAGCGCCTCGATGTCGGCGATGAGGTGCGGCGTGGTGTTGGTCTCCAGGCTCGCGCCATCGGCGATATGGGGAGTGGAGCGACCGCAGCCGCGCTGGTCCAACAGCACGATGCGATAGACCTCCGGATCGAAGAATTGCCGATGATACGACGCGGTGCCGCCACCGGGACCGCCGTGCAGGAACACCGCCGGTTTGCCATCCGGGTTGCCGCTGACCTCCCAATACATCGACTGCCCCGCGCCGACGTCGAGCATGCCGGTCTCGTACGGCTCGATCGGCGGGTACAGGGTTCGCATCAGAAGGCGAGTCCGGAAGCGAGGTCGGACAACCCCAGCGCCTCGATCGCCTGCTTGCGAACATCCGGGCAGCTCTTGGTGGTGATCCGGTCGATGACCGGCTTATCGGCAAGCACCTGAGCGTTGATGCCGCCGTTGGTGAGCGCCCACTCGTGTACCAGCGCGTTGAGGCCGATGCGGCCGAGCGTCGGGCCCTGGATCCGCCAGTTCGACAGCTCCGGCCGGATCATGTCGCACAGCCGGCCGGCCGCCGCGTCGGAGATCACCGGGCTGCTCGGCTTGGCGGGCCCGCTCGGCGCGCTGGTCGCGGTCGCGGATTCCGTGGTCGAGCCCGAGCTACCGGTCGGCGACGGGTCGGTACTCGTTCCGCAGGCGGTCAGCGCGGCAGCGGCGAAAATTCCGGCCGCCAGGAGCGTGCTGCGTGAAATCCAACGGGGCTGCGGCATCGGTACCTCTGCTCGTGTCGACATTGTCCGCATCGAGTCTGCCATTGTTTGCGCCGCCTGGCCCGTACGAATCGATCGGACTGCGGCGGCACTCGGATCGGGCTAACGAAAACCGGCCTGCAGTCCGTCCAGCAGTTGTTGCACCACCCTGGCGAATCGCGGTCGTGAGATGTCGATGGTGCGCCACGGGTTGAGCGACACCAGCGGGGCGAGTCGTTCGGCCAGGATGATTTCCGCGTCGGAGATCGGGCTGTCGCGCCGCCAACACTCGAAGTACTGCTTGCGATGCGGGCCGTCCAGCATCCGCTGGGACAGGAAGGGGTGGGTGATCACCGCATCGCCCCAGTCGAAGAGCATCCCGGTGCCAGGGGTGGCCCCGGCGAACACATTGCCGGGGTGCAGATCGTTGTGCTCGATGCTGAGCCTGCCGAATTCCTCGAGCGCCGCGGTCGATTCCTCGATCGCGGCGCCGAGCCCCGGCACGCGCGGCTCGTAGTGCCGGTAGACGGTGATCAGTTGCGCCGGTGGCAGATACGGCGTTCCGGTGGCACGTAGGTCCTCGATGTGCGCGGTGAGCGACTGCTGCAAATCCACGTAGCGTTCGATGAGGCCGGTCCACTCGGCCTCGCTGTCGGTCGCGGTGTCGCCGCCGTCCCTGCTGAGCAACCATCCGTGATCGGGTTGCACCGCAAGGGGTTCGAGCACACTGCCAGGGCGAAGGGCCGCCAGCCGCTGCAGCAGTGGACCCTCGTGTGCGAAGGCGCGTGCGTTGGCCTTCAACCACATCGGCCCCGCGTCGGTCGGGATGCGGGCGATCAGCGACCACGCGCGTCGCCGTGTCTGCGTGGGGGGACCGGTGATTTCCACATTGTGTGCGCGGAGTATTCCGGCGGCCCAGTCCAGCACCGGTTCCAGCGGTTGGCCGAGCAGCGCCACCGGGGCGTGCACTGCTCGGCTGTTCATCGCTGGTCCCGGATCAGAAGCTGTGCTCAGGGCCGGGGAAGGTGCCGCGACGCACCTCGTCGGCGTAAGTTGCTGCGGCAGTGCGCAGTTCGTCACCGACATTGCCGAAGCGCTTGACGAATTTGGCGGTCTTGCCACTGGTGTAGCCGGCCATGTCCTGCCACACCAGCACCTGTGCGTCGCACTCGGCGCCCGCGCCGATGCCGACGGTCGGGATGGTCAGCTTGCGGGTGACCTGACCGGCGAGCTCGGCCGGAACCATCTCCATCACCACGGTGAACGCGCCCGCCTCCTGGACCGCGATGGCGTCGGCGACCAGCTGCTCGGCGCCCTCGCCACGACCTTGCACCCGGAAGCCGCCGAGGGTGTTGACGCTTTGCGGCGTGAAGCCGATGTGCGCCATCACCGGAATGCCCGCCGAGGTGATCAGCGCGATCTGTTCGGCCACTCGCTCGCCGCCCTCCAGCTTCACCGCGTGCGCCTGGCCCTCCTTCATGAACCGGGTCGCGGTGGCCAGCGCCTGCTGCGGCGAGGACTCGTAGGTGCCGAACGGTAGATCGGCGACGACGAGCGCGTGCGGTGCGCCGCGGACGACACCACGCACCAGCGGGATCAGCTCCTCGATGGTGATCGGCACGGTGGTGTCGTAGCCGTACACCACGTTCGCGGCGGAGTCGCCGACCAACAGCACCGGAATACCGGCCTCTTCGAACAAACGCGCCGAGGAATAGTCGTAGGCGGTGAGCATCGACCAGCGCTCACCCTCGGCCTTCATCTGCTGCAGGTGATGCACCCGCGTCTTGCGTTTCGCCGCCTTGGTTGCGGGCGGTGCTGCGCCGTACGCGGGGGTTTCCGAATCGGACACGGACATCATCGTCCCTTTCGTCGTGTCTCCTCGAGGCCCATGCGGGTCCCCGGGTTTGTCTGACGAGTCCAGTGTGCACCGACGCAACGGCGGTATTAAGGCCCGTGACCGGTGCGATTTGTCACACCGCCGCCGCGGCGGGTTTCCGGTGCGCCGCACCGGCGCAGCGGCGGCCCTGCCAGGATTTCACTATGGCGTGGATGCGGAGTTGGCGTGGTGTGCTCGTTGGAGCGGTGCTCGCGATGGTGGCGGCGGGATGCGCCGTCGACAAGGATGAGCCGAAGCCGCCATTACCCGCGCCGCCCGCCGGGTTGGAGAAGTTCTACACGCAGGTGCCGCAGTGGGGTGGTTGCGAAGACTTCGGCGACCCCGAGGACAACCTCGCACCGAAGACGCAGTGCACACGCATCACGGTGCCGATCGATTACGAGAAGCCGGACGGCCCGACCGCCCAGATCGCGCTGTCCCGGCTGGAGGCCAGCGGCAAACGCATCGGCTCGCTGCTGCTGAACCCGGGTGGCCCGGGGGTGTCGGGCCTGTCGATGGCGAGCATCGCGGGCAAGACGCCGCTGGCCGAGCGCTTCGATCGGGTCGGCTTCGACCCGCGCGGGGTCGGCTCATCGTTGCCTGCCGTCGCCTGCCTGACCCCGCATGAGTCCGATTCCGAGCGCGCCGAGCCGCCGACGGACAACACCCCGGAAGGCATCGCCGAATCGGAGGACGAGAACCGCCAGTACGCGGGCCACTGCGTCGACCGCACCGGGGCCGAGCTGCTCGCCCACGTCGGCACCCGCGAGGTGGTGCAGGACATGGATGTGATTCGCGCTGTGCTCGGCGACCACAAGCTCACTTATCTCGGCTACTCCTACGGCACCAAGCTCGGCTCGGCCTATGCCGAGAAGTTCCCCGCCAACGTGCGGGCGCTGGTGCTCGACGGCGCGGTCGACTCCGCTGCTGACCCGGTGCAGGAGTCGTTGCGGCAGGCCGCCGGCTTCCAGAAGGCATTCGACGGCTACAGCGCCGACTGCGCCAAAGAGCCGGACTGCCCGCTCGGCACCGACCCGGCGCAGTCCGTCGCGCGGTTCCGGGCCCTGGTGAACCCGTTGCGCGACAAGCCCGCCGCGACCACCGACCCGCGTGGGCTCAGCTACAGCGATGCCATCACCGGTGTGCAGCAGGCGCTCTACACCGACGAATTCTGGCGTGTGCTCACCCTCGGCCTTTCGGAATTGCGCGACGGCCGCGGCGACACCCTGCTCCAGCTCGCCGATATCTACGACGGACGCCGCGACGACGGCACCTACAACAACACCCAGGACGCGTTCAACGCGATCCGCTGTGTCGACGATCCGCGCATCGCCGATCCCGCGATCACGGGCAAGCAAGACACCGAGTACCGCAAGGCGGCGCCGTTCCTCGACGACGGCCGCGGCACCGGGGCAGCGCCGCTCGAGGTATGCAACGCCTGGCCGGTACCGAACACGAGTAAACCGCACAAGATCTCGGTGACCGGGCTGCCGGAAACGGTGGTGGTGTCGACGACGGAGGATCCGGCGACGCCCTACCAGGCCGGTGTCGAACTCGCCGCCCAGCTGGGCTCGACGCTCATCACCTTCCGCGGCACCAGGCACACCGCGGCCCTCGTCGCGGGCGACGCCTGCCTCGACGACGCGGTCATCGCCTACCTCACCGAGCTGAAGGTCCCGGAGCGCGGACTCACCTGCTGAGCTCGTGCGGGCGGGTCGGATCCGGCCCGCCACCGGGCGCTCACAGGTGAGGTGAACGGGTGGTGCGATCTGTTCCAACTCATCGGATTGCAATCCCTAGACGTGTATGTAACACGGATTTAACGCCAGGTGCTTACGCTCGCGTTCATGGATCGCCAGAAGGAATTCGTGCTGCGGACGCTCGAAGAGCGGGATATCCGCTTCGTGCGTCTCTGGTTCACCGACGTGCTGGGTTATCTGAAGTCCGTCGCCATCGCGCCGGCCGAGCTGGAAGGCGCCTTCGAGGAGGGCATCGGCTTCGACGGCTCTGCCATCGAAGGCTTCGCCCGCGTCTCGGAAGCGGACATGGTCGCACGGCCGGATCCGTCCACTTTCCAGGTCCTACCGTGGTCCACCAGTAAGGGCCACCAGCATTCGGCGCGCATGTTCTGCGACATCACCATGCCGGACGGTTCGCCGTCCTGGGCCGACCCGCGCCACGTGCTGCGTCGTCAGCTCAACAAGGCCGGTGACGTCGGCTTCAGCTGCTACGTGCACCCGGAGATCGAGTTCTTCCTGCTGGAGAACGCACCGCAGGGTGCCGAGCCCCGCCCCGCCGACACCGGCGGCTTCTTCGACCAGGCCGTGCACGATTCGGCGCCGAACTTCCGCAGGCACGCGATCGACGCGCTCGAGTCGATGGGCATCTCGGTCGAGTTCAGTCACCACGAGGGCGCGCCGGGTCAGCAGGAGATCGACCTGCGCTACGCCGACGCGCTGTCCATGGCCGACAACGTGATGACCTTCCGCTACCTGATCAAGGAAGTGGCCATCGACGAGGGCGTGCGCGCGACGTTCATGCCCAAGCCCTTCGCTCAGTACCCGGGCTCGGCGATGCACACGCACATGAGCCTGTTCGAGGGCGAGGCGAACGCCTTCCATGATCCCGACGACCCGATCAACCTGTCGGAGACCGCGCGGGCGTTCATCGCGGGCATTCTCGAGCACGCGCCGGAGATCAGCGCGATCACCAATCAGTGGGTGAACTCCTACAAGCGGCTCATCCACGGTGGCGAGGCGCCGACCGCCGCCTCGTGGGGCCGGTCCAACCGCTCGGCGCTGGTGCGCGTCCCGATGTACACCCCGAACAAGTCCTCCTCGCGTCGCGTCGAGATCCGCAGCCCAGATTCGGCATGCAACCCGTACCTGACCTTCGCGGTGCTGCTCGCCGCCGGTCTGCGGGGTATCGAGAAGGGCTACACGCTGCCTCCGGAGGCCGAGGACGACGTCTGGTCGCTCACCGCCGCCGAGCGGCGCGCTATGGGCTTCCGTGAGCTGCCCGGCACCCTGGACGAGGCGCTGCAGGCGATGGAGCGCTCCGAGTTGGTCGCCGAGACGCTCGGCGAGCACGTGTTCGACTTCTTCCTGCGCAACAAGCGCAGGGAGTGGGCGGACTACCGCAGCCAGGTGACGCCGTTCGAGCTGAAGGAATACCTCGGTTTGTGACCCGGTGTCGCGAATAGGCCGATAACGGCTACGTTTGCATGTCTTTCCACCCGCCCGTGTGGAAAGACATGGGCGGCGAACTAAGTTGGACATATGGTACGGCCGCCGACTGCTCGTTCAGCTGTTCCCGGTGTCGGTCGGCTCGGGTTGCTCGAGCCGACCGCTTCCCAGTCCTTGCGAGAGTTGGCGTGGGATAATGTCGACAGCATTCCGGTGCTGTGGGCCCTGTCGCGATCGCCGGATGCCGATCTGGCGTTGCTGACGCTGATCCGGTTGCGCGCGGCGCTGGGTGCGGGCTGGGCGGAACTGGATTCGCTGTTGCGGGCCGACACGTCGTTGCGCGGCAGGTTGTTCGCGTTGATCGGTTCGTCGAGCGCGTTCGCCGATCACCTGGTCGCCGATCCGGCGGCGTGGCGGATCTTGCGACGCGACAAGTTGCCGAGTCGCGAGGAACTGATCGCGGATCTGCTTGCCTCGGTCGAAGCCGTGCCTGCCGAAAGCCCTGACCCCACCGCCGCGCTGTACCGGGCCGCCATCTCCGGTCCGGAGTCGATTACCTTGCTGCGCAAGCGGTATCGCGATCAGCTGATGGTGCTCGCCGCGCTCGATCTGGCCGCGACGGTGGAGAACGAACCGGTCTTGCCGTATCAGGTTGTCGGTCGCCATCTCACCGACCTGGCCGACGCCGCGCTGACCGCCGCGCTCTCGGTCGCGGTGGGGCGGGTGTGCAAAGAAGGACCGGTGCCGGTGCGGCTCGCCGTTATCGCGATGGGCAAAAGCGGTGCGCGCGAACTGAATTACGTCAGCGACGTCGACGTGGTGTTCGTCGCCGAGCCCGCCGACGCCACCGCGACCCGGCTGGCCGCCGAGCTGATGAGCGTGGGCAGTGCGGCCTTCTTCGAGGTCGATGCGGCGCTGCGGCCGGAGGGCAAGGCAGGTGCCCTGGTGCGCACGCTGGAGTCGCATATCGCGTACTACAAGCGGTGGGCTCGGACCTGGGAGTTCCAGGCATTGCTCAAGGCCAGGCCGATGACCGGCGACCTGGAGTTGGGAGAGCAGTATCGCGCCGCGCTGATGCCCATGGTCTGGACCGCCTCGGAGCGGCCGGATTTCGTGGCCGACGTGCAAGCGATGCGGCGCCGGGTCGAGGATCTGGTGCCCGCCGATCTGCGCGAGCGCGAGCTGAAGCTCGGGCACGGCAGTCTGCGCGACGTCGAATTCGCCGTGCAGCTCCTGCAATTGGTGCACGGCCGAGTAGATGAAACGCTGCATGTGCAGGGCACCGTCGAGGCGTTGACGGCGCTGGCCGCGGGCGGCTACGTCGGCCGCGACGACGCGGCCAATCTCACCGCCTCCTACGAATTCCTGCGATTGCTCGAGCATCGCCTGCAACTGCAGCGACTCAAGCGAACACACACCCTGCCCGCCGCCGACGACGAGGAAGGCATGCGCTGGCTGGCGCGCGCCGCGCATATCCGGCCCGACGGCAGGCAAGACGCGGTAGGCGTGCTCGGTAGCGAAATTCGGCGTAATTCGGTGCGGGTGCGGCGATTACACGCCAAACTCTTCTACCGCCCGCTGCTCGAATCGGTGGTCAAACTCGATCCGGACGCGCTGCGGCTGAGCCCGGACGCGGCGATCCGGCAGCTGGCCGCACTGGGTTACGTGGCGCCGGAACACGCGCTCGGACACCTGAAGGCACTGACCGGCGGGATTTCACGCAAGGGCCGCATCCAGGCGCTGCTGCTGCCGACTCTGCTCGAATGGCTCGGTGACACACCGAATCCCGACGCGGGACTGCTGGCCTACCGGCGAGTGTCGGAGGGTCTCGACGATCAGATCTGGTTCCTGCGCGAGTTGCGCGATGAAGGGGCGATCGCGCAACGGCTGATGATCGTGCTCGGTTCGTCGGAGTATCTGCCCGATCTGCTCATCAACGCGCCGGACACGATTCGAATGTATGCCGACGGTCCAGG
The DNA here is from genome assembly GCF_042802915.1 of Nocardia sp. NPDC057440. Classification (NCBI taxonomy): domain Bacteria; kingdom Bacillati; phylum Actinomycetota; class Actinomycetes; order Mycobacteriales; family Nocardiaceae; genus Nocardia; species Nocardia sp. NPDC057440. The sequence continues at coordinate 51,895 of NZ_JBHVDF010000018.1, forward strand.
CGGTCCGCTGCTGCTCAGTCCGCAACCGGAAGACGTCGCACGCGGAATCCTCACGGCGGCAGCACGTTACGACGATCCGAAACGGGCGGTCGCCGCGGCGCGTTCGCTGCGGCGACACGAATTGGCCAGGGTGGCGTCGGCGGACCTGCTCGGCATGCTCGACGTGCCGCAGGTGTGCCGGGCGCTGTCCGCGGTGTGGGTCGCGGTACTGGAAGCCGCGCTGCGCGCGGTGATTCGGGCCAGCGAGGCCGAACTCGGCGAGCCCGCGCCCGCCGAATTCGCGGTGATCGGCATGGGCAGGCTCGGCGGTATGGAGCTGGGCTACGGCTCCGACGCCGATGTGCTGTTCGTCTGCGATCCGCGTCCCGGCCAGGACGAGACCAAGGCCGTGAAGTGGGCGATCGGCGTCGCCGAGCGGGTGCAGCGGATGCTCGGCGCGCCGAGCACCGATCCGCCGCTGCAGGTGGATGCCGGGTTGCGGCCGGAGGGCCGCAATGGTGCGCTGGTGCGCACCTTGGCCGCCTACGCCGCCTACTACGAGCAGTGGGCGCAGCCGTGGGAGGTGCAGGCGCTGCTGCGCGCGCACCAGGTGGCGGGTGACGAGGCGCTCGGGGTGCGGTTCCTGCACATCATCGACAAGGTGCGCTATCCCGATGGCGGGGTGTCCTCGGAGGCGGTGCGCGAGATCCGGCGGATCAAGGCGCGGGTGGATTCCGAGCGGTTGCCGCGCGGCGCCAACCCGGCCACCCACACCAAGCTCGGCCGCGGCGGACTGGCCGATATCGAATGGACTGTGCAGCTGATGCAGCTGCGCTACGCCCATGACGTGCTCGGTCTGCACAACACCTCCACACTGCAATCGCTCGAGGTCATCGAGCAGACCAAGTTGCTCGACGCCGAGGACGTCGCGCTGCTGCGCGATGCCTGGCTCACCGCGACGAAGGCGCGCAATGCCCTTGTCCTGGTACGCGGTAAGCCTGCCGATCAGCTGCCCGGCCCGGGCCGCCTACTATCGGCCGTCGCGCGGGTCGCGGGTTGGCCGAACGATGATGGCAGCGAATTCCTGGACCACTACATGCGGGTCACGCGCCGGGCCAAGGCCGTCGTGGAGCGGGTGTTCGGCGGCTAGTTCCGCGGCCTCCGGATCGGTTCGCTCAGCCGGGCAGCTCGATGTCCACTCGATTGGCGCGCTTGCGGCCCCACTCGTACAGCGCCGTCAGCACAGGCACCAGGCTCCAGCCTTCCTCGGTCAGGCGGTACTCGACCTGGGGCGGGACGGTGTCGAAGACGGTGCGCTCGACCAGATTGTCTGCTTCGAGCTCCCGCAGTTGCTGGATCAGCATTTTCTCACTGGTGGAAGGCATCAATCGACGTAGCTCGCCGTAGCGGTGTACACCTTTCTTGAGCTGGGCGAGAATCACCGGCTTCCATTTGCCGCCGATCAGGTCGACGGTCACCTCCACCGCACAGTTGTAGCGCTTCTGCACACCCATCTCTCGCCTCCGGTACTCACTAAAAAGTGCGTTCTTGTAACACTGTAATCATCCGGCTTTGATAGATGTCGTACCCGCGGCTCGCCGCATCAGCTACTGCAGACATGGAGTTCAAATCCTATGAAGGTCATCGTTTTCGACCGTTTCAAGCCCGGTGTGACGATGGAGACCATCAACCCGTACCTGCCCGAAGAGGTCGCCAATGTGTGGCGGCTGTGGAAGGCGGGCATCGTGCGGGAGAACTACGCGCGCGCCGACGAGCCGGGCGTTGTCATCGTCTTCGAGGTCGACAGCGTCGAGGAAGCACAGAAGTACGTCGCCGACTTCCCGTTGACCAAGGCGGGCTACCTGGAATGGACCTACGTTCCGGTGCAGGCGCCGCTGCCGCTCGAGGCACTGATGGACCCGAAGGTCGACGTCGCCGAGCCCTACGACCGGACGAACTGAGTCCGTCATGAGACACGCATTCGGTCTCGATATCCCGCAAACCCTCGACGATGCCTGCGACCCCGGTCGCATGGCGCTGATCATCTACGACATGCAGGCCGGCATCGTCAGCCAGATCCCGGACGGTGACAAGATCGTCCAGGCCTGCGTGCAACTGCGAGATGCGGCGCGGGCCAATGGGTTCCGGGTGTTCTACACCCGGCACATGTCGCTGCCGTCGGCGGTCGCGGGCGTATCCCAGTTGCGCATGGCGATGGCATGGCAGCGGCTGGACGATCCGGCCGAGGTGCGTTCGAGCTTCCCGCAGGGCTCGCCCCAATTCCAGCTCGTACCGGAGCTCACCCCCGGCCCCGACGAGATGGTCTTCGACAAGATCACCATGTCCGCCTTCGCCGCGACGCCGCTGGATATCGCGTTGCGCGACTGCGGAATCGACACCTACGCGATTGCGGGCATCGCCATGGAGGTCGGCATCGAACCCACCGTCCGGCACAGTCTGGACCTCGGGTACTTCCCGGTCGTCGTCACCGACGCCTGCGGTGCGGGACACCCCGACGCCGCCGAACGTTCGCACGCGACACTCGAATTCGCCGGAGGCTCGCTCAGCACCGACACCGCCACACTCACGGCGGCATGGAGTCGGCCTCGCGATTGACGCCGGGCAGGGCGAGACGCCGCCGTGCTCGGCTCGGCCACCTGTGGTCGATCAGCACGGCGGCGTCGTGGCACCAGGGCTATGGGTCGGCGGTGTCCGAGATCGGCGACCGGAAACGGGAGACGAAATCGCGGAGGGCGCGGCGGTCTTCGAAGTCGGGCGGGCGGTAACCGCTGGCGGCGGTAACCGAGATGGTGGAGCCGGAGACTATTCGTAGGTCGGTCCAACAGTATGGCAGGACGAGCGCCTGGACAGTGTGGCCGTTGCTGCTCACCGTGATTCGCGAGGTGTAGCGCCCCGCGACCGCCGCGAGGTCTTCGGCGGCTTCGGCCGTCATGGCGTCGGAGGCGACGAACTCTTCGACGTACACAGCTGCATTCTCCACACGAAACCTCCACAAGGTCGACACCGTGCCCGCACTGAGCGTACGTAGGGTTCCAGGCATGCGTACATGGATGGATCGGGCGCTACTCGGTGTGGGGTGGTGCGCGCTGGCGGCGGGGGTCGTCGGGGTCGCCCTGTATTTCGGAACGTGGCAGCGGCGGGCGGTTGTGCTCGTCGCTTCCGGCGCGTCGTATCTGATGATCGGGGCCGTCGTCGGGCTGGTGTTGTTCTTGATCGCGCGCGGCTGGCGCAGTGTCGCTGCCGCGGGGGTGCTGGTCGCCACGGTGGCGTGGACCCAGCTGCCGATCTTCGTGCCGGACGGCCAGGCTGCCGGCGGGCCGGAAGTCGTAGTGATGCAGTCGAATCTGCTGTTCGGTGCGGCCGAGGCCGCCACCGTGGTGCGGGCGGTGCGCGACAATCGGGTCGATGTGCTGACCACCGAGGAGCTGACCCCGGACATGGTTGCGCGACTTGCCTCGGCGGGACTCGCGCAGACACTGCCGTATCAGTACCTGGAGCCGACCTCCGGTGGGGGCGGGACCGGGATCTACAGCCGGTACCCGTTGCGCGACACCAAAAAATACGTCGGCTTCGTGCTCAACCAGGTGTCGGCGACGATGGATCATCCGGAAGCCGGAGCCGTCGCGGTGTTCGCGTTCCATCCGATTCCGCCGACGGTGGACTTTCCCGCATGGAGTTCGGAGCTGCGCGTCATCCGCGGCATCCTCGACGCACAGCAGGGTCCGGCGATCGTCGGCGCGGATTTCAATGCGACGCGTGATCATTCGGCCTTTCGCGACTTGCTGCGCGGGCGCTTCGTCGCAGCGGCCGAGCAGGCGGGCGCGGGCCCGCTGCTTACCTATCCGACCGACTACCGGTGGGGCCCGGTGATCGGCATCGACCACATCCTGGTCGCCGACGCGACCGCCGACGCGGTGCACACGCTGAACGTGCCGGGGTCCGACCACCGGGCCATGATCGCCAGGGTCTCGCTGAACGGATAACGGCGCGTTGCGTTCTCGTCCGCGCGACGTATACACAGGGCACGCCTGCCGCGATTACCATGTGAACGCTCGATGGCCTCACCTTGCGACACCGGCCGGAGAGCGGGCTCGGAGGACGAGTCCCGGGATTCGGGGAGGAACCTGATGAAGACGACACGGCTGCGTTTCGGGGCGGTCGCCGTACTGATGGCGGTCGGCGTCGCGCTGACCGGATGCGGGAGCGACACGGCCGGCGGCGCCGGCATCGCGGCGAGCAGCGCCGACAACCCATGGGAGCTGGCCGGGTCGGCCTCTTCCTCGGGTCCGAACGGACCGCGCGCCGGTGTGCCGGACGCGCCGCTGACCGCGGTGAACGGCGACGGGGGAGCCGTCGACAAGCTCGCTCTCAACACCATCGCCGACCTGGAGGACTACTGGAAGACCGAGTACGGCAAGACCTTTCCCGGCACCTTCACACCGGTGAGCCGCTATCTCTCGTGGGACGCCAGGGCGCCCAAGGCGCAGGCGATCACGTTCTGCAAGTCCAGCACCTTTCAGGTGGTCAACGCCGCCTACTGCGGCCTGGACCACACCATCGGCTGGGACCGGGGCGTGCTGCTGCCGAAGCTGAAGGAGAAGTTCAGCGAGATGGCGGTGGTGATGGTGCTCGCGCACGAGTACGGCCACGCCATCCAGGGACAGGCCAAGATCGCGGGCTTCCTCACCTCGGCCATCGTCAAGGAGCAGCAGGCGGACTGCTTGGCGGGAGTATTCCTACGCCATGTGGCGGAAGGCAATTCGGCGCACTTCACGCTGAACACGACCGACGGGCTCAACGCGGTGCTCGGTGCGACGGTCGCGGTGCGCGACCAGGATCCGGATAATCCGAAGAACGTGCACGGTTCCGCGTTCGAGCGCGTGACCGCCGTGCAGATCGGCTACACCGACGGGGCGCCGGCCTGCAAGAAGATCAATAAGAGTGAGATCAACGAGCGTCGCGGGAATCTGCCGAAGTCCTTCGAGGAGGACGAACAGAACCAGCAGCTTCCGGTCGACGTGGATTCGCTGACCAGCCTGAGCCGGGCGCTGGGCAAGATCTTCCCGCTGCCGAAGCCGCCGCAGTTCGATTACACGGGTGTGGTGCGCACCTGCCCGAAGGTCACCACCACCGAACCGGTGTCCTATTGCCCGAGCTCCGGGAAAATCGGCACCGATGTGCCCGCTCTCGCCGCGCGCGGCGGGCCGATGACGGGGGCAGGCGAACCGCTCTCGGCGGTCGTGGACGGCGACTACAACGCCTTCGCGATGTTCATCTCCCGCTATGCCCTTGCGGTGCAACAGGATCGCAAGCTCACGCTGACCGGCGCGGGCACGGCCGGATTGCGCACCGCGTGCCTGACCGGCGTGGTGACAACCAAGCTGAGCGAGCCGACCAGCGATCCGCATCTGTCGGCCAACGACCTCGACGAGGCGGTCTCCGGTCTGCTTGCCGACGGCCTGGTCGCCGCCGACGTGGACGGCAAGGTGGTGGCAGGCGGCTTCCAGCGGCTGGAAGCGTTCCGGATGGGCGTCCTCGACGGTGAGTCAGCCTGCCTGACGCACTACAGGTAGGTCCTGCCGGAGGTCACTGCGCCGCGGCAGGCAATCCACGCAGGGAGCTGAGGGTGTTCGCCATCGCGCGCGCGGCCTCGGCTCCCTTCGTCACGAAATGCTCGGTGAAGTAGGTGACGTGCTCGGTGTGCTCGTGGAAGTGGTGCGGGGTGAGCACCACCGAGAAGACCGGCACATCGGTGTCGAGCTGCACCCGCATCAGGCCGTCGATCACCGCGGAGGCGACGAAATCGTGCCGGTAGATGCCGCCGTCGACGACCAGCGCCGCCGCCACGATCGCCGCGTACTTGCCGCTCTGTGCCAAGCGCTTGGCGTGCAGCGGAATCTCGAACGCGCCGGGGACCTCGAAGACGTCGATGGCGGCGGGATCGAAGCCGAGGTCGGCGTACTCGGCGGTGAAGCCCTCGTACGCCTTGCCGACGATCGAGCTGTGCCACATGGCGCGAATGAACGCGACGGATCCGGTACTAGTGCCCATAGTCGGATCCTACTTCCCGGTAATGTGTGCTTCCAGCCAGTCCACGACATCGCCGAGCACCTTGTCCTGCTCGGGCTCGTTGAAGATTTCGTGATACAGCCCGTCGTAGCGGATCACCGTGAGATCCTTCGAGCCCGCGCCTTCCTCGATGAGGGTGGAGCTGGACGGCGCGGCGATGGCGTCCGCGGTGCCGTGCAGCACGAGCAGCGGCACGGTGAGCTTGTCCAACCGCCCCTTGACCAGGGTCGTCGTGGTCAGGATCTCGGTGCCGGTGCGGGCGGGGAGTTTGCCCCGGAACACCAGCGGATCGTTGTCATAGGCCCGGATCACCTCGGGGTCACGGCTGATCATCGACGAATCCAGCTTCAGCACACCGAGATTCGGCGTCAGCCGGGACAGCACCGGTGCGAGCAAGCGCTGCAGCGGATTGCCGATCGGGATGTCCAGCGGCGGCGCCGACAGCACGATGCCCGCGACATCGATCGGTGCGCGGGTGGCCAGGTGCAGCACGATGAGGCTGCCCATCGAATGGCCGATCAGGAAGCGCGGCACGTCGGGATGCTCGCGGCCCGCGAGGTCGAGCATGAAGGCGACATTGTCGGCGGAGCCGTCCATCGAGCCGATGTTGGCATTGCTGCCCGCGGACTTGCCGTGCCCGATGTGGTCGAGCGCGTAGACGGCGAAACCGGACGCCGCGAGCCGCTTTCCGACATGCGCGTAGCGGCCGGAGTGTTCGGCGACCCCGTGCACGAGCACGATCACGGCCTGCGTGACGGTGTCGGGCAACCAGGCGCGCCACGCGACCCGGCTGCCGCGCCCGTCGAATTCACCGGTGGCGGACTCGAGGCTGTCGGATGTCATGCGTCGGCTCCTGACGTCTGCGGCGGCGCGGTGGTCGACGCGTGCGCGAAGTGGTCGATCAGCCGCCGATTGAACTCGATGAGCCGAGCGTAGTTCACCAAGGAGATGCGTTCGTCGGTTCCATGGATCGTCGCGAGATCGGCCTTGGTCAGCACGATGGGCGCGAAATTACAGCGCGCGGTGGCGAGATCGTTGTAGTGCCTGGCGTCGGTGGCGCCGGGGACGATGCCGGTGGTCACCGCGATGCCGGGCACCACGTCCTCGGCCAGCCGCGCTATCAGTTCGAACCCCGCGCCGGGCGCCGCAGGCCTGGTGGGCTCCGAGGTCATGCCGACCAGATCGATGCGGACCCCCGCGTCACGCACTACCTTCCGGCAGTGTTCGAGCACCGACGCGACCGAATCACCGGGCAGGATACGGAAATTCACCAGGGCTTTGGCCTGTTGCGGCAGCACATTGGCCTTCACGCCGCCGCTGATCACCGTGGGCGCGGTGGTGGTGCGCACCAGCGCCTCGGTCTGCGGCGTCGCGGCCATCACCCGGGTGATCAACGGCGTGGCCAGTCCGGCGAGGCCGAGCAGTCGGCGCCGGGAATCGGGCATGACATGCCGCAGCCTGGCCAGCATGTCGGACACCAACGGAATCAGGCGCAACGGCATCGGATGGTCCTGGACGCGACCCACCGCGCGGGCGATGCGGCCGACCGCGGTCTGGCGGCCCGGCATGGACGAATGTCCGCCCACCTCCGACACCGACAACCGGATGGTGGCATAGCCCTTCTCGCCCAACATGATCGAGGCGACCGGACGATCCACGCCGTCGGCGACGCCGTCGGTGATCACGCCGCCCTCGTCGAGCAGCAGGTCCGCGTGTACACCCGCGTCACGCAGCCGCTGCGCCATCCGCACCGCGCCCTGGTCGCCGAACACCTCCTCGTCGTGCCCGAAGGCCAGATACACGGTGTGTTCGGGCCGCACGCCCGCCGCGAGCGCGGATTCGACGGCCTCCAGGATGGCCATCAGGCGGCTCTTGTCGTCGATGGCGCCGCGGCCCCAGATGAACTCGTCGTCGACAACGCCCGCGAACGGTGGATGAGTCCAGCGCGCCGGGTCGTCGACGGGCACCACGTCCTGGTGGGCGAGCAGGATCGCCGCCACGGTGTCCGGTGCGGTGCCCGCCCATCGGTAGAGCCTGCTGTGGCCGAACCGCTCCAGCTCGAGTTCGTCGTGCACGAGCGGGAAGGACCGCTCCAGATGCTCGCCCAGCCGGGAGAACTCCTGGTCGTCGGCGGCGGGTTCTTCGGCGGACACCGTCACGCAACGCAGTGCTTGCGCCAATCGCTCGGCGACCAGCGCGTCGACCGGGGCCGGGTGGATAGACGCGGCGTCTGTGGTCATCGATCACCGGTCTGGTACTGCGGCAGATTCATGGGCACCGTTGCATTGTTCAACACTCCGGGCCCGAGCGTGATCGTCTTCTCGGCGCGCCATTTGACCAGGGCCTCGCTGACCCCGCCCGACAGGTCGGGTTGGCGAGGCGCACCGAGCAGCGGCAGGTCGAGCCGGGCCGCCGTGACGGTGACCGTGGTGTTCGCCGGGGTGTGCGACCACACATCGTCGATGACGTCGGTGATCAGCGCCCCGATTCGGTGGCCCGCGGGCAGCGGCCAATCCTGGGCCAGCATCCTGATCTCGGCGGTCTCCGACACCGGCGCGATGCCGCGGGTGATGATGGTGGCGCGCCCGTCCGGGGCGATGTCGTACAGCTCGACGGTGACAGTGGCCGACGGCGGACCGACCAGCCGCAGCGACGCCGTCGGTACGCCGGCCAGGTGCTGGTCCTGGGCGAGCGGTTCGGAGACCGACCAGATCTCTCGATCAGGCCCGGGAATAATGCCGCGGTCGGTGTAGACGCCGGTCCGCAGATCGACCGAGACCTGTCGCATGTCCTTCGGCGGCCACGCGGATTCCGAGCGCCAACCTCCGTCGTACTGGCCGACCCTGACGCGTGGACCCGGCACCTCGACATCGCGGCCCGCGACATGCCTGTCGAAGAACGCGAGCAGTTCGGCGTCGAAATTCGGGGTGCCGCACTTCTCGTGGCAATCGCTGTGACTCCACTGGCCGAACCAGGCCCGGTGCTCGCCGGGGCCGAGCGCATCCCACACATCGAATACGCGGTAGGCCCTGGTGTTGTAGTCGAGGAACCCTTGAGCGAGAAACAGCGGAATCGTGTTGCCGCGCAACTTGTCGACCAGATTGCGGTCGCGCCAGAACTCGGAGTTCACATTGTGGTCGGCGGTGTTCGCGGCGTACTGCGCGTAGCACTGCGGCGACATCTGCACGGCGTTGGCCTGATACTCGGGGGAGTCGTCCCAGCGGCCCGGAGTGGAGGCGATGAGCAGGTGTTCGAGGCCCACCTGGTCGGCCGGGCGGATGCCTCTGTCGATGACCGGCTTACCGCTGAACTTCCACGACACGCCCTGCATGTACAGATAGGTGTACGGATCGACCGCAGACGCGAACGAGCCCACCGCGGCAAGGCCTTTCGGCTTGCCGGCAAGGCCCATCATCGCGGTCCACCCCTCATAGGAGACGCCGACCATGCCGACCTTGCCGGTCGACCACGGCTGGCCGGCCGCCCACTCCACCGCACTGGTGACATCCGAACGTTCCCCCGGCCCACCGTAATCCGGGCATCCCGACGACCCGCCGAACCCGCGCAGATCGACGATCACGTAGGTGTAACCGGCCCGCAGGAACATGTCGACGGGGAGATAGTCGATCGAGGGACCGTCGGCCAGGTGCGGGATGCTCAGATAGGCCAGGTGCGAACGATACGGGCTCACGGTGAGCACCACCGGAGTGCGCGTGTCCTCGGAGATCCCGAGCGGGCGCATGATGTCCGCGTGCAACCGGGTGCCGTCCGGTGCGGTGATATAGCTCTGCGACCACGTGAACGGCAACCCGGCCGGATCGGCGGCCGCCACCGGCGCCACCACCCCGAGCAGCAACAGCATCCCGACCAATACCCGCGACAACGCAGCACCCACAGTCACCTGAGCACTATCGACCGCTCCCGGGCGGCTGTCCAGCCCCTGGAAGCAGGGGGCCGGTCATCCGGTCACGGCTGCAGCAGGCCGACGACATTGCCGTCGGCATCGGTGACCGTGGCGATCAGCTTCCCGCCGCCTACGTCGGTGGGCTCCTGCCGTGCCTCGGCGCCCGCCTCGACCAGGGCCGCGAGGTGCTTGTGGATGTTCTCGACGTGCCAGTAGCCGACCGGTCCCGTCATGCCTTTCTGCGCGCCGTTCGGGTCGAGGCCGATGTCCTGGCCCGCCACGCGGTAGCCGACGTAGTACGGGGTGTCGGCGATGGGCTCCGCACCGAACAGCGCGCTGAACATGCTCTTCGCCTTGACGAGGTCGGTGACGGGGTACACGATGGTCTGCAGTCCTGCGGTCATGATCGGCTCCTTGTTCTTGCTTGCCAGCGGATTTCCCGGTCTTCGCTCCGGTCCGTCTACTTGACCGACCGAATCGGGAGAATGTGACAGATGGACGAGAATTTTCTTGCCGAGCGCTTCGAAGAGCATCGGACGCACCTGCTCGCGGTGGCGTACCGGATGCTCGGCTCGGGAAGCGAAGCCGACGACGCGCTGCAGGAAGCGTGGCTGCGGCTGAGCCGTTCGGACGCTGAGGAGATCGACAATCTGGGTGGCTGGCTGACCACCGTGGTGGCGCGGGTCTGCCTGAACATGCTCCAGTCCCGCAAGACGCGGCGCGAGGAACCACTCGACGACCTCGAGCCGCCGCCGTCCGCAGACGGTCCGGAACAACAAGCGGTGCTCGGTGATTCGATCGGACTCGCGCTGCTGGTGGTACTCGACGCGCTTGCGCCCCCGGAGCGGTTGTCCTTCGTCCTGCACGACATGTTCGCGGTGCCGTTCGATGAGATCGCCCCGATCGTCGGCAAGAGTCCGGCGGCGGCACGGCAATTGGCGAGCCGGGCGCGGCGGCGGGTCCAGGGTGCGCGGGCGGCCGCCGACCGGGATCGGCAGCGTGAGGTCGTCGACGCGTTTCTGGCGGCGTCGCGCAGCGGCGAGTTCGAGAAGTTGCTGACACTGCTCGACCCGGATGTGGTGCTGCGCGTGGATGCCGCCGCCATGGCGACGGGTGCGGTAGGGGCGCTCGGTGCGGGTGCGGTGGCCGAAACCTTCTCCGGCCGTGCCAAGGCGGCGCGACCGGCGCTCATCGATGGGCGAGCGGGGGCGGTGTGGGCCGTGGGCGGGACGCCGCGAGTGGTCTTCGACTTCACCGTGTCCGACGGCCGGATCGTCGCGATCGACCTGCTGGCCGACGCGGAAACTCTCGGACTGATGGAGCTCGAAGTCCAGTAGAGCTGGACTTGGCTGTGACCTGCGCTGTCACATCTGGGCCGTGCGAACGGTCAAGGGTGTGACGGCGCAACACACACTCGCGCCGCAGGAGCGAGGCGAGGAGAGCCGCCATGAACAATGCACGATCGATCGGATACTGGACCACGACCGCGGTGACGGTCTTCATTCTGGCGTCGGGCGGTGTCGCCGACCTGGTGCACCGTGCCGACACCGCGAGCGGCATGACCGAACTGGGGTACCCGACCTACGTCATGACGATTCTGGGCGTGTGGAAAGTGCTCGGTGCCTTGACAATTGCCGCGCCGCGATTCCCGCTGGTGAAAGAATGGGCGTACGCGGGCACATTCTTCGATCTCACCGGAGCGTTCGCCTCGCACATCGCGCACGGCTCCGGCGCGAACCACCTGTTCTACACCGGCTTCTTCGCATTGTGCGCAGTGGCGTCGTGGGGGCTGCGGCCAGCGAGTCGCAAGCTCGCGGTGCCGGTCTTCCGTGGATTCGGACGGATTGCCGAGCCGCAGGCAACGGACGCGCGGGCAGTGGCGACCGGACGGATGCCCGCGGTCGCCTAGCTCGTCCGCGCGCGAAAATGGACCGCCGTTCGGTAGGACGGCGGGCCATTATTCTTTTGTGCTCAGGGCCGGCTGAATTGGAGGTCTGCGATCGGGTGCGGATTTCGCGCCCGAGACGGCCGGTCAATATTGTTTGGGGAGGTCTGAGCGCCCGGCCGAATATGGTGACCCCCAGTACGATTCGAACGTCTGCAGCTGACGACCCGAACGGTCGAACAATGCCTCCGAACCCAGCCAAGACCATCCGATGTCTTCGTCCCGCGGGAGGATGAGGATGGACTTGGCGGTGTGGATGTCTCGGTCCATCTCGCCTTCGTTGATCAGGTACTCGGCCGAGAATTGCGCTGTCGCGCTTCCCGTCTGGGCTGGGCTGCACGATACGAGCACGACCGGGCTTTCGGGATTGTCTTCGACCGCTTCCAAGGTGTGCTCATTGCCGGCGACGGCGGGCCCGTAGCCGCTTCCGTCGACGAACACCCGACGACGTTCGCCATTGATATCGACCTGGACAAGGTGAGACTCCGGGTAGGAGTGGGAGATGATGTACAACGGAGGGCGGCCGGTCCGTTGTACCTCCCTTTGCCACGCTGCATCTCGGCGCTCGCTGTACTGCCAGCGTGCATGCGAATTCTGCGTTGCGGGACTTATCTGGTAGGCGTCGCGGTAGTAGAGGTCGCTGTCGCGGTTGCGCATGCTCGCCCACCGAGGAATATTCGCGACGTCGTGGTCGGTCTCGGGGAACAGTACGCCGAGCGGGCGTCCATCGGCATCGTGCAGCCCGACACTGTAGATATCCTCCGGTCGAAACGACAGAGTTGCGCCGGTCTGCGTATCGATGCCGAAGATGGGTCCGCCCGCGGAACTATGCGGCGAATTACCTGATAGACCAAGCGAATTCGGACTCATCGTCCAGTCCCAGCCCGGTGTGAAGTCTCGGTCGCCTTGGACGATCGTGTTCGTGCCAGGGCCGCTTACGTCGGCGAACCGGGTAATCCGCTCGCTCACCACCCGTGCGAGATCGGTGGTGTCGGTCGCGAGTCGTCCTGTCAGACCCTCCAGCACGTGGGTCGCGCTGTGCATATCTGGGTGTCCCTCGTCCGCGAAACTTCTGCCGAAGCAGTATAGGACCACTGTCGCACGACACGACTGTGATGCTTGCCTGTTCGCCGCGGCGCGGACCTGCAGACGCGGTCGTTCGGGTCCAGCATCGAAAATGTCTGGACCCGAACGAATCCCGAGTGTGTCAGCCGACGAGGTTCTTACGGAGTTGCAGGATAGTCCTGCCGTCGAGGCCGAGGCCCTGGGTCAGGAACTTCCCGAAATCGCCGTAGTCCGCTTCGAGCTTGTCGACTGCGGTTTCCAGGTAGGCGTCACGGACTTCCTGCAGGGGGATCAGCAGATCGGGGTTCTGCATCAGGCCTGCCCGCTTCACGTCCTCACGCAGCTTCGCATCAGCGGCGGCGCGGAACTGATTCGACAGCAAATAGTCCTGTCGCGCGGTCTGTTCCGGCACGCCGACCGCGCGCAGGACCACGTAGGTCACCCAGCCGGTTCGATCCTTGCCCGCGGTGCAGTGATAGAGCGTGGCCTTGTCGGTCGCGGCGAGATCCTTGATCGTCTGCCCGAATTTGGCCAGCGAGTCGGTGTTGAAGAAGCTCCGATAAACCCCCGCCATGATCTCCTCGGCCCGTCCGTTGCCGAGCAATTCCTCCTGCCGCTGCGGATCGCGAGACTGAATCGCTTGCAGCATCTGCTGGAACAGCCCGGTGTCATCGATCGGCCGCGAGACCTGTTGCACGCCCGCGGGCAGCTTGTCGGGTCCTGAGAACTGGACCTCCGCGGGTGTCCGCAGATCGATGGCCGCCTTCAGATTCAGGCTACCCAGCTTCTGCACATCCGCAGGGGTCAGCTTGTCCAATGAATCGGCTCGAATAGCCTTGCCGGACTTGACCTTCGCCCCGTCATAGGTGCGATATCCGCCGATATCCCGGACATTCACCGCCCCCTGCAATTCGATACGCGCCGCCGCCGCCTCGACGGCGGGATCGGCAATCGCGGTAGGCGGCGAACCGGTCGCGGTCAGTGCGAAAGTCGCGAGGGCGGCGGTAATGAAAGAAATAATAGAAATCTTCATGGCGCGGGACAGTAGGACCAACGCCGAGGTCTGTGCAGCTGTTCTCTCCGCTTTCGCCGCAACTGCCCCGCTGATCGGGATCCCCTTCCCGCTCAACAGGATTCCGGTTCCATTCAACGGGATTCACACTGTCGCGGAAAGATTCGATCTATGAACGCGGAAGATCCTTCACCTCTTCCGCTTTCGAGCAGGCTTCCGGCCTGATGTCTGCGGCCGTGCCGGCAGGACGGCGGCCCGCTTCGTCTTGGATTGTCGTCGATGCAGCAGCCCGCCGGCTACTCCGATCACGCTCACGGCAATCGCTGACCAGGTAGCCCAGTTGGTGAAGATTTGTCCTACGGTATAGGCCATCGTGCGGTGCACCGGGACCGTCAGCGGGATGTCGTTGCTGATCACATGTCCGTCGCTGAGCGGAATCTCCAAGTGTGCGGTCAACTGCAGCGCTGCGGTCGGGTGTTTGGGGCGCACGAACCATGTCGATGAACGCCGCCCCCTCCTTGTCGGCCCCGCACTTCCTTCGGCTGGATGCACCCAGACAGGTCCGCCGGTCATGGATGTGAAGGTTACAAGGAAAAGCCTGGTAGCAGGTGCATTCTGCGCCGTTCTGACACCAGCGCGCCGGGGACGGCGAAAGAACCGTCACTGTTATCCGCGGTCGACGCGACAGCGGGTGTCCGCCGTCGGGATCGTGCGATCCGAGCCATGGCCGGACGCAGACGAGTCCACCCGCTTCGCAATCGGTCAAGTGATCGCGGAACGGATGGACTCGCTGGAAACTACCGCCGGCGAACCGCGGACCGAAGATCTGGGTTAGCTGCTCCGGCCGCAGTTCAGTAGCCCGAAGGCTTACACGTCGAAGTAGAGCTCGAACTCGTACGGGTGCGGGCGCAGGTTCACCGGGGCGATTTCCTGCTCGCGCTTGATGGAGATCCAGGTCTCGATCAGGTCCTCGGTGAAGACGTTGCCTTCGGTGAGGTAGTCGTGGTCCTGCTCGAGCTTGTCGATGACCGACGCCAGGCTGGTGGGGGCCTGGGGGATGTTCTTGGCCTCCTCCGGCGGGAGCTCGTAGAGGTCCTTGTCGACCGGGGCCAGCGGCTCGAGCTTGCGCTTGATGCCGTCCAGGCCCGCCATCATCATGGCGGCGAAGGCCAGGTACGGGTTGCCCGAGGAGTCCGGCGCGCGGAACTCGATGCGCTTGGCCTTCGGGTTGTTGCCGGTGACCGGGATGCGCACGGCGGCGGAGCGGTTGCGCTGCGAGTACACCAGGTTGATGGGGGCCTCGTAGCCGGGAACCAGACGGTGGTAGGAGTTCACGGTCGGGTTGGTGAAGGCGAGCAGCGACGGCGCGTGGTGCAGGATGCCGCCGATGTAGTGCCGTGCCAGATCCGAAAGGCCCGCGTAGCCGGCCTCGTCGTGGAACAGCGGCTTGCCGTCCTTCCACAGCGACTGGTGCACGTGCATGCCCGAGCCGTTGTCACCGAAGAGCGGCTTCGGCATGAACGTGACGGTCTTGCCTTCCTGCCACGCGGTGTTCTTCACGATGTACTTGAACAGCTGCAGATCGTCGGCGGCCGAAAGCAAGGTGCCGAACTTGTAGTTGATCTCGGCCTGACCGGCGGTGCCGACCTCGTGGTGGCCGCGCTCGAGCTCGAAGCCCGCGTTCTGCAGGTTGGTCGAGATCTTGTCGCGCAGGTCGACGTAGTGGTCGTACGGGGCGACCGGGAAGTAACCGCCCTTGTTGCGGACCTTGTAGCCGCGGTTGCGGGTGCCGTCCGGGTTGAACTCCGCGCCGGTGTTCCACGAACCCGAGATCGAGTCGATCTCGTAGAACGAGCCGTTCATCCCCGATTCGTAGCGGACCGAGTCGAAGATGTAGAACTCCGCCTCGGCGCCGAAGTAGGCGGTGTCGGCGATACCGGTCGAACGCAGGTACTCCTCGGCCTTGCGCGCGATGTTGCGCGGGTCGCGGCTGTAGGCCTCGCGGGTGAACGGGTCGTGCACGAAGAAGTTGAGGTTCAGGGTCTTCGCGGCGCGGAACGGGTCCAGTCGCGCGGTGCTGAAGTCGGGGAGTAGGAGCATGTCCGACTCGTCGATCGACTGGAAGCCACGGACGGAGGAGCCGTCGAACGCGAGCCCTTCCTCTGCGAGGTCGGTGGTGAACGCCTTCGCGGGGATCGAGAAGTGCTGCTGTACACCAGGAAGATCGCTGAAGCGGATGTCGACATACTCGACTTCTTCGTCAGCGAGGTATTTGATGACCTCGTCGGCCGTGCTGAACGTCACTTGTGCTCCTTACGGATCGGTTCCCAGCCCGTGTCGATTGCATGGGTTCGTCGCGACCAGACGCTATGGATGCGGTGTTTCCCGGCAGTCAAGGCTGTGTTTCGCCAGTGTTACACGTGCGGCTGGTCGGGTGGCGCTGACCACCCGGGCTCGAACAGCATGGTAATCCTCCCATCCGTGGGGGCACGCGCCGACCTGAACTCCCCTTATGCGGTGCCGGTCAGCCGGTTGGGCGCGCTTATTGTGGGGGTATGGCACGCAGCACCGGATCATGGCTCTCGGGACCTCCGACGAACCCGGATGACCCGGCAACTCCTGAGTTCCCCGGTCAGTACCTCGGTCTGCCGCAGTCGGGTCCCGGGTCGCTGCCCGGCATGGGACGCCGCATCGCCGCGCTGTTCGTGGACTGGATGATCGCGGTCGGGATCTCGCTGTTGATCGTGCGCGGCAGCTCGGCCTCCAGCCTCACCCTGGTGATCTGGTTCGTGATCGGTGTGGGTGCGGTCACGTTGTTCGGTTACACGCCGGGGCAGTACTTCCTTCGGCTGCGAGTGATCCGGGTCGATGCGCCGGTCGGCGTCGGTTTCGTGCGCGCGCTGGCCAGGCAGGCGCTGCTGGTGTTCGTGGTGCCCGCTTTGTTCACCGACGCCGACGGCCGCGGCATGCACGACCGCGCCACCGGTACCGCGGTCGCGCGCGCCCGCTGACGCGGCGTCACGTTACGGCCCGTACCCGGTGTCCGGACCGCCCGCGACGCGATCGAGATACCTCACCTGGCTGCTCACCACCGAGCAGTCGGCGTAACAGCACGCCGGATACTCGAAAGGCCCGCGTCCCGACTCCCGGGACGCGGGCCTTTCGAATCATTACTGCGCTGGGTCAGCGCCTGCGGATGCTGCGCTGCACGCCGCGCATCTTGGCGCCCGCGGGCATCGGACCCTTCGGCAGCGCCGGGCCGCTGCGCGCGTTGAGGGCGCTGAGCCTGCCCTCGATGAGGTCCATGCGCTTGACGTCGATATTGCGAGGCAGCTTGGTGAGGTGGCGCTGCAGCTCCTTCAGCGATACCTGGCCCTCGTCGTTACCGATGATGATGTCGTAGATCGGGGTATCGCCGATGAGTCGCGCGGTGCGCTTCTTCTCCTGCGCGATCAGCGATTTCAGCCGCTGCGGGGAACCCTCGCCGATCAGGATCACCCCGGGCAGGCCGATCACCCGGTGCACCGCGTCCAGCTGAGTGGTCGCGGCGATGCCGTTGCTGACCCGCCACTTGCCCTGCAGGTTCTCCAGCACCCACGCCCCGGCGCCCGCCTGGCCCTCGGCCTTGGCGTACACGTTCTTCTGCACGCGCCGCCCGAAGATGATGAACGCCACGAGTACACCGAGCAGCAGGCCGAGCGGCAGCAGGAACCACTGCAATCCGAAGATCAGGCCGATCACCACGAACACGGCCGTGATGCCGACCACGGCGCCGATCATCAAGGGCAGCAGCAGCTTGTCTTCCTTGCGCTGCATCTGGAACGCCTGCCACAACTGCTGGCGGCGTTCTTTCGACTGCTGCTTGCGCGCCGCCTTCGCCGCGGCCTTCGCTTCCTTCGACGGCGTGCCGCCCTTGCCTACTGCCATGTGTCTCAGGATAGTGGCTGCGTATAGCCCGGTCGGCGGCGGGACGGGCGTGGTTCGAGTGATCGCGCCGCGGCGTGCTCGCCGATCCGAGATGATCGAGATCACATAGGCTCGACCACCTGGCCTTGCTCGTGCAGTACGGCGTGGTGGCCACCGAGGCGATGGTCGGTTCAACAGTCCTCCGGGCTCGCATGCGATGCACGAAGGTCATGCCAGATCTGCGCCTGAACTGCGGCGCAACGGTGCGTGATCGAGTCCGCCGCCGCTGTGGCGTATAGCCGCCCTTGTGCCGCCAATACCCTGCTCTTGCAGTGCCTTTCGAATTTCCAACTGGCTTCGCATCGAATATTGTTGAGCGGTCGATAGGGTGGACGCGATGAAGGGTGGCCATCGATGCGGGTCATCAACGAGCGAACGGCGATACCGGAATCCGAGCAGCGAGTGCTCGACTGGATGCGGACCTGGACCGGGCATCGCATCATTGTGGGACTGGCGATTCCTGGGTGTGCTATCCCGGAGTCCGGTCGCACCGGCAATGCGAGGGCAACCGACCTGGTGGTGATCACGCCGCAGGCCGTTGTCGTGATCGGAGCGAAAGCGGCCGTTCCAGTGGCGGCCACCGGTGGCCTGCCGGTGCGGGCCGATGGGCGACCGTCCACCTTCGAGGATGACCTGATCCAGGTACGTGACGACAGCAGCCTGTTCGATCAGATGACGAATGCTGTCTCCAGGCTGAAAGAACTGGTTCGTGAGCGCCATGTCGACGCCCATGTCGACGGGCTGATGGTCGTGGTGCCGCCCGAGGAAGCGGACATCACCTCGACTGTCGAATCGCGGCAGGACGAATTCCCGGTGGTGTTGGGGTCGACTCCCGGGCAGCTGCGTGCCTGGTTCATCCGCACCGCGAACCGACGGCTGATCTGGTCCGCCGAGGACGTGCACGCGTTGCTCGGTGACCTGCACATGTCCGATCTGGTCACCTGCGAAGACCTGGTTGCGGAGGGCTTTCCGTCGCAGACACGCCCGCATGCGGATCCGAGTGGAGTGCCGTCACCGAGCGCACCCGATTCGGACCGCTCACCGACCGCGCCGCTGCCCGCGATAGCCGCGACCTCATCCGGCTCGGAGCGGTCGGCCGAACTCGACGACCCACCGGACGACGATCAGCCGGTGCCGGTATCGGACCAATCGGAGTCGCCGCAGGCGGCGACCCTCCTGCGGGTGCGACCGGAGGAATCGGAACAGGTAACGCGATTCGGGCCACCGGTGCGACCGCTGGGCGATCAGAGCTCGCACCGCTCGCTGTCCACCCGCGTGGATCATCGCCGGACCGACGAAGTGTCCGACGACGCCGGGGCGGCGCTGGTGTCGCATTCCGGTGCGAGTGCTACCGCCGCGAGCTGCACGGACACGCAACTGGTCGCGGAAGCGCCCGGCGCGTGGTCGACCGCGGAGGGGCGACGTGCTCCGGACTCGAGCGGTCGGCAACGAGGAGCGCCCGCCGTGGTCCCGCCGCCATGGATCACGCCTGACACCGACAGGGAGCCGTCGGGGAGATCATCGTTTCTCGATGGTCAGCCGCCGTTGATCGAGCCCGATTCCGAGGTCGAGCCGCCGTCGCCGAGCACTTTCCGCGCAGATCATCGCGTGTCGTCGACAGTCTCCGATCGCGATGCGGATCCGCCGCTGTCGTACCGAGCCTCGACGCCATACCCGGCAGACGAGAACGAAGTCGATGCGGGTGATGTCGAGGCTCCCGAACCTGCCGGTCCGCAGTCGTCCTTCACCGGCCAATGGTCGTCGTGGATCGATGCGGATACGGATGCGGATGGCTACGACGATGACGACTACGAACCCGACTATGACGACGACTATGACGACATGCCGTCGCGCCCGGTCAGCGCGCAGCCACCCCCCGAGAACTGGTTACCGCCACAAACCACACCGAGACTGTTGCCGGGCCGAACCAAACCGGTCGTCAACGAACGTCGGCTCCGCATGCCATCGCTTCGACCTGCGCTGCCCATCCGTCAGCTTTTCCCAGCCCAGGCGACCGGCCCTGTGCAGTTCAACCGGCATCTCCCGCAGCAGTTGCAGTTCAATCGGCATCTCCCGCAGCAGCTGGCGGCGGTGGCTGTGATCGTGGGCGCCTTCGCCGCGCTCTGGTTCCTGGCTGCCGCTTGCTCGTCGTCGCACCAGAACGCAGTTGTGCCGCCCCAGCCCACACCGACCACCGAGGCCGCTGTACCAGCTGAACCTGTCGCCGAAACGGCGGAACCAGCACCTATGCTCGTGCCGCCGCTGTGCTTTCCGTACCCACCAGAATGCTGACGCTGCCACCCGAGTCGGGAAGACGAGCATCGTGGCCGTACTCGGTCGGCCGTTGAGCCTGCTGCCGGTGTCCTCTCGACGCTGATCGGCTGATCGTCAACTAGAGCACGTGGCGGCCGCACCCGGACGGTTGGCCGCAGGGAGATATCGCAGCGGTGGCGGCTAGGTCCGGACCGTGGCCTGCCCGCGGACAGCGGTGGCAATCGACTGGGGCATTTGCTCGTGCCGGGTATAGGTGCGGCTGAAGTCGCCGGTGCCGTGTGAGAGTGAACGCAGGTCGATGGCGTAGCGGCTGAGTTCGAGTTCGGGGACCTCGGCGTGGATGCGGGTGCGGCCGATGCCGTGCGGTTCGGTGCCGAGGACACGGCCGCGGCGGCTGGACAGGTCGGTGAGGACCTGGCCGACGTAGTCGTCGGAGACGACGACCCAGACCTCGTCGAGCGGTTCGAGCAGCGCGACGCCCGCCGTGGCCGCGGCCTCGCGCAGGGCGAGCGCACCCGCGGTTTGGAAGGCGGCATCGGAGGAATCGACCGAGTGGGCCTTGCCGTCGAAGAGCGTGACCCGCACGTCGACTAGGGGATAGCCTGCCGCCACCCCGCGCAGCGCCTGCGCGCGGACGCCCTTCTCCACCGACGGAATGAATTGGCGCGGAACAACGCCGCCGACCACCTTGTCGACGAACTCGATGCCGGAGCCACCGGGCAGTGGCTCCACCTCGATCTCGCAGACGGCGTACTGGCCGTGGCCGCCGGACTGTTTGACGTGCCTGCCGCGCGCGGTTGCCTTGCCCGCGAACGTCTCCCGCAGCGCGACCTTGTGATCGATCACGTCGACCTGAACCCCGAATCGGGTGCGCAACCGCTCCAGCGCGACATCGCGGTGCGCCTCGCCGAGGCACCACAGCACGACCTGGTGGGTGTCGCCGTTCTGCTCCAGCCGCACCGCGGGATCCTCGGCGACCAGGCGCGCGAGGCCGGACGAGAGCTTGTCCTCGTCGGCCTTGCTGCGGGCCTGAATGGCAATGGGGAGCAGCGGATCCGGCATCGGCCACGGCTCGATGAGCAGCGGGGCCGCGGTGCCGGACAGGGTGTCGCCGGTCTCGGCGCTGCCGAGTTTGGTGACGTAGGCGATGTCGCCCGCGATCGCCTGCCCGAGCGGGCGCTGCTGTTTGCCGAACGGTGCGGTGACCGCGCCGATCCGTTCGTCGACATCGTGGTTCTCGTGGCCGCGGTCCTCGTGCCCGTGGCCGCATACGTGCACGGTGTCGTCGGCGTGCAGAGTGCCGGAGAAGACCCGGACCAGTGACACCCGGCCGACGTAGGGGTCCGACGCCGTCCGGATCACCTCCGCGGCCAGTACGCCCGCCGGGTCGCAGTGCAGCGGCTGTGGCGAGGCGCCATTGGTGATGGTGATCGCGGAGACGGTGTGCTCCGCCGGTGTCGGGAAGCCGCCCGTGATCAGGTCGAGCAGTTCGACGGTGCCGAGGCCCTGTTTGGCGCCCTCCGGCGCGTGCGCGCCGAATAGCACGGGATGGAAGCTGCCGCGGGCGACCGCGCGTTCGAGGTCGGTGACGAGCGTGGCGAGATCGATCTCCTCGCCGCCGAGGTAGCGCTCCATGAGCGATTCGTCCTCGCTCTCGGCGATGATGCCCTCGATGAGGCGGTTGCGCGCTTCCTCCAACTCGGTCACCTGATCGGCGGATGGTTCGATCTGCGCGCATTCCCCGGAGGAGTAGTCGACCACGCAGTGCGGCAGCAGCTCGACCAGCCCCGTGACCGGTCGATGACCGTCGGGACTTTTCGGCCCGTACACCGGAAGATGCAGTGGCAGAATATTTTCCGACGAACCGTCGCCGAGAACGGCGCGACAGGTCTCGGTCATCTCGTCGAAATCGGCGCGTGCGGTGTCGAGGTGGGTGATCACGATCGCGCGCGGCATCCCGACCGCTGCGCATTCCTCCCACAGCGCACGGGTCGCCCCACTGACCGCCTCGGCGCCCTCCGCCGCGGAAACCACGAACAGCGCCGCGTCCGCCGCCCGCAGGCCCGCGCGCAGCTCACCGACGAAATCGGCATAGCCGGGCGTGTCCAGCAGATTGATCTTGATTCCGGACCAGGAGATCGGTACCACCGACAACTGCACCGATCGATGCTGACGATGCTCGATCTCGTCGTAATCCGACAGCGAAGTGCCGTCCTCGACCCGCCCCGCCCGGTTCACCGCCCCCGTCGTCAGCGCCAGCGCCTCGACCAGCGTCGTCTTCCCCGACCCGCTGTGCCCGACCAGCACCACATTCCGGATGTCCTCCGGCCGCCCCGCGCTCACTCCTCTGCCGTTGCCCCCGGCAGCTGCACTCGCCTTGTCCACTGTGTCTCGCTTCCTCGCCGACACCTGCCGTACATCGAGCTTCCCACCACCGGTCACGTCGCGTCCACGCTTCGGGCGAACGCGCGGAAAAGGGGCCCGCAGGCAGGCAGTGTCGATCGACGCACCGAACAAACGACTCGGTCCCCGCGCACCAGCGAACATTCGCCGGAGTGCGGGGACCGAGTCAGGTGCGATAGCTCAGGAACCGAAGCGCGCGAGGACCGCGCTCGCCTCCTGGGAGGCGGTGCCTTCCTTGGCGAGATGGGCCATGGCGGCGGGGATTTCACGGCCGTGGTGGGTCATCGCCTGGGTGTAGAGGCGGCCTGCGCGGTAAGAGGAGCGGACCAGGGGCCCCGCCATGACACCCGCGAAGCCGATTTCCTCGGCCATCTTCGAGTGGTCGACGAATTCCTCGGGCTTCACCCAGCGGTCGACCGGGTGGTGCCGGGGGGACGGGCGCAGGTACTGGGTGATGGTGAGGATGTCGCAGCCCGCCTCGTGCAGGTCGCGCATCGCCTGGGTGACCTCTTCCGGGGTCTCGCCCATGCCGAGGATCAGGTTGGACTTGGTGACGAGGCCCGCTTCGCGCGCCGCGGTCAGCACCGAGAGCGAACGCTCGTAGCGGAAGGCCGGGCGGATTCGCTTGAAGATGCGCGGCACGGTTTCGAGGTTGTGCGCGAGCACCTCGGGGCGTGAGGAGAACACTTCGGCGAGCTGATCGGGGTCGGCGTTGAAGTCGGGGATGAGCAGCTCGACGCCGGTGTTGGGGTTCAAAGCCTTGATGGCACGGACGGTTTCGGCGTAGAGCCAGGCGCCGCCGTCTTCCAGGTCGTCGCGGGCGACGCCGGTGATGGTCGAGTAGCGCAGACCCATCGCCTGCACGCTCTCGGCGACACGGCGGGGCTCGTCGCGGTCGAGTGCGGCCGGCTTGCCGGTGTCGATCTGGCAGAAGTCACAGCGCCTGGTGCACTGCTCGCCGCCGATGAGGAAGGTGGCTTCGCGATCTTCCCAGCACTCGAAGATGTTGGGACAGCCCGCTTCCTCGCACACCGTGTGCAGGCCCTCGCGTTTGACCAGTCCCTTGAGTTCGGTGTACTCCGGGCCCATCTTGGCCTTGGTGCGTATCCATTGAGGTTTGCGCTCGATCGGGGTCTCCGCGTTGCGCGCCTCGATGCGTAGCAGTTTGCGTCCTGCTGGTGCTGAAGCTGAGGTCACCGAACCGATGCTACGCCCGGTGTTTTCCCCCGCTGTCGCGCCATCGGTCACCGCGGTCACGCGCCGACGCCCGGTGCGGGCTGCGGTGTGACGCGCGCGATGTCGTGCGCGGTCACCGGAAGTTCGCCGTCGAGCGCGCGAATGATCGCGTCGGTGACCGTGGGCTTGACCTCGGCCACCGTCACTTCGCGGCCGAGCTCGCGGGTCAGCGTGGTGACGCCCGCGTCACGGATGCCGCACGGCACGATCGCCTGGAAGCCGTCGAGCGCGGAATTACAGTTCAGTGAAATGCCGTGCAGGGCAACGCCACGCTGCACGCGCACACCGATGGCGGCAATCTTGCGTTCGGCGAAGAACTCGGTCGCGGGCAGCCATACGCCCGATCGGCCCTCGATGCGGCCGCAGGTCAGGCCGAGGTCGGTGCACACGGTGATCAGCGCCTCCTCCAGCCTGCGCACGTACTGCACCACGTCCACCGGTTCGGCGAGCCGCACGATCGGGTAGCCGACGAGCTGACCCGGCCCGTGCCAGGTGATTTTGCCGCCGCGATCGACCTCGACCACCGGGCTGCCGTCGATCGGCAGATCCTCGGCCTCGGTGCGCCGGCCCGCCGTGTACACCGAGGGGTGCTCGAGCAGCAGCAGGTGGTCGTTTCCGACGCCGTCGGCCCGCTCGGCGGCGATCTTGCGCTGCAGGTCCCAGGCACTGTGGTAGTCGATGAGTCCGAGATCCTTGACCACGATCGGGGTCGTGTCGAATCTGGCGGACCACGTGGTGCGCGTGTCGTTCACGTCCTCGACGGTACGCTCAGCCGGCTCACAGGTTCTACCGGTGTGGTGTGGGGGATGCCACACGGTAACCGGCTCGGTCGCCGGCCCCGGCACGACAACTGCCCGAGACGGCTGGACGCCGCTCGGGTCGATAGCTCGGGGTTGGCAGGCCGCTACTGCGGGTCGATAGGCAACGTCAATTGCATCAGCGTCAGGTCCATCCAGCGCTCGAACTTCCAGCCCACCTGCGGGAGCTCGCCGACGGTGTGGAAGTCGAAGCGCTCGTGCAATGCGATCGACCCGGTGTTGCTCGATTCGATCGCGGCGATCATCGCGTGCACGGTGCCGCTGGCGCGCGCCCGCGCGACCAGCTCGGTGAGCAGCGCGGTGGCAACGCCGCGCCGTTGGAATCGGTCCGCGACGTACACCGAGTTCTCCACCGAGAACCGGTAGCCGGACTTGGGCCGCCACGGGCCGTAGCTGGCGTAACCGGCGACTTCGCCGTCGATGTCGGCGACGATAATCGGCATTCCGGCGGCGGTGCGGGTCCGGAACCAGGCTCGCCGCTCGTCGAGGCCGACCTGCTCCTCATCCCAAATGGCCGTGGAGGTGGCGATATTCGCGTTGTGGATCTCGAGCACCGACGGGAGATCGCCTTCGTGTGCGTCGCGGATGACCAGCACCGTTCGCGCGTGCAGTCCGGTCATCGCTCATCTCCCTCGCGACCCAATGTCGCCGCGAGCGCGGCGCCGATGGTGTGGTGCTGGAACGGATAGCCCGCTTCCTCGAGAGCGGTGGGGATGGCCCGCGGGCCGTGCAGGATCGCTTCCTGCGCGAACTCACCGATCAGCGCGCGCAATGCGAACGCGGGCATCACCATAGGGGTCGGACGGTGCAGTGCCCGGCCGAGCGCGCGGTTGAATTCGGCGTTCGTGACCGGCGCGGGTCCAACCGCGTTGATCGGCCCGGAGATCGTGTCGTCGGTGAGCGCGAAGATGATCGCACCGATCTCGTCGTCCATCGAGATCCATGGCGTGTACTGCCTGCCGTTGCCGAGTCGGCCGCCGAGGCCGAGCGAATACAGTGGCTGCAGCATGCCGAGCATGCCGCCACTGTGCGACAACACCACGGCACTACGCAGCAGCACCGTGCGCACGCCCGCGGCGGTGGCGGGTTCGGTCGCGGCCTCCCAGTCGCGGCACAGGGTGGCAAGGAAACCCGCACCGGCGGGCGAGGTTTCGTCGACGACGCGGTCGCCGGTCTCGCCGCCGTAGTAGTGCACACCGCTGCCGTTGACCAGCACCGGGACGCCCACCGCGGCGACGGCGTTGGCGAGCACGTCGGTCGGGGTGATCCGGCTGTCGCGCAGTTCCTGCTTGTAACTGCCGTTCCAGCGCCTGCGCCCGATGCTCGCACCGCACAGGTTGACCACCGCGTCCGCGCCGCGCAGGGCCCGCTCGTCCAATTCGGCGCGAGCGGGATCCCACACGTACTCGTCCGGGGCCGCGGCCGGACGGCGCACCAGGCGGGCGACGTCATGCCCGTCGCGGCGAAGTGCCGCGACGAGCGCCGTCCCGATCAGTCCGGACGAACCGGCGATCACCACCTTCATGCGTGACAGTCCGACCTTCCCGAATTACAGGCCGAGATCAGCTTCGAACGCCGCTTCCTCGAGCCGGTGCCGGATCGTGGTCAGGAACCGACCCGCGTCGGCGCCATCGATGAGGCGGTGATCGTAGGTGAGCGGCAGGTAGCACATCGAACGGACGCCGATGGATTCGTTGCCCGTCTCGTCGGTGACGACCACGGGGCGCTTGACGATCGCACCCGTGCCGAGCATGCCCGCCTGCGGCGGCACCAGGATCGGAGTGTCGAACAGCGCGCCCTGGCTGCCGATATTGGTGATGGTGAAGGTGCCACCGGCCAACTCGTCCGGCTTGAGGCCGCCGTTGCGCGCGCGGTTGGCGATGTCCGCGATGGCTCGCGCCAGCCCAGCCAGCGACAGGTCGCTCGCGTTGTGGATCACCGGGGAGAGCAGGCCCTGCTCGGTGTCGACGGCAATGCCGAGGTGCACCGATGCGTGGTAGGTGATCTCCTTGGTGCCCTCGTCGTAGCTGGCGTTGACGTTCGGGTGCACGCCGAGCGCCTCGACGACCGCCTTGGCGAAGAACGGCAGGAACGTCAGGTTGACGCCCTCACGCTCCTTGAACGACGCCTTCGCGAGGCTGCGCAGCGCGGCGATCTTGGTGACGTCCGCCTCGTGCACCTGGGTCAGCTGCGCGGTGTTCTGCAGCGATTCCCTGGTCTTGGTCGCGGTGATCTGCCGAATGCGGCTGGCCTTCTGCACGGTGCCGCGCAGGTGCGCGAGCTGCGACTGCGCCGCCGCCGGTGCGGCCGCGGGCGCCTTGGCGGCCGGTGCGGCCGCGGCGGGCGCCGCCGGTGCCTTCTTGGCTTCCGCGGCGGCGAGCACATCCTGCTTGCGGATGCGTCCGCCGACACCGGAACCGGTCAGTGCGGCCAGGTCGACGCCGTTCTCCTCGGCCAGCTTGCGGACCAGGGGAGTGACATACGGGGTCGCGCCATTGCCGGAGGAGTCCGCGGCGGGTGCGGCGGCCACAGCGGCCGGAGCCGGAGCGGGCTTGGGCGCTGGTGCGGCGGCTGCGGGAGTAGGCGCAGGCGCGGGAGCCGGAGCCGGAGGAGCCGGTGCCGGGGCGGGCGCGGGTGCCGCAGGTGCGGGCGCCGGTGCCGGTGCAGCCGGGGCTGCGGCGGCCGGAGACCCGGTGCCGACGACACCGAGCTGTCCACCGACAGCGACAACGTCGTCTTCCTGCGCGGTGATCTCCAGCAGGGTGCCTGCGACCGGCGACGGGATCTCGGTGTCCACCTTGTCGGTGGAGACCTCGAGCAGTGGCTCGTCGACGGCGATCTGGTCACCGACGGCCTTCAGCCAGCGGGTGACAGTGCCCTCGGTGACCGATTCGCCGAGTTCCGGCATCTTGACCGGGGTGCCCGATCCGGCGGCGGCCGCGGGCGCGGCAGGTGCCGCGGGCGCGGGTGCCGCTGCGGCGACCGGCGCGGGAGCGGGCTCCGGTGCCGGGGCGGGTGTTTGCGCGGCTTCGGGTGCAGGAGCTGCGGCGGGCGCGGGGGCTTCACCGGCTTCGCTGATCACGCCGAGTTCACCGCCGACCTCGACCACATCATCTTCTTGGGCGACGATCTTCGACAACACGCCCGCGGTTGGCGACGGGATCTCGGTGTCGACCTTGTCGGTGGAGACCTCGAGCAGTGGCTCGTCGACCTCGACCGTGTCTCCTTCCTGCTTCAGCCACCTTGTCACCGTTCCCTCGGTGACGCTCTCACCAAGAGCCGGCATCTGGACGGAGAAGGCCATGTCCGTTGACTCCTCTGACTGCTCGACGGGTTCTACAACAGTTGATCTCTCTGCGAGCACGCATCGCGGGTTGCGATGAATGCTCGAAAGCCACCGATCATTGTGCGTGGCACCGGAGATCCGTGTGGTTCTTGTACCGCGTTCCATCCTTGCACCCGTCCGCTTCTCACGTAGCACAGGGCAGCGAACTGTACGGAGCTGGCAAGATGGGAAGACCGGTGACGCGCGATTCCCGGTGTCGGACAGGAGGTCGACTGCGGTGGGTTTGCTGGATCGTTTTCGTGGTGCCGCAGCTCGGGGCAGCGGCGTTCTACGTGCGGGTTCTTCGCGTAGCGACGATGCCCGCTATCTGGCCCAGTGGGTACGCGCCCACACCGGGGTCGAGGGGTACGTCGAGCCGAAAACAACAGTGACCGACGTCACTGTCGTGCTTATTGCCGTTGATGGGGAATGGACGCGCCGGGTGGTCGGCGAGCGCGGAGCGCAGCGGCTTGCCGGAGATTTGCGCATCCCGATCTACGACGTGCGCAAAACCGGCTATCCGCAACGGATGCGCGATTACGACGCCAGGAAGCGCATCGAGCGACAGCGCGCGATGGAGCAGGATCTGCGCGATCTGTAGGTTCCGGCCCGCTGTTTCGTTCAATATGTTCACCCGCACGGCCCGAACGAAGGTCGCCCCACGCCCGCTCGCGGCGTGACGGGCGACCTTCGATCGGCATCGGAATGACTACTCGGCGGCGATGTCCTCGATCACCGCGATGAGGGTGCGGACCGGGACGCCGGTGCCGCCCTTGCCGATGTAACCGAACGGGCCGCCGGTGTTGTAGGCCGGGCCCGCGACATCCAGGTGCGCCCACTGCACGCCCTCGGGCACGAACTCCTTGAGGAACAGCGCTGCCGAAAGCATGCCGCCCCAGCGGTGCGGCGCGACATTGGCCAGATCGGCGATCTTGGAGTTCAGGTCCGCGCGCAGTTCCGTGGGAAGCGGCATGGCCCAGCCGTTTTCGCCGACCTCGCGGGAGATCTTCGCGACCCGGTCGCGGAACTCGTCGGTACCCATCACACCGGGGGTCCTGGTGCCGAGCGCGACCATCTGGGCGCCGGTCAGGGTCGCCACGTCGATGAGGTAGTCGGGTTCGTCCTCGCCTGCCCGCACGATCGCGTCGGCGAGGATGAGACGGCCCTCGGCATCGGTATTGAGCACCTCGACGGTGGTGCCGCCGTACTGAGTGAGCACATCGCCGGGGCGTTGCGCGGTGGCCGACGGCATGTTCTCGGCCATCGGGACGGTCGCGGTGACCGTGAGCGGCAGACCGAGGCGGGCGGCCAGCAGCGTGGTGGCGACCACCGCGGCGGCGCCCGCCATGTCCGAGGTCATGTTCTCCATGTTCTGCGCGGGCTTGATGGAGATGCCGCCGGTGTCGAAGGTGATGCCCTTGCCGATCAGCGCGACCTTCTTGGGTCCGCCCGCGTAGGTGATGCGCACCAGGCGCGGCGGGCGCGATGAACCCTTGCCGACGCCGAGCACGCCACCGAAACCGCCTGCCTCCAGGGCCTGTTCGTCGAGCACCTCGACCTCGAGCCCGGCCGCCTCGGCCAACACCTGCGCACGCGCGGCGAATTCGGCGGGGAAGAGATGGCTCGGCGGGGTGTTGACGAAATCCCGCGCGGTGGCGACGGCCTCGGCGACCAGTTGCGCCTTGATCAGCGCCGCCTCACCGAATTCCGGCTCCGGCACCAGCAATTCGACCCTGGCCACCGGGCGCTCGTCCGGCTTCGGCGCGGACTTGCCCGACTTGAACGGCGTGAAGGTGTACGCGCCGAGGTAGAAGCCCTCGGCGGCGGCGCCGAGGTCGAGGCCCGAGAGAGTGGTCGCCACCAGCTCGGTTCCCGACAGCGCCCGCGCCGCGACACCGGCCGAGCGGCGGATCTGCTCGGCGTCGACCTTCTCGGCGGCGCCGAGGCCGACCGCGAGCACGCTGGTCACCCCGTCCAGCCCGGCGGGCGCGGGCACCCTGGACAATTCCTCTGCCTTGCCCTTCGCGCCGACCGCACCGAGCTGGTCCAGCAATTCCGCGCGGATGTCGGCGTCGAGCACGTCACTGAACAGGTCATCGGGCGCGATCGCCGGGCCGTTCTCCGAGGAGGTCAATCCGATGACGAGCACATCGGTGTCGGGCCCGAGGGTTTGTGTGCGAGCCAGTTCCGGTCCTAGTGAACGATCTGCAACAGCGGTCATGGGCACAGGTTATTCGGTGAGCGGCGGGTGGCGCATCGCGACGCCGTCCAGCAGCAGTTCGAGTCCGGTCTCCAGCAGTGCGTCGAAATCGAGATCCAGGCCGGTGGGCGCGTTGGTGAAGAGTCGGTGCAGCACTGGCCGGGTGCCCGGGTCCAGGAGTTCCGGGAGCTCGCCGTGCAGCGCATCCGACCAGGCGCGTGGTTCCACACCGCCGATCCGGTCCGCCCGCTCGGAGCTCCACAGCAGTGCGAGGCCCTGGACCAGACCGGAGACCGATAGGTAGATCGCGAGCATCTGCTGCGGCGGCAGACCGGGGCGATCCAGGGCCGACAGGGTGCGTTCCACGATGTCGAACAGGGCAGGCCCCAGCGGTGGGCGGGTGCGGGCGAGGACTGTGAGCATCCACGGGTGCCTGCGGTAGAGCCGCCATTCTTCGTGTGCCTCGTGCGTGAGCTGGGCTCGCCAGTCCGTCGAATGCGCCGGAGGTGGCGGGATTTCGGCGAGCACGAGTTCGGCCATCGCGGCGAGCAGTGCCTCGCGGTCGGGAAAGTGGCGGTACAGGCGCGCTGTAGCGATACCGAGGTCGCCTGCCAGGCGGCGCATCGAGAGCCCATCGATGCCGTCGTTGTCGGCTACCTCGACGGCGGCGCGCACGATGCCGACGGTGGTGAGGCGGGCGGGCTGCGCGGTGCGCCGCGGCGCGGTCACAGCATCGCGGCGTGACCGGTAGGCGCGGGCCTGACACGACCGCGAGCAATAGCGGCGGCGGCGGCCCTTCCTCGGCTGCGGGAGCTGCGCGCCGCAGGTCGCACACGTCATCACGGGTCCCCATTTCGACACACGAATCAGTGTGACGAAATGCTAGCAAAACCCCTGTGCTGTCCCTACCTTGGCGAAAACACACACTGTTCCGAGCGTGAGGACAACAGATGGAAACAACGTTGACCGTCCGGCGAGGCGACGTCGGCCGACGCGATGCGCTGATCGAGGCCTTCACCGCGGGCTGCGTCGACGAGGCGGTGAGTGCATGGGTGCTGGAAGGGTATTCGGTCGAGCAGTTCCAGGCCGGCTACGTGCCCACCCTGATCGACAGCGCATTGCGTGAGGACGAGGTATGGACCGCGGGGCTCGGCGACGAGATATGGGCGGTGTCGGTCTGGCAGGCTGTCACGTCGGTGGCACGATTCGAGTCCGAAGCCACCGAAGCCAGGGAACGCGCCGACGCTCTGCCCGACCTGCGTCCGCTACAGCGCGCAGCCACCGTGATGGAACTGCTCGCAAGGGAACATCCGCGAGAGTTGCCGCACCGCTATCTCCAGGTGATCGTCACGGTGCCACATCATCGCGGCAAAGGCGCAGGCGCCGCGATCCTCGGCGACCGGTTGAAAGCCGCCTCCGATGCGGGCGTCCCGGCATTCCTGGAAGCCAGTACCGAGCGTTCCGCCCGTCTGTACACCCGCTGCGGTTTCGTGCGTGACAGCGTGACGCACCCACTGCCCGAGGGCGGACCGACGTTGATCCCGCTGTGGTTTCGAGGCTGACGAGGCAACCCGGATCAACAGCAGGCACGGAGCCGGAGGGCGAATCCGACCGGGTTAAGCTCCCGTGGTGACCGATACGAACCTGCTGCAAGGCCCGATCCATGGTGTTCACGTCGAGCTCGGGGCGAGTTTCGCGCCGTTCGGCGGGTGGGAAATGCCGGTGTCCTACGCGGGCACGGTCGCCGAGCATCAGGCCGTCCGCACGACGGTCGGATTGTTCGATGTCAGCCACCTCGGCAAGGCGGCCGTGCGTGGTGCAGGCGCTGCCGAGTTCGTGAATTCGGCGCTCACCAACGATCTCGGCCGTATCCGTCCGGGCAAGGCGCAGTACACCCTGTGCTGTGCGCCCGACGGCGGTGTGATCGACGATCTGATCGCCTACTACGTCAGCGATGACGAGATCTTCCTCGTCCCGAATGCCGCCAATACCGCCGCGGTGGTCGCCGAGCTGCAGAAGGCGGCGCCCGAAGGCATCACGGTGACCGACGAGCATCGCGAATACGGGGTGTTCGCGGTGCAGGGACCGCGTTCGACCGAGGTGCTCGCCGCGCTCGGGCTGCCCACCGGCATGGAGTACATGGCCTACGCCGACGCCGAGTGGGATGGTCGACCGGTTCGGGTGTGCCGCACCGGCTACACCGGCGAGCACGGCTTCGAACTGCTGCCTCGCTGGGCCGACGCCGAGCCGCTGTTCCGTGCTCTCGTCGAGCAGGTGCGTGCCGCCGATGGTCAGCCCGCCGGTCTAGGCGCCCGCGACACCCTGCGTACCGAAATGGGTTATCCGCTGCACGGACATGAACTGTCACTGGAGATTTCGCCGGTGCAGGCGCGCACCGGCTGGGCCGTCGGCTGGAAGAAGCCCGAGTTCTGGGGTAAAGCCGCACTGGAGCGGGAGAAGTCGGCGGGCCCACGCCGGATCCTGTTGGGCCTGAAGGCACTCGACCGCGGCGTGCTGCGCCAGGGCCAGACCGTGCTGCGCGACGGCGAACCGGTCGGCGAAACCACTTCGGGCACCTTCTCACCCACCTTGAAGATCGGCATCGCCCTGGCGCTGCTCGACACCGAAGCCGACCTGCAGCCCGGCACCGAGGTAGAGGTCGACGTCCGCGGCCGCCGCCTCCGCTGCGAAATCATCCGCCCGCCCTTCGTCGAAACCAACACCAAGTAGGACCGCGTCGGCGGCGAGCAGGTCGTCGCATTCACGGGATGTCGGGGTCCGAGCCGCCCTTCGTCGAAACGGGCGCTTCAGCGGTGTCCGTACTGCCGAGGCGCAGGCTGGATGATCGGGCCGCCGGCTGCTCGACGGTGCCGGATCGGGTGGTTCGGATCTGTGTGGTCCGGGGTGTGGGACCGCCGGGACGCAGTGCGGCAGGATCGGGCGTTCGTGCACCCGGTGCACGGCGTGTCGGGTGACCAGGCTGCTCTGTGATCGAGCCGAAAACGGGATGTCCGCGCACGCATGCGGAACAGGCGTACACCGGTGAATCGGTGCCCGATAGGATCAGGCCCATGACCGTCGCCGCACAGTTCACCCGTGTTCCGCATCCCGCGCCCACCCCGGCGCAGCGGGTACAGGAGATCCTCGCGGCACCCGGGTTCGGGCGCTTCTTCACCGACCACATGGTGTCGATCGACTACACCGAGGGCGAAGGCTGGAGCAACGCGCGCATCGAGCCGTATGGGCCACTACCCCTGGACCCGGCGACGATGGTGTTCCACTACGGCCAAGCCATCTTCGAGGGTCTGAAGGCCTACCGGCAGAGCGACGGCAGCATTTCCTGCTTCCGCATCGATGCGAACGCCGCACGGTTCCGCAAGTCCGCGCGCCGCATGGCCATGGCGGAATTGCCGGAGGAGCTGTTCATCGAATCGGTGCGGCAGCTGCTGGAACTCGACGGCGGCTGGGTGCCCGCGGCGGGCGGCGAGGAGTCGCTCTACCTGCGCCCGTTCATGTTCGCCACCGAGGCGGGGCTCGGCGTGAAGCCCGCGACGGCCTACAAGTACCTGCTGCTCGGTTCGCCCGCGGGCGCGTACTTCCCGCGCGGCGTCAAGCCGGTGCGGGTGTGGCTGTCCACCGAGTACGTGCGCGCCGCGCCCGGCGGAACCGGTGAGGCCAAAGTCGCGGGCAACTACGCCGCCTCGCTGCTGGCCCAGGCGCAGGCCTCCGAAAAGGGCTGCGACCAGGTGGTCTGGCTGGACGCCTGCGAACGCCGCTACGTCGAGGAAATGGGCACCAACAACCTGTTCTTCGTCTTCGGCTCCGGCTCGGACGCGCGCCTGGTGACCCCGGAACTGTCCGGTTCGCTGCTGCCGGGCATCACCCGCGATTCCCTGCTCACCCTGGCCGCCGACGCGGGCTACCCGGTCGAGGAACGCAAGGTCTCGGTCGAGGAATGGCGCAAGGGCGCCGAATCCGGTGAAATCACCGAGGTTTTCGCCTGCGGCACCGCCGCCGTGATCACCCCTGTCGGCTGGGTCCGCTCCGCCGATGGCGAATTCGAGATCGGCGGAGGCGAACCCGGCGAGGTCACCATGGCGCTGCGCGACACCCTCACCGGCATCCAACGCGGCACGTTCGCCGATATCCACGGCTGGATGCGCAGCATGTAATCCGCGGACCCACCCGGGGTCCGCAACCCACACCGGCCCATCGTGCCGCCCCACCATCCGCAACTGTGGTCTGCGTACTGCAGCGGAATCCCACGGCCATGTCTCGGCGAGAGCGAAGTCCGCTGGTCACGCTCGCCGCATTGCCCTCGCTGGTCGTGGGTGAGCGGCACACATGGCGGTCGCCACTCGCGTTTCGTCGGATCCATATGCCGCGCAGTTCAACAGAGTTTCCTGCCAGCAGCCGATGAACAGGACATGGCGGAGCTGTCTCTCGCTGTCTGTCGCAGCCATGTCCCGTTGGTCGTGAGCACGAGTCCGTGGGTGGCACACCATGGTGGTCGGTGCTCGCGTTGTCGCGATCGTGTGCCGCTCGAGGTCGGGGGTCAGCTGGGCATGAACATATGCCATTCGTCGAGCGTTTTGGGGCGCATGACGTAGTTGGTGTCTTTGACCGACGCGAGGGGGGCCGAAGGTTCTTGGGAGTACCAGTGGCCGGGGTAGACGATGGGGTTGCCGGGGAGGTCTGCGAGGTAGCGGAGGCTGCGGAACATTTCGTCGGAGTCGCCGCCGGGGAAGTCGGTGCGGCCGCAGCCGTCGACGAAGAGGGTGTCGCCTGCGATGAGGCGGTCGTCGAACAGGAAGCACTGGCTGCCGGGGGTGTGGCCGGGGGTGTGCAGGAGTTCGATGTCGAAGGCGCCGACGGCGACCTTGTCGCCGTGCTGGTGGCCGGTGAGCTCGCTGGGCGCGATACCGGTGACGTTCGCGACCCAGGACAGTTCCTCGGCATTGACATGCACGGGGACACTTGTCTTTTCGAGCAGCTCACGTACGCCGCGCAGGGTGAATCCGAGCATGGTGCCGCCCACGTGGTCAGGGTGGTGGTGGGTGGCCAGCACGCCGGTCATGCGCAGCCCGTCGCCCTCGACGATGTCGACCAGGTCGCCCGCCGCATACGCCGGATCGACCACCAGGCATTCCCCGGTCTCGCGATCGCCGATCAGATAGGCGAAATTCCGCATCTGCGTCGCGATCGGATCACCTACGGCGAAGTCCCGCCCGGACAACAACTGACGAAAATACAGGCGCTCGGAAGACATAACGCACACCTTATTGCCCGGCCCTGACGATTCGTGCGGCACGGCCGGAAAAATTCCAGTGACCCAGACTGTGTTGTCCAACCCCCCGCCCTCGGTCCAACGCGAGCGGTCAGGCGCCGAATGCGAGGGCGGCTGCGGTCAGGGCGACCGAGATCTCCAGGGTGGCGCCGAGGATGTCGCCGGAAAGACCGCCGAATCGCCGGACACAGTGTCCGACCAGCAGGGCCGAGACGGTCAGTGTGAGCAGGACGACGAGGGGGCCGAGCCACCGATAGTGGGGGACGACCGACAGCCCGGCGGTCATCGCGGCGACCGCCCACACTATGACGGTGAGACTGGATTGGGTTCCCGCGACGAGGGCCCCGAATCCGGCGCCGGGTGCGGCGGCGATGCCCTGCCTGCACGCGAGCACCACCACGATCCGGCCGACGACCACCGCGAGAATCACCGCGAACCAGCGCTCGGCCTGCGCCAGTGCGGCGAACGAAAGTGTCTGGATACCAATGGAAAACACGACGGCCGCGACTCCGAAGGGCCCGACGCCGCCGGATTTCATGATCTGCCTCGCGCGTTCGGGCGGTCCGTAACTGCCGAGTCCGTCCATGGTGTCGGCGAGGCCGTCCAGATGCATGCCCCGGGTGACCAGCGCCAGCGCCGCGACCACGAGCAGCCCGGCCAGCGGCGCGGCCGCCCCCGCCCAGATCAGCACCCACAACAGCCCGGCGGCGGCGGCGCCGAGCCCGCCACCGATCAACGGCGCCAACGCAATTGCCTGCCCGGCCGTCGCGCGGTCCACGGTGTCCGGCCCGCGTACCGGCACCACCGTCAGCCAGGAAACCGCCAGCCGCAACTCGTTCATGCGCACCGGCCCGGTAGTGGATGCCTGACGCTCATTTCGTCAGATCCGGCTTCGTATGCGGTGATCGGTGCACCGTGCCGTCGGCGTCGGGGGAGACGCCCGTACCGCTGTCGGAGGCGCCGGAGGGAACTGCGGTGCCCGAGGTTCCCCCCTCATCGTCGCCGTCGGTGTCCGCATTCGCGCCGGATACGCTGGTAGCGCCGTCGTCCGCCGTCGGTTCGGCCGTGCTGACGCCCGCTTCGGCGAACGTTGCCATGTCGGCGAGGGTGGCGACGGCGGCGCGCAGGATGGGGAGGGCGGTGAGTGCGCCGGAACCTTCGCCGAGGCGCATGTTCAGGTCGAGCAGCGGTTCGAGGCGCAATCGGGTGAGAGCCAGGGTGTGCGCGGGTTCGGTGGAGCGATGGCCCGCGAGCCACCAGGCGCTGGCGCCCGCGGCCAGGTCTTCGGCGACCAGCGCGGCGGCGGTGACGACCACGCCGTCGAGGATGACCGGAGTGC
Source organism: Nocardia sp. NPDC057440 (assembly GCF_042802915.1). NCBI lineage: Bacteria > Bacillati > Actinomycetota > Actinomycetes > Mycobacteriales > Nocardiaceae > Nocardia > Nocardia sp. NPDC057440. Next base: position 88,738 of record NZ_JBHVDF010000018.1, read on the forward strand.
GGCGGGCCGCGGCCTGGGCCAGAAAGCCTGCCATGGCGGCGAAATCGGCGCCCGCGGCGACGCGCAGCAGCTCGACGGGATCTTTGGCGACGGGGCGGGCGCGGCGCATGGCATCGCGAATCGCGGCGACCTTGCGCGCCCAGCCGTCATCGTCGACGCCGGTGCCGCGCCCGACCGCGGCGACCGGTTCGGTGTCGGTGAGGGTCGCGATGAGCACCGTCGCGGGCGTGGTGTTGCCGATTCCCATGTCGCCTGCGATGAGCAGGTCTGCGCCCGCGTCGATTTCCTCATCGGCGATCGCGATGCCCGCCGAGAGCGCCGCCTGTACTTCCTCGGTGCTGAGCGCGTCCTCGCGGTCGACGGCCCCGCTGGATCGGCGCACTTTGTGCTTGCCGATCTGCGGATCGGTGTCGGTGTCGACGGAGATATCGGCCACCCGTACGGTCGCGCCCGCCACCACCGCCAGCGCGTTCACCGCAGCGCCACCGCCGAGGAAATTGGCGACCATCTGCGCGGTCACCTCGCTCGGATACGCCGACACCCCGTGCCGCGCGACACCGTGATCGCCCGCGAACACCACAACGCGGGCCCGCTCGAACTGCTTCGGCGGGCACACGCCCTGACATGCCGCCACCCAGTTGCCCAGTTCCTCGAGCCGTCCCAGCGCACCACCGGGTTTGGTCAGCTGCGCCTGCCGCTGCTGCGCTGCCGCCCGAATCTGCGCGTCGGGCGCCGCAACCGGTCCGAATCCGTGTGTCACTGTCGAGCCTTTCGGGGTCAGGGCAGTTCGTTCCTACGCCGCCTCATACTGCCCGCCCAGGGCGCCGCCGCGCACATCGCCCGGTTCCCACTATTTGAGGCGGACAGGCAGGCCCGCGACGATCAGGAAGGCTTCGTCGCACATGGCGGCGAGGCGCTGGTTGAGGGTGCCGATCTCGTCGCGGAACAGGCGACCGGATCGGGTGGCGGGGATGACGCCCATCCCGACCTCGGGGCTGACGATCACCAGCCGGTGCGCATAGGCCTCGACCGCCTCGATGAACGCGTCGGTATCGGGGGCGATGGTGCCGCGCGGGGATTCCCAGGCGGCACTGGCGTCGATGCGTGCGGTGAGCCAGGTGCCGACGTCGTCGATCAAGGTCGCGCCGACCTGGGCAGCGCTGGCCGATTCGGTGAGAACCGCTGTGGGATCAGCACTTTCGACAACGGTCCAGTCGGCGGGCCTGCGGTCGCGATGCCGGGCGATGCGTTCGGCGAAGTCGAGGTCGGCGGGATCGAGGACCGCGGTGGCGAGATAACGCACCGGCCCCGGGTCGGCCGCCAGCCCCTCCGCGAACGCGGATTTGCCGGACCGGGCGCCGCCCAGGACCAATGTCCTGCGGGTGCGGCGCACGCGCCTGGGGGTAGGTGAGCTGTCCGACACGTGCGCAACCGTATCAACGCCGACCGCATCGCGGCTGGTCTGCCCGGCTGATAGGGCCGGGCGCCCGGACCGGTGCGCCCGCCGTCGAGCCGCTGGGGTAGGGCGATTAGGCGCTGTCTGCTTCGGCGGCCGGGTGGCCGCCGAAGCGGCGGCGGTACTCGGTGGGGGCGATGCCGACGATGCGTTGGAAGTGGTGGCGTAGGAGGGCGCCGGAGCCGAAGCCGGCTTGCGCGGCGATGTGTTCCAGGCCGCCGTCGGTATCTTCCAGGAGGTGCTTGGCGTAGAGGACGCGCTGGTTGGTCAGCCATTTCACCGGGGTGGTTCCGGTCTCGGCGGCGAAGCGGCGGGCGAAGGTTCTCGTCGACATCACCGAGCGGACGGCGAGATCGTCGATGGTGTGCGGGAGTTCGAGGTTCTCGCCCATCCATTGCAGCGTGGCGCTGAGGCTGTCGGACGTGCACGCGGCAACGGGGCGCTCGATGAACTGGCGTTGCCCGCCGTCGCGTTGCGGCGGCACCACCATGCGCCGCGCGATGCCGTTGGCGGCGGCGCTGCCGATCTCCCTGCGCACCAGGTGCAGGCAGGCGTCGATGCCTGCGGCGGTGCCTGCGCTGGTGATCAGGTTGCCCTCGTCGACGAATAGCACGTCCGGGTCGACCGTGGTCTCGGGGAACATTTCGGCGAGCTGGTCTACATAGCGCCAGTGCGTCGTGCACTTGCGGCCGTCGAGCAGTCCGGCCGCACCAGCGAGGAACACACCCGAGCAGACCGTGAGAATGATCGCCCCCGCGTCGGCGGCGGCACGGACGCCTTCGACGATGCGCGGATCGAGCCCGGGGCCGAGCAGGGAGGCGTGGAATGCGGGAATCGCCACGAGGTCGGCTCCGCGCAGTTCCGCCAATCCGAACTCCGGCGTGACGGTGACGCCGGGCGTGGTGGAGCGCAGGGGCTTGCCCGGTTCGGCTCCGCACACGCGGAAGTCGAAGGCAGGCAGTCCGTCGGAGGTCCGGTCCAGGCCGAAAACCTCGCAGACGACCCCGAATTCGAACATGGCGAGGGGGCCGGTGGTGACGACGGCGACCTTGGACAGCATGGACTCAGTGTAACTGGCTGAATCTTTACGAACAATGTCAGTACAGCCACTTTCGGCTGAAAGTGGGCGAGCGCAAAATTACTGCCATGATTACTTTCCTCGTTGTCCTTGCCGCCATCGTCGGTTTCGCGCTCGTCATCGCGCGAGATTACGGCCACTTCGGATCGTCGAACATCGTCGACCGCGACGTCCAGCGTCAACAGGCCGAACTGTCCGCGATGTTCGACCGGATGTCGCATCACCGATGAAACTGGGCGAAAACCCGACACTCGCGCTGCCGACAGCAGGCAGCAGACCCGGGCGGCGGGGGGGGGCGGCGCGCCGGCGGGGTGGGGGGGGGTGGGGGGTTTTCACGGAGTTACGCGGACGCCCCCGGTGCAGCCCCGGGCGGGGCGCCCCCAGGCTCGCAG
>NZ_JBHVDF010000018.1:91673-155982 GCF_042802915.1 Nocardia sp. NPDC057440
CACTTTCGCTGTGCGGGTGGCCCGTTTGTGCTTCTATATCCGCCCCCCCCGCCGCGCGGGGGGGGGGGGGCCCCCCCCCCCCCCGGGGCGGCCCCCCCCCCCCCCCCCCCCCGCTCTGCTGTGCGCTGTCGGGTTCTATCCGCCTTATACGGCGTCGCCCGGGGTGACCCGCGGCTTCGGCGCCCGCATCTTGCGGATCTGGGATGCGCGCACGAAGGCGTACCAGCCGAGCCGGTAGCCGGTGTCGGTGCTGTCGGGGAACCGCTCGCGGACCCGGTTGTTCACGATCCGGCCGAGCAGGAAGCCCTCGGCGATCATGAATGCCATCATGACCAGCATCGCCAGAGTGACGATGGTCTGCAGCGCGGGCGCGACGAACATCGACAGGATCAGCACCAGCGCCATCGGCATGAACAGGCCGACGAGGTTTCGCCTGCCGTCGACGATGTCACGCACAAACGCGCGCACCGCGCCTTGATCGCGTGGCAAGAGGTATTTGTCCTCGCCTGCGAGCATCCTGGCGCGCCGCTCCTGGGCGGCGAGACGCCGCTCCGAGGAGGCCGCTTTGCGGTCTTCCCTGCTGCCGCGAGTGGCCTTGCGCCGGGCGCGAGCCTCCTTCGCGGTGAGTGGTGCGGGAGCGACCGGACCGCGGCGCTTGCCTTGCGCGTCACGACGTTTCGGAGTGGGACGGCCCTTGCCCTCGGTGGCCGGGGCCGCCATCCGGGTGGAGCCCGCGGCCGAGCCGCCGTCCGAGCCCGCCGTCACTTCGGCGCTCTCGTCGGTGGTGCTGGACTCGCCGCGACGGAACAATTTCACAGCGACCAGGCTATTCGATGCGGTACGCGGCAGGAAATGCGGTCGGTTCCGCGAGCGTGCGGGGGGTGTCCGGCGTGCCGCCGCTCACACAGCACAGTCGTGTGCTCCTCCCGCGGGTGATGATGGCAAGATAGGGAATAGCAGCCTGCGGAACGGTGTTGACAGCCACGAGCCGTGTGCTGTTCACGGGTTGAACACAGCTGTCCCTAGGAGAGTTCATGACTGTGCAGAACGAGACCGAAACCCACGGTGCGACGCTGACCGAAGCGGCCGCTCTGAAGGCGAAGGCGCTGCTCGACCAGGAGGGTCGCGACGACCTGGCACTGCGCATCGCGGTGCAGCCCGGTGGTTGTGCCGGCCTGCGCTACCAGCTCTTCTTCGACGACCGCTCGCTCGACGGTGATCTCGTCGCCGAATTCGGTGGCGTCACGCTGGCGGTCGACCGGATGAGCGCCCCCTACGTGCAGGGTGCCTCGATCGACTTCGTCGACACCATCGAGAAGCAGGGCTTCACGATCGACAACCCGAACGCCACCGGTTCGTGCGCCTGCGGCGATTCGTTCAACTGACGACGGAGAGCGGCTTCTCCTGCTGACGAGGCTGGGCTCGCACGCATCCGGGCGCACCATCGGTGCCGCCGGATTCGCGTGGCGGGCCCACCGTCGGTTGTGGGGTAGCTGAGCCGCTGCTGTCGAGCAATCCCCCTTGACACCCGGGCGGCGGTTGATGTTCGACGGATGTTGTTGTTGATACGGTGAAGTCGTCGCCGGGTGTTCTACCTCGGCGTGTCTTCCTGTCGACAGCTAAGGACCGCGAGCCTCGTGACTATCGCAGTATCGGCATCGATTGCCACCGACCACCTGATGCGTTTTCCCGGACGGTTCGCCGACGCGCTGTTGGCCGACCAACTCGACCATGTGTCGCTGAGCTTCCTCGTCGATGATCTGCAGATCCGCCGCGGTGGGGTCGCGGGCAATATCGCCTACGCCATGGGCCTGCTGAACCGGACGCCGCTGCTGGTCGGCGCCGTCGGCGCCGATTTCGCCGAGTACCGCGCCTGGCTGGAAGCCCACGGTGTCGACTGCAGCGGCGTGAAGATCTCCGACCGGGCGCACACCGCGCGGTTCGTCTGCACCACCGACGACGATATGGCGCAGATCGCGTCGTTCTACCCGGGCGCGATGAGCGAGGCCCGCGACATCAATATCGGCGATCTCGCCGCGGAACACGAGCTGGAGCTGGTGCTCATCGGCGCCAACGATCCCGACGCGATGCTGCGGCACACCCAGCAGTGCCGTGAGCTCGGCATCCCGTTCGCCGCCGATCCGTCCCAGCAGCTGGCCCGCCTCGACGGTGATCAGGCCATCCAGCTGATCGACGGCGCCGCTTACCTTTTCACCAACAAGTACGAGTGGGCGCTGCTGCTGCAGAAGACCGGGCTCAGCGAGGAAGAGGTCGCGCGCCACGTCGGCATCCGCGTCACCACCCTCGGCTCGAACGGCGTACAGATCGTCGACCGCGACGGCACCGAGGTGCGAGTGTCGGTGGTCCCTGAGACGAACAAGGTCGAGCCGACCGGAGTCGGCGACGCCTTCCGCGCAGGCTTCCTCACCGGCCATACCGGGGGTCTGAGCCTGGAGCGCAGCGCCCAGCTCGGCTCGCTGATCGCCGTCCTCGTCCTGGAGACCATGGGCACCCAGGAGTGGACCCTGAACAAGGATGATGCCTTGGAGCGCCTCACCAAGGCGTACGGCATCGAAGCCGCCGACGAAATCAAGCCCCTGTTGTAGGCGGGTCCTGGCCCACCCGGATCACGATCCGGCGTGGGCCCGGGTGAATTCGCCGAGCTGGGCGGCATCCAAGTGATCGACCAGGTCGGTTTCGCCGATCGTGCCGATCAACCGCCGATCCTCGATCACCGGGAGGTGCTTGATGTGGTGACTGTTCATCTCGTCGAGCACCTTCGTGAGGTCCGAGTCGGAGGTAACCCAGCGAGGGGTGCCCGAACACAGATCGCCCACTGTGGTCCTGGCCGGCGGCAGCCCTTCGGCGACGCACCGGACGACGATGTCGCGATAGCCGATGACGCCGCACATGCGGTCGTTGTCGTCGCCGACCACCAGCGCGTCGACATCGCGTCTGGCCATAATGCGCGCGGCGTTCTCCACGGTCTGCTCCTTGGAGACCCACTGAGCCCCTGACTTCATGATGTCCCTGGCCGTGGTCACGACGGCACCTCCTGACTGACCGGCCTGCCCGCTCACCCTGAGCAATTCATTCTCTCCCTGCTCGGGCATGCTGTATAGCTTTCGAGCGAACGTCGGGCGCACCGGCCGGTCAGGTGCGAAGAGTTACAGCGAGACCGGGTAGGCAGGCTCCTGGATATCGGGGGTGATGCGGTTCTCGACGAAGATGCCGTGCCAGATCATGAACACCAGCAGCGTCCACAGCCTGCGACTGTGATCGATGCGGCCGGTGCGGTGGTCGTCGAGCATGCCCTTGATGGCGCCCTTGTCCAGCAGATGATCAGTCTGCGATTCCGCGATGGTCTGCTGAGCCCAGTCGTAGAGCTCCTCGCCGCGCAGCCAATGCCGCAGCGGGACCGGGAAACCGAGCTTGGCGCGGTGCAGCACATGCGGGGGCACGATGCCCTCGAGTGCTCGGCGCAGCGCGTATTTGGTGGTCTCGTTGGTGATCTTCTGCTCGAAGGGCACCCCTTCGGCGACCCTCAGCACCTCGGCGTCCAGGAACGGCACCCGCAACTCCAGCGAGTTGGCCATGGTCATCTTGTCGGCCTTGACCAGGATGTCGCCGCGCAGCCAGGTGAACAGGTCCAGATGCTGCATGCGCGCCACCGGGTCCCAGCCGTGCGACTGCGCGTAGATCGGGGCCGTGACGTCCTGGTGGGTCCATTCGGGCCGGAAATCGCGCAGCACCGACCGCAGTTGCGCGTCATTGAAGCTGCGCGCATTGCCGTAATAGCGCTCTTCGAGGGTGAGCGAGCCGCGGTGCAGCAGGCTCTTGCCCCTGGTGCCCTCGGGGATGCGGTCCGACAGCTTGCCCGCGAGCTTGCGCAGCCCGCCGGGCAGTCGCTCGAAAGGCTTCAGCGACAACGGCTCCCGGTAAATGGTGTAGCCGCCGAACAGCTCGTCGGCGCCCTCGCCGGACAGCACGACCTTGACGTGCTTGCGGGCCTCTTTCGCCACGAAGTACAGCGGAACCAGCGCCGGGTCGGCGACCGGATCGTCCAGGTACCAGACGATTTCGGGGATCGCGGCCGCGAACTCGGCGGGAGAGACGGTCTTGATGACGTGCCGTGCGCCGATCGCCTCCGCGGTCTCCGCGGCCACATCCGCCTCGGAGTAGCCCTCGCGCTCGAAGCAGCTGGTGAAGGTGATCAGTTTCGGGTTGTGCCGCATGGCGAGCGCCGCCACCGCAGTGGAGTCGATGCCGCCGGACAGGAATGAGCCGACGGTGACATCCGCGCGCATGTGCTTGGCGACCGAGTCCTCCATGGCCTCGGCGATCTCCCGGTAGCGGGCGGCCGCCGAGCCGGGCGCGAAGGGCCGCACCTGGAATGTCGGCGCGAAGTATCGGGTCACCTTCGGCGCCTCGCCCTGGCGCAGGGTGGCGTGGCTGCCGGATTCCAGCCTGCGGATGTCGGCGTGCAGCGTCTCGGGCTCCGGCACGTACTGCAGCACCGTGTAATGCTCCAGCGCGCGCGGGTCGAGTGCGTCGGTCAGTCCGAGCGCGGGCAGCAGTTCGAGCAGGCTCTTCTTCTCGCTGCCGAACGCGGTGCCGCCGGGGCCGGTGGCAAGGAACAGCGGCTTGATGCCGAACGGGTCGCGCGCCAGGAACAGCTCCTGGGTCTCGGTGTCCCAGATCGCGAAGGCGAACATGCCGCGCAGCCGCCGCACGGCCTCGGGGCCCCAGTAGTGGAACGCCGCGACGATCGCCTCGCTGTCGCCCTCGGTGTCGAAGATCTTGCCGTCGGGGAACTCGGCCGCGTGCGCCTCGGCCAGCTCCGCGCGCAACTCCAGGTAGTTGTAGATCTCGCCGTTGAAGGTCAGCGCGTAGCGCTGCCTGTTCTCCGGCGGACCCCAGCGCAGCGGCTGGTGCGAGTGCTCGATGTCGATGATCGACAGGCGGTTGAAACCGAAGATCAGGTGGTCGTCGTGCCAGGTGCCACGCTCGTCGGGACCGCGGTGGCGGACGCAATGCAGGGCGTTGTACACCTGCTCCACGGTGTCCGGTGCTGCGACGTCAGATGTCAGAAATCCGAGCAGTCCACACACGGGGTCGGCAACCTCATTTCCTGCGGTCGGGGCGCGTGCCCTGATCCATGACGGCACCGCGCCCAGGGGAGGAAGACGCGGCGATCGAAATACAGTGTCCGAGTATGCCGCACGCGCGGAATCCATGCGTCGCACACCCGTGGCCACGTCATTTGGTACCGGCGGAGTGTCGAATGCGACCCGACGACAAAGCAGACGCCGGTTTGGTCTACGCTGCGTAGTACTCAGGCCATTCTCAGGTGGTGCGTGCGTGAAAGCGACGCCCACGTCCGAACGGCTTGAAACGTGCTTAGAACGTAGCGCCGAGGCGATCGCAACCTCGGCGGTGCAATGTCGGAATGTGTGGCGACCAGGAAGGCGTGAGCGTGGCGCACAAGGCGAGCGAAGAGATCGGGGCACGACCCGCGAGGGGTCGGCAGGGCCGGATCCTTCGGCGGGCCGGGCTGGCGGTGTCGTTGGGCATCACCGCGATGCTCGTCTCGGGCTGCTCGATCGACAATGTTTGGCTGCGGTTCGGCTGGCCCTCGGGTATCACGCCGCAGGCCACTCGGATGCGTGAGCTGTGGACCTGGTCCGTCGTCGCCGCGTTGGTGATGGGCGTGCTGGTGTGGGGTCTGACCTTCTGGACCATCACCTTCCACCGCAAGAAGAAGGACTCCCCGGAGTTCCCGCGCCAGACCGGCTACAACGTGCCGCTGGAGTTGACCTACACCGCGATCCCGTTCGTCATCATCGCGGTGCTGTTCTACTTCACCGTCGTCGTGCAGAACTACGTGCACGAGAAGGTCGGCAACCCCGACGTCACCGTCGACGTGACCGCCTTCCAGTGGAACTGGAAGTTCGGTTACCGCAATGTCGACCTCAAGAACGGCTTCACGTTCGACGGCATCGATACCGCGCGTGAGGCCGCCAACCAGGAGCAGCTCGAGGAGTACAAGGAGCGGACCAAGGACGGTCACCCGCAGCCGGGCCCCGTGCACGGCAAGCCGGAGAACGACATCCTGTCCTACCTGCACTACGACAAGATCGAGACCGTCGGTTCCAGCACCGAGGTTCCGATTCTGGTGCTGCCGACCGGCAAGATCATCGAATTCCAGCTGGCCGCCGCCGACGTGGTGCACGCCTTCTGGGTGCCGGAGTTCCTGTTCAAGCGCGACGTGATGCCGAACCCGAAGGAAAACCATTCGGATAACGTCTTCCAGATCACCAAGATCGAGAAGGAAGGCGCGTTCGTCGGGCGGTGCGCCGAGATGTGCGGCACCTTCCACTCGATGATGAACTTCGAGGTCCGTGCCGTGTCGCCGGAGAAGTTCGCCAAGTACATCGAGTCGCGCAAGACGGGCAAGACCAACGCCGAGGCGCTCGAGTCCATCGGTGAGTCTCCGGTCGCCACCTCCACGAGGCCGTTCAACACCGACCGCACGACCAAGAGCGCGGCCGCGGCCGACAGCAAGTGAGGACTGATCTGACATGAAGATCGAAGCGCGGATTTTCGAGCTGCTCACGGTGTTCTTCGTCATCGTGGCAATCGTGTACGGCTACTTCACCGGGCAGTCGCGCACCGGCGTCGAGTGGGCGGGCACCACCGCCACCGTGCTGACCGCCGGCCTGTCGCTGATCATCGGCACCTATTTCCGGTTCGTCGCGCGTCGCCTCGACCTGCGTCCCGAGGACTACGAAGACGCCGAGATCGTGGACGGCGCGGGCGATCTGGGCTTCTTCTCGCCCGGCAGCTTCTGGCCCATCACCCTGGCCGCCGCGGGCTCCATCACCGCACTGGGCTTCGCGTTCTTCCAGCTCTGGCTGATCGCCATCGGCGTGGTGTGTGTCCTCGGCGCCGCCGCCGGTCTGGTGTTCGAGTACTACCTCGGCCCGGAGAAGCACTGAGCTAATCCGCCTCTCCGCGTATTCAGGCCGGATCTGGGTGCCGCGATAGTGGCGTCGGCGGCTGGTGGTCACCTGGTTGGTGAGTTGGCCCGTGCCCGGTGAGTTACCCATGTGCTCGCGAGATCAGTTGCCTTGTTCAGAACGAAGCGCCCCATCGGAATCCGATGGGGCGCTTTGCGTTCGGCTGCCCGTCCCGCATAGCCGAGCAGACCCTCTCGGCGGGCCTCAGATGCCGAAGGCGCGCATGAGGCGGTGGGTGGAGCGTGGAGCGACGCCTGCCAGGCCGCGAAGGGTACGGGCGAAGCGGGGCTCGAGGCGAGCCGGGCGGGTGCGGATGGCGGTTTCGATCCAGTGGGCCGCCGCGGCGGGCTCGCGGGCGGGGTCCTCGCTGCAGTGCGCGATCGTCACGCCGTTGTCCGCGCGGTGCGCGCGATAGTGCACAGAGGTGGCCTGGATGCCGCGCGACACCAGCTCGCCTGCCCACCCGTGTCGGCGATCGCCTCGCAGGCCGCGACCAGTTGATCGCCACGCCGGGCGACGAGTAGTAGCTGGGCGCCCTGCGCGGCGAGTCGCGCCGCGGTGACGCGGCCGAGCTCGGAGGAGGCGTCGGTCACCAGCACCCGAAGACCTTCGAGCGATTCGGCGGGTCGTTGCCGCTTGCGATCGGTGAATCGGGTTGGGGCGGGACGAAATTCGAGCATCGGAACAGCATCCTTCACAGGAGATGAGCTGAACTGACGCATCGACACCCCGCCGACAGTGCCGAAGTCGACCGCCCGGGCCCGCCGACAGCGACGAGCTACCGGCCGGCGACTATGTGCGGCGCAACAGGATTCTAATCCGTGGAGTCGTAGCGCAGGGCCTGTTCGGAGTGGCAGATCTCATCGATTCCGGACACGATGTCGCGCAACAGTTCCGAGGGCAGCGCCGAGGGCCGCAAACGGCAGGTGAAGGTGATCAGACCGTGGTCCTCTGTGGGCAGATTGTGCACCGCGGCCTCCGACTGCAGGTACTTCGAGCGCACGCCGTAGGTCATCGCGGAGATGACGGTGAAGCATCCGGTCCGCTCCCGGTGTCCGGCAAACAGATCGTGCAGCCGGTAGAACACCGAGGTGTAGCTCGACAGCGGCGCGAAAATGGCCACCCGGTAGGCGGGTCCGCGCTCGGACGAACTGATCACCGTATCGGCGAGGTATTCCGCATCGCGCAGCGTCAGCACCTTCGGGGCGAACATCAGCGCGCCCGCCGCGGCGTTGCGCACCGGGGCGCCCGCGCGACCGCCCGCGGCAGAGGCGATGACACCCAACGACTTTCTGGTCTTGGTGCCGACCTCACGCCGCGCGCGCAGCGATCGGGTCGGCGTGGTGGGGTAGAGGCTCGACCACTGGCCGAAGCGCACCGTGCCCAACTGCACATGCCCGGTACCGACCGGCCGCGACACCTTCAGCGGCGCGGTGTCGACCCAGCGGCCCACCTGCAGCGCCGCGTTGCCTGGGCGGGCGACCTCGGCGTAGGCGTGTTCGACGAAGGAGTCGAAATCCAGGAACCGGTCGGCGTTGGTGGTCAGCCAGGTGTGGTCCTTGTCGATGTCGACCGCATCGAGGGTGAGCGCGGTGATGATTCCCGCCCGCCCGCCCGCACCGAGGATCCGGTGGAAGCGCTCGGTGTGGTGGTTGCGTCCGCAGGTGCCGATGCGCCCGTCCGGATCGACGTATTCCAGATCGACGATCTGGTCGATGAACATGCCGTACTTGTGCGAGGCGGTGCTCACACCGCCGACCGACGCGAAACCGCCCGCGGTGATGTCGCGGTGGTCACCGACGATCGGCAGGCCGAGGCCGTGCGCGCCGAGTCTGCGGTCGATATCGGACAGCTTGGCGCCCGCTTGCACCCGCACCGTGCGCCTGCCGAGATTGATGTCGAGCACCGCGTTCATCTGCCGCAGCGAGAGCACCGTGCGTTGATCGGGCAGCGAAAGCCCGTCGTCGAACGGTTCACCGCCGCGCACTGTGAGCCGATCGACCCGGCCGCGTGAATCTCGTACAGTGCGAACGACATCCGCAGTGTCACGGGGTAGATATTCTTCGGCGGCGACAGTGTGCGGCGTGCTCATGGCACGAAAGCTAACCACAGCGTGGCCTCCCCTGCTCGCCCGAAGTCGTCACTTATCCACCCTGCGGGGAAAGCCGCTGGCTGAACAGCACGGATCCGGTCGCGTCGCACAAATTGACCGTCAGTTCCCTTGACTTGCCGTCGATCAATACCTCACCGAAATGTTGGAAGGCGCCGTCGAGCGGTGTGGTGTTCTGGACGGGTGGGGCATGCACGAAGACCGCTTCCGGACCGAAGGTCGCGTCCAGCGGATTCGGGCCGAACGCACCGGCATTCAGCGGTCCGGAGACGAATTCCCAGAACTCGTCGAAGTCGGTGAACGTGGCGCGTTCGGGTGCATAGCGGTGGGCCGCCGTGTAGTGCACGTCGGCGGTCAGCCAGACGACACCACCCACCTTGTTCGCCTTGATCGCCGAGAGCACTCGGGCGATCTCGGTTTCGCGGCCCGACGGCGCGCCGGGATCGCCATTGGCCGGGCCTTCGTAGGCGGTGGTGTCCTTCTGCTCACCGTCCTTGACGATCACGCCGAGCGGCAGATCGTTGGCGATGATCTTCCAGGTGGCCGTGGAGTCGCGCAGCCCTTCGATCAGCCATGTCGTTTGTGCGGGACCGAAGATGCGTCCGCTGGGTCGGTTGTCGATGTCGTTGGTGTCCTTGTAGCTCCGCATGTCCAGCACGAAGACCTCCAGCAGCGGGCCGTAGGAGATCTTGCGGTAGAGGCGTCCGTCGACCGCCTCCTTCGGCTCCAACGGCATCCACTCGTGGAAGGCTTGCCAGGAGCGGGTCGCAAGAGTGTCCATGCCGCGCTCGGCGTAGCCCTTGGACGCCGCGACCAGGCCGCCGGGGTACCAGTTGTTGACCGTTTCGTGGTCGTCCCACTGCACCACCTGGGCGACCGAGCTGTTGAAGCGACGGTAGTTCTGGTCGGTCAGGTTGTAGGCGAAGTTGCCGCGGAACTGGTCGAGGGTCTGGGCGACAGCGCTTTTCGCCTCCGTGACCACATTGCGCCAGGTCCGGCCGTCGGGCAGCGTCACCGATTCCTGCAGCGGGCCGTCAGCGTAGATGGAGTCGCCGGAGTGGATGAACAGGTGGGGGTCGCGCGCGGCCATGACGGAGAAGATCTTCATGCCGCCGAGGTCGGGGTTGATGCCGTAGCCCTGGCCGACGACATCGCCCGACCACTGCAGCGTGATATCGGAAGCGCCGGTCGGGACCGTGCGGAAGACGCCGGTGACCGGTTCGGAGCGCGCGCCGTCCTCGCCTTCGAGGGTTACCCGGTAGTGCACCTGCTGCCCTGCGGGCAGGCCGTTGACACGCACACGGCCGGTGCCGTCGGAGGCCGGGGTCAGCAGCGGACCGGCGAAGCGCTTGGCGCCGGTGAAGGATTCGGTGGCCGCGGTCTCCACGATCAACGTCGCGGGCTGATCCGAACGCGCCCAGATCAGCGCGCCGTCGGTGCGCGGGTCGCCGACCGCGACGCCGTGGGTGAGATTCGGGCGGCTGCGGACCAGCGTGGGACCGTCGTTCGACGAGCAGGCCGCCATCGCGGGAGTCGCGACGAGGCCGACCCCAGCGGCACGCAGCAGGGTGCGTCGGGAGACTCCGAAGTCCGAACCACCGAGAATCATGGGAGCAACCTTTGCGCAATGAGCTCAACGGCGGGTGAACGGGTGTTGTCGGGATGACTCGGCTTTGCACAATGATCACACGGCAAGCGGCCCCGAATAGAGCAGTTGCCCGATATCGGTCCGTCGGCGAGCGCTGGCGCCATTCCGGCCATCGCCCTCCTGGATATGCCCTCAGCTGATGGGATCGGAAAGGGCGGCCACCGCAGCCACACGCTCTGGAATCCATACCGGTTGCGCCCGGTGGCGACCGGTCGATGGAATCCACTGGGCCGGAACCGAACCGCCGGCTTCCGTCAGTGCTACCGGAACGGCGCGTGTGTAGCGGCGAACGCGCTGCGGCCGCAGCTCTCGGGGTTCGATCGCACTCCGAACCGCTTCGATCCGGCCGCCTGGCCGCCGCGTAAAGCCCAATTTGGGCGGGTTCCTCTGCCGCCGAAATGGTTGCGGCGTAACCTCTTACGCGGCGTCGGGCGGTTGCCCGAAGTCTGCGGCCGATGCGACGCCCCGAGCGAGGAAGTCGGGGCGTCTCATCGGTGCCGTCGGATCGCGGCCCGGATCCCGTTGGTGCGGAGCGGGAGTCCTACCGTGCGGGCAAAAGTCTCGCGGCACAGTGCTGCTGCCGCGACGAGCATATGGCGGACTACTCCGCGCGCGGCAGTGGCGGGAGCGACCACGATGGCGAGCCCGCAGGCGGCAGCTTCGACGTGCGGCACGACTCGAGCCGTCGTTCCTCGGTGGCGGTGCGTTGCGGCGGCGCGTCCGAGCCGCAACGGCGTTGCGCATGCCTTCCGCTATCGCGTGCGATCCGGCCCCGGCACTGCTGTAGTACAGCGAGCTGCTCGCTGTTCTCCGCGCGCTCGATCTCGGGCTGCCGCTCGGAGTGACCGAGATCATCGAGCCGCCATCGGAACTGCAAGTCACTCACCACGGCTGTCGAATTCGCGCTCCACATGGTGTGCGGTGGTTTGCGACCCTCGCAGGTCGAGCGCCCGACGGATAGGGTGGGGCCGCTGGATTATTCGGACGAGAACGATTGGGGGGACGAATGTCATCCCCGCACGGGCGCAACCCTGAGCAGCCCTACCCGCCCCCACCCGGGCAGCGATACGCGCCAGGAACGGCCTATCCGCCCGCCCGCCGCCCGGCCGCCGAACCGCCGCATCCCTCCGAGCCGGTCCGCAGGCCGCGGCAGCAGCCCCCTGCCGGACAGCAGGAACCGTCCAGGCCGCCGTATCCGATGCGTCCGTCCGGGGATGAGCCGGGCCGGCCGTATCCTTCCGAGCCTGTGCACCGGCCGCGCGAGCAGTCCGGGAGGAACTCACCCGAGTCCGTCCGCCCCCCGAGCCGGCAGCGTCCGCCTGATCCTTCGTCTCCGGCCGGGCGGCGGCCGCTACCTGGATCCGTCGGTCCGCCAAGAGAACAACCGCAGGCCGGGCAGCCGCCTCGGCCCCAGCAGCCGTACCCCTCCGCCTCCGGGCGACCACCCGGCGCGCAGTCGCCGTCCGGACGCCCGCACCTACCTGGGCCTGCCCATCCACCGAGGCCACAGCCGCCGGTCGAGCCTTCGCCTCCGGCCGGGCCACACCGGGGGTCCTACCGGCCGGGAGCGTTGCGCCCGCCCACGGAGCAGTCCCCGGCCGCGCCGGATCCGAATGGACCTGCGCGTGCGCCGAGGCGGCCGCCTCCGGATGCGCCGCGTGCGTCTCGGCAGCCATATCCGGACGAATCCGAGCGGGTTCAGTTTCGGCGGTCCGCACGGGCGGAGCAACTGGACGAACCGGAGGAGCTGCTCGACGAAAACGATGGCGCCACCGGGTTTGTGGTGGTGTTCGGTTCGATCCTGGTCGGGGTGCTCGCGATCACCGCGATCATCGGTGTGCGTGAGTACCACGAGCAGGCAGGCATCAAAGCCACGGGCGCCGGTGAGAACCGAACCACCACATCGGCCGCCCCCACCTCGGACAAACCGGTAGCTCCCGCGACCGTGGCGGCTACCACCACACCCGTGCCGAACGCCGATGATCGCTGGATCGCGGCCACCTATAACGCGCAGTCCGACAAGGTGTCGTGGGTCCGCAGCCAGGTCAGCGGCGAGGACGCGGCGCAGGAGGCCGAAGCTGCGTGCGGCGCCGGCTGCCCACCCGCCCGCTGGTCGCACAACGGCTGCATCAGCCTCGTCATCGGTTACATCGACGGCTGGGGTTCCGAACGGGGCGAAACCATTGCCGAGGCCGAAAGCAAAGCGATCAGCAACGCCGAAACTGTCTACGGCATTTCCGGGCCTTTCAGCCTCTGGACGAAATGCGCTCTCGAGTAGCCGGCTGCTATCGGGTGTGACCGGTCCGGTGCGCCGCGGTCACGAATGCCGCGCAGGCGTCGGGATTCTTATCGCCCGTGGCTGTTTCGACTCCGCTATTGACGTCCACCGCGAACGGATCGACTCGCGCAATCGCTTCGACGATATTGTGCGGTCCCAGTCCGCCCGCGAGGATCACCGCGCGGCCGAGACCGCGCAGCGCGGTCACCACGGTCGCACTCACCGACCAGTCATGGGTCTGTCCGGTGCCGCCGAGCCGGTTTTCGGTGCGCGAATCCAGCAGCACAGCATCGCAATCCGACGCCGCCCGCAGCGCGGCATCGACCGCATCCGGCCCGGCCACATGGATCGCCTTGATGATCTTGCGACCGCGGGCGTTCACACGCACCGCGCGGAGGGTGTCATCCGATACCAGGCCGTGTACTTGAATCGCATCGACGCCGACCCGTTCGGCCAGCTCCAGAATCGCGTCCGCGGCTTCCAGATGGGTCACCAGTACCCGAGTGACGAAGGGCGGTACCAGACGGGAGAGTTCGGCGGCCCGCTCGGCGTCGAGCGCGTCTTCGCTGACATGGGTGATACCCGAGATGAAACCGACGGCATCGGCCCCGGCCGCCAGCGCAATGCGCAGATCGGCTTCGGACCTGATCCCGCAGATCTTCGCGCGCACCGTCACGGATAGACGATAACGGCCGGGCGCGCGGACTCGTGCGCTCCCGGCCGGACGAAATAGATCAGCTGGCAGCGGATTCCGGAATGCGGGCGGCTTCGCGCAGCTCGGAGGGAACGCGCTTCTTGAGGCTGGCCGCGTAGACATCGACGTACTCCTGGCCGCCGAGCTGCATCAGCTCGTACATGACCTCGTCGGTGACGGCGCGTTCGACGAAGCGGTTGCCGCCCATGCCGTCGTAGCGCGAGAAGTCGATCGGGGTACCGAATTTGACGGTGACCTTACGGCGACGCCAGCGGAACGGTCCTGGCGGGCTGACCTCGTCGGTGCCGATGACGGCAACCGGGATGACGGGGACGCCGGTCTCGAGGGCGAGCCGCGCCAAGCCGGTCTTGCCCTTGTACAGGCGGCCGTCGGGGGAGCGGGTGCCTTCGGGGTACAGGCCGACGAGGCGGCCCTGATCGAGCAGCTTGCGCGCCGCGTTGAGGGCGTCCTCGGCGGCGTCGGCGCCGGTGCGGTCGATGGGGAACTGACCGGAGGTGGTGAAGAACCACTTCTGGAAGGCGCCCTTGATGCCCGGGGTGTTGAAGTACTCGGCCTTGGCCAGATAGTTGATCCGGCGCGGACTCAGCAGCGGCGCGAACAGCCAGTCCGCGAAGGAGAGGTGATTACCCGCCATGATCGCCGGACCGTCGGCCGGAATGTTCTCTACACCCTCCACCGTGGGCCTGTTGTAGAGATGCATGAACGGTCCCAGCAACACATACTTCAGCAGCCAGTAGAACATGACGTCCTTCCCCCGACACCGGGATCGTTGCGGGCACACCTGCTTCTGTTGCCGACTTTACCGCTGGTTACAGATCACATCCAAGCCGAGCGGCGTATCTCACCACATGTTCTCAGTGGCTGATTGGTTTGTTCTCAGTGGCTGGTACGAGCGACTCGCGATCGGCCGCGGCCGGTGTCGGCGAGAGTGGCTCGCGCGAGCTCCGCGGCGCCGATCATGCCCGCGGCCTCACCCAGTTGGGTGGTGCGGATTCTGGCCAGCGGGCGATGGCCCGCGCCGGTGATCGCGCGGGCGTATTCCTCGCGCGCCTCGTCGAGGAACAGCGGTGCCGAACTGCTCACTCCGCCCGCGATGACGACGAGATCCGGGTCGAAAATGTCGCTGACGAAGGCGAGTCCGAGTCCGAGCCAGCGTGCGAAGTCCGCCATGACCTGCACCGCGAGCGGGTCGCCGTCCTGGGCGGCCCCGGCGACCCGACGTCCGGTCAACGAGCCGGGATCGCGGAAGATATCCCTGGCCAGCACCGTCGAATGCACCGGGTCGGTGGCCAGCATCTCGATCGCGGTATCGGCCAGTGCTGTTCCGCTGCAATACCTTTCCCAGCAACCGCGCTTCCCGCACGGGCAGGCCCGCCCGTCCGGCACCACCTGCAGGTGCCCCAGCTCCGGCGCGACACCGTGGGTGCCCCGATATAGTTCGCCATCGATGAGCAGCGCCGCACCGATGCCGGTGCCGATCGCGACGAGCACGACGTTGTGCCCGCCCGCCGCCGCACCGAATCGGTATTCGGCCCACGCCGCCGCATTGGCGTCGTGTTCCAGGATCACCGGAAGCTCGAGACGCTCGCTCAGCCGCCGCGCGACCGGGGTGTCCTTCCACGGCAGGTGCGGTGCGAACCGCACGGTCGAACGGTCGGCGGTGATGAACCCGGCCACGGCCAGCCCTACCGCGCCGATCGGGTGCCGCCGGCACAGTTCGCGGACCACCCGGTCCAACGCGTCTTCCAAAGCGCGTGCCGAATGCGGTGTCGGCGCCTGCACGGTATCGAGCATCTCGCCGTCGCCGTCGACCACCGAGGCGCGAATGTTGGTGCCGCCGACATCGATACCTACAGTCAGCGGACGCGCGCCCGCCATCTGGCGCGTCATGCCTTGATCGTCACGGGAATGCCGACGTACCGAGGACGCGTGCGGCTGGAGCGCTGCGCGGTGCGACCATCGCGCGGGTGCTCTGCTGTGCTGTCGTCGTTCGGCATCGAGTCGTCTCGTGGTGGGTGATTGTGGGACACAGAATTATCGTCCGATGGGGCTGTCGGCGCATCGTCGCCGGGTCGCCCCACTGGCTCGACCGGCACTCCGGCCAGCGCCTCGCGCAGCACCGTGACGATCGCGGTGCCGTGATCCGCGACCGCGGCCAGCACGTCATGGCGCTCACCGCGCACCAGCGCCGCGGCCGCGCACACCGGGCACCAACTGCAACTCGACCATGCGGTCTGGCCCTCGACGGCAGCATGCCGCAGCATCGGTTCGACGCGCTCCAAGACGGCCTCGGCCAGCGATTTCAGTTCCGCCGCGAACTCACCGAGCCCATCGACGTCGTCGAAAGGGCTCGATCCGGGACGGTGGCCGCGGCCGGAATTCGCCTGGGCGCCGCTGTCATCCATGCCGTGCTGTCGTTCGCCGCCCGCGTCATCACTGCCGCTCATGTCGGCCAGGCCTCCGGATCGGGACGAAAACGGACGACCAGATAGCCCCCGTCGAGTTCGGCCGCGTCGACCGTGCACCGCCGCAACACCGGTGCCAGGCGCACGCGGCGGCGGGTCCCGTCCGCTCCCACGATCAAATCGTCCTCCACTCGTCCCAGTCGCAGCGTCGCCGAATCGACGACGGGCAGGTGCATCCGCAACGCGTACACCGAATGCAGCCCGGTGCCCGATTCCAATCGAACCACCGGATCCCCGGAACTTGTGCGAACCTCTGCGGGATTGTCGCGCAGCGCCGAGTCCGCGTCCACCGCATACGACAGCGCCGCCAGCGAAGCGAGCCCGACCGGTTCGGTGCCGCTGTGCTGGGCGATCACTACCGGGATGCCCGAAAGATCACGCTGCAATCGGGCGACGAGGTCCAGTTGTTCGCTGCGCCGGTTCAGATACCAGTGCACGGCGGGATGCGCTGCCTCGACCGGCTCGGCGGGCGCTGGCGTGGGCGGCAGCACTTTGTTCACCACGACAGCGTCCAGTCGCAGGCCGAGTAGGGCGGCTGCCGAGCGAACCCGCTCGGATTCGGCGACCGCGACCTGTTCGGCGACAGTGATCAGCCTGGCCCCGGTGCGGCCGTGGTCGGCGAGCAGATCACGCACCTCGGTCACCGCGGCGACGATCTTCTCGACGGTCGCCGCCAGCACCGCGCGGCGCAGATCGGCGCCGATGGTGCTCATCGCGCGTGCGTGCGGCGGCCACATCCGTTCCACATAGCCGAGCAGCGTGTCGGGCGCGGTGATGATGCGCAGCATGTCCGCCGAGGGCGGGCAGTCCACCACGATCACATCCCAGTCGTCCTCGTTCGCGAACTGGGTGATCTCCACCAGCATCAACAATTCCTGCACGCCGGGCAGCCCGGTCAGCTCGGCGGGATCGAGCGCCGCGAGATCGATACCGTGCTCGTGCCCGGAATCCGACGCCAGCATCCGCACCACCTCGTGGAACCGATCCTCCAGCAGCGCAAGGGAATCCACCTCGATCACGTCGAGGCCGGGCAATACGCTCGCGATCCCGGTCACCGTGCCCGCATCGTGCGGGAATCGGAAACCGAGCGCGTCGCCCAGCGAATGCGCCTGATCGAGGGAGGCCACCAGCACCTGAGAACCGGCCCGCGCGTACGACATCGCGGTCGCGCACGCCAACGTCGTCTTACCGACTCCGCCTTTGCCGATGAACAGCTCGACCCGGGTGCGGCGCACGGTACTGTGCGCGATCAGCCTTCGACCCGTTTCTTCAGTTCTTTCAGCGCGGTATCGGTGATCACCTTCTCGGCCTTGCGTTTGAACATGCCGATCATCGGGATGTTCAGGTCGACGGTCAGCTCGTAGGTCACCTGCGTGGCGCCATCGGGCTGGTCGATGAGTTCGTACGTGCCGTCCTGTGCCTTCTGCAGGTCACCGCTGACGAGGGTCCAGCTGACGGCCTTGTCGTCGGGACGCCAGGTATAGGACAGCACGTAGGTGTCCTTGACGACGCCCGCGTCGAGCACGAACCGTGCGGTGCGAACCCGGCCGTCGGCGGTCTTGTCCAATACTTCGACGGACTTCGCCGCCGAAACCCACTCCGGGTAGGACTCCAGATCGGCGATGACGGACATCACCCGCTGCGATGGTGCCTCGATGATGATCGACCTCTGGGTCCTGTCGGCCATGGCGGACAACGGTTCCTTTCCAGCTACGGTGTTGTGCCTTCTATTGTGCTGTGGCCTTGATGATGTGGTGAGCGAGTGTGTGCGTCAGGACGCGTTCGCGGGTGCGACGCCGGCCGGGCGGCCTGCCTCCAGTCGCGCCTTCACCTCGAAAGACATGTTCTTGCCCGCCACCCGGCGTGCCCGATTGGCCGCGAGCAGCTGGCGCGGCGACATCCGGTTCGCCGACCACGGTTCGGCATGCAGGAAGTAGTGCAGGATCACCCCATCGAGTGAGGGCTCCAGCCATACCTCCATGGTTCCGGTGAGCCCGCCGGTCACCGACCAGCGGATTCCCTTGTCGCCCCGATCCTCTCGGACCTCCAGGGTGAGGTCGGGCCACCAGCGGCGCCAATTGTTCGGTGCCGCCACGACGTCGGCGACCGCGGACCCGTCGGCGGCGACGAAGGTCATATCTGCGACCTGGATGCTGCTCACCTCGCTGAGCGTAATGGATGGCCTGCCAGGGCGATGCTCCGCTCCGCTCGGCTGTCCTCGTGGCAGGCAACCGCTGGCGGTATACCGTCCCGTTGGGCGGTGTTCACCGCAACAAGTGGCGCAATCGAGCGCCGAGGCTGTCCCAGCGCCACTGCTGCTCCACCCACGCTCGGCCCTCGGCGCCCATCTTGGCGGCGGCGTCGCGATCGGACAGGATGCCGACAATGGCCTCGACGATCTCCGAGGTCTTGCGGCCGTCCACTACCCGGCCGGTCTTGCCCTCCAACACCGTCTCCGGCGCACCACCCGAGCGACCCGCCACCACCGGAACACCCGCGGCCGACGCCTCCAAATACACGATGCCGAGCCCCTCGACATCGAGACCGGCGCCGCGCGTGCGGCACGGCATCGCGAAGACATCCGCGAGAGTGTGATGCGCGGCCAGCTCCGACGACGGCACTCGCCCGGTGAACACCACGTCGTCCTCGACACCGAGCGCCGCCGCGAGTCCGTGCAGCTTCTCCTCATACGGCCCGCCGCCCGCGATCACCAACACCGCGCCGGGGATGCGCTCGCGGATCTCGCGCATGGCGACGATCAGCGCATCCTGGCCCTTACGGGGCACCAGCCGAGACAGACACAGAATGGTCGGCCGATCACCGAGCCCATAACGCTCACGCAGCTCCGCGCGCGCCGCCGGATCCGGCCGGAACACCTCGGTGTCCACCCCCGGCGGCAGATACTCCAACGCCGCATTCGCGCCGAACGCGGACGCGAACCGGCCACGCGTGTACCGACTGACATATGTGACGACATCGGTGTGCTCGCCGATCTGCCGCAATGCCTGCCTGGCTCCGGGCACCATCGACCAGCCGACCTCATGCCCGTGCGTACTCGCCAGAATGCGCTCCGCCCCCGCCCGCCGCAGCATCGGCGACAGCAACGCCAACGGCGCCGCCGCACCGAACCAGACGGTGTCACAGTTCTCACTCCGCAATAGCCGCGCCGCTCGCCGCATCACCAGCGGCGTCGGCAACATCAACGTCGTCGGATGACGAACCACCTGAAACTTCTGCTTGGCATCGAATTTCAGATGACTGTCTCCGCGCCACCTCGGCGCATAAACAACCAGATCATCCGGCGGCAGCTCACCGGCCAACGCTTGCAGATACGACTGGATACCGCCTGGCCGAGGCGGGAAATCATTGGTAACCAGCAGAGTTCGGGCCATGCGCACCAACCTACTGTGTTGGATTGGCAGCGCCTGCGGCGCTGCGTGTTCGCGGCCCCCTTGGTCTCGCTTCCGAGCCGTCGGCGCGAAACTCAGGCGGCGCGGGGGCTGAGCCAGGCGCGCCAGTCGGCGATGAACTCTGCTCGGGTGGTGTGCAGGACTTCCTGCAGGATTCGGTCCTCGGAGGCGGGGTCCTGTGTGCTCGCGGCGATGCGGCGGTAGAGGTCTACCAGGTGGGGTTCGTCGTATTTGTCGGCGACGAAGGCGCAGATCGTCCAGGCTTGCTCGTAGGCGAGGACGGCCGGTTTGCCGGTGAATGCGGCTGCCGCGGGGAGGTCGGCGGGGAGTTCGCCGGTGCGGGCTCGTGTGGTGACGGTGGGGGCGATATCGCCGAAGCGGTGGTCCTGGCCGCGGTGGGCGAGGTATTCGGCGAAGCCCTCCAACATCCAGGGGGGAGCGCCGTCGACGGTCTGGGCGCGGGTGGCGACGTGCGTGAGTTCGTGGCGCAGCAGCGTGCGCAGCCCGTCGGGGGACAGGCGGCGGCCCGCGTCGGGGCTGAAAACCACGCGCTGAGCTGCCGGTCGGGTGCCTGGGGCGAACGGATCGGCGATGGAGGCGGCGGCGACCTCCGCGGGCAGGTCGGTGGTGGCGCGCAGCAGCGTGGCGAACTCGGCGGGCGCGGATGCCACGACCACCAGCGCCGACTGCGCCCAGTCGGGTCCCCACAGGTCGGTCACGGCGGTGGTCGCCGCGCCGAGTTCGCGTGCGAGGACGTCGATTTCGATCCGCTGGTCCGGATGGCCGACGATGAGCGACTCCTGCCCGGCTCCGGTGGGCACCACACGCGTGACGAGTTGGCCGAACGGTTCGACGGTGCGGCGCACCTGGGCCAGCCGCGGATCGTCATCGGCGGCCGCGACCTGCCCGAGGCTCTCGGCCCTTGACTGCTGGGCGGCTCGTAGTTTGGGCAGCACCGGGTTCGGCACCATGAGCAGCCCGACACATGTGCCGGTCAGCAGCATCACCATCGCGACGGTGAGCACGAACTGGAATCGCCGCCGGGCCGATAACCACGCGCGGACCTGTCCGACACTGCTGCGTTCGCTCATAGCGACTCAGTATCGTCGAGCGGAGTGGTACGGCGTCGAGCCCATGGGTGCCACGGCCACCGGGACACCGAAAGTGGAAGCGTGCAACATGAGTCCGTTGCCCGCGTAGATGCCGACATGGGAGATGTCGGAGTAGAAGAACACGACGTCGCCGGGTTGCAGATCGTCCTTGTCCACCGGGGTGCCGTAGCGGGCCTGCTGCGAACTGGTCCGCGGCACGTCCTTGCCGACCTGTTTGAACGCCCACTGCACCAGCCCGGAGCAGTCGAACTGGCTCGGACCGGTCGCGCCCCAGACATACGGGTCGCCGATGCGGGTGAGTCCCGCGGCCAGAGCGCTGGTTCCGCTACCCGGCAAGAGGCCGCTCAGCAGCGAGTCGCGGTCGAAGCCGGGCGGGAAGGGTGAGCCCGCCAGCGCGGTCTTGTCCCTGGCCGACAGCGTGCCCCAAGCCGAGACCACCTGCGCGATCGCACCGGACAGGTCGGCGCGCTTGCGTTCCAGCTCGGCACGCACCTGATCCGCTTTGGTCGCGGCGGCGCGAGCGTCGTTGTCGGCGGTGCGGGCGGCGGTTTCCGCCGCGGTGGCGGCGGTGGTCGCCGACTTGTAGAGGTTCAGTTGATCAGAGGTCTTGGCCGACAACACATCCAGTGTGGACATCTGATCGAGCAGTTGCTGCGGCGAGTTGCTTGCCAGCACGGCGAACAGGCGGTTGGTCCGCGCGCCCTGATAAGCGGCGATCACCGTGCGGTCGACCATCGGCTGGAACTTGCGCACCTCGTTGCGCGCATTGTCGGCGACCTCGGTGCTCGCGGATAGTTTGGCGTCGGCGTCACGCTGGACGGCAAGTTTGGCGTCGAGGTCGGCCTGCACGTTCAGCGCTTGCTGGTTGAGCTGCTCGGACTGCCTCGACAGATCGATCATCTGCTGTACGGCCTCGCCTGCCGTGTTCGGCAGCGTGGCCGGATCGGCTCCGGCTGGACTGCCACCGTAGAGCGATGCGGCCAGGATTCCGGCCGTGAGTGCCCCTCCCACCAGACGTTTCGTGCTTTGTCTCCGGTGATGTGCCACAGCCTGCCGTGCCCCGTTCCCTCGTCAAGTGCTCGGACGCATTGCCCTCGATGAGCCGCATCGACTCCGTGAGCTGCGAGAACGGTCGGTCTCTTCCTCGCGGCTCCGGAAGGTCTCATTTAGGTTACGGAATGGCGTACGTCTGTGTCCAGTAGGGCACGAATTGATCACGGACGCCGTCCGGAGGCCCCGCCGTGTCGTAGAGCGGGGGTCAGAAGCGGCGAGCGCCTGCGATCGGCATCGACGAGATCGGGGCGATCATCACCGGGGTGCCGGAGGTCGAGGCGTGGATCACGTTGCCGTCGCCCGCGTAGAGGCCGGAGTGTCCGCCGCCGTAGAACGACACCAGGTCGCCCGGCTGCAGATCGTCGGTCGAGATCGCGGCGCCCGCGGCGAGCTGGGCGCCGCTGGTGCGGGGCAGCTCCATGCCGGCCTGCTGGTAGGCCCACTTGACCAGGCCTGAGCAGTCGAAGGCGTTCGGGCCCGCGGCGCCGTAGACGTACGGCGCGCCGAGCTTGGTCATCGCGGCGTCCAGCGCGACCTCGCCGATGGTCTTGATGGGCGTCATGAAGGGCAGCGCGGGCGGGTTGCCCAGCTGAATGCCGGGGATGTCGGCGGGGATCGGGATCTCGTTGGGAACCTCGAAGGTTCCGATGCCGGGGACGGTCACCGGCTGAGCCGCGGCCGGGGCGGCCGGAAGAAGGAACGCGCCGATGGTGGCAGCGCCGACGGCTCCGGCGGCAACGGCACGCTGCGCCTGTCGCTTGACGGTGTTGATCGCCATGATGCGGTACTCCGAATCTGCCCCACGACGCCGTACCCGGTGGTGCGGCGGACTTCGTTTCACCGGCCCTGCAGCGCGGTGGAACTCCGTGAGGTCTCAAAAAGGTTACGAACACATCACGGTGGTTTGTAAAGTCGAGCCCATCCGAAATGTCGATCTTCAACAAAACGACAGCGCATAAAGTGCGAGATCGATCACAACAATCACGAAACGATAACGGTCGATCGTTATCGAGGGTTGTTCGAGCCGCAACCCGGCGCGTCGGAAGTGCTGTCTGGGTCGGTCGGCCTATCGGATTTTCGCGCGTTTCCCAAGGTCGCGGTGGTGATAGCAGGGGTGATAGCGACTCGACACCGGACGGGCGGTCGACCTCGGTGCGACACGCGGTAGCGCGCCGATGGCATCGATCCGGCACCCTCGGGCCAATCCGACCAATTGATGCAATTCTGATAACAATGTGATCTGAGTCACTTTTGCGAATTGAAGATCATTTCGCGGGTATCAGAACGAAATACTCGGGGATAAATACGGACATTTCGTGTGCGATCTCGCGCGCGTTCTTGTCGGACCCACCCCATACGCTCCAGGCCGTGCCCGACCCCGTGCCGCGCCCGGCCGCAGCGAAGCAGCTGGCCTTCGATGAGCTCGATACCCCGCTCTATGACACCACCTTCGTGGTCGTCGACCTGGAGACCACCGGCACCAGCCCAGAAGGCGACGCGATCACCGAGATCGGTGCGGTCAAGGTGCGCGGCGGGGAAGTACTCGGCGAATTCGCCACCCTGGTCAACCCCGGGCAGGACATCCCGCCCGCGATCGTGCAGATCACCGGGATCACCACCGCCATGGTCTACGAAGCGCCGCGGATCGAGGCGGTGCTGCCGGGTTTCCTGGAGTTCGCGGCGGGCGCTGTCCTCGTCGCACACAATGCGCGGTTCGATATGGCCTTCCTGCGCGCCGCGGCGGTCCGCAGCGCAACCGCGTGGCCCTCGGCGCCGGTGCTGTGCACAGTGAAGCTGGCCAGGCGGGTGCTCACCCGCGACGAAGCACCCTCGGTCCGGCTCGGCCTGCTCGCTCCACTGCTCGGAGCGACCACGCAGCCGACGCACCGTGCCCTCGACGACGCGCGGGCCACCGTCGACGTTCTGCACGCGCTGATCGCCCGCGTCGGCAATCAAGGGGTGCACAGCCTCACCGAACTGCTCGACTATCTGCCGGGAGTGACCTCCCGGCAGCGCGCCAAGCGTGTGTTCGCCACCGATCTGCCCGCCAGTCCCGGCGTCTATCTCTTTCGCGGCCCCTCCGACGAGGTGCTCTACATCGGGACCGCGGTGAACCTGCGCCGCCGAGTTCGCAACTACTTCACCGGTTCCGAAACAAGGGGCCGGATGAAGGAAATGGTGTCGCTGGCCACCCGCGTCGATCACGTGGTGTGCGCGCACGCGCTGGAGGCGGGGGTGCGTGAGCTGCGTCTGCTCGTCGCGCATGCCCCGCCCTACAACCGCCGCTCGAAATTTCCCAAGCGCGCCTGGTGGATCACGCTGACCGACGAACCCTTCCCGCGCTTCGCGATCGTGCGAACGCCGAACCGGGATGCGCTGGGCCCCTTCAACTCTCGGATGGACGCCACCGAAGTGGCGGTCACCGTCGCCGAGTACACCGGGCTGCGCACCTGCACCACTCGGTTAGCGGTTGCGGGCCTGCACGATTGCCCGCATGCGATGGTCGGCGGCTGCCCGGCCGCGACTGGCGCCGGGATCCCTATAGATAAGGAGGAGTACGCGCCCGCGCCCGCGGCTGTCCGAGCGCTGTTCGCCGGCAGCGCCGACGCGCCACTGCGCGCCATGCTCGACCGTATCGAAACCCATTCGCGTGCCGAACATTTCGAAGCAGCCGCCCGACTGCGCGATCGCGTGGTCGCGGTCGTGCGCGCGCTGCACCGCACTCAACGTCTGGCCGCCGTCGCCAGGATCGCCGAACTGATCGTCGCGCACCCGAATGGCGCAGGCGGATGGGAATTCTCGGTGATCCGCTACGGCCGCCTCGCGGGCGCGGGCAACGCGGCGCGGGGTGTCTCGCCGATGCCGGTCGTCGAACACATCGTCGCCGCATCGGAAACCGTCATCCCCACCGGTGGCGACCCGGGCTCCGGTGCGCTCCGGTCTGCTGATGCTGATGCTGATGCTGATGCTGATGCTGATGCTGATGCTGATGCTGATGCTGATGCTGATGCTGATGCTGATGCTGATGCGAGTGCCGGTGCCGGTGCCGGTGCGAGTGCCGGTGTTGTCGGCGGACACGCCGCGGCCCACACGGTGGTCGATGCGGGCCCCGGAGGTTCGCGGTCGCGCCCTGTCGCGGCTCTACGTCGGAACACCGCGTCGACTATGCCTCCGCTACGCGGAGCGTCGCCAGAAGAAGTAGCACTCGTCGCGCGCTGGCTGGCGCGCCCGGGGGCCCGCATCGTGCGCACCACCGACGGCTATCACGAACCCGCCTACGGAGCGGGCCGCTGGCTGGGCTGGGTGGGACTGGCGGATGCCGCGGCACGCGCCAGACTCTCCGAAGAGGAATACGCCGAGCACTGAGGAGGCTGCCTCGCCTGCGCTCGGACCGGCGCGGATTGCTCGCCGACTGTGCTCGTTGTGCGGATTAGGCTGACACTCATGATTACCGCGATCGTCATGATCAACGCCGAGAATGCCCGGATCCCGGAAACCGCGCAGGCGCTCGCCGACACCGACGGCGTCGCCGAGGTCTACTCGTGTGCCGGCGATGTCGATCTGATCGCGATCGTGCGGGTGCGTGATCACCAGCAGATCGCCGAGGTGGTGACCGACCGTATCGATAAGACGCCCGGTGTCGCGCGCACGATCACCCACATCGCGTTCAAGTCCTACTCGAGTGCGGACGTGGAGGCAGGTTTCTCGCTGGGGGAGTGAGCCCGCAGGGGAGCGGGTCAGCCGATCTGGAGCGAGGACCCGCTGGTAGCACGGGCTTCACCCGGCAGGAGGGTTGCCGTCGCATCGCCACGGCAGCCGATGCCGCTGAAGATGGTCACTCTGTTGTCGGTGTGGTTCTCGAGGGTCAGCTGCGCAACCCCGGCGCTGATCTGCATGCAGCCCGACGGCTCGCGATACACGGTGTTGTTGACGACCAGGGTGCCCTGCGCCGCGAAAGCGGCCGGTGCGGCCGCGATCGCCGCGGCCACCGCTAGTACACCGGGTACCGCGTAAACGCCCCGCTTCATGTGTGTGCTCCTTGCGAGTCGAGCCGGGCGGCGCACGCCCGACGCCGAACCTGGGGCGCGGCGCCGGATTGCGTCGTCACTGTAACTGCCCATGGCACAACGGGACTGACGACATGCGGCGCGAAACACAGTTGTCACTACAAGGTGAATCCGGACAAACGGTGCGGCCCATTCAGCTGTCTCCGAGAGTGTTGGTCAGCTTCGACCACCGGTCGAGCAGCGCGGCGGACTTGCCCGCGTCGATGGCGGCGGCGGCTCGTTCGATACCGGCGGCAAGCGCGTCGTGCACATCGGCGTCGGGATCACCGACGCCTTGGGACAGGTCGTAGGCGACGATCGCCGCGGCGGAGTTCACCAGGACGGCATCGCGGACCGCGCCCGGGGAGCCCGCGAACACATCGCGGGCAACGCCCGCGTTGACCTCGGCATCCCCACCGCGCAGCGCGTCGAGATCCACTCGGGCGATACCGAGACGGGCCGGGTCGATCGTCGTCTCCCGCAGTCGTCCACCCGAGACGATCCAGGCGGCGGTGGTGTCGGAGGTGGTGATCTCGTCCAAACCGTCGTTTCCGCGCACTACCAGCGCGCTCGCGCCGCGCTCGGCGAACACACCCGCGATGACCGGCAGCAGATCGGTGAAAGCACAGCCGACCAATCCGGCACGCGGTTGCGCCGGGTTGGTGAGCGGGCCGAGCACGTTGAAAACGGTGGGGATGCCTATTTCTTTCCGCGCGGGTCCCGCGAAGCGCAGTGCGGGGTGGAACAGCGGTGCGAAACAGAAGCCGATGCCGACCTCGCGCACACACTGGGCGACCGCCGCGGGCCCGAGGGCCAGCTTCACACCCAGCGCCTCCAGCACATCGGCGCCGCCGCTCTTGGAGGACGCCGCCCGATTGCCGTGCTTGACCACCGGGACACCGGCCGAGGCCACCACGACCGCGGACATCGTGGAGATGTTCACCGAGCCGGACCGATCACCGCCGGTGCCGACGATGTCGACAGCATCGCCGTCCACGTGGACCAGTCGTGCGTGCGCGAGCATCCCGGAAGCCATGCCCGACAGTTCGGCAGGCGTCGGTCCCTTGATCTTCATGGCGACACCGAACGCGGCGATCTGCGCCTGCGTCGCATTGTCGGTGAAGATCTCGTTGATCACCCACGTCGTGTCGTCCGCGGCCAGGTCGCCACCGTCGGCGAGGGTCCCGAGCACCTGGGGCCAGCTGCGTTCGGTCATGCCTTCGCCTCGCCGAGGCTCGGCTCCGGCCTGGCCGTGCGATGCACGGCCGCGCCGATCGTTCGCTCGCTGCGCGCCCTCATGTCCACTTCTCCCGTCACACTGGTTCGCACACCAGTTTGTCGCGATGCAGCTTAGTGGGCCAGACCTTATTACCGCTGCTCGGTTGGGTGACCGGGTTGCAGCGCGTCCCATCCGTCGGCCGTGCCGTCGTGCCGCTGCGCGAGGCCCGCCATGCGGGAGCGTTCTTGCGAGCAATGCAGCGCATCGAGCACTTGCACCCGTTGCAGGATCAGGGGCGCAAGGTCATCCGAACCCGCTGCCCCGGACTGCCCAGCGGGCGCGTACCCGTCCTGAGCCGCGATGGCGCACACTCGCTCGAGCTGCCCGCTGGGGACACGCAGATGGTGGCGCAGCACCGCAGGCGCGTCGGGCTGCCACGCGGCGGCCCGCGCCAGCACGGCCGAACAGGCCTCGGCGTCGTCGAAACTCGTCGCGACAACCACCAGATCGGCAGCATCCGGGTCCAGGGCCGCGGACCCGGCCTGTCCCCGCAGTCGTCGCCACCACTGTGGGGCCACCTCAGCCTCCTCGTCTCAGGTTCTACTTACCGTCGCCTGCCAGACTGGCAGCACGCAACACGCCCGGCCTTCCCGGCCACCTCGGTGTGAGCCCGGCGAGCGCCGTCCGCGGCCGGCCGTAGGTCCCAGCGGATGCGGCGAAGCGCGAGTCTCGGCTGCTCGGACGTGAAGCCGAGAGCGCTGACGGCACGTCGCGTCGAAGGTACGGCGAATCGAAC
The DNA here is from genome assembly GCF_042802915.1 of Nocardia sp. NPDC057440. NCBI lineage: Bacteria > Bacillati > Actinomycetota > Actinomycetes > Mycobacteriales > Nocardiaceae > Nocardia > Nocardia sp. NPDC057440. The sequence continues at coordinate 119,545 of NZ_JBHVDF010000018.1, forward strand.
ACGAGAGCCTGTCTGTCCGTGCGTTTTCCGACACGGACGGACAAGTTTCGTACCCGGGTACTTGTGTCGTACTACGACGAGTCATACTTACCCCCGTGACGACCGCAGTAGGGACCCCAGGATCGGCCATTACTCAGCGTGTGCATTCGCTGAACCGGCCAAACATGGTGAGCGTCGGTACCATCATCTGGCTGTCTAGCGAGCTGATGTTCTTCGCCGGGCTCTTCGCGATGTATTTCGTCGCGCGCGCCCAGGCCCACGGTGTCTGGCCGCCGGAGCCGACCGAGCTGAATCTGAAGCTCGCAGTGCCGGTCACGACCGTGCTGGTCGCTTCCTCGTTCACCTGCCAGATGGGTGTGTTCGCGGCGGAGAAGGGCGATGTGTTCGGCCTGCGCCGCTGGTATGTGATCACCCTGATCATGGGCACCCTCTTCGTGCTCGGCCAGGGCTACGAGTACATGAACCTCGTCCACGAGGGCACCTCGATCTCGACCAGCGCCTACGGCTCGGTCTTCTACATCACCACCGGCTTCCACGGCCTGCACGTCATCGGCGGTCTGATCGCGTTCGTGTTCCTGCTGATCCGCACCAAGGTCAGTAAGTTCACCCCGGCGCAGGCCACCGCCGCGATCGTCGTTTCGTACTACTGGCACTTCGTCGACATCGTCTGGATCGGGCTGTTCGCCACGATCTACTTCGTCCGCTGAGCCGGGCACGCAACCCCCAATCTTGTACAAGTCGGTTCCGTCTACTCCAAAGGGACACAGATGAGTTCATCTCCCCCGTCAGCGCCAGAGCCCGTGGGCCCCGATAGCGGCCAGGCCAGCAAGACGCGTAAACAGCGCCGCGCCCGCCGTCGTATCGCGGGTGGGCTCGCGCTGCTGGTGGGTCTGGTCGGAGCTGGCTTCCTCGCCTCGGTTTTCACGCCGGATCCGCAGGTGGCGACCGCGCACGAGGACCAGTCCGCGCTGATCCGTGACGGCAAGCAGCTGTATGAAACCTCCTGCATCACCTGCCACGGTGCGAACCTGCAGGGTGTGGTCGACCGCGGTCCGAGCCTCATCGGCGTCGGCGAAGCCGCCGTCTACTTCCAGGTGTCCTCCGGCCGGATGCCGATGGCGCGCAACGAGGCCCAAGCGCAGCGCAAGCCACCGAAGTTCGACGAGCACCAGACCGACGCGTTGATGGCGTACGTGGCCGCCAATGGCGGTGGCCCGAGCGTGGTGCGCGACGCCAACGGTGAGGTCGCCCAGGAATCGCTGCGCGGCCCGGACATCGCCCGCGGTAGCGAGCTGTTCCGGATGAACTGCGCGTCCTGCCACAACTTCACCGGCAAGGGCGGCGCGCTGTCCTCGGGTAAGTTCGCGCCGCCGCTGGAGCCCGCCAGCGAGCAGCAGATCTACGACGCGATGCTCACCGGCCCGCAGAACATGCCGAAGTTCTCCGACCGGCAGCTGAGCCCGGAAGAGAAGCGCGACATCGTCGCCTACGTCAAGAACGCCACCGAGGAGCGCAACCCGGGCGGGTACGGTCTCGGCGGCTTCGGTCCCGCGACCGAGGGTCTGGCCATCTGGGTGGTCGGCATCGTGCTCGTCGTCGGCGCCGCGATGTGGATCGGATCAAGGTCATGACGGATAAGGAGCCAAACGACATGGGTCGGCCGGATGAGGGCGACGACAGCATCGAGCTGTCGAAAGATGAGGCGACCCCCGCTGTGGCCAAGCAAGACGGGGCAACGTCCGATCGCAGCACTGTGAACCTGGATCCCACCGAGGAAGAGCTCGACGCGATGTCGCGCGACGAGCTGGTCGAGCTCGGCACCGCGCGCGACGGCGTCGACGTCGCCTACCGGCGCGAGCGGTTCCCGATTCCGGGCACCCGCGCCGAGAAGCGGGCCGAGCGGCAGGTGTCGTTCTGGTTCGCGGTGTCCGGCCTGGCCGCCGCGGTGCTCGTCGGTGTGTTCCTGTTCTGGCCCTGGGAGTACAAGGGCAACGGCGAGGACGGCAACGCCGCCTACTCGCTGTTCACGCCGCTGGTCGGCCTGAGCTTCGGTATCGCGGTGCTGGTCATCGGTGTCGCGGTGGTGCTGATCCGCAAGAAGTTCATCCCCGCCGAGCTGTCCATCCAGGACCGCCACGACGGCAGGTCGCCCGAGATCGAGCGCCGCACGCTGGTCGCCGAGCTCACCGACGCGCTGGACACCTCGACCCTCGGTCGCCGCAAGATGATCACCCGCACGGCGGGCGCCGGTGTCGGTGTGCTCGGTATCGGCGCGCTGCTCGTGTTCGTCGGCGGCATGATCAAGAACCCGTGGGCCAAGGGCGACAAGTCGCCGCTGTGGGTCTCGGGCTGGACTCCGGATTTCCCCGGCGAGACCATCTACATCCGCCGCGACACCGGTCGCCCGGAGGACATCGTGCTCGTGCGTCCGGAGGACATGGACGCAGGCGCCATGGAGACGGTCTTCCCGTGGAAGGAGAAGTGGCGCGGCGACGAGCACGCGACGCTGCAATCGCTGCGCGGAATCCGTAACGCCGTCATGATGATCCGGCTGCGCACCGAAGACGCGCAGAAGGCCATCAAGCGCAAGGGCCAGGAGAGCTTCAACTTCGGCGACTACTTCGCCTATTCGAAGATCTGCACCCACCTCGGCTGCCCCACCTCGCTGTTCGAGTCGCAGACCAACAAGATCCTGTGCCCATGCCATCAGTCGCAGTTCTTGGCGACCGAATGGGGTAAGCCGGTCTTCGGTCCCGCCGCTCGCGCACTGCCGCAGCTGCCGATCACCGTCAATTCCGAGGGCTACTTGGTCGCCAATGGCGACTTCATCGAGCCGCTCGGCCCGGCTTACTGGGAGCGTCGTTCATGACCTCAGCACTCGGTCGTAAGGCCGCAGCCCAAGCGAACGCCGCGGACGAGCGGTATCAGGCCGCAGCGTTCATGAAGCGGTCGATCAACAAGGTCTTCCCGACCCACTGGTCGTTCCTGCTCGGCGAGATCGCCCTCTACAGCTTCATCATCCTGCTGCTGTCGGGCGTCTACCTGACCCTGTTCTTCGATCCGTCGATGACCGAGGTCGTCTACAACGGCGCCTACCAGCCGCTGCGCGGCGTGACCATGTCGCGGGCCTACGAAACGTCGCTGAACATCTCCTTCGAGGTGCGCGGCGGTCTGTTCGTCCGCCAGGTCCACCACTGGGCCGCGCTGCTGTTCTCGGCGTCGATCATCGTGCACCTGTTCCGTATCTTCTTCACCGGCGCGTTCCGCAAGCCGCGTGAGGCGAACTGGGTCATCGGCTGCCTGCTGCTGATCCTGGCGATGTTCGAGGGCTTCTTCGGTTACTCGCTGCCCGACGACCTGCTGTCGGGCACCGGCCTGCGGGCCGCGTTCGGCGGTATCACGATGAGCATCCCGATCGCGGGCACCTGGATGCACTGGCTGATCTTCGGTGGCGACTTCCCGGGCGACATCATCATCCCGCGTCTGTACATCGCGCACGTGCTGCTGTTCCCCGGCATCATCCTCGCGCTGATCGCCGCGCACGTCGCGCTGGTCTGGTACCAGAAGCACACCCAGTTCCCCGGCCCCGGCCGCACCGAGAACAACGTGGTCGGCGCGCGCATCGTGCCGGTGTTCGCCGCGGACCAGGGCGCGTTCTTCGCCTTCACCCTCGGCATCGTCGGCATCATGGGCGGCCTGCTGCAGATCAACCCGATCTGGAACCTGGGGCCCTACAACCCGTCCCAGGTCTCCGCGGGTTCGCAGCCGGACTTCTACATGATGTGGACCGACGGCCTGGCCCGTCTCATGCCGCCGTGGGAGCTCTACCTGGGTCGCTACACGATCCCGGCCGTGTTCTGGGTCGCGCTGATCATGGGCCTGGTGTTCACCGTGCTGATCGTCTACCCGTGGATCGAGAAGCGCCTCACCGGCGACACCGTCGGCCACAACCTGCTGCAGCGGCCGCGGGACGTGCCCGTCCGCACCGCCATCGGTGCGATGTCGATCGCGTTCTATGTCGTGCTGACGCTGTCGTGCGTCAACGACATCCTGGCGCTGAAGTTCGACATCTCGCTGAACGCGACCACCTGGATGGGCCGCATCGGCCTGCTGGTCGCGCCGCCGGTCGCGTACTTCGTCGCCTACCGGTTCTGCCTCGGCCTGCAGCGCAGCGACCGGGCGGTGCTGGAGCACGGCATCGAGACCGGCGTGATCAAGCGGCTGCCGCACGGTGAGTACATCGAGGTGCACCAGCCGCTCGGCCCGGTCGACGACCACGGCCACCCGATCCCGCTGGAGTACCAGGGCGCCCATGTGCCCAAGAAGATGAACAAGCTGGGTTCGGCGGGCAAGCCGGGCACCGGCAGCTTCCTGCGGGCCGACCCGTGGCAGGAAAGCGAGCAGGCCTTCGAGATCGAGCACGCGGAGGAGCACAAGCAGCTCGCCGTACTGCAGAAGGCACAGCAGAAGGACAACGGTCACGGCGGCACGAACAGCCACTGATCGCTGGTATCAGCGAAGGCCCCGAGTCGAATCCGACTCGGGGCCTTCGTGTTTCGTCTGCCGGGATTACGAGCGAGCGGCGGCGCGGCGGGCGGCTTCGATCGCCTCGAACTTCGCGAGATTGTGGCGGGCGTCGGCCAGCGCGTCGTGGGCGTCCGCCGGCACGGGAGGCAGTTCGGGGCGGCCGTGCGCGTCCCAGTGCTGGCGCAGTTCATTGGTGTAGCGGGGCAGTGTGCTCGGCAGGTCGACCATCGAGCCCCACAGCTGGCACAGCGCCACGTGATCGTAGGCGCCGACCCAGGCCCACAATTCGGGCTGCACCGTGGAGCGGGGAACCAGGAACTTGTAGAGGTCGTCGCGGATCTGCTTGCGGCTGCGCCAGCGCGGCGAGGACGGTGCGGGCAACTGCGGCAGCACATATTTGCGCACCCAGGGGCCCGCCCGGTCGGGATCGAACTCGGTTGAGACCGCGTAATATTCGCGGCCGTCCTCACAGACGACGCCGATGGAAACGAGGTCGATCGTCGTGCCGTCCTCGATGAATTCGCAATCGTAAAAATATCGCAGAGAGATCGGTCTTCTCCTCGGTAGTCGGAGCGGTTGGGCAGGGACCGGACCCAGCAACCCTATGCCGGTAGCCCGCCGATCGCTCCAGGGGTTCTCGGGTGGGGATCTCGACACCTTCGGTGTACGAGGTTCACCCCCACCTCCGGGTATCTGTGCGACCACATGGTCCGTATTCTGAACTGGTGAACTGGACCGTCGACGTACCCATCGATCGCCTGCCGGAACTGCCGCCGCTGCCCGCCGAGTTGCGGCGACGGCTGGACGACGCGCTCGCCCGACCTGCGCTGCAGCAGCCGTCGTGGGATCCGGAGCAGGCCGCCAACATGCGGACGGTGCTGGAGAGCGTGCCGCCGATCTGCGTGCCCGCCGAGGTGGAGGAGCTGCGCGTGCAGCTCGCCGAGGTCGCGCGCGGCGAGGCGTTCCTGATGCAGGGCGGTGACTGCGCGGAAACCTTCGCCGACAACACCGAGCCGCACATCCGCGGCAACATCCGCACCCTGCTGCAGATGGCGGTCGTGCTCACCTACGGTGCGAGCCTGCCGGTGGTCAAGGTTGCCCGCATCGCGGGTCAGTACGCGAAACCGCGCTCCTCCGATACAGATTCGCTCGGCCTCAGGTCCTACCGCGGCGACATGGTGAACTCGCTCGCACCCGACGCGGCGGTGCGCGAGCACGACCCGTCGCGGCTGGTCCGCGCCTACGCCAACGCGAGCGCGGCGATGAACCTGGTGCGCGCGCTGACCGGCGCGGGCATGGCAGACCTGCACAAGGTGCACGATTGGAACCGCGACTTCGTGGCCCAGTCGCCCGCGGGCGCGCGCTACGAGGCGCTGGCCGAGGAAATCGACCGCGGTCTCGCGTTCATGACCGCATGCCGGGTGAAGGACCCGAGCCTGCAGTCGGCCCGGATCTACGCAAGCCACGAGGCCCTCGTGCTCGATTACGAGCGCGCCATGCTGCGCCTCGGCGAGAATCCGGCGGGCGAGCCGGTGCTCTACGACCTGTCGGCGCATTTCCTGTGGATCGGCGAGCGCACCCGTCAGCTCGACGGCGCGCACATCGCGCTCGCGGAACTGATCGCCAATCCGATCGGCCTGAAGATCGGTCCGACCACCACGCCGGACCAGGCCGTGGAGTATGTCGAGCGGCTCGATCCGAACAACGAGCCAGGCCGGCTCACAATCGTCTCGCGCATGGGCAACGGCAAGGTTCGCGATGTGCTGCCGCCGATCATCGAGAAGGTGCAGGCCACCGGCCATCAGGTCATCTGGCAGTGCGATCCCATGCACGGCAACACCCATGAGGCTTCCACCGGCTACAAGACCCGCCACTTCGACCGGATCATCGACGAGGTGCAGGGCTTCTTCGAGGTGCATCACGCACTGGGCACCCACCCGGGCGGCCTGCACATCGAACTCACCGGGGAGGACGTCACCGAATGCCTCGGGGGCGCCCAGGACATCTCCGATCTGGATCTGTCCGGACGCTACGAAACCGCGTGCGATCCGCGCCTGAACACCCAGCAGTCCCTGGAGTTGGCGTTCCTGGTCGCGGAAATGCTGCGCTGACCTTCTCGGCACTACCGGACGTCACATCGGGCGCACGGCCGATGTGACGTCCGGGGTGGTCAGGGGAGTGCGACCAGCGTGACCGTGGTGCCCGGCTCGACCTTCGACAGCCCGCCGGGGTTCTGTGAGATCACCAGCGACGAGTCCGATGGGGTCAGCTGACGCACCGTCACCTGCAGGCCCAAGCTTTGGAGCTTGGCCCGCGCGTCGGCGACGTTCTGCCCGACCACCGTCGGGATCTTCACGGCATTCGAGACGAGCAGTGTGACACTGTCGCCGGACTGGACCGTGGTGCCCGCGGCCGGGTCGGTGCCGATCACCTTGTCGCCCTCGACGTTCTTGTCGTACTGCATGCGGGTCTCCCGCACCGTGATCCCGGCATCGGTGAGCATCTTGGTGGCGTCGGCGGTGGCGCGGCCACGCACGTCGGGCACTTTGACCGGCTGAGCCCCGTTGCTGCGATACACCTTCACCTGGGCGTTCATCGGAAGCACGGTGCCGGGCGCCGGATCGATCTTCGCCAGCGAGCCCTTCGGTGCGGAACTTCCGGTCTCGCCGGAGTCCACCGGTTGCAGCCCGGCGTCGCGGATGAGCTGATTGACCTTCGAGACGACATCGCCGGGCTTCACCTCCGGGACCCGGGGTTTGCCGCTGGACACCAGCACCGCCACCGTCGTGCTCTTGGTGATCTTGGACCCGGCGGGCGGGTCGCTGCCGACCACGCCGCCGGCCGGGATGGTGTCCGAGGCCTTCTGCCTTATCTCGGTGGAGAAGCCCGCGCTCTGCAGCGCGGCGACGGCGCGTTCCTGTTCCAGCCCGGCGATCGGCGGGACCGCGGAGAAACGCCCGACGCCGAGCCACCAGCCGCCGACACCGACGATCAGCGTCAGGAGCGCCACCACGGCCACCCACACCAGCGTCGTGCGGCGCGAGCGGGAGCGTTCGGAGTCGAATTCCTGATACGGCGAGGGCTGCGGCAGGTGCGAGGGCTGCGGCTCGTAGTCGGCGGGCGGGCCGTAGTCGTCCGACGGGCCGTAGTCGGCGTACCTGGGCCGTGGCGCGGTGACGACCTTGGTGTGCTGCGGCGACTGCGGTGTATAGGGTTCCTGGCGCCCGGCCGCGGGTTGGCCCGCGTGCTGATCCGGCGCGCCGATGCGGTAGCTGGCGCTGAGATGCTCGGCCGATTCCTGCGGCGTGGGCACTCGATACGAGGGCAGGTTCAGCGCGACCGAGATCTGATGCAGGGCGGCGACCATCTCGTTGGCGTCGGCGAAGCGGTGCGCGGGTTCACGGGCGGTCGCGCGCGCGATCAGGTCGTCGAACTCGGGGGGCACTCCGGCGATGAACTGGCTCGGGCTCGGCACGTCGTTCTCGATCCGCTGATACGCCACCGACAGCGAGGTGTCACCGGTGAACGGGACCCGGCCGGTCAGCAACTCGAAGATCAGCACACCGAAGGAGTAGACGTCGCTGCGGGAATCAGCGGTGCCGCTGGTGACCTGTTCAGGCGACAGGTAGGCCGCAGTGCCGAGAATCACGCTCGCCGACGTGGTGTTGGCCGCGGCCACCGCACGGACCAGACCGAAATCGGCGATCTTCACCTCGCCCGCATCCGAGATGAGTACGTTCTCCGGCTTGATGTCGCGATGTACCAGACCCGCCGCATGCGCGACGCCGATCGCGGCGAGCACCGGCTCGGCGACCGCACGCGCCGCGTGTGGCGGCATCGGGCCGCGTTCGCGCAACAGCTCGCGCAGCGTGCCGCCCTCCACCAATTCCATGATGAGGAACGGATATTCGCCGTCCACGCCCTGGTCGTACACCGCCACAAGCGACGGATGCTTCAGCTTGGCGACCGCGCGCGCCTCGAATTCGAACCGCGAAAGGAACTGGGGATCGGCGGCGAACTTCGGGTCCATCACCTTGATGGCGACCGGGCGGTCCAGGCGAGTGTCCACACCCCGGAAGACCATCGACATCCCGCCGCGGGCAATCGGCGCGTCGATACGGTAGCGGCCTTCCAGTATTTGCCCGATCAAGTGATGTCCTCCGGCTTTCACAAAGTTCTCACCCCTCGCTATTACTGCGACAAGCGACATGCCGCCCGGTGCGGCCTCCACGATGGTATCGGCGATTGCGCCCCGGGTGTCTCACGACGTGCGGCGGGGGACCGTCTACCGTTGTCCGGGTGAGTGCATTTCCCTGCAGCGATGATGTCCTTCCCGAGTCCGTGGCCGTGCTGCCGCTGCCCGAGGTGGCCGACAAGCTCGGGCTCGTGGTGACCCGGGTGCATCAGATGCTGCGCGACCATCAAATGCTGGCCGTGCGCCGCGACGGTGTCGCGGGCGTCCCCGAACGGTTCTTCGACGATACGGGTGCGGTGGTCAAACCGCTGCCCGGCCTGATCACCGTGATGAAGGACGCCAAGTACACCGATGAAGAGATCCTGGAGTGGATCTTCACCGAGGACGAGACCCTGCCGGGCAGACCGATCGATGCCCTGCACGGCCCATTGGCCCGAGAAGTCATCCGCCGCGCCGCTGCCGATCCTTTCTGACCCGGTTCGTCCCCGGCCCGCGTCGCAGGGTGGCGCGGGTCAGGGACGTGGGCTCGGCCGGTGCGGGCCGCGGAGCGCGGCGGCGCCGAATTCCAGAGCGGCGACCCGCAGGCGATGCCGCTGTGGCACTACCGCGCGGCTACGGAAGATGGCGTAGTCGGCGTGTTCGATCTGGTCGAGTATTCCCGCATACAGCGTGCTCGCGGTGCGGATGGCCGGTCGGACGCGCGGTTCCAGCAGGTCGATGCCTCGGTCGGCGGCACGATAGATGTCGCGGTTGACCGCGATCAGGTGCGCGAGGGCCCTGCGCACCCGCTGATCGGTGCGCCCGGTGCGGTGACAGTGGATGAGCAGGTCGTGGTCGGCCCCGAACGCCGCGAGTTCGTCGGCGGGCAGGTACACGCGCCCGCGACCGAGATCCTCGGCGACGTCGCGCAGGAAATTGGTCAACTGGAACGCCTCGCCGAGCGCGGCGGCCGCGGGTTCGGCCTCGGCCACCGGTACGACGGTGCCGAGTACCGGCAGTAGCTGCAGTCCGATCGCCGCCGCCGACCCACGCATGTATTCGCGCAACTCGGCCATCGTCGCGTAGCGGTCGCGGTACGGCGGCGTGCCGGCGATGTCCATCCGCATCGCGTCCATGAACGTCCAGAAGTGCTGGTGGGCAATGTCGTAGCGTTCGATGGTGTCGGTGAGGGCGAGCAGGACCCGGTCCCGCTGTTCGCCGATCTGCTCCGGCAGCGGGTTGCCCTCCAGGCGGCTGCGCAGCTGCTTCTCGATTCGATCGAGCAGTCCGGCACAGTCCTCGACGCGGGCGGTCGCCACCGGATCGAGAGTTCCTTCGATGGCGTCCGTGTGGTCGACGATGTCGTCGACCGTCCTCGCGAACGCGTAGAGCGCGTGCACTGCCGGTCTTCGCTCGGCCGACAGCAGCCGGGTCGCCAGGAAGTAGGTGCGGCCGTGCGCCGCGGCGATCCGCCGGCATTCGCGGTATGCCACGGGGAGTTCGGCGGCGGGATCTCTCACGGAACTCGTTACGGCCGCGGCGGAACCGGTCACGGCCGTAACGGCGCCGGTGAATCCGCCGACGTGCTAGCCCGCAAGCGCAGCGGATCCACTTTCCGCAGCGACAGTGCCGCCACCACGGCGACGAAGGTCGCCGCGGCTACGTGCCAGAAGTTGTACAGCCCGATCGAACCGTCGGGCTGGAACACCAGCATGAGCCACGTGCATAGCCCGACCAGCACCATCAGGGTGGTGGTCGACAGCGCGAAGCCCGCGGCGAGGGCGAGCGGCCAGGAGTAGTACCAGGGCAGCGCGGCGGGGGAGAGGATGACGATTCCGACGAACGCGATGAGGATGCCGAGCACGGCCTCGCGTTCGCTGTGGCGGAACCGCCACCAGGTCCACACCAGCACCGCGACCAATGCCACCGCACAGATCGTCCTGGTCACGCCGAGCACCGATTCCATCCGCCACGGGGTGATCCAGGTGGTGACGTGCGCCATGATCGTCGGAAGCGACAGCCAGTTGATGATCTTCTTCGAGCCCGACAGCGCGGTCAGCCAGCCAATGCCGACACCGGCCGCCAGCGAGGCGACCGCGAAGACCACCGCGAAGACGCTGAGCCCGAGTCCGGCGATCTTGGCGAACATCAGTGCGGGGTGGGGCATTTCCTCGCTGGGCTTGGCCGCGTCCGGCTCGCCTTCCAGCGGCGCAGTGGCGCCGGGGGAATTCGCGGCTCGCTCCAGCGCCCGGCGTTCCTTTTCGTGCAACATCCAGATCCACACCAGGAAGGGCAGCGCGATCCCGGCGGTCGCCTTGATGGCCACACCGATCGCCACCACCACGATGCCCGCCACATGGTGGCGTTCCAGCACCAGCGCGATGCCCGCGCACATGAGGCCGACCATCAGCATCTCGTTGTGCACGCCGCCGATGAGGTGGATGAGCACCAGCGGATTGAGCACGGCCAGCCACAGCGCCACCGTCGGCTTACCACCGAGATGTTTGGTCAGATACGGCACCGCCCACATCATCAGCGCGAGGCCGGGAAGCATGACCAGCCGCAGCGCGATCGTTCCGGCCACCACGTTGTCGCTGGTGATGGCGGTGATCGCGCGGCCGAGTAGCAGGAAGACCGGACCGTAGGGCGCGGTTGTGGTGGTCCAGACCGGGCTCACGTTGTCCAGCAGCACACCGGGATTGGCGACCGGGCCCACTTGATAGGGGTCGAACCCGTCACGCAGCAGCGCGCCCTGGGCCAGATAGGAGTAGGCGTCGCGGCTGAACATCGGCGCGGCGAACAGCAGCGGGAAGATCCAGATGCCGACGATCGCGCGTAGCTCGTTGAGCGTGACGCCTGCCCCCGGCCGGTCTCCGAAGCCGATGGTGGTGCGGCCGAGCCGAACCCACGCGGTGATCATCAGCAGCACGCCGACCCAGATGACCATGGTGGACAGTGCGTAGCCGTGGCCGAATCGCAGCCAGGACAGGTGCATCGCCTCGAGTAGCGGATCGCGTTTGCGGACGCTGCCCGCGCCGAATCCGCCGAAGGTGATCATCACTGCGCCGAAGAAACCGAGCAGCGCCGAATGCCCTTCTGGGCTGCGGAGGAAATCGGCCGAGGTCCGCACCCACCACCGGAGTCCGTGCGCGGACGTCACGATGGGCGCGGCGGGCTTGGACGCGCTGCGCCGACTCGGCCGGGCGTCCGGTGTGCTCGAGGTGCGGTCCGCGAGGCTCGTGGTGGTGTTGATGATCGAGTCCTCGGTGTCGGCTGCGGCGCTGGCTTCGGGGGGTGGCATACGGTGTCGGTTCCCCCGGAGTGGTCGGCGGTCGCAACCGCGAGCGAATAGGTCGGCGTTGAGTTTAGTGGTTCGCCGGGAACACTATCCCGGTGGTGCGTGGGGTTTCATCCCGAGCGGGGCTCGGAGCACCGGTGATACGGGTTGCTGCCAGTTTTCCAGACAACAGCGTAGTGGGCACACCCACGCCCGGAGTGGTGCCGCAACCAGCGATAACTACATTGTCGCTAGTGCGGGGGAAATTGCGTGGACGAAATGGTCCGGTCTGCCGGAACAGGTGTGCCGCGGAGAACGGGGTACCGGCGAGCATGCCTTGTTCGCGCCAGCTGCTCGGGGTGTCGAGATGATCGACGGTGAAGTGTTCGGCGATGCCGCGGTAGCCGCGTGATTCCAGGATGTCGAGCAGTTCGCGCAGATAGAACGGGCCGAGCCGGTCCCAGTCCAGTGGCGCCGATTCGAGATTCGGGCATGGCGCGAGCAGCGAGAACGGCTCGTGGCGGCCGTCGGTTCTGTCGATATAGAGGGCGGGGTCGGTGAGCGCGGGCCGGGTCAGCAGCAGCGACGGATCGCTCATCACCCTGCCCTTCCCGCGTCCCGCTGCGATCTCGGTGAACGTCCGATCCCACGCCGCGCCGAAATCGATGGTGTGGTGTGCCTGGACGGGCCACGTCGCGGCGACCCGCGCGGGCACGGTGCCGTGCGCCACGACGGCCGACGGCGCGGCGCGCAGCGGTCGGCGGCGCACCCCGAATCGCTCGATGTCGCCGAGATCGGTGGTGAGCACCAAGGCGTCGCAGTCGAAGGTCCGGCCATCGGCGGTGCGGACCCGCCGTGCGCGCCTGCCCGCGTAGTCGATCGCGGTGACCTCGGTGCCCAGTGCCAGGGTGCCGCCCGCGGCGGTGAAGGCGTCCGCCATGGCGGCGGCGATGGCGCGCATGCCGCCCTCGGGGAAGTAGACGCCCAATGAAGTGTCCATATGGGGGATCGCGCCGTACACGGCGAGCGCGTCGGCGGGCGGCATGCCCGCGTACAGCGCCTGGAAGGTGAACAGGCGGGCCAGCCGCTGATCGCGCAGGAAGCGGCCGACGCGCGGCCCGAGCCTGCCGAACCCGCCGAGTCGCACCAGCGCGGCGAGCGCACGTCGCTTCTCGGGCTCGCGGACCATGTCCAGCGGCGAATCGAAGTTCGTGTCCATGAACTCGCCGAACTCGGCCTCATAGATCTTCGCCAGCCAGGTCCGCAGTCGCCGATAGCCGCGCGCCTCTTCGGGCCCGCAGACCCGGGTCACCTCCTCGGCCATCGCCTCCGGGTCGGCGAACACTCGAATACTGGCCCCGTCGGCGAACCGGGCGTGATAGCTCGGCGCGAGCCGGTGGATGCGCAGTGGCGGCGTGCAGGATTCCGGGGTCCGCCCCACGGCGGCAAGGGCGTCGGTGATCAGCTCCGGCAGCGTCAGCACCGTCGCGCCCGAGTCGATCTCGTAATCCGGTCCGCGATACAAGCCGACGCGACCGCCAGGGTGGTCGGCGCGCTCCAGCAGCGTCACGGTCCGGCCTGCGCCGGTCAGATACAGCGCCGCGGCGAGCCCGGAAAGACCTGCGCCCACGACGACGACCCGATCTGTCGGTCCTGCAACGACTTTCACGCCGCGCGCCTTGTCGCCGCCAACGCCATCGCGCGCAGTTGCTGCTTCGTCGCCTGGGTGGCGGAGCTGGATTCGATGGCGGCCAGGCCCTGTTCGGTGAGGTCGGTGATGCGGCGCTCCACCTCGTCGACCGCGCCGAGCCCGGTCAGTACGGTACGCAGGTGTTCCACCTCATCGGCGGTGAGATCGGTGCCGATGCTCGCGCGCAGCAGGGCGGCGGCGTCCGGGTCGGTGCGGTCGGCGCGCTGTAGCGCCTCGGCGATCAGTACCGTGCGTTTGCCCTCGCGCAGGTCGTCGCCGGAGGGCTTGCCGGTGACGGCGGGGTCGCCGAAGACGCCGAGCAGGTCGTCGCGCAGCTGGAAGGCGATGCCGATGTCGGTGCCGAAGGTGCGGTAGTCCTCGACCAGCCGCGACTCGGCGTCGGCGATGGCCGCACCGAGGTGCAACGGGCGTTCGACGGTGTACGCGGCCGTCTTGTACCGGTTGATGCGGAGGGCGGCGGCCACGGATTCGTCGCCGCCCGCCTCGCCGTTGATGTCGAGCAGCTGCCCGCCGAGCACCTCGGTGCGCATCAGGGCCCAGACCGGCGCGAACCTGGCGATGGCGGCGGGCTCGAGGCCGGAGGCGTGCACCATGTCGTCGGCCCAGGCCAGCGCCAGATCACCGATCAGAATGGCGACGCTGGCGCCGAAGTGCTCGGAATCACCCGCCCAGCCGCGGTCGCGGTGGCGCTGCTCGAAGTCGACGTGCACGGTGGGGAAACGGCGGCGGGTGCGCGAGGAATCGATGATGTCGTCGTGGATCAGCGCGCACGCCTGCACCAATTCCAGTGCGGCACAGGCTTTGAGCACGGCCGCCGCGTCGGGTCCGGTGGGGTCGCCGCCCGCGCCGAGCCACCCTGTCCACGCGAAGGCCGGTCTGGTTCGTTTACCGCCGCGCAGCACGAACAGCACGAGTGCCTCTGCGGCCTGCACGAATACCGGTCCCAGTGGTTCGACGGCGGCGCGGCGGGTGCGGAAGAAGTCGGTGAGCGCCGCTTCGACGGCATGGACGAAGGCGGGTGTACCGGCCTTCAGCGATGCGTAGTCGGTCGTCGATGCGATGTCGCTGGACGCCGTCGACGTGCCTGCATCGGCCGACGGCGTGTCCCGAGGCGTCTGGATACCGGTTCCGGCGGACAGGGGAGCCTCCAAGGTGGTGCGGGTCGTGGACTGCGTCGGGTGCGCTGTCCCGGACGCGGCAATTTTTCGGTGCCGGGCGGGCTGTCGCGCGTGTTGCCCGGCGGTGGCGACCATGCCGCCTGGTCGCAGAATACGCGGCCGCGGGCAACCGCACCCGTGGCGACCCGGCGGGCTCGGGAAGCATCACCACTACACTGGACCGGTGACTTTCGACAACGTACGGGGACGCTCGACCCCTGGCCGACCGTCCCCGACGCCACCGAACGTCTCTGGAACACCTTCGGTTGTGCAGAGCCTGCGGACGCACTCGAGCAGCGCGGTGCCGTTCTCTGTGGAATTCAACCCGCCTCGCGACGCCGCGGCCGAAGCCAGGCTGTGGCGTGCGGTGCGCCAGTTCGAACGGATGCACCCGGCCTTCGTCTCGATGACCTACGGGGCGGGCGGATCCACCCGCGATCGCACCGTGCGGGTGACCGGTGCGCTGGCCCAGGAGACGACGCTGCTGCCGGTGGCGCATCTCACCGCCGTCGAACACAGCCTCGCCGAACTGCGCTCACTCGTCGGCGCGTACGCGGACTCCGGCATTCGCAACATCCTCGTGCTGCGCGGCGATCCGCCCGGCGATCCGCTCGGCGAATGGATCAAGCATCCCCAGGGTGTCGCCTACGCCGAGGAACTGGTGCGCATCGTGCGTGACCTCGGCGACTTCCACGTGGGCGTCGCCTCGTTCCCGCAGGGCCATCACCGATCGCCCGACCTGGACACCGACACCCGGTATCTGGCGGCGAAACTGCGTGCGGGCGCGGAGTATTCGATCACCCAGATGTTCTTCGACGTCGAGCACTACCTGCGTCTGCGCGATCGGATCGCCGCCTGCGACCCGATCGAAGCCGCCAAGCCGATCATCCCCGAGCTGATGCCGATCACCTCCCTGCGCACCGTCGCGCGCGCCGAGGAACTCTGCGGTCGGCCGCTGCCTACCGCGGTCATGGAGCGGCTGCACCGGGCCGCGGGCGACAACCCGGATGCCAACCAGGCCGCGGTCCGCGAGGTCGGCATCGAGATCGCCACCGAAATGGGCCGGCGCCTCATCAACGAAGGCGCTCCCTGCCTGCACTTCATCACCCTCAACTTCGCGAAGGCGACCAGCGAGGTCCTCACCAACCTCGGCTACGGCGTGACGGCCGCGCCGATCAGCGCCTGATCGGTCGAGACTGGATCAGTCGGTCAGGTCCACCAGCGGTCGCGACCGACACCGCATGAAGGCGTTCGGTGCGGTGGCGCAGTACCGAAGCTCGCGGCGATTGATGGTCGCGGCAGATTCGTGCCCGAAGTAGTCGGAGACAGGTGATCCGGCGGCCTCCTCGGTGGAGCCCGCCGGATCGGGCGCCGCGGCTCAGGCGGCGCGTGCGGCGCGCAGCCCCCATGCCTCGGCGAGCAGGCGATGGGATTCGAGGCGGTCCTCGTGGTCGTGCGCGATGCTGGTGACGAGGAGTTCGTCGGCGCCGGTGACGCGTTGCAGTGCGGCGAGCCGTTCGGTGACGGTGGCGGGTGCGCCGACGAACTGGGTGGCCAGGCGGTCGTCGACCAGGCGCTGCTGCTCCGGCGTCAGCGCGGTGGCCAGGTCCGGGTCGAGATAGTCGGCCGCGCCCGCTCCGCTGCGGATGCTGTGCACCCAGTGACCGTAGGTGGAGGCCCTGCGTCGCGCGGTGGCGTCGTCCGGCGCGACGACCACGTCCGCCGAAATCACCACATAGGGTTCGGCCAGTTGGGCCGACGGCCGGAAGGCCGCCCGATAGGCCTCGACCGCGTCCAGCGCGGTGCCCGGCGCGACGTGGTAGGCCGCGGCGAACGGCACACCGAGTCGCCCGGCGAGTTCGGCGCTCTCGCCTGCCGAGCTGCCGAACAGCCATAGCTGCACCTGCGCGCCCTCGCCGGGAACCGCGTGCAGCGCGACACCATCGGCGCTCGTGTAGGTGCCGTCGAGCAGTGCGCGGACCTCGTCGACCTGATCGGCGAAGTCCAGTGGCTGTGCGCCCTCCTGCTGCAGCGCGGCGATCGAAGCGATGAACTTCGACCGGTCGGCGATCCGGCCGGGATCGAACGGCGGCGGGACCACCACACCGTCCCTGATCTCGGTGCGCCCGGTCACCGTGTCGAGCACCGGATGACTCTTCTTCGGATGCTCCGGCTGCGCACCGAACTGGGCGCGGCGGTGCCCGGACCGGCCGAGGCCGAGATCGAGGCGACCCGGGTGCAGGGCATCGATGGTGCCGAACGCCTCCACGATCGACGCGGAGGTGTGGTGCCCCACCTGCACCGCGCCCGAGCCGACCCGGATGCGCGAGGTGGCCGCCGCGACCAGACCGATCAGCGTGATCGACGAGGAACTGGCCACCGAAACGAAATGGTGCTCGGCCAGCCAATACCGGTGATAGCCCCAGTCTTCGGCATGCTGCGCGAGATCGATGGTGTTGCGGATGGCCTGCTGCGCGGTCGACCCGGCGCTGATCGGCGCGAGGTCGAGGATGGACAGTGGGACGCTCATGCCGACCTGCCGAGCCGCGGATTCTGTTCTCCCGCTTCGATGGCCACGCGCAGTCGATTCTCCGCGGGCGCCAGCGGGCACGTCGCGAAATCGGTGAAGGCGCAGGGCAGATTCGCCGCCCGGTTGAAGTCGAGCCGGACGGCGCCGTCGGAGTCGGGTGCGTCCACCGCGAGCGAGCGGGCCGCGGGATAGGTGGTGACACCGCTGGTGGCATCGGTGAACAGCACCCGCAGGTTCGCGGGTTCCCCGAAGGCGATGACCCGTTCGGTCACCTCGCCGACGCGGAATTCGATAGTGCCCGCGGCAGTGTGGTGATGTTCGAGACCGTCGACGACGGCGCCGGTGGTCACCGTCTGCGGTGCGTCGAACGGCACGAATCGGCCCTCGACCACCCAGCGCGGATCGGGCGCGTAGGCCGGAATGCCGTCGAACGTCAGCAGCGTCGGCGCGGCGGGATCGTGCACCCGTACCGCGTACTGTCCGGTGCGGCGAATCACTTCCAGCACTCGATCCTCGTGCAGCACAGTGAGTCCAGGTGCGCCTTCGGCGGGGGTGAGGATCTGCACGCCCGCGACGCCGGTGCCGTCGAACTCCAGCCGATCGGCGGGCTGTGCGGTGATGAACACCTTGTCGTCGGTTACCCACCAGGTTCCTGGCACCCCGGGCAGGCGCTCGGGTCGGTCGGTGAGCCAATGCAGTGCAGTCAGGCTCAGGAAGCCGAGCGGGTCGCGCAGCTGATCCTCTCTGGCATGCTGCCAGGAAGCCCACTCGGTCTCGAAAAGTGTTGTGGTGCTGGTGGTCATGACGCTCGGGCTCCTTCGTGTGCGGTGCTGCGGTGGTTGTGGTGCGGGTGGGGCAGGCCGAGATGGTCGCGCAGGGTGGCGCCGGTGTACTCGGTGCGGAAGCTGCCGCGTTCCTGCAGTTCCGGTACCACGCGCTCGACGAATTCGTCGAGCCCCGCGGGGGTGAGGTGCGGGACGAGGATGAAGCCGTCCGCGGCGTCGGCCTGCACATAGGCGTCGATCTGTTCGGCGACCGCGGCCGGCGTGCCGACGAACTGCTGGCGCGCGGTGACCTCGATGATCAGCTCACGAATGCTGAGCTGCTCCGCCTCGGCCTTCGTGCGCCATTCCTCGGCCACGGCGCGCGGGTCCTTCGCGTGGCGTACTCGTCCGCGGGTGATGGTGGCGTCGCCGGATGGTTCGACATCGGGCAGCGGCCCGTCCGGGTCGTAGCCGGAAAGATCACGGCCCCAGACCTGTTCGAGGAACGCGATGGCGGTCTGCGGGCCGACCTGCTGGAGTCGGATGTGCCTGGCCCGCTCCTGCGCGTCCGCGGCGGTATCGCCGAGTACGAAGGTCGCGGCGGGCAGGATCTTCAGCTCGTCGGGTGTGCGGCCGTATTTCGCCAAGCGGCCCTTCACATCCGCATAGAACTTCTGCCCGGCTTCCAGCGAGCCGTGCGCCGTGAAGATGGCGTCGGCGCTGGCCGCACCGAACTCACGGCCCTCTTCGGAATCGCCTGCCTGCAGCAACACCGGGTGTCCCTGCGGACTCGGTGGCAGCACGAAGCGGCCCGAGACATCGAATTGTGTATTGCGATAGCTGATTTCGGGAACATCGCGGGCGAAAACGCCCGCCTCGCGATCCACCACCAGTGCATCGCTCGGCCAGCTGTCCCACAGCGCGCGGCTGACTTCGACGACCTCGGCGGCCCGCCGGTAGCGCTGACTGTGCTCGAGATAGCCGCCGCGCCGGAAGTTTTCGCCGGTGAACGCATCCGACGAGGTGACGACATTCCATGCCGCCCGACCACCCGAGAGATGATCCAACGACGCGAACTGCTTGGCCAACTCGAAGGGCTCGTTGTAGGTGCTGTTGATAGTCCCCGCCAGCCCGAGCTTCCCGGTGACCGCGGCCAGCGCGTTCAGCACGGTGAACGTATCCGGTCTGCCCACGACATCGAGATCGTGGATCCGTCCGAGATGTTCGCGCAGCCGCAGCCCCTCGGCGAGAAAGAAGAAGTCGAACAGCCCGCGCTCGGCGGTCTGGGCCAGATGCACGAACGACTCGACATCGATCTGACTCTTCGATGCCGGATCACTCCACACGGTGGTGTTGTTCACTCCCGGAAAGTGCGCGGCAAGATGAACCGCCTTGCGAGGTTTCCCACTCATCACAGCGTCCCTTCCGAAGTCGAGGTGGAGGTTTGCGCGTAGCGGCTGGCCGGTCGCGCCAACCCGAGGCGTGACCGCAGCGTTCCTGTGTTTCTGCTGTCCGCGCCCGTTGCCGGGATTCGCACCCCCGCTGGGTGCCCGGAACGGGTGTGGATCCCGAGCGGGGGTGCTGTGGCGAGGAGGCGGAGCGCGGCAGGTGCGGCGAGGGGGCGTAGGACGACGCCGTCGACGGCGGAAGCGTGGAGGGCGGCGATGAGTTCGCGCAGCGTGTCCGGAGTGCCGAGGTGGCGCAGCGTGTTCGGTGCGTTGGTGTCCGCCGTGGAGATCGGGTCGGCCCAGCGGTCCAGTTGGGCCACCTCGTCGTGCGCCGCGGCCGCTGTGCCGGCCAGATGGATGTCGATATCCAGCAGCACTCGGACCTCGTCCGGATCGCGGCCCGCCGCCGCGAGCGCGGTACGCAGCGCCGTGCGCCGGGCGGCCGCCGCGTCGAGATCGGCGGCGGCGACGCGGGTCAGGTCGGCGTGGTGGACCGCCACCGCCGTGCTCGGGGCGTCGGCGGCGCGGACCGCGATGATCGGCAGTCCCTGGGGAGAACGTGGGGTGATCGACGGGCCCTTGACCGAAAAGTTCTCGCCGACGAAGTCGATGTAGTGCAGCTTGTCTCGGTCGATGAAGCGGCCGGTCGGCTGGTCGCGGATCTCCGCGTCGTCCTCCCAGCTGTCCCACAGCCGCGTGACCACGTCGATCGCCTCGTCCGCCTCGCGCCACAGCGCATCGGCCGCTTGGGCGTCCTTGCGGCCGAATGCCCGTGCCTGCACAGTGCCTTCGGAGACGGTGACCTCCCAGCCCGCGCGGCCGAGCGAGGCGAAATCGAGGCTCGCGATCGCCTTGGACAGGTGGAACGGTTCGGTGTGGGTCACCGCCGCCTGCGGGATCAGTCCGATGCCGTGGGTGCGCGCGGCGACCCTGGCGGCGATCGCGACCGCATCGAGCACGCCTCTGGCGACACCGGCCCCGCCCTGCTGCAGGCCGAAAGAGTCGGGCACGAAAACCGCGTCCACCCCGGCGCTTTCGGCGGCTGCGACCGCATCCACCCAGTAGCCGCCGGTGAACAGATCCTCGGCTCGCGAATCGTCGCGCCGCCATGACGCCGGATGCGCACCGGTTCCGGTGAGCTCCACGCCGAGGAAGAAATCCGAATCAGGCATCAGCACGATCCTTTCCAGTCGATTGGAGGGGTGGGTAGTCCACTGCTGTGGCGATCTGTGCGCTGTGGCGGCAGGGCCTGGCGAGGATGGGCATCAGGACGGCCCTTTCGTGACGGCGGAGCGGGCGGGGATGGCCGACAACAGTTCCCGGGTGTACTCGTGCTGGGGGTTGTCGAAAATATCGGCGGTGTAGCCGGTTTCGACGATGCGTCCGTTGCGCATCACCGCGACCCGGTCGCTGATCCGGCGAACTACTGCCAGGTCGTGCGAGATGAACAGGTAGCTCAATCGCAGTTCGGCCTGGAGGCGGTCGAGCAGTTCCAGGATCTGGGCCTGCACCGAGGCGTCCAGCGCGGAGACCGGTTCGTCGAGTACGAGCAGGTCGGGGTGCAGCGCGAGCGCTCGCGCGATGGCGACCCGCTGTCGCTGCCCGCCGGACAGTTCGGCGGGTCGCCGCCGGCTGAACTGCTCCGGCAGCGCGACCTGCCCGAGTAGTTCCCGCACCCGCGCCTGCCGGGCTTTGCGGTCGCCGACTCCATACGCGCGCAACGGTTCCTCGATGATCGACCCGACGCGCCAGCGTGGGTCGAGGGAGGCGTAGGGGTTCTGGTACACCACCTGGAACCGTCGGCGCAGCGCCCGCAGCTCGGTTGCCCGGATCTTGGTCAGCTCGTGTCCATCGAAGGTGACCGCACCGCTGTCGGGTTCGCAGAGCCGCAGAGCGATCCGCGCGGTGGTGGACTTGCCGGAGCCGGATTCGCCGACGAGCGACAGCGTTTCGCCCCGTCCGAGGTCGAAGCCGACACCGGCGACCGCGGTCACCGCCGCACCGGAATGCGCACGGAAGCGCTTGTGCACCTCGCGAACCGAGAGCAGCGGCTTTTCTTCGGTGTGGCGGCGTGGCCGGAACCCGCCGAACGGAGCAAGGCTCGGCGATGCCGCGAGCAGGCGCTTCGTGTAGGGGTGCCGCGGTTCGGCGAGCACCGCTGCGGTGGGACCGGTTTCGACGATCTCGCCGCCGTTCAGCACCACCAGACGATCGGCCCGCTCGGCGGCTACCGCGAGATCGTGGGTGATCAGCAGGACGGCCGTGCCGCGGGCAGCGATCTGCGCGGCAAGCCCATCGAGCACTCGGCGCGCCACCGTCGCGTCCAGCGCACTGGTCGGCTCGTCGGCGATCACCAGCTCCGGCCCGCAGCTCAGCGCAGCCGCGATCAGCACCCGCTGCCGTTGTCCGCCGGACAATTCGTGCGGATACTGCGCGGCCCGCAGCTCCGGTCGATCGATCCCCGCCTCGGTGAGCAACTCCACGGCTCGCCGCTCGGCATCACGCCGGTCGGCAAGACCGTGCACGATCAATGCCTCGGCGACCTGATCACCCACCCGCTGCACTGGATTCAACGACAGCCCGGGATCCTGCGGGACGAATCCGATCCGAGCCCCGCGCAGTCGCCGCAAAGCCCGCTCCGACCCGGTGTCCACGATCTCCCCGTCGAAGGTGATCGTCCCGCCCGTGATCTCGGCATTCGGCCCGAGCAACCCGATCACTGCCTGCGCGAGCGTCGACTTGCCGGAACCGGATTCACCGACCAGCGCGACAACCTCACCGCGTGCCACGGTGAGCGAGGCACCGGCCAACGCGATGACGGGACCGGTGTCGGACCGGTAGTGAACATGGAGACCGTCGATGCGAAGGAGCGCGGAATCGGGCGCCGATGATTCGACGCCGATCGCGCCGGGAGCGGCCGGGCCGGCGCTGGTACGCACCGGCTCCTCGGCGACCGCCACCAGCGGCGGGGCGATGGCTGGCAGGCCGTTTTCGCTGGTTCGTACCGCGCCGTCATCGGCCGTTCGAACGCTGCGGAAATCGTTGTCGCTCATGCGTGCTCACTCCCGCTGACGGTGCGGCCGAGGCGCTGGGCGGCCAGGACGACCGCGATGATCACCAGGCCGGGCAGTGTGGTCATCCACCAGGCGGTGGCAAGGTAGTTGCGGCCCTCGGAGATCAGTGAGCCCCATTCGGGAGTAGGCGGCTTCGCGCCGTAGCCGAGGAAGCTCAACGCCGAGACCGCGAGCACCGCCATGCCGAACTCGACCGCGGCGAGAGCGAGCACCGGCTGGTAGGCGTTGGGCAGCACGTGCCGGGCGAGCACGCTGTACCAGCGGACGCCGGAGGCGTGCGCCGCCTCCACGAACGCTGATTGGCGTACCCGCAGCACTTCCGAGCGCATTACCCTGGCGAAGTTGGCGACCAGCGAAACACCCACGGCGATAGCCACATTGCGGGTGCCGAAGCCGAGCGCGGTGACCAGTGCCAGCGAAAGCAGCAGCGCGGGAATTGACAGCAGCACGTCGACGAATCGCATGATGAGGGTGTCGACGACACCGCCGATCGACCCGGACAGCAAGCCGAGCACCGACCCCGCGACCAGCGCGATCGCCACCGCGGAGAGCGTTGCGGTCAGCGAAAGCCCCGCACCGTGCACCATCCGCGTGTAGAGGTCGCGACCGAGATTGTCGGTGCCGAACCAGTGCTGAGCGCTCGGCCCACGGAACTTCTCGGCGGGCACACCGGTCAGTGGATCGCCGCTGGCGAACACCGACGGCACCAACGCCCACCCCAGCGCGATCAGCACGACCAGGACGGCGATGATCTGCGCCGCGTTGCCGCGCAAGGTCTTCCACCGCAATACCGGCCGCCGCAACCATGGCGCAGCCACGCTGCGCCGCTCGTCGAGCACGTCAACCATGGACGTTCACCTCCGCAATGTTGTCGATGAGCAGCCACGGCGCGAAAGCGAAGCCGAGGGAAGGCCATTCCGGCAGCAGAGCCAGCACGGTGTTGTCACGCACGACGGGAACATCGCGCCACCGCCCTGATCGGCGGTCGGCCGGACAGATGTGTGGAGCCGGCGTCGATGGGGTGGTGCGGCGCGACGATCGCCACGAGAGCACCAGCCGTCTCGGCAACGACGCCGCGGGCAGGTCACGCACGGGCACCCACCTCCTCGGCGGTGGTGATGTCGTCGGTGGTCTCGTTCGGCGCACGACGGGCGCGCCCCGCGATGCGCGGATCCAGCAGCGGATAGAGCAGGTCCACCGCGAGATTGACCGTGACGAAGACGGCCGAGGTCAGCAGCACGATGCCTTGCACGACGGGGATGTCCTGGGCGAGCACGGATGTCTGAGTGAGACGTCCGACGCCGGTGCGGGCGAACACGGTCTCCACCACCACCGAGCCGGCCAGCATGTTGCCGACCAGCACGCCCGCGATGGTGAAGGTCGGCAGCGCCGCCGAGCGCAGCACATGTTTGCGCTGCACCCACCAGCGCGAACCGCCCTTGGCCACGGCCACATCGACGAACGGCTGCCGCCAGGTCGATTCCAGTCCCGTCGCGAGCACCTGGGCGATCACCGCGCCGATCGGGATGGCGAGGGTAATGGCGGGCAGGATGGTTCCTGCGAAGCCGCGGCCACCGAATGCCGGAAAAAGCCGGAACTGGAACGAGAACAGTTGCAGCAGAAGCAGTCCGGTCCAGAAGGTCGGCACCGAGACGCCGAGCGAGGGCAGCGAACGTAGCGCGTTGCGCAGCCAGGGGCGGCGCGAGTAGGTCGCGGCGAAGGCCACCGTGACGCCGCCGACGGTCGCGAAAAGCAGCGCCAGCGACGCCAATCCGAGCGTCGAGGGCAGTGCGTCGCCGATCGCGGCGGTGACCGGTTGGCCGGTCGAGATGGAATGGCCGAGGTCGCCGCGCACCGCGTGCGACAGCGCCGTCCAATACTGCTCCCACAGCGGACGATCCAGCCCATACCTGGCCTGCAGTTCCGCGACCGCGACCTTGTCCACCGCCGTGCCCGAACCGCCCGCGTCGGCGGCGATGGACACCGGGTCGGCGGGCAGGAGGTAGAGCACCACGAACGAGATGGTGAAGGCCGCCCACAGCACACCCACCGCCTGCAGTGCTCGCAGCGTCACGTAGCGCCCCATCACTACCGCCCGCTCAGCCAGGTGTCGAAGAACTGCAGTCGCGCCGAGGCCTCGAACTTCAGATCCTGCACGCTGCCGCCTGCGCCGATGGCCTGCGACAGTTCGACCGTCGGAATCCACAGACCCGAATCGAGCACAGCCTGCTGCGCGGTGCGGATGAGGGCGCTGCGTGCGGCGGCGTCGCCGGTGCTCAACTGTCCGTCGAGGGCGTCGTCCAGCGTCGGGATGCGCTCGCGCACATTGAGATTGCGACTGTCCACGCTGAATGCGGTGCGCAGGATGTCGCCGTCGGCGCGGGTACTGTTGTAGTAGACGCTGTCGTAGTCCTTGGCGTTCTGCCGCGCGGTGTACTCCGCGACCGCAACCAGATCCAGCCGCAGCTCGACGCCGATCTGGCGCAGCTGCTGCTGCACCAGTTCGAGGATCGCCTGATTGCCCGCGAACACCTGGCTGAACAGGACCGAGAAGGCCAGGCGCTCGCCGTTCTTCACCCGGATGCCGTCGCCGCCCGGTGTCCAGCCCGCCTGATCGAGGATGCCACGTGCTCTGGCTTGGTCGAAGGGCAGTGTGGTCGACAGATCCTGATAGCCCGGCGTGGTGCTGGCCAGCGAGCTCGTCGCGGTTTTGAATTGCGGGCCGAGCACGGTGTCGATGAGCTGCTTGCGGTCGATGGCAGGCAGCAGCGCCTGACGGACCGCGGGATCGCGCAGTGGCCCGCGGGTGACATTGGGCTGGAAGCCGAAGGGCACGCCCGGATTCGCGGCGCTCAGCACCCGCCCGCCGGTCGCCTCGATCTGGGGCGCGTCCTGCGGCAGGGCATCGCTGATGGCGTCGAGCTGATTGGAACCGAGACTGCCGGTGCGTAGTCCGGACTCGGGGACGACGGTGAACTCGATCTTGTCGAGGTAGGCCTCGCCGCGGTGCGCGAACACCGCAGAACCCCAGTGGTATCCGGCGCGTTTGGCCAGCGTCGCCGAGGCATCTTGCCGGTAGTTCGCATAGGTGAACGGTCCGCTGCCGACATTGTCGCCCGCGCAGCGTTGTTCGGCGGGCTTCGCGGTGGTGACGTCGGCGAGGATGCCGAGCTGCGCGGTCGAGGTGGCCTGCAGGAATTGGGCATTCGGCTTGCTGAACTCCACGCGGGCGGTGAGCTTGTCCACCGGAGTGGTCGCGACATAGTTGGTGAGGTAGCTCGCGCCGAGCGGTGCCTTCGCCGCGCCCAGCTTGACGACCGAGTCGAAGGTCTTCCGCACCGATTCCGCGGTCAGTGGCGTGCCGTCGCTGAAGGTGACGCCGTCGACGAGGTGGAAGGTGAAGACCTTCGCATCGGGGGTGACCTCCCAGCTCTGCGCAAGCCAGGGCTTCAGTTCGCCGGTCTTCGGATCCTGATCGGTCAGCGAATCCACGATCTGACGGCTGACATACAGCGTCTGGTTGGTGCCCGACTGCGCGGGGTCCGAGCAGGTCGGCGCCACCGACAGGCCGTAGCGCAGCGTGCCGCCCGGCTTGGGCGGCCCCGCGTCGGCGCCGGTCCCTGCCGAATCACTGCCGCAGGCGGCGAGACTCGCGGCCGCGGTGACGGCTGCGGCCACGGCCGCGATTCGATAGCGGGGTCGGATCACTGTGTTACTCCAGATGTTTCGGTGCGGACGAGGTCGCCCTGGGAATCGAGGTCGTAGTCGGTGGTGGGTCGGACGGGATGGTCGATGTCCGTGTTCACGGCCAATGGCCTGCTCCGAATCCGTCTGCGCAGTTCCGGGGCGACCGAGGACTGGAACAGCTCGAGGCTGTCTCGGTGCGCAATCGCGGTGCGTCCGTCGCGATCCGCGGCCAGGTGGGTCACCTCGTGGCCGAAGTGCTCGTGCTGACGGCTGACCTTGTCGATCACCTGCTCCGGGCTGCCGACCAACGCCGAACTGCGGGCGAGGAAGTCCGCGAGGGTCTCGAACACCACCGGCAAACCGAGCTTGCGGGCCAGCGTGAGTCGCGCCTCGAAGATCGGCCGGAACACTTCCGCGGCCTCCTGCGAGGTCTTGGCCACGTGGAATCCGGCGGTACCCGCGCCGACCATGGCATCGGCGGGGTCGTGCCCGTAGAACTCCCACCGCTCCCGGTAGTGGCGCACCAGCTCGGCATAAGGCTCGATGGGATTGGTGACATTCGCCGAGAACAGCGGATCACCGTGGCGCGCGGCCAGTTCCACCGAGTCGCGACTCGTCGCGCTGCCGTGCCAGATGCGGATGCGCGGCTGCCACGGCCGCGGCAGCGCCTTGGCCGCACGGAGTTCGGGCCGGAACCGGCCGGACCATGTCACGCTGTCGCTGGCCCAGAGCTCCCGGAACAGCTTGTAGCCTTCACGATTGCGGTCCCACTGATCGTCGGTGGTGACGTGGAACAGCTCCGCCTGCGCACTGCCGTTGCCCTTGCCGATGATCAGTTCCAGTCTGCCGCCGGAGAGGTTGTCCAGCGTCGAGTAGTCCTCGAAAGCGCGCACCGGATCCAGCAGGCTCAGCGTGGTGACCGCGGTGAACAACGAGATGCGCGAGGTGACCGCGGCGATGTGGCTGAGGATCACCGGCGGTGCGGCCGACAGGAACGGATCCTCGTGCCGCTCGCCGACGGCGAACCCGTCGTAGCCGAGCTCTTCGGCGATGCCCGCCTGCTCGATGACATTGCGCAGTCGCTCCCTGGTGCCGGGCAGCCGCCCGGTTATCGGGTCCGGAACCCGGGTGACCAGGGTGAACAGCAGGAATTTCATGCGTGGGCTCCTACCGGGTCGGAGGCGGGATGTGGGGCGGGCAGGTACTTCTCGAAGGGATGCGGGCCGATCTCGTCCGAGGGGATGTCCGGGTCGTAGAGCGCGGTGTAGCCGTGGTTCAGATACAGGGCGACGGCCTCGGGCTGGCGCGGACCCGTGGTCAGGTAGATGCGGCGGTATCCACGCCGTGCGATCTCGGTCTCCAGCTGTGCGATCACGAAGCGCCCGAGTCCCTGCATGCGGTGCTCACGTGCGGTCCAGATGCGTTTCAGCTCGGCGGTGTCGTCGTCGTAGCGTCGGAAAGCGCCGCCTGCCACGGGCTCGCCGTCGCGGGTGACGACCAGCAGCGCACCGTCCGGCGCCGTGAATTCCGCGGCCGGGTATTCGCGCAGCGAGTCGTGCACCGCACCGACGGTCCGGCCGTAGCGCGTGCTGTATTCGACGGCGAGCTCGGCGAGCAGGGGCGTGGCCAACGGATCGTCCTGAGCGACCGCGTGCACACGCAGCTCGGGTGGTGGTGCCGGGGAGAGTCGCCGATTCGAGGAAAATCGCTGTGTCATCGGGCTGTCACGACTTCTTCGGCGGGCCGGGCGGGTTGATCCGCGAGCTGGTCACCGTTTCGGTCTTCAGCCCCCACCGGTCGATGACCTGCTGGTAGGTGCCCGACTGGATGGCGTGGTCGATGGCCTTGTGCACCGCCCCGATCAGCCCGTTGTCCTTCTTGGTGAGCACGCCGATCTCGCCCTGCAGCGCCTCGCCCGCGCCGGAGAAGGTGGCCACGATCTTGGTCTGATCCGCGGTTGCCGCGTGGTAGATCGCGGTGGGGTTGGGTCCGAGCCACGTCCTCGGTCGCGGTGGTTACGGGCGCACCGCCGACGGCAGCGGCTGCGCTGGATGCGATGGACGCACTCATATCGAGGTCCTTCGAAGAAACGAACGAGACCGGCCCCTCATCAGGCGGTCACATCACCCGGCCAGTGACGGGTGCGCGATCTGGCGGCGCGGTCAGTCGCGACAGCTCGCGGCGGTGCGGCGGCACTGGTCGGCATGGCGGCGGCCCCAACGGGTGCTGTGTTGCTCGGTGATCATGTCGGTTTCCTCCATCGTTCCCGGCGGAAGCACCCGCACCCGGCGAGCGGGGGGTTGCTGCGACGTCGACGAGCCAGGTCTCTCGGTCGCTCTGGATGGTGCGGCCCGCGGCGAGCGCGGGCCGTCGAGGGTCTAGCCGAAATAGCATGCGAAGCAGGGGCACTCCAGAACAAGGTTAGGAATCAGCGTGAGCACAGCCCTTGTCCGAGAGGGCCGGTTCCCGCGATCATTGAGCCCGTCGCCATGAGCAGCGCCCACCTCATGGATCCGAAATCGCGGATCGCGAGGGCGTGCGGCGCGCCAGAAAATTGCTAACTTGAAGATTCCCTGCTTAGCGAGTTTGCCGGAGTACCCTGACCTCGATCGTGCCGACGATGAGGAGGTCCGAAGTGACCGTTGTGCGCCGTCTGACCACGCTGACCGCCATCGCGACGAGTACGGCCGCGCTGGCCCTTGCCGGCCCTGCCACCGCTTTCGGCGCTCCGGCGGCTCCCGCCCCGGCTGTCGCCGCTGAGCGCCCCGGTCTCGCCCGGACAGCCGCACCCACCGATCTGTTCGGCGCGTATCAATCGGCGCTCGAAGCGCTGCGCGCCGTCGGCATGGACCCCTTCCTGTATCCCACCGCCGCGGCGTTCTGCTCCGACTCCGGCACCCTCGGCCTGGTCCCCGCCGTCGCGGGCGCTATTCCCGGCCCGTGGCCCAAGACCACGGTGACCATCCCCGGCCTCGACCTCACCGCCGTGAAAGCGGGCCAGACCATGTTCACCTTCGTGCCCTACGGCGTCGCCCCGGACACCTCGACCGTGTCGGGCATGCGCGTCGCGTGGATGAACCTGCGCAACGGGCGCAGCGGCTTCACCTCGATGGGCCCGCTCTCCGACGTCTTCCGCGCCATGGTCCCCGCCGAAGTCCCGGCGGAAATCCGCCCCCTCGCCGAACGCGCGATCCAGGACTTCTTCTTCGCCGCACTCCCGGTCGGCGGCGTCCGCGCCGTCCCGGTCGACACCGGCTCGGGAACCGTGCTCGCCGCCGTCTTCGGTACCGTCCAGAACAACGGCCACTCCTGCTTCTTCCTCCCGACCATCGGTATTAGCGCGGTCCCATAGCCCGGTCGCCCCCGACAATCTCGTCCGGCTTCAACGGGCTCAGGAGCCCGAGACAACACCCTTGCGCGCCCGACGGCAGCCGCACCCGGTGTCGATCCGCACACCCCGTGTCGCAACCGGGCACCCGGTGTAATGGTTGTCCGGGTCCGGGTCCGGGTCCGGGTCCGGGTCCGGCACGGGGTAGGGGACGGGGTCAGGAGTAAGCGCGCTCCGGGGTCCTATGTGGCGGACGCGGGCAGGCAGGTCAGGGAGGGAGCGGGCGGTCTTTCCAGCGCAGGGCGCCGCGTCGATGCCTGCTGCGGGACCGCGCCCACAGGCCGAGATATACGCCGATGGACAGTGGATGTGCAAGTGCCGCGAGGACATCCGTGGCTGTGATGGGGCCGCCGACCTCGGTGGAACGAGACAGTAGGCGGCCTGCTACCGCAGCGGAGTAGCCGAGCAGGCCTGCGCGACGGATCACCCCGCTACCTGCGACCGCGGCCAGCGGCGGAACCCAATAGGCCAGCGCGGCAATGGCTCCGACGGCCGCACCGGCGCCTGCGGAGCCGCCGTAGGCGGACCACAGCCAGCGGGTGTAGCCCGCTTCGAGTTCGGCGGCGTCGCAGTACATTCTGGTCTCCACCTGCCGCCCTGCCGCGACGAGTGCGGTGCGGAAACCGTTGCGGCGCAGGACTCGGGCGATGCCCAGGTCCTCGGTGGGACTGGCCGCCACCGCGCCATGGCCGCCGATGGCTCGGTAGGCGGCGGTGTCGAAGACGAGGAATTGCCCACAGGCCACCGCTGTCGAGGGTCTGCTGCTGCGGTTGGCCATCGAGATCGGCAGCGTGGACGCCCACGACCAGCACAGCAGCGGTTGCACCACGGCTTCCGCCGCCGACCCGGTTCGCTGCCTCGGCCACGGCGACAGCAGTGCGACACCCCGGTGGTGGAACTCGGCCGCCGCCGCGGCGATCGCCTGTGGCGCCAGCCGGACATCGGCATCGAGAAATATCAGCGTTGGTGCGTCGACATGCGCGGCCAGCCGCGCACATGCCGCCGCCTTGCCCGTCCAGCCGGGACCGGGCTCGATCTTGTTGCGCAGCACCATGAATCGCTCGTCGCCTGCTATCGCGTGGAGGGCCGCAGCGTAGGTGTCATCAGTGGAGGCGTCATCGAGGATCAGCACCCGCAATCGGAGGACTCCGGCCTGTGCCCGCAGATCGCCGATCAGCGCGGGGAGTCGCATGGCCTCGTTGCGAGCGGGAATGCAGACGGTGATCGGCGCGGCGGCGGGCGCGGCGACATCGGGCAGTCGGCGTACCGTTGCCCGGTTGGCGAGCGCGATCGCGCTGCCGAGCAGCGCGATCCCGGTGCCGATACAGGTCAGCGCCAGTGCCGCGGGATGGCGTTCGGCATCGGCGGTCGGTCGAGTCACGAGCTCGGCGTCACTGGCTCAGCGGCGCTGTCGCGGCCGCCACAAGCTGCTGAACGAGAAGCCCTCCGGCGCGCCTGGCGGCGCGGGGTTGCGGTTCATGAAGGCCAGTGCGGCGACGATCGCGGCGACGGCAAGGGTGATGCCGCCGACGATGCCCGCCCATCCTGCGAAGGAGCGGGTGTTCGGGTCGGCGTAGCTGACCTCGGCGCGCAGCGTGGACACATCACCGGCAGGCAGCTTCCACGACACGGTGGAATCGTCTTCACGGTTGCCATTGGTCTTGGCGACGCGCGACGGGAACGCCACCGTGAACTGCACGTCCGAGCCGTGCGGCGGAACGGATTTCAGGTCGACCCTGCCGGTGAGGCTGACCAGGTCGCCGGTGCGCTGGAACTGCAGGTTGAACATGCCCTGCGTCTGTTCGGACAGACCGCCGAGCTGGGAGACCTCGCCGAAGGACAGATCCTCGAAGAACACCTTGCTGCCTACATACCCGTCCTGGTTGTAGGGCTGCACCCGCACCTTCGCCGCCAAAGAGTCGGGCGACTTCAGCTGCGGGCCCTTGTCGTTGGGGTCGACCGGGACGACCGCGGCGACGATCCGTCCCGATACCCGGTCATTGGACGACACACCCATCGACACCTGCACGCGCAGGCAGCCGGCGAGCACAGGCGCCAGCAATGCCGCCAGCAGGACTGCCGCCGCGATCCGGACCCCTGAGCGGGGTGAGCGCGGCGACGGTAGAACCGGAGCATCTGGCGGCGTGGTGAGAGGACTCGGCTGCACGGGTCACATCGTGCCAGGCGATCGGTTCAGATGGCCACGCGACGGGCGGAACCGTCCCCGTTGTGTCGCCCTCGGGACCGACGCAGCCGCACTACCAGCGGTACGCCGAGAAGCCCGAGCCCGATCCCGCCGTAACAGGCTGAGGCGGGCAGACCCAAGAACACCGCGTGTGCGAGTGCGGACCCCAGCCACGTCCACAGGAAAACAACGATCGGGACAGTGATGTTCGACCGCGACTGCCGCACGTCGCGCGCGGCGCGTTCCCAACCGGTCAGCGCCACGGCCATCAGCAGCGCCACCGCGAACCAGCCCAGATAATTGGTATACGGAATCCCGGCGAGCCCTGGCAGCCCCGAATCGATATCGCACCAGCTCCACTGCCCATCGGCCACCATCTGCGGATCCAGAAACAGGTCCCACGCCACCGCACCCACCGCCGTCAACCCGATCCGGCCGACTGCCCGGCGCGCCAAGAAACCGGCCACCACCCACACCGGATACAGCCCGCCGGTCCACGCCAGTGCCACCGCCACCGGCACTCCGGCCACGGCAGGACCGAGCCTGCCGTCCGCGTAGTCATAACAGCCGAACGGGAAGCCCGTTGTGGTGCCGATGATCTCGGCAACCAGCCCCGACCCCGACACGATCACCAGAAATCCGGCGGCATATCTCGGTCCTCGAGTCATCCCGGCATGGACCAGCGCGGTGGCCGCCGAAAGCGACACCACCACGAGGGTCACCTGATCGCGGGCGACCCCAGTGGTCAGCGGATAGGCGATCTGCGCGAGGACCAACAGCAGCGCCGCGAGTGCGGGAATCAGGTCTCGCGGCCGTGGCGCAACAATGGTCGTGTCGGCGGATCCCGTCGCGAGTCGCCGCAGGAGCGTCGCGGCACGACGCCCCGGGCCGCCTGGATCGGCCACTGGTCGACGCCCCGCGTTCGGCCGAGTGGGGTCGGTCATCGTCTGCGGAGTAGGGGGAATCGATTCCGGCGCTGGTCGCGCAGGACGAGCTGCGCGGCACTGCGCCCGCTCGCGCCGGAAACACCGCCGCCGGGATGGGTCGATGCGCCGGTCAGATACAGCCCCGGTGCGTCCGGCACCCTCTGACCCGAGAGTTCGGGCAGTGGTCGCCACAGCATCATCTGATCCAGCGACATTTCGACGTGCATCACATTTCCGCCGCGCAGGCCCATCTCGCGCTCGAGGTCGACCGGTGTCTGCACATGGCGCCGCAGCACCGACTCGGCGAAACCCGGTGCGTAGGACTCGACCTCGGCGATGATGCGGTCGGCCTCGTGGTCGGCGTGCTCGGCCCAGTCGGTGCCGTCGGCGAGTTCGTAAGGGTGCCATTGGGCCCACAGTGAAAGCTGGTGTTCCCCGGGGGCGGCGATGGTCGGGTCGAGTGCGCTGAAGCTCATCGCGAGCACGACGGGGCGTGGTGGCAGGTCGCCCGCGAGCGCGGCGCCGTGCGCCCGCCGCAGTTGTCGCCGATCGGACACCAGCAATTGCAAGCCGTGCGCGGACTCTTCGGTCGAGCTGCCGGGATACTTCGGCAGCGATCGGGTCGCCAGCCGCACCACCATCCCGATGCCGGGCCCGACCCGGATGCGGCGCTGCCAGTCGTCGAGCACGGCGGGGTCGTATCCGCCTTCCCGCAGCAGGTCCAGGGTGGTCAGCACATGGGTGCCCGCGATCACGGTGTCCGCATGCAGGATTCGACCGGATGCGGTGCGCACGCGCCAGCCGTCGCCCACGTGTTCCAGCGCCGTGACCGCATCGCCCGCAGACACATCGCCGCCGTCGGCGCGCAAGCGCGCGACGAGCGCGGCGGACAGCGCACCACTGCCGCCGACGGCGCGGCCGGGCGGCAGCGTGTGCATGAGCGCGGCGAAGCCGACCATGGGCGCGGTGCCCGGCTCCGACATCGGCGGACCCGACTGCGCGCCGAACCAGGCCAGCGACGCTTTCAGCCGCTCGTCGTCGAAGTAACTGTCCAGCAGGGCATCCCCGGTCTGGAGAAACTCCCGCGACAACGCACTGCCGCCCGCGCGTGCGTCGAGCCCCCAGAACGAACGCAGTAACCGGCCCGGCGTGGGCGAGCCGCCGAACGCGCGCATCACCCGCGCGCTGCGTGGCCCCCAGACCCCCACGAAACGGCGGTAGGCGGCAGCGTCACGCGCACCGCAGGCGGTCGCGATCGAGGCGCAGGTTCGATCGAGATCGCGATGGAACACGATCGGCGCGCCACCGTCCGGATCTGCCGGTGTGAACCCCCACGGGTCGCAATCGATGTACCGAAGCCCGAACCGGGCCAGCTCGAGCTCCTCGATGATCCCGGTGTGCCGCACCATGATGTGGGCGGAGGACCCGCGATCGACCAGATGGCCAGGAAAGCGCTCGACGGTCGACACCGCGCCGCCGAGCACCTCGTCGCGCTCGAGCACCTCGACCCGGTGTCCGGCGCGCGCCAGATAGCAGGCCGCGACGAGCGCGTTGTGGCCGGAGCCGACCACCACAACCGTCACGTGACCCTCACCGGCGCACCACCGCCGCCCCGCGTTCTCACAGCGGCAGCCGTCGTCCGAGGATGGCGAAGGGCCTGGTGTCGCCCGCGAAGACGAAGTTCCTGACCACATCGGTGAATCCCTGTCTGCGGTACAGCCGCCACGCCCGGTTGCCCTCCTGCTCCACCTCCGGGGTGGACAGCAGCACCGCCCGTTCGGGCCGGTCCTGCAGCAGCCGGGCGAGCAGGGTCGCGCCGATGCCGCGGCCCTGTGCGGTCGGGTGCACGTGTAGCTCGGTGAGCTCGAAATAGTCCGAGAGTAGTTCGCGCGCAGAGTGTTCCGGCCAGCCCGAGCGTCGCATGCCGCTGTGCACCTGCTGGTGCCACCACTGGTGTGCGGCGCCGCGGTAGCCGTAGGCGATCGCGACGATGGGCGACGTTCGTAGGTCGACGCGTCCGGAATCGTCGGGCACGACGGCGGCGACCGCCTGCCAGCCGGGACGGGTGGTGTGCTCGGTCCACATCGGCGCGCGGTGCTGTTCGGTGCCACGCGGGTAATCCATCGCCGCGACATACACGGCCAGCGCATCGTGGAGCCGGGAGCGCAGGGCCGCGACCGAGAGGTCGACGACGACGGGTGCGGGGGTGTGGTTGGGCTTGACGGCAGTCATGGCTCTCGTCGGGCCGCGTTGGCGCGGAAGTTTGTCGGTGGGTGTCTCTATATTCAATCTCAATTCAAACGTTCGAATACCTGTTCGATCTGCGCGGTGCTGGGAAGTCGGCTCCCGCGCACACGATGGGCCAGGTGCGCGATTGTGGAGGGACGGCTGATGTCTGGTCGGATCGAACATGCGGGACAACCCGGTCGGGCGGGAAAACTGCTGAAGAAGGCCGACGGCCTGCTGATGCAGGCGGCGGGCGAGGAGGATCCGCGGGAACGATTCCGGACCGCGTACCTCGCGGCATTGCGCGGTGCGGGCGCGGTGCTCGCGTTCACGGGTGCTGACGCCGCGCCGCGGGCGCGGTCACGCAGCGCCTGGGTGCTCCTGCAGCGCGCGGCACCCGAATTCGTGATGTGGGCGGACTACTTCAGCGCCCACTCGGAGACGCGCGCCGCGCTGGAGGCGGGACTCGATCGTGCTGTCGACGACCAGCAGGCAGACGAGTTCTATTCGCGGGTAGGCGCATTCCTGCATGATGTGGAAGATCTGATCGACGCGGGTGCTCGTTTGCGTCCGGCGCCGGGCTGGAACAACGGCATGACCGCATAGTGCTCGGCGCGCCGCCGGCTCCCGCGTCTGCCCTGCGCCCGCCGCAATTTGGCGACAGACTCGGCTGGCTGGGCCCATTAGGTGGTACGGCATTGATCGAACTCGTATCATTGGTGACAGATAGCCGCCAAGGTCGGCTGTCTGTCGCCTACCCGGAGGCGACAGCCAAGTCCTAGTGCCGGGGGAGGTACCGTGCCACTCTCCGAGCACGAGCAGCGCATGCTCGAACAGATCGAGAGCGCTCTCTATGCTGAGGATCCGAAGTTCGCCTCGTCCGTCCGCGGCGGACGCCTTCGCTCGACCTCGAGTCGTCGCAGACTCCAGGCCGCAGCTTTGTTCGTCCTTGGTTTGTTTCTACTCGTCGCAGGCATTGCCGCTCCGGTGAAGCTCGGCGACTTTCCGATCATCAGCCTGATCGGATTCATTGTCATGTTCGCCGCAGGCGTGCTGCTACTGCTCGGCAGTTCGAAGGGCATTGCCAAGGGCGACCGGTCGGGCGAAGCCCAATCCGGTGGCACGAGCGGCGGATCGAGCGGGCGTGGGCGTCAGCGCAAGTCCGGCGGTTTCTCCGAGCGCATGGAGGATCGATTCCGGCGACGGTTCGAGCAGGAGTAGCTCGGGCTTAGCCGACATCGCACAGCACAGACGGGGGGGCCGCGCCCCGCCCCGGGGGGGGGGGCGCGGCGTGGGGCGGAAGCACCCACGCACAAGCGTAATAATGAGGGTCTTGTCGGGTAGCCCCCACACCGCCCCCCCCC
>NZ_JBHVDF010000019.1:0-31205 GCF_042802915.1 Nocardia sp. NPDC057440
GCGCCTTCGGCGCGTGCGCTTCGACGGCTCGGAAGCGAGACGGGCCGCGAACTCTAGGGCTCGGTCTCGCTTCGCTCGGAAGACATCATCGTGCCTAGTGGGGGTGTCGGTGGCTGGGCTTGCGACTTTGGTGTTGTGCTTCGGCTGTTGTGGGGTGGGCGGGTCGTGAGGGCTGGTGGTGGAGTTTTGCGGTGCTCGGAGGGGTGCATGGTGCCGAGTGGGCGTGTTGGTAGCTGAGTTTGTGACTTTGGTGTTGTGCTTCGGCTGTTGTGGGGTGGGCGGGTCGTGAGGGCTGGTGCTGGGTTTTGCTGTGCTCGGAGGTGTCATCGTGCCGAGGGGGTGGTGCGAATGCTTCTGACCTCGGAGGCGTTGGGTGTGAGTCGACCATGAACGTCGGTCGTCGGAATCGATCTGCCGTGGTTGTGTGAGCGCCCGGGGGTGGTGGCGGGTACTTCGGGCTTGTTGGGACTCGAATGTGGTCGTCGGCCTCTGTCCGTCGTGGTGGTCTGGGCGAGGGGCCGGGTCGCGGGCTTCGGACTAGTGGGACGCAGCGGCTGGTGGTAGGACTCCGTGTCTTGGGGCTAGCGCGGGTGATGGGCTTGCCGCGTCGTGCGGCGGTAGGTCGCGGCTGGTGGAGGGTGCTGGGGATCGGCTGGTGTGGCGCGAATAGAGTTGGGGCGTGTCCTTGTCCCATACGGAAACTGCACCGCATGCCCATTCGCTGAGTGGTTCGCGTCCTGGCGCGGATGGTGAGGCGGGGTTCCCGTTCTCGGCGGTAGTGGGGCAGGAGCGGCTGCAGTTGGCGTTGATCCTGTGTGCGGTGCATCCCGGGATCGGTGGGGTGCTGGTGCGCGGGGAGAAGGGCACCGCGAAATCGACAGTGGTGCGGGCGCTTGCGCAGCTGCTGCCGCCGGTGGTCGATGAGACGGGGGCGCGGCCGGCTCGGCTCGTGGAGCTGCCGGTCGGCGCTACCGAGGACCGAGTGGTCGGTTCGCTGGATCTGGAGCGGGTGCTGCGGGACGGGGAACAGGCATTCCGGCCGGGTTTGCTGGCGGCTGCCCATCATGGCGTGCTCTACGTCGACGAGGTGAACCTGCTGCACGACCATCTGGTGGACGTGCTGCTCGATGCGGCGGCGATGGGGCGGGTGCATATCGAGCGCGATGGCGTTTCGCATTCGCACCCGGCGCGGTTCGTGCTCGTGGGAACCATGAATCCGGAGGAAGGCGAGCTACGTCCGCAGCTGCTGGACCGGTTCGGGCTGACCGTCGATGTCGCCGCCTCCCGAGAGGTGGATGTGCGGATGGCCGTGGTCCGGCGCAGGCTGGATTACGAGGCGGACCCCGCCGGGTTCGCGGCGAGCTACGCTGCCGCCGACCGGGATATCGCCGAACGGATTCTCACCGCCCGCGATCGCGTCGCAGGCGTAACGCTCGACAATGTCGAGTTGCGCCGAATCGCCGCGCTGTGTGCGTCTTTCGATGTGGACGGGATGCGCGCGGACCTGGTGGTCGCCAGGACCGCGACGGCGCACGCGGCTTGGCGTGGCGCCGACACTGTGAGCGAAGAAGACGTACGTGTCGCCGCGGAGCTGGCCCTGCCGCACCGCCGACGGCGCGATCCGTTCGACGAGCCGGGCATCAGCGAAGAACAGCTCGACGACGCGATGCGCGACGCCGGCGAGGAAGCGGCGCGCGCCGAGCAGCCGGGTAGCGAAAACGCCACGGAGCAAGACGAATTCGGGACCGACCAGGCGCAGGATCAGCATTCTCCGGACCCGAGCCGCGAGGACGATTTCGGTCCTGATACCGAGGGACCGGATTCACCGGACGACGGACCCGACGGCGGCCCGGATTCCCCGGACCGCGGACCCGGCGGCGGGCAGTCGTCCGCCGCTCGCGAAGGCCGAACCGGTGCTCCCGCTTCGTCGGTCGTGGCTCCGCCGCGCTGGGAAGTCCCCGGCGTCGGCGAGGGCGCCGCGGGCCGCCGCTCCCGTGCGCAGACCAGGCAGGGCCGTGCCGTCCGCTCCAGCACGGATACCTCCGCCGGACTGCATCTGCTCGGCACCGTTTTCGCGGCCGCCCCGCACCAGCACGCCCGCGGCCGCGGCGACGGCCCGCTGATGCTGGCGGCCGAGGATCTGCGCGGCGCGTATCGCGAAGGGCGCGAAGGCAATCTGGTCGTCTTCGTGGTCGACGCCTCCGGATCGATGGCGGCAAGGGATCGGCTTTCCGCGGTCACCGGCGCTGTCGTCGCCCTGCTGCGCGATGCCTATCAGCGCCGAGACAAGGTCGCCGTGATCACCGTGCGCGGGCAGCAAGCCGAACTCGTGCTGCCGCCGACTTCCTCGGTCGATATCGCGGTCCGCCGTCTGTCCGGCATGCGTACCGGCGGCAAAACCCCGCTCGCCGCAGGCCTGTTGAAGGCCCGCGAGGTGGTGCACCGCGAACGAGTCCGCGACCCTCGCCGTCGCCCCATGCTCGTGCTCCTCACCGACGGCCGCGCCACCGGCGGCGCCGATCCGGTGCCCCGCGCCCGCGCGGCGGCCGACATGCTGGCCCACGAAGCGGTGACCTCGATCGTCGTCGACTGCGAACGCGGCATGATCCGCCTCGGCCTCGCCGCCGACCTGGCCCGCAGCCTGCGCGCCGGCTACCTGCGACTCAGCGAGCTGACCGGTGATTCGGTAGCCGACGTCGTCCGCGCGGGCTCGGGTCGTTTCGGTGCGCACCCGGCAATGCGAGCCGCTTGATCGTGGCGGCGCAACCGACTGTCGGCGATAGCCGACGCCGCCTGCACCGGTTTCGGCCGTCGGGGCGGGCATACCGCGCCGCGAGTTGCCTCAGCGCGCCGCCACCCCGACCGTCGATATCGTCGGTACCCGATCCAGCCACCTCGGCCCGTGCACGGCGCTACGAGCTGATCGTGGTGGCACCTCTGTCTTCCCCAGAACCCGCGGCGGCTCGAGGTATGGCGCGGCAGGCTGACCGTCGGCACTGTTCGGCACGGCGTAGATCGACAGGCGATGGTGTCCGCATGAGTGTGGGCACGCTGATCAATGGACTACCAAGGAGTTTCGATGCCTAAGGGTGTGCCGGAGACTGTTCCGGATGATGGGCTGACCACGCGGCAGCGGCGCAATCAGCCGGTGCTCGCGGTACACACCGGGCCGGGCAAGGGGAAGTCGACCGCGGCGTTCGGGATGGCGTTGCGTGCCTGGAACCAGGGATTCGATGTGGCGGTGTTCCAGTTCGTGAAGAGCGCCAAGTGGAAGGTCGGCGAGGAAGCCGCTTTTCGTACGCTCGGCCGGCTGCACGAGGAGACCGGCGCCGGTGGTGCGGTCGAATGGCACAAGATGGGGGAAGGCTGGTCGTGGACCCGCAAGCCGGGCAGCGACGAAGACCACGCCGCCGCCGCGCTGGCGGGCTGGCGGGAGATCGCCCGCAGACTCGAAGCCGAGCAGCACCGCTTCTACGTCCTCGACGAATTCACCTACCCGCTGAAGTGGGGTTGGGTCGACACCGACGAGGTCGTCGAGACACTCCGAAACCGACCGGGCAACCAACATGTCGTGATCACCGGCCGTGACGCCCCTGCGGCCCTCATCGACGCCGCCGATCTCGTCACCGAAATGACGAAAGTCAAACACCCCATGGACACGGGCCGGAAAGGCCAACGAGGCATCGAATGGTGACCCTCGCTTCGACGAGTGGGACATGGCTGCGGCGAACGCCGGGAAGCCCGCTCCGCCATGTACCGCTCGCCGACCGGCAGTGCGTGTGCCCAATGTCGGCGGCCGATGTTGCGGGATGGCGGAGCGGATGCGGATC
Organism: Nocardia sp. NPDC057440; assembly: GCF_042802915.1. Lineage (NCBI taxonomy): Bacteria > Bacillati > Actinomycetota > Actinomycetes > Mycobacteriales > Nocardiaceae > Nocardia > Nocardia sp. NPDC057440. The sequence continues at coordinate 3,831 of NZ_JBHVDF010000019.1, forward strand.
CCGAGGGGAGCGGACTCGGTGAGCATTCCTGCCGTGGTGATTGCCGCGCCTGCGTCGGGAAGTGGGAAGACCACGGTGGCGACGGGGTTGATCGGGGCGTTGCGGCGGGCGGGGCATCGGGTTGCGCCGTTCAAGGTCGGGCCCGACTACATCGATCCCGGATATCACGGACTTGCCGCGGGGCGGCCGGGGCGCAACCTCGATCCGGTGCTGGTCGGCATGGAACGTGTCGTGCCGCTGTATCGGCACGGCGCGCAGGGGTGTGACCTCGCGGTGGTCGAGGGTGTGATGGGGCTGTTCGACGGCCGCATCGACGAAAACCAGTCCGGGCCCATCGCCGAGGGATCCACCGCGCAGGTTGCCGGATTACTCGGCGCACCAGTTATTTTGGTGGTCGACGCCCGCGGCCACAGCCAGAGTATTGCCGCGCTGTTGCACGGGTTCGCCACCTTCGACAGTACGATCAGGCTCGGCGGCGTGATCCTCAATCGCGTCGGCAGCGAACGCCACGATCAAGTGCTGCGCGCGGCCTGCGACCGCGTCGGGCTTCCGGTCCTCGGCTCACTCCCACGAATGTCCGAGCTGGAAGTCCCTTCCCGCCACCTCGGTCTCATCCCCGCGGTCGAACACGGAGCCGCCGCCACTGCCGCGGTCGACGCGATGACGGATCTCGTCGCCGCCCACGTCGATCTGCGCGCCATCGCGGGTCTTGCCCATGCGACGGCCGCAAGTCCGATCTGGGATCCGGAAGTGGAGCTGGGCGCGCATTCGGCCGAGCCGCCTGCTGCGAGCGTGACATGGGATCCGACGGTCGGAGCGCGTAGGCCCGCTCCCGCCTCGTCGACGCACACCGGTGCGTTGGCGGGTGCACGCTCCGATGCTGGAGCTGAGGCAATGCCGCCGAGCGCGGAAGGGCTGACCGGTGACAGCCGGTCCGTTGCGCGGCCAACCTCGAAAGGCGTTCCGCACGGAACGCGCATCATCGGGCGGGAGACCGCGCCGTCGACCGTCGAGGCGCTTCTCCACAGCGGCACAGACTTTGGTCGTGTCGACGAAACTCTCACTGAGAAGGCAAGATTCGCGCCGGTGATCGCTATCGCCGGCGGGCCCGCGTTCACCTTCGGGTACGCCGAGCACCGTGAGCTGCTGATCGCGGCGGGGGCACAAGTGGTTGTTTTCGACCCGATGCACGACGAACTTCCCGTCGGCACTGCAGGTCTGGTATTGCCGGGCGGGTTCCCGGAGGAACACGCCGCAGACCTGGCTGCCAATACTCGTCTGCTCACGCTGGTGGCCCAGCAGGCCGAGCGTGGGATGCCGGTGCACGCCGAATGCGCCGGCCTGCTGTATCTCACCCGATCGCTCGACGGCCACACGATGGCAGGCGTTGTCGACGCGACCGCGGAATTCGGACCACGTCTGACTCTCGGCTATCGAGATGCGGTGGCGCTCACCGATTCTCCGCTCTGGCGAGCGGGCGAGCGGGTGCGCGGCCACGAATTCCACCGGACGCGACTCGTCACCACCGGCGCCGACACCTCGGCATGGGGTTGGCACGCCGGCGGCGACCGAATCCGCGAAGGCGCACTCGTCCACCGCGTGCACGCCTCCTACCTGCACACCCACCCGGCCGGAAATCCGCAAGCTGTCGCTCGTTTCGTGGCCGCCGCTGCCGACTATGCACCCACCCGTGCCACCACGTGAGTTCGCCGTCGGCCTCGGCTTCCGCCCGGGAACTTCGACCGAGCGAATCCTCTCCGTCATCCGAGAAGCGCTGGGCGACAAACCTATCCGCTGCCTGGCGACCCTCGACCGCCGCGCCGCCGAGCCCGGCATCCGCGCCGCGGCAGCCCACCTCGCGATTCCGGTCCGCGCCTACACCAACGCCGAACTGGCCGAAATCCGTGTCCCCAATCCGTCGACCCGGACCGACACCCTCCTCGGCATTCCGAGCGTTGCCGAGGCTGCCGCGATCCTGGCAGCCAACGGCCCACTCACTATCCCCAAGCGCACGATCGACCACATCGTGATCGCCGCCGCACTCCATCGGCCTGCCCGCATCGAATCAGCCTGCTCCCCAACACTTCACGACGACAACTGAGCAGACGGCGGTCAGTGGGACGGCTCCGGGCAAATCGGCGTGCCCGCACCCGGTGCGTATCACGGCGCTACCGAGCCCCAGTCGGCGAAGCCGGTCGGGTCGTGGCGGCCGAGGCTGGCGTGTTCGAACAGGCCCCATCCTTCGGCGTCGCCGCACCGGGCGTGGGCGACGTGGTCGATGACGCCGAAGGGGACTCGGCTCGCGATGGCGGGATCGGTGAGGTCGTAGCTGCTGCTGGAGGACCAGTCGCGGCCCATCCAGCGGCCGTGCAGCCAATCGGGGTCGCCGCCGTAGCCGCAGCCGACATGCAGGGCGACATTGGTGACGGTCTTGATTTCGACCTCGAGCGGTTTGCCGTCCGGTGTCGTGAGTTCCAGCCGTGCGCCGACGGGATGCCTTGTGCCGGAACGGTAGTCGATATGGATCCGCGGCCAGCCCAGCTGTTCGGTGCGGCCGTCGGGGAAGACGCGGACCGCGTCGTTGAGAGTGCGGGTGCCGTCCGGTTCCTCCTGCACGATGACCACGATGGCGAAGTCGTCGAAGCGAATCGGCACATACATCCACCAGAAGCCACCCGAGGGCTCGGCGGCGGCGCGGCCGGGCGGTTCGGGCTCGCCGACCGGTCGGATACCCCAGGAACGATCCCTGGTGCCCATCCAGATGTCCGGGTCGACGGTGAAATCCTTGCCGTCGACGTGCAGCGTGCCCGCCCAGGAGCCGACCTGCGCGAAGCGGCTCGCCTGGATGATCGGCCGGTTGCCGTTGAGGATCAGGTGCGGCTGCTCCTGGACTGTCGGGAACGAGCCTTCCCAGGTGAGGTCGAATCCGAGGTCGTCGTGTTCGCAGATCACCCGGATCCGTTGCAATGGTTCCAGCACCTCGATGCGGTAGCCGCCCACCTGCTGGTCCAGGCTGCGATCGCCGAGCGCATCGGAGAAGCGGACCGAACGCTGGGTGTCGCCGCGCCGGACGGCGGCGTAGGCGTCGGTCACGCCGAGATTCGGGTACACGCCGAAGCCGGTGACGAAGAACGTGCCCCCGTCGCGGTCATGGCCGTTGAAATAGCTTCTGTCGTAGAAGTTCCGGTCGCTGCTGGCCACTCGGGCCAGGGACAGGTGGGTCTGATGGATCGGGTATTCGTCCAAGGGCACAGGCATTGCTGGTCTCAATCCCACTCGTAGGTTCCGTCGAGCAGCGCCTCCAGGCTCGCTCGGTGCATCACGTAGTCGTCGCGGTCGGGGGTGTCGGTGTCCTCGCCGAAATGGATCATCCGGCGCTTGACCCTGGCCATCACGATGGCGTGGCGCAGCGCGGCGTAGATGATGTAGAAGTCGAGATCGCGGACCGTATATCCGGTGATCTCTTCATATTCGGCGACGATGTCGTCGCGGCGCAGGAAGTCGGCGAGGCCCGGCTGATCGAAGCGGGTGGCGATGTCCTGGAAGAAGCGGTGGATGAAGATGAGCCAGGCGATATCCAGCTCGCGGGGACCCAGGCCGGCCATCTCCCAGTCCAGCACACCGACCGGTTCGAATCCGTTGTAGAGGATGTTGCCCGGTCGCGAGTCACCCCAGGCGAGGACATCGGGCCCCGGATCGGCGGGCCAGTGCGCGTCGAGCCAGTCGAAGGCGCGCTCGATGATCGGGATCGGGTACCCGTCGTCGGCCAGCGCCCACCGATACCACTTGCGATGCCACTCGACATGCCTGCGCAGCGCCTGGCCGGGGCCGTCGAGCATCGGAAACCGGGTGGCCGGATCCGGGATCGCGTGGATTTTGGCGATGACCTCCACCGTGCCGGCGGTGAGCTGGGCGCGCTCTTCGGGGCTCGCATCGAACAGCCAGCCGATGAACACATACGGCGGATTGTCCGCGGGCACCCGTCCGTCGATTCGCTTCATTACGAAAAACTTGGTGCCGAGCACCTTTTCGTCGGTTTCCAGCCAGCACAGTTCGGGCACCGGCACGTCGGAGGCTTCGGCGACGCCCGCCATGATCTTGTATTGCGTTTCCAGATCATAGTTTTCGAACACGGGGAACGATTCGGCTTCCGGCGTCATCCGCGCCACGAACGATCCGGCCTCGTGCCTGCCGTCCACGCTCCATTCGGCGTCGAACAGCACCGTCGGGCTCGACATCCCGGCGCCCTGCGGACGCGACAGCGCCGAGATCTTCGGCGGGTGGTCAGCGGAGACCTTCGAATCCAGCCACCGGGACAAATCCTCGGCGAGGGCGTCGAGATCGCGGTCGCTGACAGTCAGCTGTCGTCGCGCGGTGGGATCGGGATCTTCGGCCATATTTCATCCTCCTGCACCATGAACCTTCGGCCAAAATGTAACGCGTTCTAGTTGCGTATGGCCAGGAAAACAGCAAGAAAATGTAACCCGCTCACTGGGTGGCATCGAGGGTTGACAGTACCGGGGTACTCATCCTTCGGGCTAGATCTCATACCCCGGAGGTAGGGGAGGAAATCGGGGACTTCCTGGAAGCGGACAGCCTCTCCGCCTCGATATGTTGCCCTCTTGTGGAGTCATCGACAGGCAGTGAGGGTTCGGTGTGAGCGCAAGCGGTGTGGACGTTCTGGAGCGAGCGGACGGCGGCACGCCGATCGTCGAAGACAGGCCCCGCTGGACCGCGGCGACGCGGATCGCATTCCGTCTCAGCTTCGTCTACTTCGGCTTGTTCTGTGCTCTGTTCCCACAGATCCCGTTCGTTTTCACCGGCCTCTTCGCCAAGGATCTCGCCGAGGACTCGGCGATGGGACTGTGGGGTCCGCTCGGTCCGATCTTCGAGTGGACCGGACGGCTGATCTTCGGTACCGACGTTGTGCTGCACAAATATTCGGGCAGCGGCGATCAGCGGTTCATCTGGGCGTTCGTGTTCAGCCTGCTGGCTGTGGCGGTCGTGGCGACGGCGATCTGGACCGTGCTCGATCGGCATCGACCGAATTATCGGATCCTGAATGCATGGTTCCTGCTCGCGGTCAGACTGTGCTTGGGCGGGCAGCTGCTCTGGTACGGGGTGGCCAAGATGATCCCGACCCAGATGCCGGAGCCTTCCCTCGCGGCATTGCTCCAGCCCTACGGCGAGTTCAGCCCGGCGTCGGTGCTCTGGAATCAGGTCGGTTCGTCGCCGGTGTACGAAATCCTGCTCGGCTGCGCCGAAGTGCTCGGTGGCCTACTGCTGTTCCTGCCGCGGACAGCGACCCTCGGCGCGATGCTCAGTCTGGTGAGTTTGGCGCAGGTTTTCGTGCTGAACATGACCTTCGACGTTCCGGTCAAGATTCTGGCGCTGCACCTGTTGTTGCTGAGTATGGTGCTGCTCGCGCCGCAGGCCCGGCGGCTGGCCGATATGCTCCTGCTGGCGCGGCCCGCTGAACCGGCCACCCAGCCGGAGCCGTTTGCTCGCCGTCGGACGAAAATCATCGCGGTCACGGTGCAACTCGCGCTCGGGGTCTGGGCGTTGTCCGGTGCGGTGCAGGTCGGGATGAAGTCTTGGGAAAAAGATGGCGGGGGTGCGTCGAAGCCGCCGTTGTACGGAATCTGGCAGGTTTCGGAGTTCACCCAGGACGGTCAGCCGCTCCTGCCGTTGACCACGGACGAGAACCGTTGGCAGCGACTTGTTTTCGATGTCCACGGCGCGACCTACCAGCGGATGAACGGCACGCTCATGCCCGCTACCGTTGTCGTTGACCCGTCCGCGCACACGATCGTGTTGTCCGATCCGCCGCCGGAGCCGGGCGCGCAGCCGTCCCCGATCGGCACCTTCACCTTCGATCAGCCGTCCCCGGATCGGCTGAAGCTGGCGGGGCAGTTGGCCGGTCGGCCGGTGACCATCGCGCTGGAACAAGTCGATCTCGAGCAATTCCCCTTGCGTAGCCGTGGGTTCAACTGGGTGCAGGACTACCCCTACTTCCGCTGACCGGGTGCCTGCATCCCGACCGTGGTTCGGTTAACCCCCGGACAGAGACGGGGGGTCGCTCTGAGGACGACGAGTGGTCGGCGTCGATAGTTTCGACTCGTCACCATTTCGTCGTCAGACAGGGAGTCCACGTGGGTGCGGTAGTCGGTCCGGAGCGGACTTATGCTCGGGCGCTGCAGGATTCGTCCTCCCAGTCCATAAACCCGAGGTGGATCCCGCTCACACGGATCGTCTTCCGTATGTGCGTGGCCTACTTCGGGCTCTTCTGCCTGGTCTTCGCGCAGATCACCTACGTGTTCACCGGAATTGCCGGGCAATGGCTTTCGGACGAGGCGATCCGCTGGCAGTTGACGGCTGTCGAACCGATCGCCGCTTGGGTCGGCAGGCAGATGTTCGGCGTCGACGCTGTGCTACACGACTCGGGCAGCGGCGATCAAGCGATCATCTGGCTGCTGGTTTTCTGTCTGCTGGTGCTCTCCGCAGTGATCACCGCCGTCTGGACCGCACTCGACCGCCGCCGCGGCGATTACGCCGGACTCCATGCCTGGTTCGTGGTATTTATCCGGCTGTGCCTTGGCGGTCAGATGATCTTCTACGGGATGGCCAAGGTCATTCCGACACAGATGACGAGTCCGCCGCTGGCCACCTTGGTCCAGCCCTACGGCGAGTTCAGCCCGCTGTCGGTGCTGTGGATGCAGGTCGGCAGTTCCCATCCGTACGAGATTCTGCTCGGCAGCGCCGAAGTCCTCGGTGGGCTGCTGCTGTTCGTTCCGCGCACCGCGACGCTCGGTGCGATGCTGAGTCTGGTCAGTCTTGCCCAGGTTTTCGTGCTGAACATGACCTTCGACGTTCCGGTCAAGATCCTCTCGTTCCATTTGGTGCTGCTGTGCCTGGTGGTGTTGGCTCCGCAGGCGCGCAGACTGGCGAATGTCCTTGTGCTGGAACGGCCGTCCGGGCCCGCCGCCCAACCACGACTCTTTCGCACGCCGCGAGCCGAACGCGTCCTCGTTGTCGTGCAGGTCTTCCTCGGCCTCTGGGTGCTGCTCGGTTGCGTGCGCAGCGGCTGGGACGCGTGGCGCGAATATGGCGACGGGGCGCCTGAACCGGCGCTGTACGGGATCTGGAATGTCACGGAATTCGAGCTGGACGGAGTTTCGCTGCCACCATTGACTTCCGACGAAAATCGTTGGCAGCGACTCATTGTCGATATCAGCGGCGCGGCCTACCAGCGGATGGACGGCAGCAGGGTGCCCGCCGTGGCCGTTGTCGACCCGGAGGCGAGGACGATCACCCTTTCCGAACCCGCACAGGAAGCCTCGCGACAGCAGAAGCAGTTCGCCTCGTTCACCTTCGAACGGCCGGGTCCCGAGCGGCTCGTCCTGCGGGGGCAGGTGAACGACCGTCCGGTGACCGTGTCCTTGACCGAGCTGGATCTCGGCAGCTTCCCACTGCGTAGCCGCGGATTCCACTGGGTTCAGGACTACGCGTACTTCCGGTGATGACTTCGGTTGCGGTGATCGAGCCAAGCGGCCGTCGGTGCGGATCGAGCGCGCTCACCGCGCCTCGATGTCGTCGGCGACGCCGATGTCCTCGTGCCACAGTGCCGGCCGTTCGGCGATGAACGTGGTCATCATGTCGATGAGGCGCTGGTCGTCCAGGACCGTGACGTCGACCCCGTGCTCGGCGAGCCAGTCGTGGCCGCCGTAGAAGGTCTGCGCTTCCCCGACGATCACCGCACCGATGCCGAACTGGCGCACCAGCCCGCTGCAATACCAGCACGGCGACAGCGTGGTCACCATGATCGTCGAGCCGTAGTCGCGGCGGCGGCCCGCCGCGCGGAACGCATCGGTTTCGGCGTGGATGCTGGGGTCGCCGGATTGCACTCTGCGGTTGTGGCCGCGGCCGAGCAGCGTGCCGTCCGCCGCGAACAAGGCCGCGCCGATCGGAATACCGCCCTCGGACAGTCCGCGTAGCGCCTCGTCGTAGGCCACCTCGAGCAACTGTTCTGCCGGTACCTGTGTCATGGCTCCACACTGCAAGCAACGGGGCCGTGCCGCAAGATACAGATTGTCCGTGCCGTTCGTGGTGTGGATGACCACGACCGAGTGCCGTCGACTCAATGCGTCGGCCGTCGGCTCACCCGGTGTCGGGTGTCGAGTTGCCGGCCGCTTGTGCCGACCTACCCGCTCGGCCGCAGACCAATCCACCGATCAGCTCTGCCGACCGCTCCGGTAGCGCACTGCCTGGGCCGAGCTGACCATACGTCGACGCGGATCAGCGGCTGACGGTGCTCGACTGATTGCGCCAATTCGGTGCGGGAGCGAGGAATTCGCCTGCGCCGGTGCGGAATGCGTCGCGAGCCTCGGCGTCGTCGCGCAGTTGCGCCATCATCCATGCCGTCGGGTATCCCAGAAAGCCGTAGACGCCGCTGGTGCACGGAGTCGACGCCCGCGCGCAGTCCGGTTGGCCTTGCACATCATTGTGATCGGGGCCGTTGAGCGTCGCCCAAGCCTTCGGCACGTTCGTCGCGGTCGCCTCGTAGTACGCCTGATTCGACTGCAGACCGACCGCCTGCCATGGCAGCGCCTGCGTCGAGGGGGAGATGAAGCGGTCGGTCGAGCCGTTGACGAAGAACACCGAACCCGAGACGAGCTTGCGACTGTCGGCGCACGTGATCCCCGACGAGCACCACAGCTGCGCCGGTATTTCGATCGGCACCGCGGTCTTGATCGCGCCATCCGACGCCGCCATCGCGTTGAGCACGCCGCTGGCGCCTTGCGAATGGCCCATCGCGCCGGCCGCCGCTGTGTCGAGCTTTCCGAAGAAGATGCTCGCCGGATCCGCGGCGAGCCCTTTCAGATACGACAGCGAGCCGAGAATGTCGCTGCCGGAGCCGGTCTGCTGGTTCTCGGTGCCGATCACCACGAAGCCCCACGATGCCAGGTGCCGAAGCAGGTAGGCGTACTGGCTCGGTACGGCGTTGGTTCCGTCGCCCCACACCACAATCGGGTGCTTTGCGCTGCCCGCGCCGAGGTCCGTCGGGTACCAGAGGTCATATTTCGCCCCGGTGGAATCGCAGCATCCGAACCCGATTTCTTCGGTCACCGCCCACGGGCCCTGCTGAAAGTACTTCGACTCGATGCCGGGCGCAGGCACGTAGGGCTGCGAATCTGCCTGTGCGACACCCGCTGTCGTACCGACCCCGGTCAGCGTCGCCGCTACCGCCACCGCACACATCGCTCGCGCCCACTGAGTCATGGGCTCGAGTATAGGAACGACGTCGTGTCGTACTCGGTTGGCGGGCGCACGCAAATCGGTCGGCTGCGGAATCCGTTTCGACCCCGGTGGGCCAGTGCCGGACGATCCGACCGCGAGCACGGCAGTCCGCCGCCGGGACGAGGTCGTATGGCATATGCCGTGTTCCGAAGGTATGTCCGGCATACTGAGCGGCACAGTTAGCGCTTGGTTTCGCCGTTTCGTACCGATGGAGATCCATCAACTGCGGAGGTGACGACATGAGTGTGCTCGATCGTCGAGCTGTTCTAGCAGGTGCGCTGACAGCGACAACCGCCCTGATAGCCGGATGCGGTCGCGACCAACCCTCCGAGCACACCGAGACGACGCCGCCCCCTCCGCCCCCTCCGCAGACTGCGAAGGCTGCCTTCGATCGCCTGATGGCAGGCAACCGGCGGTGGGTCGACGGCAACCTGAACCACCCGGACCGAGATCCGGATCGTCGTCGATTGCTCGCCCAGAATCAGCAGCCGTACGGCGTCATATTGTCGTGCATCGATTCGCGGGTCCCGCCGGAATTGTTGTTCGATACCGGGCTCGGCGATTTATTCGTCATGCGAACCGGCGGACTCGCCGTGGGTCCGGTCGTCACCGGTTCCGTCGAATACGGCCCGATGACCAGCGGCACCCCGTTGATCGTTGTCCTCGGACACCAGCGATGCGGTGCGGTGGCCGCCGCCTATAAAGCGCTGCGCGAAGGCCCGCCACTGCCGGGCAATCTGCAGGCGATCGTGGAGGCGCTGCGCCCGGCATACGAGCGCATGGATTCGCCGGGCGCGGACCCGGTCGAGACAATGACCCGCATCCAGGTCCAGTTGACCGCCGGCGAGCTACGGGGCAACAACGACCTCGCGCCACTGGTCGACACCGACGCTCTTTCGGTTGTCGGCGCCTACTACTCGCTCGACACCGGGCAGGTCGAAGTGCTCGACGGTGCTCCGGCCTGATACCGATGACCGCGGGCCGCCGGTGATGCAGAGTTCACCACCGCCCGCGGCTTGCGGTGCAGGGTCTGACACAAAGCCCGAATATCCAGGACGTAGGCTCGAATACTGTGCCGAACACGTCAACACCCACCGATGACCAGGCGGAGCTCGATCCCGCCACCCGCCACGAAGGCGACCCGAACTACCTGGTCGGGCTTGATCTCGATGGGCGGCGTGTCGTCGTAGTCGGTGGCGGGACGGTGGCGCAGCGCAGGCTCGGGCTGTTGATCGCCTCCGGTGCGGACGTCCACGTGATCAGTCGTGAAGTCACCCCGGCAGTGGAAGGTATGGCCACCTCGGGGCAGCTCACCGTGACCCAGCGCGCGTACGCGGACGGCGATCTCGACGGCGCCTGGTACGCGATCGCCTGCACCGACGAACCAGAGACCAATGCCGCCGTAGTCGAGGAGGCCACTCGCCGCCGCATCTTCTGTGTGCGCGCCGACGTCGCGCGGCTCGGCACCGCCGTCACTCCCGCAACAGCCCGCTACGACGGACTCACCCTCGGCGTGCTGGCCGGCGGTCAGCATCGCCGCTCGGCCGCGGTGCGCACCGCGCTGCTCGAGGCGCTGCAATCCGGTGTGGTGACCGATGATTCGACGCCGGTCACCCCGGGCGTCGCGCTGGTCGGGGGCGGACCAGGCGATCCCGATCTGATCACCGTGCGCGGTCGCAGGCTGCTGGCCAGGGCGAATCTGGTGGTCGCCGATCGGCTGGCGCCGCCGGAGCTGCTCGCCGAACTCGGACCGGATGTCGAGGTGATCGACGCGGCGAAGATCCCATACGGCCGCGCGATGGCGCAGGAGGCGATCAATATGGCGCTGGTCGAGGGCGCCAAGTCGGGCAAGTTCGTGGTGCGGCTCAAGGGTGGTGACCCGTATGTGTTCGGTCGCGGCTACGAGGAAGTGGAAGCGTGTGTTGCGGCCGGGATCCCGGTCACCGTGGTGCCCGGCATCACCAGTCCCATCTCCGTTCCGGCGGCCGCGGGCATCCCGGTGACCCACCGTGGTGTCACCCATGAATTCGTCGTGGTGAGCGGGCACGTCGCACCGGACCACCCGGATTCGCTCGTCGACTGGTCCGCGCTGGCCAAGTTGCGCGGCACCCTCGTGCTGATGATGGCCGTCGAGCGGATCGAACAGTTCGCGACCGTGCTCATCGATGGCGGACGGTCCGCCGACACACCGGCGACCGTGATCCAGGAGGGCACCCTGCGCACCCAGCGCGTGCTGCGCGCGGACCTCGGCACCGTCGCCGCCCGGGTGCGCGACGAAGGCATCCGCCCGCCTGCCATCGTGGTGATCGGCCCGACGGCCGGGTTCTCCACCGATGCCATGCGCCCGCTTGCCGTATCCACGGACGGATAGGACATTTTTCACTTGCCCGCGCCGGTCGCCGCGACTCGGTCGAGTGTCACAAGTCCTCGCATGATCCGTTGTGACTCGCCCGCGCGGACTCACGTCGGCCAGAATCGATGTCGTCGAGTCAACTACAGTGGCTCACCGTGCTCGAGAATCCCTCTGCGACGATGCAGTATCCGGTGACGCAGCGGGCCTTCGGGCTCGCGATCCTCGTGCTGAGCGGGCTGCAGCTGATGGTTGTGCTCGACGGCACCGTGGTGATCTTCGCCCTGCCACGGCTGCAACAGGAAATGGGGATGTCCAGCGCGGGCGGCGCATGGACAGTGACCTCCTACGGTCTCACCTTCGCGGGCCTGATGTTGCTCGGTGGCAGGCTCGGTGACGCCTTCGGTCGCAAACGCATGCTGATACTCGGCGTCGGACTGTTCACCTTCGCCTCGCTGCTGTGCGGGCTCGCACAGGGCGAGGCCATGCTGATCGCGGCGCGCGCGGTGCAGGGCGCCGGTGCCTCGATCGCGGCGCCGACATCCTTCGCCCTGGTGGCAACTACTTTCGCACCAGGAAAAGTACGCAATCAGGCAATCGCGATCGTCGGCTCCATGGTCGGCATCGGCTCGGTCGGTGGTCTGGTGGTCGGTGGCGCGCTGACCGAGATGAGCTGGCGCTGGATCTTCCTGATCAATGTGCCGATCGGTGCGCTGATCATCCTGGGTGCGATGTACCAGCTCGCGGACACCGAACACCACCGTTCCTCGCTGGATGTGCGCGGCGCGGTGCTCGGCACCCTGGCCTGCGCCGCCATCGTGTTCGGTGCGACCGAGGGACCGGAAATGGGCTGGACCAGCCCGGCCATCATCGGCTCCCTGGTCGGCGGTGTCGTGCTGCTGATCATCTTCGTGGTCATGGAACGGCAGATCGAGGATCCGCTGCTGCCGTGGTCGTTGTTCGACAGCCGCGATCGCGTCGCCACCTTCCTCTTGATCTTTCTCGCCGGTGGCGTGCTCGGTGCGATGACCTTCTTCGTCGCGCAGTTCCTGCAGAACGTGCTCGGCTACGGTCCGCTGGTCGCGGGCGTGGCGTCGATTCCGTTCACCATCGGCATCGGCATCGGCGGCGCGCTGGCCTCCAAGGCGGCGTTGCTGATCGCACCGCGCTGGCTGCTGTGCGGTGCGGCCTTCGTCCTGTCCGCCGGATTGCTGTTCGGTTCGCAGCTCGATGGCGGGGTGAACTACCTGACCACCTTGCTGCCGCTGTTGATCGTGATCGGCTTCGGCGTCGGCGTGGCGATGGTGCTCGCGCCGTTGTGCGTACTCGTCGGTGTGCCGCTGTCCGATATCGGCCCGCTGTCCGCGGTGGGCCAGATGTTCATGAACCTGGCGACGCCGGTGTTCATCGGTCTGCTCACCCCGATCGCGGCGTCGCGCACACTGTCGATGGGCGGCCGCACCGGTAAGGCGGCGGATATGAACGAGGCCGAGATCGTCGCGCTGGGCAGCGGGTACACGCTGGTGCTCGCGGTCTGCTCGCTGGTCGCGGTGGTGGCAGGCTTCATCGCACTGGTGCTGCGCTTCACGCCCGAGCAACTGGCTCAGGCACAGCATGCGCAAGAGGAAGCGCAGCAGACCGGTCCGATGCCGGTCGTCCGCCAGACCGGTCCGATACCGGTCGTTCGCCGGTCCGACTACAGGGGCTGACCCGTGCTCGGTGACCCCGCTGCATCGGTGCAGTATCCGGTGACGCAGCGGGCATTCGGGCTTGCCATCCTCGTGCTGAGTGGGCTGCAGTTGATGGTGGTGCTCGATGGGACCGTGGTGATCCTCGCGTTGCCACGACTACAGGACGAGCTCGGGCTGACCAGTTCCGGCAGCGCCTGGATGGTCACCGCCTACGGGCTCCCGCTGGCCGGCTTGATGCTGCTCGGCGGCCGGATCGGTGACTCCTTCGGCCGCAAACGCATGTTCATCGTCGGTGTCGCGCTGTTCACGCTGGCCTCGCTGCTGTGCGGGCTCGCCAAGAACGAGGCGATGATCATCGCCGCCCGCGCGATCCAGGGCACCGGAGCCGCACTCGCGGCCCCCACGGCATTCGCCTTGGTAGCAAGTACATTCGCGCCGGGAACCGTGCGTAATCATGCCTTCGCGATCTTCGGTTCGATGATGGCCGTCGGCTCGGTCGGCGGGCTGGTGATCGGCGGTGCGCTGACCGAGGTGAGCTGGCGGTGGATCTTTCTGATCAATGTGCCGATCGGCACATTGATCATTCTCGGTGCGGTGTATCGGCTACGCGATACCACCCATCAGCGGCTGACCCTGGATGTGCGCGGCGCGGTGCTCGGCACACTGGCCTGCGCCGCTCTGGTGTTCGGGGCAACCGAGGGACCAGAATTCGGCTGGAGCAGCCCGGTCATCGTCGGGTCACTGGTCGGCGGCGCACTATTGCTCATCGTCTTCGTTTTCGCCGAACGCCGGGTGGACAATCCGCTGCTGCCGTGGTCGCTGTTCGATCACCGCGATCGGGTCGCCACCTTTCTCGCGATCCTGCTGGCGAGTGGTGTGCTCGGTGCGACAACCTATTTCGCCGGCCTGTTCATTCAGAATGTGGTCGGTTACAGCCCGCTGGTCGCCGGGATCGCTTTCATACCGTTCACCCTCGGCGCCGGCCTCGGGACCGCGCTGTCGTCGAGACTGGCGATGCGGATCGCACCACGTTGGCTGCTGAGTGCGGGCGCGGCGATTCTGGTCGGCGGGCTGCTGTTCGGCTCGACCCTCGATCGTGGCGTGCAGTATGTGCCGACGCTGCTGGTCCTGTTCGTCGTGATCGGTCTCGGCATCGGCATGGCGATCGTGCTGATCCCGCTCTGCGTGCTCGTCGGCGTTGCGCCCGCGGATATCGGCCCGCTCTCGGCGGTCGGCCAGATGTTCCTCAACCTGGGCACACCCATCGCGATCGGCCTGCTCGCCCCGGTGGCCGCGTCGCGAACACTGGCACTCGGCGGTCGAACCGGCAGTCCCACCGGCATGACGGCCGCCGAACTCGATGCGTTGGGCAGCGGTTACACCCTGGTGCTGTTGGTCGCCGCGGTCGGCGCACTGCTGGTCGGGCTCGTCGCAATGACGTTGCGCTACACCGCCGCCGAGGTCGCGCAGGCGCAGCACACACAGGAAGAGGCCCAGCAGATCTGAAACTGCCTGGCCCCGAGCGGATTACATGCGGCCTGCGACCTTGCGCGGAGTGACGCGCACGATGACTCGGGGTCCGTCGTCGACCGACGCCGGATTGAATTCCAGATAGGGCAGCCCGCTGTACTTGTGCGACAGCTCGTTCGGCAGTGTTTTGTCGGGATCGGGCGTCATGGTCGCCGTGCCGCGAATCTCCGCGTACACGTACGGATTCTCCGGCGGATTGATCATCACGGTGATGCGCGGATCGCGGGCGAGGTTCTTGCCCTGCTGGCGGTCCACGGTGGTGGAGAACAGCAGGTCTTCGCCGTCACGTTTCACCCAGATGACGGTCAGGTGCGGTTGCCCGTTGGGTCCGATGGTCGCGGCGGTCGCGAACACCTTCGACTCGTCCAGGTACTTCTTCAGGTCATCGGAGAGCACAGTGGTAGGGGTCACGTACAACTGGAACAGCTCTCGGGCGGCCGGAATTCCGTCCTCGTCGTGGTCGACCGGTGTCGCTCGCCCGGACTACCGTCGGGTCTTTCGGCGGGGGGTGGCCTCCGGTGGCCTCGGCGGACACAGCGGGGTCAGCTGCTGCTGTCGTGTTCGAGCGGCGAACCGCCATCACACGAGCCACATTGATCGGCTGAGGCCACGGAGTTGGCGCTTCGCGGCCTGTTGCCGGGGGCCGGTCCACAATCCCATACGTTGGGTCGTCCTGCCGTGAACCTTCAGGCGACGTGCCGGTCGGCCGTCAGCAGGGCGTCGTCGAGGATGGTCAGACCCTCCTTGGCCTCGCCTTCGCTGACGATGCAGGGCGGCACCACGTGCAATCGGTTGAAGTTGACGAACACCAGCAGGCCCGCCGCGCGACAGGCCGCGACGAGCTCGGTCATCGCCGGACTGGTACCGCCGTAGGGGGCGAGCGGTTCGCGGGTCGCTCGGTCGCGGACGAGTTCCAGGGCCCAGAAGACGCCCATCCCGCGGACCTCGCCGATGCTGGGGTGGCGCTCGGCGAGATCCCGGAGGCCGGGGCCGAGCACGCGCGCACCGATATCGGCGGCGTTCTCGACAATGCGTTCGTCGGTCATCGCGTTGATGGTCGCCACCGCCGCGGCGGTCGCCAAGGGGTGACCGGAGTAGGTCAGCCCGCCTGGATACGGTCGATCGTCGAATGTCGCAGCGATGTCCTGGCTGATCGCGACGCCACCGAGCGGCACATATCCGGAGTTCACGCCCTTGGCGAAGGTGAGCAGATCCGGGACGACACCCTCGAAATGCTCTATCGCGAACCACTTTCCGGTGCGGCCGAACCCCGACATCACCTCATCGGCGATGAAAATGATGCCGTACTTGTCGCACAACGCCCGCACCCCGGCCAGGTAGCCGGGCGGCGGGACCATGATTCCCGCTGTGCCAGGGACGGATTCGAGGATGATCGCGGCGATGGTGCTCGGCCCCTCGAAGGCGATGGTCTGGTCGAGATGCGCCAGCGCGCGCTCGGTTTCCTCGGTGTCGTCGCTCGCATGGAACTGCGAGCGATAGCGGAAAGGTCCGAAGAAGTGCACGACGCCGCTATTGCCGTGGTCGTTGGGCCAGCGTCGTGGATCGCCCGTGAGGTTGATCGCGGTCTCGGTGCCGCCGTGATACGAACGGTAGCGCGCCAGCACCTTGTAGCGGCCGGTGTGCAGCCGCGCCATCCGCACCGCATGCTCGACGGCGTCGGCGCCGCCGTTGGTGAAGAAGATCTTGTTCAACGGACCCGGCGTGCGTTCGGCGATCAACCGCGCGGCCTCCGAGCGTGCCTCGTTGACGTGGTGTGGTGCCACGGTGCAGAGCGTGGCCGCCTGCTCCTGCACCGCCGCAACGACTTTCGGATGTTGATGTCCGATATTGGTGTTGACCAGCTGGGAGGAGAAATCGAGCAGCCTGTTGCCGTCGCCGTCCCAGACGTAGCAGCCCCGCGAAGCGGTGATGGTCATCGGCGTGATCTGCGCCTGTGCGGACCACGAATGGAAAACGTGGCGACGGTCGAGTTCGTAGGCGCGGGCAGCGGTCTGCCGCGCCTGGTCGGGCGTCAATCCGTTGGGCAGCGTCATCGGCGAGTTCTCCTGCGTCACTTGGTCTGTGGGCGGTGCCCGCTGGGCGGGCGCTACTTGTTCTGGGGGAAGCCCAATTCGAGCCCGCCGTGGCTCGGATCGAGCCAGCGACTGGTGACGGCCTTGCCCCGGGTGAAGAAGTGCACGCCATCGGTGCCGTGCGCATGCGAATCGCCGAACAGCGAATTCTTCCAACCGCCGAAGCTGTAGTACGCCATGGGAACCGGGATCGGCACATTGATGCCGACCATGCCGACCTCGACCTCGTTGTGGAAGCGCCGGGCCGCGCCGCCGTCGTTGGTGAAGATCGCGGTGCCGTTGCCGTAGGGGTTCGCGTTGATCAGCGCCAGCGCCTCGTCGTAGGTGTCGACCCGGACCACCGACAGGACCGGGCCGAAGATCTCGTCGGTGTAGACACTCATATCGGCGCCGACGTGATCGAGAATCGTCGGCCCGAGCCAGAACCCGTTCGCCGCACCGTCGGCTTCGATGCCGCGGCCGTCGAGAACGACCGTGGCTCCGGCGGATTCGCCCGCATCGATGTACGCGGCGACCCGGTCGCGGTGCTCGCGGGTCACCAGTGGACCCATGTCGGTGTCGCGGGTGCCGTCGCCGGTCTTGATCGTGCCTGCCCGTTCGGCGATCTTGGCGACCAGCTCGTCACCGACCGAGCCGACCGCGAGCACCACGCTGATCGCCATGCAACGCTCGCCCGCGGAGCCGAAACCGGCATTGACCGCGGCGTCGGCGGCCAGGTCCAGATCCGCGTCCGGCAGCACGAGCATGTGGTTCTTCGCGCCGCCGAGGGCCTGCACCCGCTTGCCGTTCGCGGTGCCGCGCTGGTAGACGTATTTCGCGATCGGGGTCGAGCCGACGAACGAGACGGCCTTGATGCCCGGGTTATCGAGCAGCTCGTCGACGGCGACCTTGTCACCCTGCACCACATTGAAAACGCCTGCGGGCAGACCCGCTTCGTGCCACAGCTCGGCCATCCACAGCGACGAGGACGGATCCTTCTCGCTCGGCTTGAGCACCACGGTGTTGCCCGCGGCGATCGCGACCGGGAAGAACCACATCGGCACCATCGCCGGGAAGTTGAACGGCGAAATGACGGCCACCGGACCCAGCGGCTGGCGGATCGAGAAGATATCCACCTTCGTCGAAGCGTTCTCGGTGTATCCGCCCTTGATCAGATGCGGGATGCCACAGGCGAATTCGACGATCTCCAGACCGCGGGTCACCTCGCCGAGCGCATCGGAGAGCACCTTGCCGTGTTCGGCGGTGATCAGCTTGGCCAGTTCCTCCTTGCGCTCGTTGAGCAGCTCACGGAACCGGAACAGCACCTGGGTCCGCCGGGCCAGCGAGGCGTCGCGCCACGCGGGGAAAGCCGCGGTCGCTGAATCGATCGCCGCCCGCACGTCCTCGACGCTCGCCAGCGCTACCTGCCCGGTCACCACGCCGGTCGCGGGATTGGTCACCGGCGCGGTCGCGGCACTCGTTCCTGCGAAGCCCTTGCCGTCGACCCAATGCGCGATTGTCTGCATATCTCCTCGATTCGATCCGTGAGCGTCGTGTGTACCCGCCTCCGGGCGTCGGCGCCCTCGGCGTCATCGGCGTGGATTCGGCCGTCATCCCGGTGCGCGCCGGGATCCAGAATGCGCGCGGGTTGTCGTTCCCACTCGTGGTTTGCCGGATCCCGGCGTACGCCGGATTGACGTTGTCGAGTCTCACTCTGCCGCATTGATCGGCATCCGTGAGCCGACAATCTGTACGCGATTTGCGTTTTCGTATTACGATTCGTCGGTGGTGCTGACTGTTGCGGATGTCCTGGCTATGCCGGTGGTGCGTGCGGGGGAGCCGCAGGTCGTCGGTGGGGGATCGCTGGATCGTCCGGTGCGGTGGGTCCATGTCAGCGATCTGCCGGAGGTCGCCGAGCTGCTGGTCGGCGGCGAGCTGATTCTGACCACCGGACCAGCGTTGCGCGAGAGTGCCGAGGCGACGGTCGACTATCTGTCGGCGTTGGCGGGAGCGGGTGTGTCCGGTCTGGTCGTCGAGCTCGGCGACACCGTGCCCGCATTGGCTCCGGTGGTCGCGACCACCGCCGACGCGCTCGGACTGCCGGTGATCGCGCTACACCGGATCACCAGGTTCGTCGAGATCACCGAGGCGGTGCACCGGGTGATCGTGGCCGATCAATACGCCGAACTGGAGTTCGCGCGGACGGTGCACGAGACCTTCACCGAACTCAGCGTCCGGCGCGCCTCGCTGGCGGAGATCGTCAAGACCGCCGCGGGCATGCTCGACTGCTCGGTGGTGCTCGAAGACCTTTCCCATCGAGTGCTCGCACTGACGTCGCGGCACGCCACCACTTCGGTGATCCTGGAGAACTGGGAGACCACCTCGCGCATGCTGCCCGAGGGCTGGGATGTGGTGGCGGTCGGCCCGCACACCCAGCGGTGGGGCAGGCTGATCCTGCGCTCCAGCCGGGTGCCGACCCCACGGGCGCGCATGGTGCTCGAGCGCGCCGCGCAAACCCTGACCCTGCATCGGATGATCGACAAGGACCGCTTCGGACTGCACCGGCAGGCACAGACCGGCCTCATCGACGACCTGGTCAACGGCAGAGTGCTCGACGAGCGTGACGCGCAGGCCAGGGCTGCGGCGCTGGGTCTGCTTGCGCGCCGGGCGAATTACGTGCCGCTCGCGATGGATGTCGCCGCGCTGGACGAAACCGATCAGGTCGCCAGGCAGCGCCGCAGCGTGGGCGTGCTCGACGCGGTGACACACGGTCTCGGGTTGACGAAAGCCACCGCGCTGACCGCGGCCGATTACGGCGATCGGGTCAGCATGATCCTCGCGGTCTCGCGCACCGCCGACCTCGATGATGTGCTGCACGGGGTCTGTCTGGCGGTCACGGCCGAAGTACGCCGCGTCGACGGTGTGCAGCGGGTGGTCATCGGCGTCGGCGCGGAATCGGAATCGCTGCTGGACACCGCGCGCGAACTGGCCCACGCGATGCATGTCGCCGAGGTTGCGCTATCGCTGGAAACGTCCGCGCCGCGGCCCTTCTACCGTGGCGGGGACGTTCGGTTGCGCGGCCTGCTCTCGCTCATCCGCAACGAGCCCGGCGTGCAGAGCTTCGCCGAAACCGAGCTGAGTGCGCTGCTGCGCTACGACATTCGGCATGCGGCCGACCTGACCCGCACACTGCGGCAATTCCTCGATGTGGCCGGCAACAAAACCGAACTCGCGCGCAGACTCAATATCAGCAGGCCGACGCTGTACGACCGGCTCGCGCGCATCGAGCGCATCCTCGACGTCGATCTCGAGGACGGTGAGTCCCGCACCTCGCTGCACACCGCTCTGCTCATTCGAGATCTGACCGCGAACGCCGACCAACTGTAAGCCGACGCGGCTGTCGCCGGCCACACGGAAAGAATTGTGACGAAAGTCGCATGATTCGACCGATGGCTCCATGGGTCGTGGGGCATTTTCAGCGGTTTGACCAGGCATTCTGTGGGTCAACTAACCCTTCTGATTTATGCAATACAGCTATGACTTCTGGCGTGGAAGGACGCTGCCCTCACCTGAGCGGTCTTGTGGAAGTCCTGGCATCGGCGGACCATCGTATCTATAGCCATCACCGGGTCGGGAGTCTCATCATCGTCACTTAGCTAAGGAAACGTTGAAATGACCACGAAGATTGCTTCGACGCTCGCTGCGGTTGCCATCGCCCTGTTCGTCGGCACAGCCGCAGCTCCCGCTGCCTCTGCTGAACCGGCAATACCTGCACCGACTCCTGCGGTGGGTTCGGTGGCCTTCTGCTTCAACATCCCGCTGGGCGTCTTCAGCTTCAGCATCTGTATCTGACGCCTGCCGAGCGGACCGAGTCGCGGTTCGGCCAACAGCTCGTAACGCCGCTCGAGGACGCAGGATGTCGCCCATTGCCGGCATCGGTGCGGTTGGCAACACTGGGGCCATGCAGATCGAGGTAGGGCGCGAACTACTCGCGCAGTGGGCGGCACTGGCTGGACGAGACGCCGAACAGGTCGGCGTGGACTTGGTGCGCCGCTATAGCGAATCGCATCGTCGCTATCACACGGTCGATCAACTCGCCGCCATGCTCGCGGTGATCGACGACCTTGCCGCGGAGGCCGACGACCCCGACGCTGTCCGTTTCGCGGCCTTCTTCCACGATGCGATCTACGCGGTCGACCGCGCGGACAACGAGGAACGCAGCGCCGAACTGGCCGAGGCGTCCCTCGAATCCCTCGGCATCCCCACGGAAATCGCGCGCGAGGTGGGCCGCCTGGTCCGACTCACCACCAGTCACGATCCGAACCCCGACGACCGCAACGGCTCGGTCCTCTGCGACGCCGACCTCGCGGTGTTGGCCGACGACGAACAGGCGTACGCCGCCTACACCGCCGCCGTGCGCGCCGAATACCACCACGTCCCCGACGAGCTCTTCCGGCTCGGTCGCGCAGCCGTACTCCAGGGATTGGCCCAACAGCCCCACCTGTTCCGAACCCCCACTGCCCGCGCTCGCTACGAAGCCCCCGCCCGAGCCAACTTGGCTGCCGAGCTCGCCACCCTCGCCACCGAAACAAGCTGACCATCAGCGCACCGGCCCTGAGGGCAAGGCCGGGCTTTTGGCGGTCAGTCGTCGATCAGCAGGTCCCGGATCTTCTTCTCGTAGGACTCGATCGCCGAGAGCACGATCGGCAGGTCGTGGTAGTCACGTCTGGCCTCATCGAGGAATCTGCGCAGGTCCTCGCTGTCGTGCTGGCCACCGTAGTCCGTCGGATACCGCTGTGCGTTGTGTGCGGGCGAGGCCCAGGCCATGCCACGAGCGGCAAGGAGATCGTTGATGGCGCGCAGCTGTCCGGCCGGTACGGATAACTCCGACGGATGGTCCCGATAGATATCCCACGCGGTGGGTGAATCCGGGAATGCGTTCTCGAATCGGTCGGCAATGGCCGCGGCGGTCACGCCGTCCCAGATCGGTTGGGCGATCAGAGCTAGCAGGATCGGCGATCCGTCGAAGATCGCGGCTGCCGCCGGTTCGTCATCGATATCGAGGCAGTTGCGTTCGAAGCACCAGAGCAGTTCGTCGATATCCGCAGGTGGAGATTCGCGGTCGAATTCGGTCGCACCGAGATCGAGGACGAGCCTGCCATCGCTCAGGCGGTCCAGGAAGTACCGCAGCAGCACGTCGGTGCCGAGGTCTTCGGTGACTCCGTCGACCGCACCCGACCTGTCATAGTTGCCCGCGATCCCCAGTGAAATCGGCTGGTACACATCGCCATTGCGGCGAATCAACACCGCCGTCGCACCGATGCCGTCCAGGCCGATACCGGTCACCATGCACCGGCAGTCGTAGAAACCCATCGCGGCAGCCTATGTCCGGCGCACTGGGACTGGATCCGGCGGAATGCCCAGGGATGGAAGCCCGCACGACATTGCCATCGTGTCGTGCGAGTCCGCGTGCCCACCTCAGGTGATTATCAAAAGCTCTGTAGCGGAGGCGATTTCGGTCTTCAGGCCCGACTTGTTCGCGATGCGGGCGACAGCACGGATGTCGGTGGGGTCGGCACGGGTGAGGACCAGGGCCCTGGCGAGCAGACCCTTGTGGTGTTTGTTGAAATGGCTCACCACGGTCCGGGTGCCGTCGGGGTGCTCGGTGAGGACGTTGGCGGTGATCGCGCCGGGGACGCGCCCCAACTGCTGGTAGGTGCCCGAGCGGAGATCGATGACCAGCTCACCCGCGCCTTCCGTGTGCAGCGCGTCGGGAAGCACATCGCGCCATATCGCCGAAAGAGTGGGCAGGCCAGGGAGTTTGGAGCCACCGGAAAGGCGGTAGGCGGGGATCGCGTCGGTGGCGCGGACGGCGCCGAACAACGCGGAGCCGATGGCGAGCCTGGCGTCGGCCTTGGCCCGCTGCGCCTTGGTGAAGCCGCGGGCGTCGAGGGCGTCGTAGAGGACGCCGGTGTAGCGCTCCAGCGCAGGCCGGGTCGGGGAGGCGCGCAGGCTCGCATTGCGGGCGATCTCGACGTCGGCCCCCTTGCCGAGACCGAGGACGGCGCGGGCGCCGTCGGGGTCGGCCGCCAGCTTGACCACCTCGTCGATCAGGCGGTCGCGCACCGGGGTGAGCTGCGGCAACGCCAACGACGTCAGGTCGAGGGGCGCGTCGCAACCGCCGTCGGACTTGGTTTCAGAGGGAGGCAGCAGCACCAGCACGAGCGGATACGGTACCGGCGTGATCGGCCCGGGCCCGGAGGCGGTAGCCGAGGGAACCACGCAGAGCCCCCGATCAGGCCGGATTAGGCCAATGCCTTGCAGACATCGCCCGGCCAGCGACTACCCTGTCGTTCCGTGATCACCCGCCTCTCCCGCCTGTTCCTGCGTACCCTGCGCGACGATCCCGCCGACGCCGAGGTGCCCAGCCACAAACTCCTCGTCCGCGCCGGATACGTGCGGCGTGTCGCCCCGGGTGTGTATTCGTGGCTGCCGCTGGGCCTGCGGGTGCTGCGCCGGGTCGAGAACGTTGTCCGGGAAGAGATGGACGCCATCGGCGCTCAGGAGATCTCGCTGCCGGCGCTGCTGCCGCGCGATCCGTACGAGACCACCAACCGGTGGACCGAGTACGGTCCCGGCCTGTTCCGGCTGCAGGACCGCAAGGGCGCCGACTATCTGCTCGGTCCCACCCACGAGGAGTTGTTCGCGCTCACCGTGAAGGGCGAATACAACTCATACAAGGATCTTCCGGTCACGCTGTACCAGATCCAGACCAAGTACCGCGACGAGGAACGCCCCCGCGCGGGCATCCTGCGTGGGCGTGAGTTCATCATGAAGGACTCCTACTCCTTCGACCTGGACGAGGACGGACTGAAGCGCAGCTACCAGGCACACCGCGATGCCTATCGCCGGATCTTCGAGCGGCTGCGCGTCGACTACGTCATCGTGGCCGCGACTTCGGGTGCGATGGGCGGCAGCGCGTCGGAGGAGTTCTTGGCCGAGAGCCCGGTCGGTGAGGACACCTACGTGCGCTGCGTCGAGTCCGGCTACGCGGCGAATGTGGAGGCCGTGGTCACGCCCGCGCCCGCGGCGATCCCGCTCGAAGGGCTGGGCGAGGCCGTTGTGCACGACACCCCCGACACCCCGACCATTGCGACGCTGGTCGATTGGGCCAACGGCGCAGGCATCGCGGAGAGCTACGGTCGCCCGGTCACCGCGGCCGACACCCTGAAGAACATCATGGTGAAGCTGCGCCATCCGGACGGCAAGACCGAGATCGTCGGCATCGGCATCCCCGGTGACCGTGAGGTGGACGACAAGCGGCTCGGCGCGTCTGTCGAACCCGCCGAGGTGGAATTGCTCACCGAGGCCGATTTCGCCGCCAACAACTTCCTGGTCAAGGGGTACATCGGACCGAAGGCGTTGCTGGACAACGGTGTTCGCTACCTTGTCGACCCGCGAGTGGCGACCGGCACCGCATGGATCACCGGCGCCGACGCCCCGGGCAAGCATGTTGTCGGCTTGGTCGCCGGCCGCGACTTCACCCCGGACGGCACCATCGAGGCCGCTGAGGTGCGCGACGGCGACCCCTCACCTGATGGCGCGGGCCCGCTGGTTTCGGCGCGCGGCATCGAGATCGGACACATCTTCCAGCTGGGCACCAAGTACACCGACGCGTTCGACGTCGATGTGCTCGGCGAGAACGGCAAGCCGGTCCGGCTCACCATGGGCTCTTACGGTGTCGGCGTGTCCAGGATGGTGGCCGTCATCGCTGAGCAGCAGCACGACGACAAGGGTCTGCGCTGGCCGCGCGAGGTCGCTCCGTTCGACGTGTACGTGGTGATCGCGAACAAGGACGAGTCCGCTCGCGACGGCGGCGAACAGGTTGCCGCACAACTCGATGCGGCGGGCCTCGAGGTCGTCCTCGACGATCGCAAGGCCTCGCCCGGTGTGAAGTTCAAGGATTCCGAGCTGATCGGTGTGCCGCTGATCGTGGTGGTGGGCCGTGGCTGGGCCGAGGGCAAGGTCGAGATCCGTGACCGGTTCACCGGTGAATCCATCGAGGTATCAGCGGAATCGGTGGTGGATTCGGTGCTCGCGCAGGTCCGCGGCTGACGGTGGCCCGATCCGTCATCTCGGGTGACGATTGCTGAGGGGTCGCCGCTGCGGGCGACGCCCCATTCCGTGGGTCACCTAGCCCTCGGCAACAGGAGCAGGAAGTAGAAAGCCCCGGCGACTGCGGCAACGCTGAGGCGCGAACAGCGGCCCAGTCGACCGGGGCTTTCCCTCTCCTGGCGCTTGCCCATAAGCCACCATCTCCTTCTCTGGGCGCGGTGCGGGACCACAACACAGCCCTTCGAACGGCGGTGCCACGGGCTGTGCTGAGCGCCACCGACCAACGAGGTGTCTCCGGGTGACCGTTGGTCGCGACGCGCCGGATATACCTGCCCTCGCGCGGAAAGCAGGTCTGACCTACGGGTCCGTAGGGACGATTCGCCGGGCCGACAATGGCAGACCCCCTCCGGACTGCTGTTACTCGCTGGTAAGTTAACCGGCATGACGAGCACCGACGCGTTGTTGTTCAACCCCGCCACCTACGACCCGCAGCAGTTCGACGCCGAGACGCGGCGACTGTTGAAAGCCACCATCGAGTGGTTCGAATCGCGGGGCAAGCGACAGCTGCTCGCCGATGACGCGGACGCGGTCTGGGTGTCGGAGTTCCTCGAGTTCGCCAAGAAGGAAAAGCTGTTCGCGACCTTCCTGACGCCCGCCGCGTACGCCGACGGCGACGCGAACCGGCGCTGGGACGCGGCCCGCAATGCGGCGCTCTCGGAGATCTTCGGGTTCTACGGTCTCGCGTACTGGTACGCCGAGCAGGTCACCATCCTCGGCCTCGGCCCGATCTGGCAGAGCGACAACGAGGCCGCCAAGAAGCGGGCCGCGGCCGACCTCGCCGACGGCCAGGTGATGGCCTTCGGTCTGTCCGAGCGTGACCACGGCGCCGACATTTACAACACCGACCTGGTGCTGACGCCGACCGAACCCGGCAGTGCCGACGCCGAAGCGGGAATCCTGTTCCGCGCCAACGGCACCAAGTACTACATCGGCAACGGCAACGTGGCCAGCATGGTGTCGGTGTTCTCACGCCGCGCCGACATCGAGGGCGCCGACGGCTACGTGTGGTTCGCCGCCGACAGCCGGCGCGACGACTACGAGCTGATCGACAACGTCATCCACGGCCAGCTCTACGTCAGCACCTTCGCGCTGCACAACTACCCGGTGACCGCCGAGGACATCCTCTCCACCGGTCCCGATGCCTTCTCCGCGGCGCTGAACACCGTCAACGTCGGCAAGTTCAACCTCTGCCACGGCAGCATCGGCATGGTCGAGCATTCGTTCTACGAGGCGATCACCCATTCGAACAACCGCATCCTCTACGGCAACCCGGTCACCGACTTCCCCCATGTTCGGACGAACTTCGTCGATGCCTACGCCCGCATTACCGCGATGAAGCTGTTCAGCGACCGGGCCGTCGACTACTTCCGCACCGCCAGCCTCGAAGACCGCCGCTACCTGCTGTTCAACCCGATGACGAAGTCCAAGGTGACCTCCGAGGGCGAGACCGTCATGACGCTGCTGCTGGATGTGCTCGCCGCCAAGGGTTTCGAGAAGGACACCTACTTCGCCCAGGTCGCCCGCTACATCGGCACCCTGCCCCGGCTCGAGGGCACCGTGCACGTCAACGTCGGCCAGATCCTGAAGTTCATGCCGAACTACCTGTTCAACCCGAAGGACTACCCGGA
Source organism: Nocardia sp. NPDC057440 (assembly GCF_042802915.1). NCBI lineage: Bacteria > Bacillati > Actinomycetota > Actinomycetes > Mycobacteriales > Nocardiaceae > Nocardia > Nocardia sp. NPDC057440. Next base: position 30,574 of record NZ_JBHVDF010000019.1, read on the forward strand.
GGTCGGCACCCGCCTCGACGCGGCCGACGACGAGTTCTTCTTCCGGCAGGGCCCGGCCCGCGGTGCGGGCAAGGTGCAGTTCGCCGACTGGACCCCCGTGTACGACAAGCACACCGATGTCGCGAACGTGGCCCGCTTCTACGAGCAGGCCCAGGCTCTGCGCACCCTGCTGACCACGGCCGCCCCCGACGCCGACCAGCAGAAGGACCTGGACTTCATGCTGACCATCGGCCACCTGTTCTCCCTGGTGGTCTACGGCCAGCTGATCCTGGAGCAGGCCGCGATCACCGGCCTCGACCGCGACGTGCTCGACCAGATCTTCGACTTCCAGATCCGTGACTTCAACACCTACGCCACCACCCTCTACGGCAAGCCCACCGCTACTGCCGCACAGCAGGCGTGGGCCGTCGGCGCGCTGCGCACCCCGCTCGCCGACCGTGAGCGTTTCGACCGCGTATGGAACGCGGTGGCGTCCTACGACGGCGCGTACACAATGCGCCCGTAGTCACTGCGACTCGACGGCATCGGCCGACCTCGCCGGGGGGGGGGGCGGAACCCCTTTTGACCCACTGGCGGGCCACCGCCCCGGGGCGAGGAGCGGGCGGCGCAACCAGACGCGGGCGCCCCCCACA
>NZ_JBHVDF010000019.1:31215-77205 GCF_042802915.1 Nocardia sp. NPDC057440
TCGCCCGGTTAGGGATCGGGGTGGGGTCATCCCCGGGCGCGTACAAATGGCGCCGGTTTACACGGCTACTCGAGGGATTGGGCGGACGTGGGAGGAGGTCGCCCGATCCCGTTTTACCCCTGTGCCGGCGAACCGGCCGCGGTCTCGATCGGGACGCTGCACCACGTGCGGGGACCCGCAAACAAGCCGGATCAGAAAAGCCCGCGGCTGTCTGTTCTGCCCGCGGGCGTCTGCGGTCTGCGCCGGTCCCACGCGTCGGAACGCGCTGTGGGCGGGACCGGCCGACCGACGTCACACCATGCCGGGAAAGGCGACTGTCGGGGGGCTGGCGCCGAGGATCGTCTGCCAAGTGGCTTGGCGCAGAGCCGATTCGGTGAGCGCTTCGATGCCCATCCGGCGGACGAGTTCGGTGTCGGCGCGTTCGACCACGCACCGCCACGCGACCGCGCAGTCGGTCTCCACGGTCACCGCGAGGTTGGCCGCTGGGATCGGGTCGTCGACCGGGAACGGGGCCGTGTAGGCGGCATCCGGTGGCGGTGCGGTGGTGCCCGCCGCGGTCAGGGCCTCGACGGTGCTGTCGCGGCGGGCTCGGTGCGCGGCGGTGTATTGGGTGACGAGCCGGTCGCGTTCGGTGGCGGCGTAGGCGTCGATCACGCCGTAGGCGTATACCGCCGCGTATTCGGCGTTCAGCGCGTCGATCAGGGCAATGCGCTCGGCGTCGGTCATGCCAGCAGCACTCCCGCCTCGGTCGCGCAGGCCGCGCTGATGGAGGCCAGCAACCCTGCCCGGTAACCCGAGAGGGTGCGCGCAAGATCGGCGGCGGACTGCTGGGACGCGGCGAGACGATCACGCAACTGATCGATCGTCGGAGGTGCGACGGGTGGGACGGCCGCACCCGACGCCGCCGGTGCCGAGCCCGTGTCGGTCGGGGTGTCCATCGAACGGGTGCGATGCGTGGGGGTGGTGCCGTCGCCGAAGACCCCGATCACCCGGTTGATCTCGGCCCGCAAGGCGTCGGCGTGCTCGGTGCGTTCGCTCGCGATCGTGGTCAGCGCGGCGTGCCGCTGCGGCGTGAGCACGATCGCCGCGGTCGCCGCTGCGGCGTCGGCGCGGGCCAGGACCTCTTGTGCGGCAAGCGGATCAGGCTCGTAGACCGTGTCGTCGGTGCATCCGATCGCCGCGCCGAGCATGAACGCGCCGACCGTGCCGCCACCAGCGATGCGCAACGCGGTGCGCCGGTCCACCGTCACGCGGTGACCGGCCGATGAGCGGTCCACGCAACCGTGCCGGTCGATGGCGATGCCGGAGGTACACCCGGCGCGCGGCGGGGCGGGATGGCGGATGGGCACGGCACTATCGTGCCAGATTCGCGCGGTGCCCCCGACCACCGTCGACGGGTCTGTTCGCCGGAGGCCGGCCGCCGCAGGCGCAGGAAACTTGCCTCAGGCCGCTGGTCCTTTACACTCTCGTGGCGCGTTACGCTAGACCTTCGGTAGAGAATTTTCCCGCCACGTCACAACTGAACCAGGAGCCGCCCCACATGCCGATGCCGACCGAGGAAAGGCTGAGCCAGCTGGTTGCTGGACTCGTCGAACGCCGAGGATTCGACCTCGAGGGCGTCGAGATTTCGACGGCCGGCAAGCACGCGGAAGCGCAGGCTCGGGTGAAGGTGATCGTCGACAGCGACGACGCCGCGGATCTGGACACCATCGCGGAACTCAGCAGGGAACTCTCCGAGCACCTCGACGAGGCAGGCGATTTCGGCGAGACGGAGTACTTGCTGGAGGTCACCACACCCGGCATCGATCGCCCGCTCACCGTCGACCGGCACTGGCGTCGCGCCCGTGGGCGTAAAGTGCGGATCTCGCTACGACCCGGGGTGCCCGCCCCTGATTCGGGTGGATCGGACAAGTTCGAAGCCAGGGTCGGTGCGCTCACCGACGGCACGGTGGCGCTGGTGCTCGGCGGCAAACGCAACCCGCATCGGGTCGGCGTCGCGCTCGCCGACATCGCCGAAGCCGTCGTCCAGGTCGAGTTCTCGCCGCCCGGTGCGCGTGAGCTCGAGCTTGCGGGCGGAGTCGTCCCCGGCCGTCCGCGGCCGGGACAGGAAGAAGAAGTTCTAGGAACGACCGATGCATTGTCCGAATCAGTAACAGCGTCCGATTCGCCGACCGAAGGGATCGTGGAATGAACATCGAAATCGAAGCCCTGCGCGCGATTGTCGCCGACAAGGGGATCTCGATCGAGACCGTGATCTCCGCGATCGAGTCGGCATTGCTCACCGCCTACCGGCACACCGAGGGCCACCAGCCCAACGCGCGCATCGACATCAACCAGAAGACCGGCGTCGTGCGGGTGATGGCCATGGAGGTCGACGCCGACGGCAACATGATTTCCGAATGGGACGACACCCCAGAGGGATTCGGCCGGATCGCCGCGACCACCGCACGCCAGGTGGTGTTGCAGCGGTTGCGCGATGCGGAGAACGAGAAGTCCTTCGGCGAGTTCGCCACCCATGAGGGCGACATCGTCGGCGGCGTCGTGCAGCGCGACGCGCGCGCCAACGCCCGCGGCACCATCGTGGTGCGCATCGGCAGCGAGATGCACGGGACCGAGGGCTTGATCCCGCCCGCCGAGCAGGTGCCAGGCGAAACCTACGAGCACGGCGACCGGATCAAGTGCTATGTCGTCGGCGTCTCGCGCGGCCCGCGCGGCCCGCAGATCACGCTGTCGCGGACGCACCCGAATCTGGTGCGCCGACTGTTCGCGCTCGAGGTTCCCGAGATCGCCGACGGCTCGGTGGAGATTGTCGCGGTGGCTCGTGAGGCCGGGCACCGCTCCAAGATCGCGGTGCGCACCACCGTGCCGGGAGTCAACGCCAAGGGCGCCTGTATCGGCCCGATGGGGCAGCGCGTGCGCAACGTGATGAGCGAGCTGGCAGGCGAGAAGATCGACATCATCGATTACGCGGACGACCCGGCGACTTTCGTCGGCAATGCGCTCTCACCGTCCAAGGTGGTATCGGTCACCATCGTCGATGCTGAGGCGCGCGCTGCGCGGGTCGTGGTGCCGGACTTCCAGCTCTCGCTGGCGATCGGCAAGGAAGGGCAGAACGCTCGCCTGGCCGCCCGTTTGACCGGCTGGCGCATCGATATCCGCAGCGATGCGGCCCCTGACATGGGCGGCAGTGTGCGAACGGAAGCGCATCGAAGTTGACCGGAACCGCTCGCGATGAGCCGCGTATGGCCCCGGCACCGGATGCTCCGGATGACATGTTGGTAACTTCCGCGGGGGCGGGGTTCGGTGATCCGGCCGGTGCAGCGGTAGAGTGGTCTCAGGTTCAACGCGAGCCTTCGGTTTCTTTGCCCGAACGCACCAGTCAGCAGCCAGCGACGCCCCAGCGTCCGGCGGCTCCGGTGCGGACTTGCATCGGATGCCGGAAGCGCGAGTTGGCCGTCGACCTGTTGCGGATCGTGGCGCGGGAATGTGAGACCGGCACAAATGGTTCTCATGCTTTTGCGATCGTTCCCGATCCACAGCGCAGACTTCCCGGACGGGGTGCCTGGTTGCACCCCGTTTCGGTTTGTTTGACCGCAGCAGAGCGACGCCGAGCATTCGGCAGAGCACTACGAGTGTCCGGACATCTGGATATCTCAGCCCTGGAGAAGTACCTCGAGAACAGGCACGAGCACTCATGAGCACACCGTGAAGCACCAACGATGAACGTCCATCGGAGATAACCCGAGGTCGTGCGGGCCCGCCTTCCCTAGGCGGAGGCACTGCTCGACCTCTCAGTGAGGAGAGCAGTGGCAGGCAAGGCCCGCGTGCACGAGTTGGCCAAAGAACTCGGTGTCACAAGCAAAGAACTACTCGCAAAGCTCAAGGAGCAGGGCGAGTTCGTGAAGTCGGCGTCCTCGACAGTGGAAGCACCTGTCGCACGTCGGCTGCGCGAGTCGGTGGCGGCGAAGTCCGCACCGGCCAATGGAGCAGCCAAGTCCGAGGCGCGTCCGGGATCGGCGTCGACGGCCCGTCCGGCCGCCAAGCCCACGCCGGGTGGCCCGCGTCCGGGTCCACGTACTCCGGCTCCGGCTCCGGCAGCCACCCCCGCGGCTCCGGCCGCGCGGGAAACCGCTGAGCCTGCGGCCCGGCCCGCCGAGCGTGTCGCCGACGCGGTGCGCCCCGGTCCGGCTGTGAAGCCGGCTCCCGCGGCACCGGTCGCGCGCGAATCCGCGCCGGTTCAGGACGCCGCACAGTCGGCGCCCGCGGCGAAGGCCGCTCCGGCTCCCGCCGGTCCGCGCCCGACCCCGGGTGGTCCGCGTCCCGCTCAGCCGCAGCAACAGCGCCCCGGCGCCCCCGCGCAGGGCTCCGGCCCGCGTCCCGGTGGTCCCGCGGGCGGCCCGAAGCCCGGCCCCAAGACCCCTCGGGTCGGCAATAATCCGTATTCCTCGGCTCCCGAGCGTGAGCGTCCCGCGCCGCGTCCTGCCCCCGGCCAGGGCGGTCCTCGCCCGGGTCCCGGGCACGGCCCGCGTCCCGGCGCGCCCGCGCAGGGCGGCGCCCGTCCGGCTCCCGGTCAGGGCGGTCCCCGTCCGGCCGCCGGTCAGGGCGGTCCCCGTCCCGGTGGACCGCGGCCGAGCCCCGGCTCGATGCCGCCGCGCCCGAATCCCGGTGCCATGCCTGCTCGTTCGGCCCGTCCGGGTCCGGGCGGCGGCGCGGGCGCCGGTCGTCCGGGCGGTCCCGGCGGTCGTCCGGGTGGACCCGGCGGTCGTCCCGGCGGTGGCGGTGGCGGTGGCGGTGGCTACCGCGGCGGTCCCGGCGGTGGCGGTGGCGGCACGGGTGCGCCCGGTGCCGGTGCGGGTGCCCCCGCGGCGGGCGGTTTCCGCGGTCGTCCCGGTGGCGGCGGTGGTCGTCCCGGTGGACCCGGTGGCCGTGGTGGCGCAGCCGGTGCGTTCGGTCGTCCCGGCGGCGCGGTCCGTCGTGGCCGCAAGTCGAAGCGGGCGAAGCGCGCCGAGTACGAGAACATGCAGGCGCCCGCCGTCGGCGGCGTGCGGCTGCCGCGCGGCAACGGCGAGATCATCCGTCTCGCCCGCGGCGCCTCGCTGTCGGACTTCGCGGAGAAGATCGACGCCAACCCGGCCTCGCTGGTCCAGGCGCTGTTCAACCTCGGCGAAATGGTCACCGCTACCCAGTCGGTGAACGACGAGACCCTCGAGCTGCTCGGCAGCGAGATGAACTACGTCGTGCACGTCGTCAGCCCGGAGGACGAGGATCGCGAGCTGCTCGAAAGCTTCGACCTCACCTACGGCGAGGACGAGGGTGGCGAGGACGACCTGCAGATCAGGCCGCCGGTGGTGACCGTCATGGGTCACGTCGACCACGGTAAGACCCGACTGCTCGACACGATCCGTAAGGCCAATGTCCGTGAGGGCGAGGCCGGTGGCATCACCCAGCACATCGGCGCCTACCAGGTGCTGACGCACGTCAACGACGAAGACCGACTGATCACCTTCATCGACACCCCGGGTCACGAGGCGTTCACCGCCATGCGTGCCCGTGGTGCGAAGGCCACCGACATCGCGATCCTGGTGGTCGCGGCCGACGACGGCGTCATGCCGCAGACGGTGGAAGCGATCAACCACGCCCAAGCGGCCGACGTGCCGATCGTGGTGGCGGTCAACAAGATCGACAAGGAAGGCGCGAACCCGGACAAGATCCGGCAGCAGCTGACCGAATACGGTCTGGTGACCGAGGAGTACGGCGGCGACACCATGTTCGTCAACATCTCCGCCAAGCAGGGCACCAACATCGAGGCACTGCTGGAAGCGGTCGTGCTGACCGCGGACGCGTCGCTGGACCTGCGGGCCAACCCGGACATGGACGCCCAGGGTGTCGCCATCGAGGCGCACCTCGACCGCGGCCGTGGTCCGGTGGCGACCGTGCTCATCCAGCGCGGCACGCTGCGTGTCGGCGACTCGATCGTGGCGGGCGACGCCTACGGTCGCGTCCGTCGCATGGTCGACGAGCACGGTGAGGATGTCGTCGCGGCGCTGCCGTCGCGACCGGTCCAGGTCATCGGCTTCACGTCGGTGCCGGGCGCCGGTGACAACCTCCTGGTTGTCGACGAGGACCGCATCGCACGTCAGATCGCCGACCGCCGCAATGCGCGCAAGCGCAACGCACTGGCCGCGCGCAGCCGCAAGCGGATCAGCCTGGAAGATCTGGATGCCGCACTGAAGGAGACTTCGGAGCTGAACCTGATCCTCAAGGGCGACAACTCCGGTACCGTCGAGGCCCTCGAAGAGGCGCTGCTCGGTATCCAGGTGGACGACGAGGTTCGTCTGCGGGTCATCGACCGCGGTGTCGGTGGTGTCACCGAAACCAACGTCAACCTGGCGTCGGCGTCGAACGCGATCATCATCGGGTTCAACGTCCGTGCCGAGGGCAAGGCGACCGAGTTGGCCAATCGCGAAGGCGTGGACATCCGGTACTACTCGGTGATCTACCAGGCCATCGATGAGATCGAGAAGGCCCTGAAGGGCATGCTCAAGCCGATCTACGAAGAGGTCGAGCTGGGTCGCGCCGAGATCCGCGCGATCTTCCGGTCCTCCAAGATCGGCAACATCGCCGGCTGCATGGTCACCTCCGGTTCGGTCAAGCGCAATGCGAAGGCCAGGCTGCTGCGTGACAACGTGGTGGTCGCCGAGACGATGACGATCTCCTCCCTGAAGCGTGAGAAGGATGACGCCGCCGAGGTCCGCGAGGGCTTCGAATGCGGTATGACCGTCACCTACTCCGACATCAAGGAAGGCGACATCATCGAGGCCTACGAGCTGCGCGAGAAGCCGCGCGACTGATAGCCGCGTCAGCGTCGCGCCCGCCCGTCACCCCGGCGAAAGCCGGGGCTAGGGTGGGCGCGACCTGACGGTGCTGTCGTCTCGATACTGAAGAAGCTCGACACTGAAGAGGTGTGCGTGTACCTCGGTGCACTGGAGTTCGACATCCTGCTCGGTGATGTGCATTCGCTGAAGGAGAAGCGTTCGGTGATCCGGCCGGTCCTGGCCGAGTTGCAACGCTTCGGGGTGAGTGCCGTCGAAGGCGGAGAACACGACCGGCATCGCCGGTCGTTGCTGGGAGTCGCCATGGTCAGTTCCGGAATGGATCACCTGACCGAGGTGCTCGATAAATGTGAGCGGCACGTTGCCGCCCGTCCGGAGTTAGAGTTGCTGGCAGTGCGCCGCAGGATCTTCGGACCCGAAGACTGACGATTTAATGTGAGGAGGGTTCAGCCATGGTGGATCAAGCCAGGGCACGCCGACTCGCCAAGCGGATTTCCGCGATCGTGGCGACCGCGATCGAGTACGAGGTGAAGGACCCGCGCCTGAATTTCGTGACCATCACCGACGCCAAGGTCTCCCCGGATCTGCGGGACGCCAAGGTGTACTACACGGTGCTGGGCGAAAGCTTGGACGTCGAACCCGATTACGAGGGCGCGGCCATGGGCCTGGAAAAGGCGAAGGGCGTGCTGCGTTCGAAGGTGGGCGCAGGCACCGGGGTGAAGTTCACCCCGACGCTGGCCTTTGTGCTCGACAAGGTGCCCGAGGTGGCTGCGGACATGGAGGCATTGCTGGCCAAGGCCAGAGCCGCCGACGAAGAGGTGGCGAAGGTGGCGGCCACCGCTACCCACGCAGGCGAGTCCGATCCGTACAAGGTCGAACGCGACACCGACGAGTGACTTGCGGTAAACGATGACGACGATGCCCGAAGCGGTCGGTCTCGGCGCGGCTGATCTCGATGCGGCCGTCGCGGCATTGACGGCCGCACGCTCGGTCACCATCCTGTGCCACGTGCAGCCCGATGCCGACACCATCGGCAGCGGGCTGGCATTGGCGTTGGTACTGCATCGTCGCGGCGTTCCTGTGTGGGTGTCGTTCGCCGAACCGGCCGAGTTGCCCGTTTCGATGCGGTCGTTGCCGGGCGCCCATCATTTGGTCGCGCCGGACCAGGTACCCCGCGCAGTGGACCTGCTCGTGGCCGTGGACTGCGGCAGCGCGGGCAGGCTCGGCGCTTTGGTCGACCGATTGTCCGGTGCCGCAACGACACTGGTGCTCGATCATCACCGATCCAACACCAGGTTCGGGACTGTCAATGTGGTCGATCCGAACGCCGAGTCGACGACCAGCGTGCTGGTCCGGTTGCTCGACGCATGGCAGGTGCCGATCGATCCCGAAGTGGCGCACTGCCTTTACGCCGGACTGGTCACCGACACCGGCTCGTTCCGCTGGGTTCGGCCCGGCACACACCGTTTGGCCGAGCGACTGCTGGCCACCGGCATCGACGGTGCGGAGATCGCCCGCACGCTGATGGACACCCACCCGTTCAACTGGCTGCCGATGCTGTCGCGCGTCCTGGGCTCCGCGCAGTTGGTGCCCGCGGCGAATGGCGGCACGGGCCTGGTGTACGCGTTCGTGCGTCGCGCCGATGTGGCCGAGGTCAGCTCGGAAGAAGCGGAGAGTGTCGTCGACATTGTCCGCACCACCGCCGAAGCGGGCGTTGCCGCGGTCTTCAAGGAGTCACGCACCATCCAGGAGCGCTGGACCGTGTCGCTGCGTTCCCGCGACACCGCACCCGGCGCCGCCGACGGCGTCGACGTGGCGGCGATAGCAACGGCTCTTGGTGGCGGCGGACATCGCTTCGCCGCCGGTTACACCACCAACGGCACCCCCGAATCCATCGTCGCGGCACTGCTGGCCGCTCTCGGGTGAGCGGATGAGCACTGCGGACCTCGGCGGGGATGCTGGGCACGAGTCCATCGTGGTCGCCGCACCGCCGGAGCCCGCTGATCCGGCGCTGAATGCCGGGCCGAGGCGGATTCTCGGACTTGCGGTGCCGACGCTGGGAGTGCTCGTCGCCGAACCGATCTATCTGCTGTTCGACCTTGCGGTGGTCGGGCGGCTCGGGGCATTGGCGCTGGCCGGGCTTGCGGTCGGGGGATTGATTCTGGCTCAGGCGAGTTCGCAGCTGACCTTCTTGTCCTACGGCACCACCGCGCGTGCTGCCCGCAGGCATGGTGCGGGGGACGAGCGCGGGGCGGTGGCCGAGGGTGTGCAGGCGACGTGGATCGCCGTCATATTGGGGGCGCTGATCGTCATAGCGGTGCAGGTGTTCGCGATTGCGCTGACGAACGTGATCGCCGGCGGTGGGGATATCGCGGCGGAGGCGCTGCTCTGGGTGCGGATCGCGTTGTTCGGCGTGCCACTGATCCTGATTTCGATGGCGGGCAACGGGTGGCTGCGTGGGGTGCAGGAGACCCGTCGGCCGTTATTGTTCGTCGTTGCCGGGCTGTCGGTTTCGGGTGTGCTGTGCCCGGTACTGGTGCACGGGCTGCTCGGTGCACCACGCCTCGAGCTGCCAGGATCCGCTGTAGCCAATGTCGCCGGGCAGGCCGTGACGGCCGCGTTGTTCCTCAGTGCTCTGGTGCACGAACGTATTTCGCTCGCTCCGCACTGGTCGGTTATGCGTGCTCAGCTGGTGCTCGGTCGCGACCTGATCGTCCGCAGTCTCGCCTTCCAAGCCTGTTTCGTCTCGGCGGCCGCCGTCGCCGCCCGATTCGGCGCAGCCTCCGTCGCCGCCCACCAATTGGTGCTGCAACTCTGGAATTTCCTCGCCTTGACGCTGGATTCGCTCGCGATCGCCGCGCAAACCCTGGTCGGAGCCGCGCTCGGCGCAGGCGACGCACGGGGGGCACGCAGCCTGGGACGTCGCATCACTCGCTGGTCGGAGCTCTTCGCATTGATCTTGGCGGCGTTCTTCGGCGCGGGCGTCGTAGTGATACCGAAGCTTTTCACCGACGACCCCGCCGTGCTCGACCGCACCCACGTCGCGTGGTGGTTCTTCGTCGCCATCATCCCGGTCGCCGGCATCGTCTTCGCGCTCGACGGCGTCCTGCTCGGCGCGGGCGACGCCGCCTACCTGCGTACCACTACCCTCGGCGCGGCACTGCTCGGCTTCCTGCCCGCGATTTGGCTATCGCTGGTTTTCGACTGGGGCCTCGCCGGGATCTGGTCCGGCCTTGTCGGATTCATGCTGCTGCGGTTGATCGCCGTGGTCCGGCGGGCCGAGTCGGGCCGATGGGCGCAGGTCGGCACGGAAATTCCCGGCCGGGGCCGCGCGGACGCCTGAGTCTGGAAGACTCGCCGGCGCGCCCCGCGGTTGGGGGCGAGCTCACCTCTCCGCGCTGTCTGAGCGGGGCGGGGTACCCGGCTCGGCCTTCCGCAACTCGGGTACCGGACGGCCGGTTTCCAGCGTGGTCTACTGGCGGTGGATGCGTCGACCGGAGTAATCCCTCGGACGGAAGACAAGGCGCTGCCCCGTCGGCTGGGTCGGTCAGCGCTCGACGTAGCGCCGGACGACCACCGTTGCGGGGCGAATGGAGCGGCCGGAGACGGTGAGGCCGGGTTGGATCAGTCCGTCGACGGTGCGATCCGCTGCCGGGTCGTCGGTGTCCGCGACGTCGGACGCCTCCATGGTGAGCGCGTCGAAGGGTGAGTCGGGGCGGGGTGTGACGAGGGATCCGCCGCGGCCGACGATGAGGCGCTCGACGCGAGCGGCAATGGCGTCGAAGGCATCACGTTCGCGGGGGGACTGCGCGGTGGCGGCGCAGGCGGCGGTGTCGGCATGCAGAGCGAACAGTTCGACGACCAAGGGAAGATCGGCTCCCGCACGGTCCCGATCGGCGCGTGCCTTGGCTGCGTCGACCATGCGCTCGATGGTCACGGCCTGGCGGGCGATCACGCGGGACAGGTCCTCGATGCGCTCGGCGAGCTGATCGATCGTGGTCTCCGGATCTTCGACCGACCGGGCGGCTGGTTCCGTCATATTCGCACCATAACCGGACCTGATAGATCAGGTTGGGCGCCAGCAGGATTCGGCGGTATGCGTGGCTGGGAATCGGTCGGATCCGACTGCTACCATCGCGTCTCATGGGGGTTTACGGCATCGACCTGGGCACCACGAACTCGGCCATCGCGCGGATCGACGTCGACGGCCGACCCGAAATCATGGTCGGGATGACCGGCGACTCGACGGTTCCCTCGGTGGTGCTGTTCGCGTCCGCGAACGATTATCTCGTCGGTGAAGGCGCACGGCGGCAGGCCCGGCTGGATCCGGAACATGTGTGCGCGTTGGTTAAACGCCGTATGGGCGACACCGAGTGGCGATTCGCGGCGCACGGGAAGACCTGGTCGGCGCCCGCGGTATCGGCGCTGATCTTGAAAAGCCTTGCCTCCGATGCCGAATTCGGTGGTGGCGATCCGGTCAAACGTGTCGTCATCACCGTCCCCGCCTATTTCGGTGACGAGGAGCGTCGCGCGACGATCCAGGCGGGCACCTACGGCGGCCTCGATGTCGCCGGCGTGCTGTCGGAGCCGATCGCCGCGGCGCTGTCCTACGGGTTCGGACGGCTCGACGGCAGTGCGGATGTCGATAAGCACCCGGCGCGCGAGACCGTGCTCGTCTACGACCTCGGCGGCGGCACATTCGATGCCACCGTCATCGAGCTCGCCGATCGCCGCATCTCGGTGCTCGCGGTCGAGGGCGATCATCAGCTCGGCGGCGCCGATTGGGACGAGCGGATCGCCCTGTATCTGTCGCAGCAATTCTGCGCGGCCAATCCGGATGCCGAAGACCCGCTGGATGATTCGGCGGGATCGCAGATGCTGGTGCTGGCCGCCGAACGGGCCAAGCGTGAGTTGACCGACGCCGACCACACCGATGTGGTGGTCGCCCACGACGGCGCAAGGGCCGTCATCTCGCTGGCCCGCGACGACGTCGAGACCATGACCGCTTCACTGATGCGGCGCACGATGGACCTCACCCGCGACTGCTTGGTCGCGGCGGGCAAGCGCGGCGTCTCGGCCGTCGACCGCTTGCTGCTGGTCGGCGGCTCGTCCCGAATGCCCATGGTGGAGCGTGAACTTCAACGGGAGCTGGGGCTGGCGGGCGAACTGCGCGATCCCGATCTGTCGGTGGCACGCGGCGCCGCGCTGTACGGGGAGAAGCTCGAGATGGAGCGCCTGATCATCGCCGACCTGGTGACCAGAGGCAGGCTCCGCGTCGGAGCGGGCATCCGGGATGCGCCGCAACAGGATCTGGACAATGCGATCGGACGGGTCGCCGCGTCGTTCGGGCAGCCGGTGAGCCTGGTGCGCCGAATGCTGGAAATTCAGGTCGACACCGTCGTCTCCCGCGGATTCGGCGTGCTCGCGCTGGACCAACGGTACGGGCTGGCCGCGACCTGGCTGGTCGACCGGAATCAGACGTTGCCGGTGCGGGTGCGGCGGTCCTTCGGCACGATCCGCCCGGACCAGGACGAGATCGCCCTGACCGTGGTCGAGCAGCAGGGGCAGGCGGCGTCGATGCGGCCCGAGGACACGAAAGTACTGATAGAGGGTCGCATTCGGGGGATTCCGCCCGGGTATCCCGAAGGCAGCGAGGTGCGAGTGACCTTCGAAATGGGTTTCGACGGCGTGCTGCACGTGACCGCCCATCACATCGACGCCGACATTCCGTTGGTCCTGTCGACCCAGACCGGGGCGACATTGTCACAAGCCGACGTGGAGCGTGAGCTGGATCAGGTCCAGCGTTCGCGCCGTCGCAGTAGCTGAGTCCGCGGATGGAGGCCTTCGACCCGAACGACTATCGCAAGCGTGTTCTCGCCGGGGTCGAGCGTAGCGGCGGTATCGAGCACTCGGATCCGTTCGAGCTCTACGACATTCCGCTGGCGGAAGCAGACACTCTGAGCGATGCCGAGGTGGCCGCACACGTCGCCGAGGTGTGGGGTTTCTGGCAGCGTCAGCGCGATCATCCGAAGTACCGGGTGCTGGTGGGGCTGCTTGTCGATGCGCACTCCACGTTGTCGGGGCTGGTGCTCGACTCGCAAGCGCGGCGGGCCGAGGCGGCGCGGGTGCGTGCGCTGCGTGCCCAGCGCGACGCGGACCGATACGGCATGCTCGATACCGCGATATCCCGCTTGGTGCAGCGCCACGGCGGCGTACCGGCCGGAAAAGTCGAGGGACTGACCGAGATCGGCGCGATGGGCGGGCTCACTGCCGCGGAGGTTGCGACGCGGATGCGCAGGCACCGAGTCATCGCCGACGCCGAACCCGCCGCTCCCAGCGTGCTCACCGACCAGCGCAGGCGGCAGATCCGCCAACTGCTCGCCGAGTGGGAGCGGCTGGTGGAGGGACGGCCGACACCGACCTTGTTCGCCCTGCTGCGAGTGGATTCCACGAAGGCGGGCCACACTCGGGAGATTCGGCCGCGCGCCGAGGCATTGCGCGCCCGGTCTCGGGAACTGCCGCCGGGCCGGGTTCGAGTGGTGCTGGACGAACTGCTGATTCACGTTCACGACGTGCTCGAGTCCGGTGACGCTGCCGTCGCGGAATACCGGCGCGCGGTGGCCGAGGATGTCGCCGCCGAGCTTCGCCCGAAGGTCAGGGCCGCGGTGCTTGTCGAAGACGAGCTCGTCGGTGCGGATTTCCAGTATCTCGTCGACGAGGCTGTCGCGTTGGGGCTCGCCCGCGCCGACGCCGCCCGGCTGCTCACCGGGCTCGCCGCGGAACTCGGTGCCGTTGTGGAGGATTCGTCGCACGGCGCGCCGCCCTCGCGAACGCCTACGACCTCCGGTGCCACGCTGCCGAGAACCGCGCCGCGTGGCACGACCGCAACCCCGCCGCGCACAGCATCGACGTCGGGTACGCCGCCGAATCGACCGGCAACGGCTGCGCCTCGGCAATGGGAGACGCCGTTGAAGGCGGCACGCGCGGCGTTGCGAGCCGGACGCCCGAGCGAAGCGGCGCGTCAGGTCGCGCAGGCACGTCGGCTCCTCGGCGCCGATGATAACGGCCTGACACCCATCAGGTCGGTCGCCGACGAAGTGGATCGGGTGCTCGCGGCGGCCGCCACACAGTGGCGCAACGCGAGCGCGGCGTGCACGGCGAAGCGATACGTCGAGGCCGTGCCGCACCTGGAGTCCTTGCAGCGCACCGCCTCCGACGTCCTGCCCCCACAGCAGGGTCGCACCCTCGACGAACTACTCGCCGAAGCACGGGCGGCGATCGCCGAAGCGGACCGGCTCGTCGCCGCAGCACAGGATGGCCCCGCCGACGCCATGCTGCGCGGTCTGCTCGACGCCAAAGCCATCTGCGCCGACCATGAAGGCGCAGCAGCCGCGCTCGCGGAGACCCCTGTCGAGGCGCCGGCCCGTGTCGAGGCCACCCGGACCGCGACCGGATCGGTCCTGGTGGTCTGGTCACCATCGTCGACTGCCACAGTCGATTACCGAGTGACCCGCCTGCAGCCGGACGGCTCCTGGCGCGTAGTCGGCCGCACCCGAGCCACCGAACTCGAAGACGGCGGCGCACCGGCAGGCCGGCTGTCCGTCTATGCGGTAGCCGCCGCAGTCGCCGGGAAGTACTCGGAGATCACTCGATCCGACACCGCATCCACTCCGCATTTCGTCGGGGAGTCCCCGAAACCTCTTGGTGAGCAACCACTCTCACTGTCGCAACCTTCGCTGGAGGATTCGATACCGGCGCAGACCTGTCCCGAGGTCCATGCCGTGCCCTCGCAGGGCGATCCTGGCGATTCGCCGGGAGCTGCTGCGTCATCGTCCGACGATGCTGTGCCCCACATGGGCGATGACCGCCATTCGCATCGTGCGCGAGATGGTGAGTTCTCGCCCGATGGTCGCGGAAATTTGCCGAGTCATGGTGCGACCTCGCCGTTCCAGCCGGGGCATCCGCAGAGCGATGGCGGTGACTCGCAGGGCGAGCGGATGTCCTCGCCGGACGAACACGAGTATCCGCAGGCCGATAGCGGGCGCTCCGGCGGCGATCGTGCGCAGGCACAGGACGATCCCGCCCGCCGGCACGATGATCCCGGTCCCGGCGGGATCCCCACTGTCATGGGCTTGGCCGAGCAAAACGGCCTGCTGGTGTTCACCTGGCCGAGTGGTGTTACCGAAGTGATGGTTGTCATCCGCGCCGACGAACCGCCGAGCACCCCGGACGACCCGTGCGCCCGCGCGTGGAAGGTCACCAATATGCGCTACGAGATCGACGGCGGCGTTCGCATCCCCGAGGATATCGACCGCCCCTGCCACATCGCGATCGCGTCATGCCGTCGCGAAGCCACGGGAAAACTGACTGTCGCAACAGGTTTCGCAGGCACAGCCCGAATCCACTGGGAACGCTAGCGAGTTTTCGCAACCGGCGTCGGGCGTGGTCGCTGCGGCTGACGCTGGTGGCAATTCACTGATGCCGTATCCGCCGACCATCCGCCCGGAGCTGTTGATTCCATCAAGCGGCTCGCCGCCGCGGCGATAGAGTTCCCTGCGCGGCTGAGAAGGCGGGGCTTCTCCGTCGCTCAGCGAGGGCGGCGGGTGCGTGATCGGGTCCAACGACCAGCCCGGCATGCCACCCCAGTAAACGGATAATCGTCAGCGGTCGACCAGCGAAATGTCCGGCCGTCCACGTACTCCGCGGACGACGGGGTCGGCGACCAGCTGAGTCGACGTGATGGTGTGGGTGAATCCGCCGATGTTTGCGTTGTGGTGCTCGTCCGGCGCGAAGTCGACATCGAACCCGTCCAAGACGAGCGCGGGATTGTCTTTCAGCTGCTGGCGGTACTCATCCCAGGCGAACCGCAGTTAGGCAACTTCCGGAAGGACCAGCGGATCGGGGTACACCTGGTGGACAGCGTCTTCGCTCTCGGCCCCGGCGCCAGCGCCGCGGGAGGCCGACCGGGTAGGGCGCGGACGGCAGTGGTGCCGAAATTCGCGACCGGACGCCGCCGAGATTCACGATCAGAACCAGCACGCCGCGTGTGGCGAGCGCGCTGTGGTCTGTGCTGAGCGCGGGTTGCCTGTGGTGAGTGGTGCGCGAGGGAGCGGGTCGGCGGGCGGAGACTGGTGTGGCTGTGCCAATGTAGGTGTGGTGATACCCAAGTTGATGGCGGTGAGCGACGTTCATGTCGGCCACCAGGGGAATCGTCCGGTGGTCGAGGAGATCAGGGCGGATTCGCCGGAGGACTGGTTGATCGTCGCCGGGGACGTGGGGGAGAAGAGCGACGACATCCGGTGGACGCTCGAGCTGTTGCGCGGCCGGTTCGCGAAGGTGATCTGGGTGCCGGGCAACCACGAATTGTGGACCACGGCAAAGGACCCGGTCCAGATGCACGGTGCGGCGCGATATGACTATCTGGTATCGATCTGCCGCGATCTCGACGTGCTCACGCCGGAGGATCCGTTCCCGGTGTGGGAAGGCGCGGGCGCACAGGAGCACGGCGGACGGGTGACCTTGGCCCCGATGTTCCTGCTCTACGACTACTCGTGGCTGCCCGCCGGGACTACCACGAAGGCAGAGGGACTGGCCGTCGCCCGCGACCGCAACGTCGTGGCGACCGACGAGTTCTTGCTGTCGCCGGACCCGTTCGCGACCCGCGACGCCTGGTGCCACGCCCGCGTCCAGGTCACGCAGCGCAAGCTGGACGCACTCGCGCCCGGCACACCGTTGGTGATGATCAACCACTTCCCGCTGGTTCGCCAACCCACCGACGTGCTGTTCTACCCAGAGTTCGCCCTATGGTGCGGCACCGACCTGACCGCCGACTGGCACACCCGCTACAACGTGGTGTGCTCGGTCTACGGCCACCTGCACATCCCGCGCACCTCCTACTACGACGGCGTCCGATTCGAAGAGGTCTCCCTCGGTTACCCCCGCGAATGGCAGCGTCGCGGCCTGCCCGACCGCCTGCTGCGCCAGATCCTGCCTGCCCCGGAGTACCCGCCGGGTTCACTCAACACATGGGGCGGCCATTTCAAGGTCACGCCGGAAATGGAAGCGGCCGCCGCCGAAATGCGGAGCAAAGCAGAACGTCGCCGCGGAGTCTGACTCCGCATGCTCGCGCCATCCGGGCTGGACTACGCTCGTTGGCGATGATCGAGAAAATTCTGCCTGCTGGTGTGGCCTCGGCCGAGCTGTTGGAGTACCCGGAGGAGCTGACGGCGCATCCGGCGGAGGAGCACCTCATCGCGAAGTCGGTGGAGAAGCGGCGTCGGGACTTCATCGGAGCCCGGCATTGCGCGCGACTCGCGTTGGCGGAGCTCGGCGAGCCGCCGGTTGCCATCGGTAAAGGCGAGCGGGGTGCGCCGGTGTGGCCGCGCGGCATTGTCGGGAGCCTGACGCACACCGACGGGTATCGGGCGGCGGCGCTGGCGCACAAGCTGCGGTTCCGGTCCGTCGGGATCGATGCCGAACCGCATGGTCCGCTGCCCGAGGGCGTGCTGGACTCGGTGAGCCTGCCGCCGGAGCGGGCGTGGCTCACCAGTGCAGGCCCCCTCGTTGCCGTGCATCTCGACCGACTGCTGTTCTGTGCCAAGGAGGCCACCTACAAGGCGTGGTGGCCGCTGACGTCGCGTTGGCTCGGGTTCGAGGACGCGCACATCACCTTCACCATCGACGAGAGCTCCGACGGCGCAGGCACCGGAACCTTCCACAGCGAGCTGCTGGTGCCAGGGCAGACCAATGACGGCGGCGTGCCGTTGACCTCGTTCGACGGTCGCTGGATGATCGGCGACGGGCTCATCCTCACCGCGATTGTGCACGGCTGATGGCGGGCTCGACGGTGCGCCCCGATGTGCTCGGCGGTCTACTGATCGTGGACAAGGATGGCGGCTGGACCAGTCACGACGTGGTAGCGAAGTGCCGGAAGCTGTTGCGCACCAAGAAGGTCGGTCACGCGGGCACGCTGGACCCGATGGCCACCGGGGTGCTCGTGCTCGGCGTGGAGCGCGCCACCAAGCTGCTCGGGCTGCTCACCCTCACCACCAAGGCCTACACCGCGACCATTCGCCTCGGCCAGGCCACCACCACCGACGACGCCGAGGGCGAGGTGCTCGCGACGACAGCGGCCACCCACCTGTCCGATGGGGAAATCGCCACGCACACAGCGGAACTGACCGGCGATATCGAACAAGTGCCTGCCACCGTCAGCGCGATCAAGGTGAACGGTGAACGCGCCTATGCGCGCCACCGCGCCGGTGAGGACGTGCAGCTCGCCGCCCGCCCCGTGCGGGTGTCCCGCTTCGATGTTCTTGCCCGTCACGATGTTTCGGACGGCGGCTTCGTAGACCTCGACGTCGAAGTCGAATGCTCCTCGGGCACCTACGTGCGCGCACTGGCCCGCGACCTCGGTGCCGCTCTCGGCGTCGGCGGCCACCTGACCGTGTTGCGCCGCACCAGAGTCGGCCCCTTCACCCTCGAACACGCCCGCACCCTGGACGAATTGGCGCTCGCCGCGGAAGCCGGCACCCCGCTGCTGAGCTTGGGCATGGACGACGCCGTCCGAACCGCCTTCCCGCACCGCACGATCAGTGCGGAGGAGGCCGATTCGCTGCGCGACGGGCGTTGGCTCGAGCCGATCGGAATCAAGGGTGTGCATGCCGCGCTCACCGAAGACGGAACAGCCATCGCGCTGCTGGAGGAGAGCGGTAGGCGCGCCGCCTCCGTGATGGTCGTGCGACCGCGCGGGCTGGTCGACTGAATCGTGCCCGCGCTGTCGGTCCGAGCCCGATGCCGGATCACTCGTCCAGGGCGCCGAGAACGGGTTCGAGTGCGCCGATGCAGACCTCACGGAGTTCGCGGTGCGGGAGAAGGCGCGGTTTTCCAGCCACTCGCGCGACATCGTCCCTCAGCACGGTGTCGTAGGCACTGCTGTCCAGGGTCGATGACAACCGGCGTCGAGCTCGGCACCCGCGTCATCACCGCACCGGCCTGAGCCGGAAACTCCCGCGCCGCTCGCTCGGACAGGCTCCGGTGCAACGGAATCCGTAGAGTGGCCAGTGGCCCGACGTCGGCACTCGGGATCGGCGGCGGCGGTGGAAGGCGTAGGCAATGAGTGAACGACCGGTCGACACATTCGAACTGTGGGATCGTGACGGCGACGGGCTGGTTTCGGTGGACGACATCACCGTCGGCATCAGCGCCCTCGGACTGGACGTCGATGCCGAGGCGATCGAACGCCTGGTCGCCGCCGTCGACACCAACGGCGATTTCTTGGTCTCCAAGGCTGAATTCGACGCCGCCCTCGTCGCAGGCCGCATCGAGGTCACCGACGCCGACGCCGCCTTCCGCGTCTTCGACACCAACGGCGACGGCCGAATCTCCGTCGACGAACTCGAATCCCTGATCCGCCACGTCGGCGCGGGCCGCATCGACGAACCAGCCGAATCTCTCCTGGCGGCCGCCGACACAGACGGCGACGGCTACCTCTCGCTCCCAGAATTTCGAGCCCTCCTCGACTTCCTCTCCCGCTGACCCCGGCAGTCCGCTTGTGACGGCGGACTTGCTGGTCGCGGCGGCGTGGAGACGTGCGTTCGAGTGCTTCGCCATGGGCTCCGTGTCGGGCGTATTCGCGATCCGCGCAGGAGTAGATAGCCCATCAGACCGGGTGTAGATCACGGACCGGACCGGACTGCGACCTTGCCTATGCGGGTTGACCTGGGTTAACTCCGGCTGCCTTCGGGGCGATAGTTCAGGTGTCAGGAGCAACGATCGATCGGAAGGCCGATGTCGATGGGGATGCGTGTCGTCCAGCGGGCAATGGTTTGCGCCGCGGTGGTGGTAGCTGCTGTTGCTTGTGGTGATGGCGATGAATCGTCACTGCCGTCGCGCGGAAGTTCGGTAGCGGTGACGAATACGGGCGCAGCGCCGGGGTCGACGACTCACACGGTCGCGCCGCAGGCAACCACTGTTCCCTCCCTGCCCGCACCCGAGGCGCCGCCGATCCTGCCACCCCCGGACAGCTCGGCATTGGTCATCAAGACGCTGACCGTATCCGGCGGCGCAGTTGCGAACGTGCCGGTGGCGGTTCGGCTGGTGCAGCCGTGCGATCCTGCGCGGCACGACATTCCGGTCGGCGAGACGACCGAGACGCGGCACTGGACCGGGACCACGGACGGGAACGGCACCACCACCTTCGCCGTGCCGGTCGGCTGCTACCTCTTCACCATGCAACCGCCGCCGGGCTCGTCGCCGGTGCCCGAGGGCATGCACAGCACCTTCGTGACCGCACCCGGCCAGATCGTCTCCGGCGTACTGCGATTCGAGGATCCGGTGCCGCCACCGTGCACCGCGGCAGCGATCGTCGACGACCTCGACGTTCCGCCGTACCTCGCCGCCGCCCACGCGACGGTTTCCGAATGCGAGGGCGGCTGGGCCGTCATCGTCTGGGACGTCCCCGGCGACTCCCAGCGCATCGTCGTCCACAATCCGGACGGCTGGACCACCTACACCGGCTTCCCGCACGACACCTGCTGGACCGAAGCCCTCGCCGACGGCGTCCCCACTCGTCTGCAGCGCTACTTCCCGACGTGCTGACCTCCGCTGGCTGCCCGCAGGGGTAACGCCTACGCGCAGGTCGCGAAGTCGGTACCGGAGTAGACCTCCTGCATGGACATCAACAAAAAGATCGAGCAGCCCCCGCTGCGCAGACGGGTCACTCATCGGCGCTGTCACGAGGGCACCGCATCGGCTCTTGCGTTGTCCCAGAGGTGCTTTCGTCGAAGCAGCGCTGAGGGGCCCGGTGGGTCCGCGGTCAGTCGGTGGTGGTGAGCCAGATGGCCTGGGCGGCAAGGCTGCCGAGATCGATGGTGCGGTCCTCGATGCGGATGGCGATGGTGCCCGCGAAGTCGCGACGTTCCACGACGGCGATCGGGGTGTCGAGGGCGATGCCGACGGAGTCGAAGTAGCGCAGCATGTCGGGATCGGCGTCGGAAATGCGGGCGACGCGGCCGGATTCGGCGGCCGAGAAGTCACTGAGCTGGCGGGCCGGTGGGGTGGGGACGGCGCCGTCGACCGAGGGGATGGGGTCGCCGTGCGGGTCGCGGTCCGGGAAGCCGAGTTTGGCGTCGATGCGTGCCATCAGGAGTTCGGAGACCGCGTGCTCGAGCACCTCGGCTTCGTCGTGCACCTCGTCCCAGCCGTAGCCGAGCTCATTGACCAGGAACGTTTCGATCAGCCGGTGCCTGCGCACCATAGCGATCGCCGCGAGGCGGCCGTCCTCGGTGAGTGTGATGGAGCCGTAGCGAGCGTGTTCCACCAGACCTTGATCGGCGAGTTTGCGGACCGCCTCGGAGACGGTGGAGGCCGAAACGCCGATCCGCTCGGCCAGCAGCTTCGTCGACACCTTCTCCTGCGACCACTCCTGCGCGGTCCAGATCACTTTGAGGTAGTCCTGAGCCACCGACGAGAGCACCGGCGCCATCGTCACGGTGCTGCCGTGCGGTTCGCCGTGCGTCGAGCCGCCTGCCTGCTGCGCGGCATCTCTGAGCTGCGCCGCGGTGTCGGCCAGCTCGCGTCGGGTGGCGATATCTCGTTTACCGGGCACATACCCGAGCTTAGGCATATGCCTGCCGAATCACACATCGCGCCGCACGGGCGAACGCCGTATTCACCCTCCGTATACGACACCGGAAGCGTTGTGTGACATCGCGGCCTCGCGTGCCCCGACGATGCGCGATGGCACCCGCCTTCGAATTTGCTGCGGCTCGGTGCCTGCTGCGGCCGGGCTGTGCTGGATGCGGCGGCCTCCGGCTTCGCTGCGGCGCGGACTTCGGTCCAACTCTGTTCGGTTGTGGTCAGATCGGCGGCTACCGTCGGCTCCGCTCCGGCTCGGCGCGGATTTCGAGCGGACTGCGTCGGGTTGTGTGAGATCGATGGCTGCCGAGGGCTTCGCCCCCGCCCGCGCGGACTTCGGTCAGACCGTGTTCGGCTGTGCAAGATAGGCTGCGGACTGTGCAGAGATGGCGAAGTCTCGACGAGGTGCCCGCGGACTGGGGGCGGTGTGTACTCACGATCGGTGTGTTCGACGGTGTGCACCGCGGTCACGCGCAGCTGATCAGCCGGGCCGTGAAGGCCGCTGCCGCGCGCGGTGTTCCCGCGGTGCTGATGACCTTCGACCCGCACCCCATGGAAGTGGTGCGCCCCGGATCGCATCCCGCGCAGCTGACCACGTTGACCCGGCGGGCGGAGTTGGCCGAGGAACTCGGGGTCGACGTGTTCTGCGTCATACCGTTCACCCAGGAGTTCATGAAGCTGACACCGGCCCGCTACGTGCACGATCTGCTGGTCGAGCGGCTGCACGTGGTCGAGGTGGTGGTGGGGGACAACTTCACCTTCGGCAAGAAGGCCGCGGGCACCATCGACACCATGCGCGAGCTCGGTGATCGGTTCGGTTTCGAGGTCGACGGCGTGAAGCTGATCGGCGAGCACGCGGTCACCTTCTCCTCCACCTACATTCGCGCCTGCGTCGACGCGGGCGATATGGGCGCGGCGGCCGAGGCGCTCGGCAGGCCGCACCGCGTCGAGGGCGTTGTGGTGCACGGCGACGGACGCGGCAAACAACTCGGTTTTCCCACCGCGAATGTCGCGCCGCCGATGCACGCGGCGATCCCCGCCGACGGCGTGTACGCGGGCTGGTTCACCGTGCTCGGCCCTGGTCCGACCATTGGCACGGTGACACCGGGCGAGCGCGCGATGGCCGCGATCTCGGTCGGCACCAACCCCACTTTCTCCGGCCGTGCCAGGACTGTCGAGGCGTACGTGCTCGACGGCGAGGCCGATCTCTACGGCCAGCATGTCGCGGTGGACTTCGTGGAGCACCTGCGCGGGATGCGCAAGTTCGATTCGATCGAAGAGCTGCTCGAAGCGATGGGCCGCGACGTGGACAACGCCCGCAAGGTGCTCTCCGTTGCCGACACATCGACGGCGCCTGAGGCCTGAGCGACCGCGATTCGGTTCGCCGGAACTCATCCGGTAGGGTGGATCCTCGGGTTTGCTGCGGTCCGCGGTGGCGCCCAGCCGGGTAACCGGATTTCGAGCGCGGGACTGAGAAATAGGAGTGGATGCCCCATGGCACTGACCACCGAGCAGAAGTCGGCAATTCTCGCCGAGTACGGCCTGCACGAGAAGGACACCGGTTCGCCGGAGGCCCAGATCGCGCTGCTGTCCAAGCGGATCTCCGACCTCACCGAGCACCTGAAGGTGCACAAGCACGACCACCACACGCGCCACGGCCTGCTCGCGCTGATCGGCCGTCGTCGTCGCCTCTCGAAGTACCTGCAGAAGAGCGATATCGCGCGTTACCGTTCCCTCATCGAGCGTCTCGGCCTGCGCCGCTGATCGCTCGACACACCGGCTACCGGAGGTAGTCGGCGAACCGGCCAACGGGGAGGCATACAATCTCCCCGTTGGCTATTTGTGTATGAGGGGCAAAAGGTGTCGCGACCGCTCAGTAGGTTGCTACAGACAGCATCACCCATCTACACGACAACATTGCA
This sequence comes from Nocardia sp. NPDC057440, assembly GCF_042802915.1. Lineage (NCBI taxonomy): Bacteria > Bacillati > Actinomycetota > Actinomycetes > Mycobacteriales > Nocardiaceae > Nocardia > Nocardia sp. NPDC057440. The sequence goes on from NZ_JBHVDF010000019.1 coordinate 54,608, forward strand.
CAGCCGTATGCACCCGCCGCGTGGCGTCGGTCTTCGGTAGTGGCCTCCCGGCAGGTGAAACTCCGCCGGCGGGCTTCGATCGATGACCGCCTCCGCGTCGCCGAATCCAAGGGGATCTGGCCGGGTGCGCGCGTTGCAGCCAGGAGGGTTGCCGCGCGCCCGTATCCGGTACGGCTGACGAATAGCCGAGTCGCGCCCATGACGCGCTCGACTCGGCGAAGACGAGAGGTTGAGAGAAGAAAATGACCGAAACAACTGAACGCACGTCCTCGGCCGTCGAGGTCGAACCCGGTGTGTTCGAGTCTGTCGCGCTGATCGACAACGGCAGCTACGGCACCCGCACCGTCCGCTTCGAGACCGGCCGTCTGGCCCGTCAGGCCGCAGGCTCGGTCGTCGCGTACCTGGACGACGAGACCATGCTGCTGTCGGCCACCACCGCGGGCAAGCACCCGAAAGACCAGTTCGACTTCTTCCCGCTGACGGTCGACGTCGAGGAGCGGATGTACGCCGCTGGTCGTATCCCCGGCTCGTTCTTCCGTCGCGAGGGCCGTCCGTCCACCGACGCGATCCTGACCTGCCGCCTGATCGACCGGCCGCTGCGTCCGTCCTTCGTCGACGGTCTGCGCAACGAGATCCAGGTCGTCGTCACCGTGATGAGCCTGGATCCCAATGATCTCTACGACGTGGTGGCCATCAACGCCGCGTCGGCGTCCACCCAGATCGCGGGTCTGCCGTTCTCCGGTCCGGTCGGCGGCGTGCGCGTCGCGCTGATCGAGGGCCAGTGGGTCGCGTTCCCGACCGTCGAACAGCTCGAGGGCGCCGTGTTCGACATGGTTGTCGCGGGCCGCGTCGTCGAGTCCGGCGATGTCGCGATCATGATGGTCGAGGCCGAGGCCACCGACAAGGTCATCGCACTGATCGAGGGCGGCGCGACCGCGCCGACCGAGGCCGTTGTCGCCGAGGGCCTGGAGGCTGCCAAGCCGTTCATCGCCCGCCTGTGCAAGGCGCAGCAGGACCTCGCGTCGTTGGCGGCCAAGCCGACCGGCGAGTTCCCGCTGTTCCCGCCGTACGAGGCCGACGTCTTCGAGGCCGTCGAGGGCACCGCCAAGCGTGAGCTCAGCGAGGCCATGAGCATCGCGGACAAGCAGGAGCGCGAGGCGAAGATCGACGACATCAAGCTCGACGTGCTTTCCCGCCTCGGCGACGACTTCATCGGTCGCGAGAAGGAGTTGGGCGCCGCATTCCGCTCGGTCACCAAGAAGCTTGTGCGCCAGCGCATTCTGTCCGACGGCTTCCGCATCGACGGTCGCGGTCTCGCCGATATCCGTGCACTCTCCGCCGAGGTCGCCGTGGTGCCTCGTGCACACGGTTCGGCGCTGTTCGAGCGTGGCGAGACCCAGATCCTGGGTGTCACCACCCTGGACATGGTGAAGATGGCGCAGCAGGTCGACTCGCTCGGCCCGGAGACCAGTAAGCGCTACATGCACCACTACAACTTCCCGCCGTTCTCCACCGGTGAGACCGGTCGCGTCGGTTCGCCGAAGCGCCGCGAAATCGGCCACGGCGCGCTCGCGGAGCGGGCCCTGATGCCGGTGCTGCCGAGCCAGGAAGAGTTCCCCTACGCCATCCGTCAGGTGTCGGAGGCGTTGTCCTCCAACGGTTCCACCTCGATGGGCTCGGTCTGCGCCTCGACCCTGTCGCTGCTCAACGCCGGTGTGCCGCTGAAGGCGCCGGTCGCGGGTATCGCCATGGGCCTGGTGTCCGACACCGTCAAGAACGACAAGGGCGAGGACGAGGTCCGCTATGTCGCGCTGACCGACATCCTCGGCGCCGAGGATGCCTTCGGCGACATGGACTTCAAGGTCGCGGGCACCAGTGAGTTCGTCACCGCGCTGCAGTTGGACACCAAGCTCGACGGCATCCCCTCACAGGTGCTCGCCGGTGCGCTGGCCCAGGCGCACGACGCACGCACCACCATCCTGGAGGTCATGGCGGAGGCCATCGCCACCCCGGACGAGATGAGCCAGTACGCGCCGCGCGTCACCGCGATCAAGATCCCGGTCGACAAGATCGGCGAGGTCATCGGCCCCAAGGGCAAGGTGATCAACCAGATCACCGAGGAGACCGGCGCCAACATCTCCATCGAAGATGACGGCACCGTCTACGTCGGTGCGACCAACGGCCCTGCGGCGCAGGCGGCGATCGACTTGATCAACGCCATCGCGAACCCGCAGCTGCCGAAGGTCGGCGAGCGCTTCCTCGGCACGGTCGTCAAGACCACTGCCTTCGGCGCGTTCGTCTCGCTGCTGCCGGGCCGTGACGGCCTGGTCCACATCTCCAAGCTGGGCAACGGCAAGCGCGTCGCCAAGGTCGAGGACGTAGTCAACGTCGGCGACAAGCTGCGCGTGGAGATCGCCGACATCGACAACCGCGGCAAGATCTCGCTGGTGCCGGTCGACGAGAATGCTGACGAGCCTGCTGCCGATGACACCGTTGATGCGGGCACGGCGGAGACCGAGTAGTACTTGTCTTTGTGACGAAGAAGAAGACGGCAACCCCTCTGCTCCGCGGCGAGCAGGGGGGTTCGTCACTAGAGCTGCGAGCGGATGATGCGCGGATGACCGACTCGGGTGTGCGACGCACCGTGCTGCCCGGCGGACTGCGCGTGGTCACCGAGCACGTGCCCGGTGTGCGTTCGGCCTCGATCGGCGTGTGGGTCGGCGTCGGTTCGCGCGACGAGGGACCCACCGTCGCCGGTGCCGCGCACTTCCTGGAACACCTGCTGTTCAAGGCGACTCCGACGCGATCGGCGCTGGACATCGCCCAGGCGATGGATGCCGTCGGCGGGGAGCTCAATGCGTTCACCGCGAAGGAGCAGACCTGCTACTACGCGCATGTGATCGACGAGGATCTGCCACTGGCCGTCGACATGGTCTCCGACGTAGTGCTCAACGGCCTGTGCCGAGCGTCCGACGTGGACGTGGAACGGCAGGTGGTGCTCGAGGAAATCGCCATGCGCGACGATGATCCGGAGGATCTGGTCGGTGACGCGTTCCTCACCGCGCTGTTCGGCGATCACCCGCTCGGACGGCCGGTGATCGGTTCCATCGAGTCCATCGAATCGATGCAGGCCGCGCAGTTGCGCGGGTTCCATCTGCGCCGCTACCGGCCGGATCGGATGGTCATCGCGGTGGCGGGCAACGTGGAGCACGAGCACACGGTGGAACTGGTGCACCGTGCGTTCGCCGATCGGCTCGATCCGGCCGCCGTACCAGCCCCGCGGCGGGAGGGACGGTTCCGGCCGCAGTGCGCGCCGGGACTGCAGCGCAGTCACCGCGACAGCGAACAGGCCCACCTGGCGTTCGGCGTGCGTGCCTTCGGGCGGCATGAGGGTGAGCAGCGCTGGCCGCTGTCGGTCCTCAACACCGTGGTCGGCGGCGGGTTGAGTTCCCGTCTGTTCCAACGGATTCGGGAGGAACGCGGGCTGGCGTACTCGGTGTACTCGAGTGTCGACACCTTCGCCGATACCGGAGCGTTCTCGGTGTACATCGGTTGTCAGCCCGAGAATCTCGGCAGGGTGGCGTCGCTGGCCCGTGGTGTGCTGGAAGATGTTGCCGCCGACGGGATCACCGATGCCGAGTGTGCGCGCGCCAAGGGATCGCTGCGCGGCGGTCTGGTGCTCGGTCTGGAGGATTCCGCATCCAGGATGAACAGGATCGGCCGCAGCGAACTCAGTTACGGCAACCATCGGAGTGTGTCGGAAACGTTGGCGCGCATCGACGCGGTGACCACCGACGAGGTGTCGGCGATCGCGGCCACGTTGTTGGCCAGGCCGTTCGGCGCTTCCGTCGCCGGGCCCTACCGTCGTACCCGCGAATTGCCCTCTTCCGTACGTCGTTTGGTCGACGGCTGAGGGTTCATAGCCAGGTAGGCTCAGCGCCGGCGGGCTGTCGTCAGGCCTCGCGGGCGCGGTTGGCGGCGTCGACGATCGAGGGGAGTACGCCGGGAAGCGCGGATTCCAGGTCTTCGGTGCGCAGCCGCTGACAGGTTTGACCGTCGATAACCAGTCGTTCGATGACGCCCGCTTCGCGCAGAATCTTGAAGTGGTGCGTTGCGGTCGACTTGTTGATCACCTCGTAGAGCGCGCCACAGCGCACGGCATCGCCTGCGTTGCTCAGGCGGCGCACCATCTCGAGCCGCACCGGGTCCTGCAGCGCGCCGAGCACGGTCGCCAGGGCCGCCACCGGCGGTGTTACGGTCTCCGAGGCCAGTTCCTTAGCTCCGGTCATGATCTACCTCACTGGTGGGTTTGACGATCATCATACCGGATGTAGGCTAATCAAGTTCGATGAGGATCAAACTCACCTGATGGGAGCTGCGATGGCAGCGACAATGGTGGCCGCCGACGAACAGACTTCACAACGCTGGGCCTACGCACTGGTCCTGGCAGCCACCGGCGTAGCGCTCGGCGTCTCGGGGGTCCCCGCACCCCTCTATGGCATCTACGAGAAGGAGTGGCACCTCTCGCCGCTCACCACGACCATTGTTTTCGCCGTGTACGCGGTCGCCGCGCTCGGCGCGGTGCTGGTATCGGGCCGGATCTCCGATGTCGTCGGGCGCAAGCCGGTGCTGCTCGGCGCATTCGCCACCATGATCGTCGGACTCGTGGTGTTCATGCTGGCGGACTCGGTGCCGATGCTGCTGTTGGCTCGCGCACTGCACGGCATGGCGGTCGGCTCGACGGTTGTGGCGGGTGCGGCGGCGCTGCTGGACATGCGTCCCACCCGGGGTGCGCGGTCCGGGCAGCTCAGTGGTGTGGCGTTCAATATCGGTATGGCCGTGGCGATTCTGGGTTCCGCGCTGTTGGCTCAGTACGCGCCGAATCCGCTGCGCACGCCCTATGTCGTCATCACCGTGGTCTGCTTGATCATCGGCGTCGGTGTGCTCGCGCTGAACGAGCCGCACAACGCCCGCGTCGCCGGCCGGATCAGGATCGCCAAACCGGCTGTCCCGCAAGAGATTCGTGGCGACTTCTGGTTCTCGGCGATCGGTGTGATGGCGGCATGGTCGGTGCTCGGTGTGCTGCTGTCGCTGTACCCGTCGCTGGCCGCGCAGAAGACCGGCATCCACAACTTGGTGTTCGGTGGAGCGGTGGTCGCCTCGACGTCGCTGTCCGGCGCCGCCTCGCAGCTGTTCGCGACCGGAGTTCCCGCGCGCAGGGCGGCGATCATCGGTGACGCAGGCATGGCGATCGCGTTGCTGCTCACTGTGCCCGCCCTCGACACCCACAGCTGGGTGATGGTCCTCGGTGCCGGCGTGCTGCTCGGCACGACCTTCGGTCTCGGTTTCGGTGGTTCGATACGCCACCTGTCCGAGGTTGTGCCGCGACATAAGCGCGGCGAAACGATGTCGGCGTACTACCTGCTCGCCTACTCCGCCATGGCGCTGCCGACCATCCTGGCCGGCTGGGCCGCGACCACCTGGGGCCTGACCACGGTCTTCCCATGGTTCGTCGGCGTGGTCGCCCTCGCCTGCCTCGTGGCCGCGGGCTTGGGCCTGCGGCGAAACCGGGAAGCCCGGCAAACAGTGGCGTGAGCGAAGCGGGTCCCCGCGGCAGCCGGGACGCGGGGACCTGCTTCGACCTGGACCGATGTACTCCACGTAGTACCGCGATTCCCGATTCCTCGGCGGTGTCCGGTATTGTTCACACCGCGCCACGACGGCAAACAAGCTATCGGGACGCGTATGCGGATGTAGCGCAGTGGTAGCGCATCACCTTGCCAAGGTGAGGGTCGCGGGTTCAAATCCCGTCATCCGCTCTCGTAAATCCCCCGGCAGCGGCATCGAGCTACTGGGGATGCCGTTGTGACCGTGGTGGCAACGAACTCGTCATCCGCCCTTGTCGAACAGTCCCGCTCGCGCTCCGGTGAGTGCCAGTCGGGCAGCGGCATCGGCGGTCGCGTCGGTCACCGGTTCTCGCGTGATGAGTGCGCGGAAGTAGATCGGGGCGACCAGCGCCTTGACGAGTTCGGCCGCATCGGTGCCTGCAGGGAGTTCGCCGCGTTCGACGGCGCGGCCGACCACGGGAAGCGACGTGCGGATGCGATCGCGGAAGACGTGCCTGACGGCATCGGGGGGCCGGGCGGCACCCGTCGTCTCCGACAGTAGCACCGACAAAACCGCCTGTCCGCCTGAGCTTTTCACCCAGGTGACCAAGCCCCGTGCCAGTCCGCGCAGGTCCTCGTCGATGGAGCCCGTATCGGGGATGGGGATGTCGGTGGCGACGCTGTCGCCGAGTGCGTCGGCGATCAGCGCATCGCGATCGGGCCATCGCCGGTAGACGGTGGTCTTGTGCACGCCTGCGCGGCGGGCCACGTTCTCCACCGTGAGCGCCGCATAGCCATGTTCGCCGAGTTCCTCGACAGTCGCGGCCAGCACGGCGGCACGCACCTTCGGGCCACGTCCGAGCGGTGCGGTGGAACTCATTGCAACTCCTTGTTGCGATATCGGGTAAATCAAGGCAAGCTCGATGCTATCGCAACATGGAGTTGCAATAAATGAGACGGGAGTACCCCATGCTGTCGAAACTCGTTCGGCCGGCGGCACTATTGTTTCCCGGCCTACTGGCCGGGGCCTTCGGATACGGCGCGGTCAATGTGCTGTACGCGTTCCGCGCGGTGCCCCTGGACGTTCGGTTCACCTTCCACACCACACTCATGCGGGTCAACGGCCCGGTCATGCAGATCCTCATGGGGCTGACCATACTGAGCACGCTGGCCCTCGCCGCGCGATCTACGTCCCGATCGCGATGGGCGGCTGCCTGCGCCGCCGCGCTCGCATTCACCTCGTTCCTGGTCACGCGCCTCGGCAATGTGCCGATCAACGGGCAGATCAAGGTGTGGATGGTCAGCGGCCCACCCAGCGACTACGCCGCGATCCTGCGGCGCTGGGAGCTGTTCCACTTCACCAGGACCGGATGTGCGCTGGCCGCCTTCGTCTTGGCGATCGCGGTGGTAGTCGGATCATCGACCGATGGCGAGCGAGCGGTCCTCAGGTAGAGACTTCGGTCTCGTGCACGGTGCGCCAGCGGAATTCCGGGCCTTCGGCGACAAGCACGGCGGTCACCTGTCGGCAGCTTCCCGTGCCGGCGAGGCGATGCATCTCCAGAAAGCGGACCACCACGGTATTGCCTTCCCGGGACAGCTCTTGCACGTCGGAAATATCGATCTTCAACCCCGGCTGGATATTTCGGGCGCCACGCAACCCCGCGAGCAGTTCGGCCCGGCCGAGTACCTCACCCGATGTGGTCACCATCGAGAATTCCTCGTGCTGGGCCGCGGCGAATCGATCGAAGACCTCCACGGCCGCGTCGGAACCGAGCCACGCGGCGAGGTCGGCGTGCAGCGTCTCTACCGCTGCCACCGGATCACAAGAGACGTCAGCAAACATCCGCGAATCATAGGACCGCAGCACGCCTGGCAGGCTTATCGGCGAGCTGTGCGCGTGTCGGTGCCACGAATGGGCGGACATTCGAAAAGGTTTGGGGCGCAGCGGTCACCGATCTCGTCCGGTAGTCGGGGAGCGACAATCCCGTTACCATGCGGAGATGCGATGGGGGAGGTTGGGCGACCGACTCCACCGCGCGGCATTGCTGCTGGCGGTGGTGACGGTCGTGGTGTGTGGCTTGGCGATCGCAGGTCTGACCTGGTGGTTGTTGTGGTGGGCGCTGGGCGCGAAGGCGGAGACGCCGAATCAGTTGGACCTCACCAAGATCGCGCTGTCGGTGGCGGCGGGAGTGGGTGGCGCGGTCGCGCTGGTGGTGGCCTACCGGCGGCAACGCGATCTCGAGCGCGGGCGGTTCGCGGAGTTGTTCGGGGCCGCGGCCAAACAGCTGGGCGATGCCGATGTCGCGGTCCGGATCGCGGGGGTCTACGCGATGGCCGGGGTCGCCGACGAGTTCTCGGCGACGAGCCGGAGGCAGCAGTGCATCGACGTGCTGTGTGGCTATCTGCGGTTGCCGTTCGACCTCGATGAGGCAGCCGATCACCTTGTGTCGCGGGCAGAGTCGACCGAGGAAGCCGGCGTCAAGGTCGAACGGGTCTATCAATTCCGGCAGAACGACAGCGAGGTGCGGCGAACCATCGTCAAGGTGATCGCCGACCACCTGCGGCGCTCGGCGGACATCTCCTGGTCGGATCGCGATTTCACCTTCAATCGCGCGGTACTCGAGCAGGCGGATTTCCGATACGCGGTATTCGCGGGTCGGCACACCTCGTTCGCGCGCGCGATTTTCACCGGCACCACGACATTCGAGCGCACGACCTTCGCTGGTCCGCATGTCACCTTCCGCGAAGCAACGTTCCGGAGTGGTTCCGCACTGTTCGACCACGCCGAGTTCGGGTCGACTCGCGTCGAGAAGAACGAGGTCGCCGGTTTCGGCACCACCTTCGACGGCGCCATCTTCGACTGCCCGGCGTCCTTCGAGAGCGTCGCCTTCCGCGGCCCGCGCACCACGTTCCTCGGCGCTCGTTTCCTCGGCGCGCGAACATCTTTCCACGAGGCGAAGTTCCGTGCCGAGCTCACCTCGTTCGAGCGTGCGGCACTGGACGGCGAGCGGATCACCTTCGCGGGCGCCGAGTTCGCGAGCGCGCGAATCGCTTTCACCGGCACACAGTTCTACGCCGCAGCCATCGACTTCGATGACGCCCACCTGGGCGCGTCATCGCGATTGCGCGCCAGAGGAACTCGCGAAACAGACTTCACCCAGGCCGAATTCCATGGTGGCGTCACCTTCGCCCGCGCCACCCTGGGCGGCCGCACCGTCGACTTCTCCGACGGCGACTTCTTCGGCGACATCTCCTTCCGCACCACTCGATTCGCCGCGAACGAAATCCGATTCGACCACCCAAGAGCCTGGGTCGGCGCACACTTCGACTGGGACGACAACCCCATCCGCAAGCCGGCCTGCGTCAAGCCCAACCCCTGGCCTCCAGCACCGGTTCAACCCGCTGCGCCGACCAGGTGACGAGGTTCAGGTGACGGCGGGGCGGTGTCTGGCGACCGCCGCCCCGCGGTCGTGGTTACGTCGGCCAGCCGCCGTAGGGGACGGTGATCAATTCCATGAAATGGCCGTTGGGGTCTTTGAAGTAGACGCCGCGGCCGCCGTCGTTGTGGTTGATCTCGTTGACGCCCTGTTGGCGGGGGTCTGCCCAATGGTCCAGTTTGTAGCGCTGGATTTTGGCGTAGGCCGCGTCGAACTCGGCCTCGGAGATCAGGAATGCGTAGTGCTGGGGCTGGATTTCGGTGTAGGGAGGGGGAACGTTCGCGAAGTCGAAGGTGACTCCGTTACCCGTGGGGAGCGGGATGAACGGGCCCCATTCCGGTCCGAGTTCCAAGCCGAGGATGTCTGCCCAGAATTCGGCGGACACCCGATTGTTGTGACAACCGACAATTGTGTGGTTGAACTGTACTGACAGGGGATTTCTCCTCGAGTAGTGACGGTCCCGACCCTGGGCTCGGTACAAGGCGGCCTACAGGAGCACCGTCACGGCCGAACACGCTAGCACTGAAATTGCCGGCGGTGCCAGCTTTTCGTGATCTTGATCATGTGCCGTCCTGCACTCGAACGAGACGCTGTGCTCGGCCCTTCGGAGACAGGGCGTCGTGGCAGGCCCGAGGGGGTGTGCGCGTGCCGCTTTCCAAGCGTTCGCTGGGCGCGGCGGATCGCGAGCGGTAGCGTCGGCGGCATGAAGATTCGTGGTGCGGTCCTGGAGCAGATCGCAGCGCCCGCGCCGTTCGCCGAATCGGCGCCGATCATCGTGTGCGAGCTGGAGCTGGACCAACCGGGTCCGGGTGAGCTGCTGGTGCGGATCGAGGCGGCCGGGTTGTGCCACTCGGACCTGTCTGTAGTCGATGGAAACCGCGTGCGACCGGTCCCGATGCTGCTCGGGCACGAAGCGGCCGGTCGGGTCGAGGCGGTCGGCGCAGGTGGCGCCGATATCGAGGTCGGGCAGCGCGTGGTGATGACGTTCCTGCCGCGCTGTGGTGCATGCGCGGGCTGTGCGAGCGAGGGCCGGACACCGTGCGGGCCGGGCAGTGTGGCCAACAACGCCGGCGAGCTGCTCAACGGCGGGCGACGGCTGCACCGTGACGGCGCGGCGGTACACCATCATCTGGGCGTCTCCGCATTCGCCACCTACGCCGTCGTGGATCGCAGGTCGGTGGTTCCGGTCGACGACGATGTGCCCCCCGAGGTCGCCGCGGTGCTCGGCTGTGCGGTATTGACCGGTGGCGGCGCGTTGCTCAACTCCGCGCGGCCGGGACCCGCCGACCGGGTGATGGTTGTCGGGCTCGGCGGTGTCGGGATGGCGGCCTTGCTCGTGGCCGTGTCGCTGGGCGGCGCGGAGGTCATCGCGGTCGATACGGTTCCGGAAAAGCTCGCTCTGGCCAAGGAACTCGGCGCCACCGCGGCATACACGCCGGCCGAGGTCGTCGAGCACAGTGTGCAGGCCGAGGTCGTTGTCGAGGCGGCGGGCAACATCCGTGCCTTCGAAACCGCGGTCGGCGCAACGGCGCCCGGCGGCACGACGGTCACCGTCGGCCTGCCCGCACCCGATGCCAAGGCGAGCATTTCGCCGCTTGCCCTTGTCGCGCAGGGCCGTTCGATCGTCGGCAGCTACCTCGGCTCGGCCGTGCCTGCCCGCGATATTCCGCAGTACGTCCGGATGTGGCGCGAGGGGCGGCTGCCGGTCGAGCGACTGGTGTCCGCGCACATCGGACTCGACGAAATCAACCATGCGATGGACGAACTCGCCGCCGGTCATGCACTGCGCCAGGTGATCGTCTTCGAGTGACGGCCGCCTCCGGCAGCGAGCTTCGATGTGGACGTGATCGTTGCCGCGCTGATCGAAGTACTGACGAAGCCTGTTGCCGCGACGTAGCTCCGTCGAATCGTCAGGGGCCTCGACGTCCTGCGGCGGGGTTGTCGAGCGCGTCGACGAAGCGGCCGAGCAGGCGGGCGAATTCGGTGCGTTCATCGGCGGTCCAGTCCGCCATCGCGGTGGCCATGGCGGCGCAGCGGCCGTCGCGCGCGGCGGCCATCAGGCTTGCGCCGTCGGGGGTGAGGCGCAGTACGGCGCGGCGGCCATCGTGCTGGTCGGCGACCCGCTTCAGCAGTCCGGACGAAACTGCCTGTGCGACAAGGCGGCTCGCGCGCGGCTGATCGACACCCACTGCGGGCGCCAACGTTCCGACCGTGGCGGATTCGGATTCGGCCACGGCGTCGAGGACTCGGAACACGGCGACGGGTACGGGAGACTTCCCAGCCAGCGCGCCGCGGGTCTGCCTGCGCCGGATTCGGACCATCGCCGTTTCGACCGCTGCGGTGACCGCGTCGTGCTCTTCCATTGCCTTCACTTTCATGTAAGACTACATGTAGTTGTCACTATACATGCTTTGGAGGAAAGATGGCCGAGAAGCGCCTGATCGGGTACTGGCTCAAGGAACTCGATCGACTGATCAATGAGCGATTCGAGGAGGATCTCGCCGCCGGTGAGCTCAGTCGCAGGCACTGGCAGATGCTGCATTCGCTGGCCGAGGGGGCGCGTCCGGCAGGTGAGATCCGCGATGCCCTCGCGCCGTTCTGGACGCATGCGGGGGAATGGGAGCAGGAGGTCGCGCAGCTCGTGGAGCGCGGCTTCGTCGTCGAGGATTCGGGCACGCTGTCGCTGACCGATGCGGGCCGCGCAACGCATGACGAGGCGTTCATCCGAATCGGCCGTCGGCGGCGGGCGATGGTCGAGGGCATCACCGACGAGCAGTATCTCGAGACCGTGCGCATCCTCGAAAAAATGGCCGGAAATATGGCTGGCAGTGCGGCTTAGCGCAGGCGTGGGGCCGGATGCTCGCGCGCACCGAGGCCAAAGGAAACCCCGGACCGGGCTGCCGTGTAGTCCTCGCCACGACTGATCGGCGTTGTCGAGTGGCCGCCGGTCGGGAGCTCTAATCACGGCCTGCGCCCGGCTGCGCTCGGTATGAGGCTGTTCTCGGCTCCGCCGGGCCCGGCGCGAGACGGCGGTCGGACCGTGGTCGGGTGTCCCCTTATAGGCTTGCGGAACTGGAGCGGAACGAGGAGGTGCGGTGACCATTCGGGTCGGAGTGCTCGGTGCACGCGGGAAAGTCGGACAGGCGATCTGTGCGGCGGTGGAGGCGGCGACCGATCTGGAGCTGGTCGCGGCCGTCGACAAGGACGATTCGCTCGAGGCGTTCAGCGAGTCGAACACGCAGGTCGTTGTCGATTTCACGCACCCGGACGTGGTGATGGGGAACCTGAAGTTCCTGGTGGAGCGTGGGATCCATGCGGTCGTCGGCACCACCGGTTTCGATGCCGCGCGGCTCGACGAGGTGCGCGGTTGGCTGGCCGAGCGCCCGGCGACCGGTGTGCTGATCGCGCCCAACTTCGCGATCGGCGCGGTGCTGTCCATGCGTTTTGCCGAGCAGGCCGCCCGATTCTTCGAATCGGTCGAGGTGATCGAGCTGCATCACCCGAACAAGGCCGATGCGCCCTCGGGCACCGCCTACCGCACCGCCGGGCTGATCGCGGCCGCGCGTGAACGCGCGGGCGTCGGCCGCAGTCCGGACGCCACCAGCACCGAACTCGAGGGCGCCCGCGGCGCCGATGTCGATGGCGTGCGAGTGCATTCGGTGCGCCTGGCCGGGCTCGTCGCACATCAAGAGGTGCTGTTCGGCACCCAGGGTGAAACCCTCACCATCCGGCACGATTCCATCGACAGGAACTCCTTCGCGCCCGGCGTGCTGCTCGGGGTCAGGCAGATCGCGAACCGCCCCGGCCTGACTGTCGGACTCGACCCGTTGTTGGATCTGTGAGCACACCGGAACCGGTCGAGTCGCCCGATCCCGGGCGCGGCGCCGAGGTACGCAAGATCGTCGCACTGCTGGCGGCGCTGGTCGTCGTGCTCGGCTTCTACTTCCTGCTGCTCGGCCGAATCGCGGTGAGCCTCATCGGTTCCGGTGATGTCGCCGCGATCGTCATCGGCATCGGCGTGCTGATCCTGCCGCTGCTCGGTGTGTGGATGGTGGTGGCCACCGTGCGCGCCGCGCTGTCGCATCAGCACCTGGCTCGCCGCATCCACGACGAGGATATGGAACTCGACACCTCCGCACTGCCGCGCCGCGCCTCGGGCCGCATCGAACGCGAGGCGGCGGACGCACTGTTCGACCGGGTCAAGCAGGAATGGGAGGCGGATCCGGACAACTGGCGCGTCTCCTACCGGCTGGCTCGCGCCTACGACTACGCGGGCGACCGCACCCGTGCCCGCGAAACCATGCGGCGCGCGGTGGCGCTGGAGAAGCTGGAACGCGAACGCAGCGAGGGGTAGCGACCTGCGCTCGTGTCCATACGGTGATCCTGTCAACCGGCCGGCTTTCGGTCTGATATCGGTATCTCGCCGGGTGCCGTCGGACTACAGTTAGTAGCAACAATCCGGCAATCGTCCGGCTTCGGCGTTGGGCGTGCACCGGCCATTCGACCGGCGAGGAGCACAACATGCGAAGTAGCATTCTTGCGGTACTGGGTGTGCTGGCGGTGATTGCGACCGCTCCAGTGGCGGCGGCCGCCACGGGCGATCTGACCGTGGGCGGCGTCGTCTACAGCGACCCCTCAGGGTGTATCAACCTCGGTATCGAGGAGACGACCAGTTTCGTCAACGACACCAACAGCACCATCACCGTCTATCGGACGCCGGGCTGCACGGGCGCCGCCACCGCGATTCTTGCGCCGGGCGTGTCCGGCACCTACACCGGCCAATCGGTGCAGATCGGCTGACGGCCTGCCGCAGCCTCGCATGCACTGGGCGCGGGCCGCGCTACGCTCAGCGGCGTGCCCCGGTTGTTGATCGTTCATCACACACCCTCGCCGCACATGCAGGAGATGTTCGAGGCGGTGGTGTCCGGTGCGACGGACCCGGAGATCGAAGGTGTCGAGGTGATACGCCGCGCGGCACTGGCGGTGACACCGGTCGACATGTTGGCAGCCGATGGCTATCTGCTCGGGACACCGGCGAATCTCGGCTATATGTCCGGTGCGCTCAAGCACGCCTTCGATGTGTGCTACTACCCGTGCCTCGACTCGACCGGTGGCCGCCCGTACGGGCTGTATCTGCACGGTAACCAGGGGACCGAGGGCGCGGAGCGGGCCGTCGAGAGCATCACCACGGGTATGGGCTGGGTCAAGGCCGCTGCCCCGGTGGTTGTTTCGGGACCGCCGACGAAAAACGATATCCAGCGCTGCTGGGAGCTCGGCGCGACCATCGCCGCGCAGCTCATGTCCTGACGTTCGTCGCCCGCCACATCGGCATCCGGCCCGATTTCGCGAACTCGACCGCGACCGAGCCGAATCTGCCACCGCTGGTATCCAGGCGGCCCCCCGGTTTTGGTGGCTGACCTCCGGGAGTATCTGCCGGGCATACTCATGGTGATGTTGTACCGATGAGGCTGTGGACGAGTTGCTCGGGATGGGAGTTCGAGGTGACCTGGGTCGAAGGTGGCGAGTGTGCGCCGCGACGGATTGGTCTCGTCGAAGACCACGAATCGGTCGCGATCGGGCTCGCCGCGATGCTGGCACCGGAACCGGATCTCGATCTGGTGCTGACTGCGGGAACCGTGCCGGAGCTACTGGCCGCCGCTGTGAGCGGGGTGTCCGACAGCGCGATACCGCCGGTGCCCACCACGCAACCCGCGCTGGACTTGGTGGTGCTCGATCTGCGGCTGGCCGACGGGTCCTCGCCCGAGGACAACGTGCGTGCGCTGCGTGGCCGCGGGATCGAGGTCCTGGTGTTCACCGGTGCGGACAACGCCTTTCTGGTGCGCGCGGCCGCGAAGGCCGGCGTGCTCGGCGTCGTGCGCAAGTCCGAGGACGTGCCGACCGTGGTCGCGGCGGTGCGCAGGGCGTCCTCGGGCGAGCAGGTGGTGACCACCGACTGGGCCGCGGCCATCGACGGCGACCCGCAGCTGTCCGACGTCGGCTTGAGCCCGCGTCAAGAAGAGGTGCTCACCTTGTACGCCTCCGGCGAGAAAGCCTCCCGGGTGGCCAGGCTGACCGGCCTCTCCGAGCAGACGGTGAACGACTATCTCGGCCGGATCCGGCAGAAGTATGCCGATGCCGGCCGTCCGGCTCCCACCAAGACCGATCTGTACAAGCGGGCGGTGGAGGACGGATGGCTACCGGTTCCCGAGCGGCATCCGCGCGCATGAGTGAGCGTAGCGAGCGGAAATGAACACAGCCGCAATCGCGGTCATGCCGGAGCCGAGCGCCGGCGAGGCCCAGGTATGACCGCGTCCACCATGCTGGACTCCCCTGCCACCGCGGACTCCGCGACTCTCGACGGTTTCCGGTCGGGTCGCTGGCGCCGTCGCGTCGCGGCGGTCTCCGAGGAAAACCATGCCGAGCCGACAGCCGATCGCATTCTGCGCAGACTCGGCCTCACCATCGGTCTCGCCGGGCTGATCGTCGCGGTAGTGGAACTGCCCGACATCGCCGACCAGAGTCGATTCGTCTCGGGTGGCTGGACCGCGCTGACCGTGGTCCTCGCGCTCGGCTGGTTTCCGGTGCTCGCCGCGGTCTCGCTCGGGCGGAGCAGGCGGGTCATCCGCACAGTCGCCGGTCTCGCGGCGGTGAGTTTCCTTGCGGCAATGGCGACTATCCCGCTCGCTTACGCCGCGCCGACCTCGGACGCGTCCTCGGTGTGGGTGTATCGGGTGCTCGCGCTCGGTGTGCTCGCGGCCGCCTTGGCGTGGCGGCCACCGCTGTCGGTCATCTACCTGGTTGTCGCGGCGGCGGAGGCGGCGCTGGCGAATCGTGCCGTTGTGGCAGGCGGAACCACGTTGTCGCTGATCGGCGATTTCGCACGGGCCGCAGGACTGTGTGCGATGTTCCTGTGGTGCTCCACCTACGCGCTCGCGTCGGCGGCGCGCGTGGACCGGGAGTCGCTGATGGCGAGCAAGCGCGCCGCGGCGGTGGCGGGCGCCGCGGCGCGGGATCGTGAGCAGGCGAGGTTCGCCGCGCTGATCCACGATGCGGTCCTGTCGACCTTGCTCGATGCCTCCCGGGGCGGCACCGAGTCGCCGGTACTGCGCCGTCAGGCGGAACGCACCCTCGACCAACTCGACGAATGCCGAGGCGGCGACACCGAATCCGACCACCTCGACGCGCAATCGGCGGTCGGATTCCTGCGCTCTGCGGTGCACGAGGTGAATCCGGGAGTCCGATTCACCGCGCGACGCTGGGCCGGGCTCGACGATTTGCGGCTGCCGGTGGACGCCGCGGGCACCATTGCCGCCGCGCTCGCCGAGGCTGTGCGCAACAGCCTGCGCCACGCGCCGGTGCCGGGCCGGTCCGTGCATCGGACGGTCACCGTGACGGTGAGCGCGGGCGGTATCCGCGTGGTGTTCCGTGACGACGGCGCCGGATTCGATCTGGACCGGGTGCCCGCCGATCGTCTCGGTATTTCGGTCAGCATCCTCGGCCGGATGCGGCAGCTGGCCGGTGGGGCCGGATTCGTGGAATCCCAACCGGGAGAAGGAACTACGGTGACGCTGGTCTGGGGTGGCGATGGCTGACCCCCACACCGAATTCGGGCTGCGCGATCTGCTCGGCCTGCGCGATCGCTGGGCGTGGCTGTTCCTGCTCGTTTTCGAACTCACCATTGTGCTGTACATGTTGCGGAATCTGTCCGATACCGCGCTGCTACCCGGGCTGTGCGCGCTGCTGATCATGGTCGTGGCCGGTGTGCTGGTGCTGGTGATTCCGGTCGATCCGCTGCCGTGGTCGGCCACCGTGTTCGTGGCGGCCGCCGGGCCGGTGGCGACCGTGCTGACGATCATCGATGTCGACCATGGTCTGACCAAACCGGTGTGGGCGCCCTTCGCGTCGTCCTATGTCCTGGCGGTGCTGGTGCTACGCGGCCGGTTGGGCGCGGCCTGGCTGGGCGTCGGCGGGATCGCGACGGTGATCGCCGTGGTGGGTGCGATGACCGGCGTGCGGGTGGGTGTGCTGGTCGGATCGGTGGTGCCGGTCGCGACGGTGGCCGGGATCTCGATCTGCGCGGCGATCATGCGCCCGATGCAGCGATCGTTGCGGCTGTTACGGGAAGAAGCGACCATGCGTGCGGCGGCGGAGGCGACCATGGCCGCGGAGAACGGCGAGCGGGATCGACAGCTGGCCAGGCTCGACAAGGTCGCGCGGCCGATCCTCGAACGCATCGCGGACGGGGCCGAGCTCAGCGCGGCCGAGCGCGAACAATGCAAGCTGTTGGAGGCCGAACTGCGCGACGGGCTGCGCGCGCCACAGTTGGTGACCGACGAGTTGAGCAGCGCCGCCCGCGGCGCCCGCTCTCGCGGTGTCGAGGTGGTGTTGCTCGACGACGGTGGCTTCGCCGGTGTGCCGCGATGGGTTCGCCAGCAGGTCATCGAGTCGGCGACAAAGGAATTGGACGCGGCCAACGCGGGCTCGGTGACCGTGCGGGTGCTGCCGATGGGCCGCCGGATCCTGGCCACGGTGCTCGCGAACGCGCCCGAGTGCGATCGGCGCACCGAGATCGACGCCGCGGGAGAGGTGTCGGTGTCGACCTGACCGAGGCGGGCACGGCGGCGCTTGTCGGACCGTCGTGGCAAAGTGCCGGTCATGCGGAAGATGAGTGCGGCGGCGGCGCGACGGACAGCGTTGGCCGCGCAGGGGTTCGGCAGGCGCAAACCGGCCGCGCCGACCCGCCGGACGGTGCTCGATGTGCTGGGCAGAACGCAACTGCTGCAACTGGATTCGGTGTCGGCGGTGGTGCGCGCGCACTATGCGCCGGTGTTCAGCCGGATCGGCGGCTACGACCGCTCGCTGCTGGACGAGGCCGCCTGGAGTAACGGGGTGCGACGGCCGCGCAAACTCGTCGAGTACTGGGCGCACGAGGCGGCCTTGATCCCGGTCGAGGACTGGCCGTTGATGCGGTGGCGGATGGCGAAATACGACCACGGTCGCTGGGAGGGCATGCGCCTGGCCGTCGAACGCAACCCCACGCTCGGCAGGGACATCCTGGACGTGATCACCGAGGTCGGTGCGGCCACCGCGGGTGAGGTGGAGCGTCATCTGGAGCTGGACAAGCCGCGCCCCAAGGGTTCCTGGTGGAATCTCAGCGATACGAAAATGATCTGCGAGCAGCTCTTCGCCAAAGGCTCGCTATCGGTGGACAAGCGGGTCGGCTTCGCCCGGCATTACGACCTCGTGGAGCGGGTGATTCCGCCGGAAGTCTTGGCGCGCGACGTATCCGAGGACGAAGCGATCCGCGAGCTGACACTGCGCGCGGCGACCGCGCTCGGCGTCGCGACCGAGGCCGACCTGCGCGACTACTACCGGACCCATCGCACCCAGACCACACCGGCGATCGCCGAGCTGGTGGACGCGGGGGAACTGGAACAGGTCGAGGTCGCGGGCTGGGACAAACCCGCCTACCTGCGCGTCGGCGCCGCGACACCGCGCAGGATCGAGGGCGCGGCCCTGCTGTGCCCGTTCGATCCGCTGATCTTCTTCCGGGCGCGCACCGAACGGCTCTTCGACTTCCACTATCGGATCGAGATCTACACACCGGAACCCAAGCGGGTGCACGGCTATTACGTCTTCCCGTTCCTGCTCGACGGTGAACTCGTCGGCCGGGTCGACCTGCGCGCCGAGCGCGCGACCGGGCGGCTACTCGTTCCCGGTGCGTTCGCCGAGCCCGGTTATCGCACCCCGGAGACGGTGGCCGCGCTCACCGAGGCGCTGCGTGAGATGGCGGACTGGCTGGAGCTGGACAAAGTGGTGATCGGTGACCGCGGGGACCTCGCCCCGCTGTTGTGATCAGACGTCGCGCTTGGGCCCGTAACCGCGCATCTGGTCGCGCAGCGCGCCCGAGACGACGCCGGACAGCCACGAGTTGAGGGACATATTGCTCTGTGCGGCGGCCTCTTCGGCGCGCGATTTCAGTTGCTCGACCAGACGCAGTGTCACGCGGCTGATGTCGCCGGTCATTTCTTCGAAGCTCGGATGGTCGTTGTCGGCGGTGGTCGCGGAGTTCTTGCGCACATCCACGCTGGCGTCGGTGCCGTCCACGGAGACGTGCACGGTGCGGTCGCCGAGCGCGGTGCTGACCTCGGCGGCCAGGTCCGACAGCGCCGCGAGCAGCGCCAGCCGGGTCGCGCTTTCCGCCGCCGCTGCCAGTGCGGCGGCGGTGGCCTGGGTCTTTTCGTCGCCGAGCGCGGCGGCGGCGATCAGGTCGTCACGCAGCTGAGTGGTGTACTTGTTGAGGTCCATGACATCAGTGTGACGCCATCCTTGATGTCACACAAGGCGCAGTCTGACGCCATCGCTGCGCGGTAGGAGGTGAATCACTCGTACGGGCAGGCCGATCGGCGGTCAGGGTGTCGAGGGCGTTCCCTGGAGCGGGTAGCCTTTCTGACCATGACGAACGGTGAATCGACGCCAACGGAGCTGCGCGCGTCCGGCACAGTAGGTGTCGCGATGGTGACCCCCTTCAGTGCCGAGGGCAAGCTCGATGTCGATGCCGGCGTTGCGCTGGCGGGCCGTCTGGTCGAGCGCGGCGTCGATCTGATCGCGATCTCCGGCACCACCGGTGAATCGCCGACCACCACCGAATCCGAGAAGGCCGATCTGCTGCGCGCCGTCGTCGATGCCGTCGGCGACCGTGCCACCGTGATCGCCGGTGCGGGCACCTATGACACCGCGCATTCCATCGAACTCGCGCGTAACGCGCAGCGGGCAGGCGCCCATGGCCTCCTGGTGGTGACCCCGTACTACTCGCGTCCCAGCCAGGCCGGCCTGCTCGCTCACTTCACCGCTGTCGCCGACGCCACCGACCTGCCCGTCACGCTGTACGACATTCCGCCGCGCTCAGTGGTCCCCATCGCCACCGACACTATCCGTAAGCTCGCCGAGCACCCGCGCATCGTCGCGGTGAAGGACGCCAAGGGCGACCTGAACGCGGGCGCGGACCTGATCGCCACGACCGATCTGGCCTTCTACTCCGGCGACGACTCGCTGAACCTGCCCTGGCTGTCGGTCGGCGCCGTCGGATTCATCAGTGTCATCGGGCATCTCGTGCCCGAACGGCTGCGCGCGCTGAGCGACGCGTGGGCCGCGGGCGACGTGGTGCGTGCCAGGGAGATCAACGTCAGTCTGTTGCCGTTGAACGCGGCGATGTCCCGGCTCGGCGGTGTCGCCATGAGCAAAGCCGGGCTGCGATTGCTCGGAGTAAACGTAGGGGAGCCACGGTTGCCACAGTTGATGCCCACCGCCGAACAGCTCGACGAGCTGTCCGCTGACCTGCAGATTGCCGGGGTGCTCGGATGAGCGAACCACTAGCACGACGTCCCCGCCGTACCGCCTCTCGTGCCGCGGGCGCCCCAGCCCCAGCCCCAGCCCCAGCCCCAGCCCCCGCCCCGGCCGCGCCCGAGCGCGCCGCCCAGCCGGCACGACAGGACAGCCCGGTGGAGCTCGACAGCATGGTCGAGGCCGCCGCTGCGGCGCAGGTCGAGTCGGCCGGGCAGGCCGCGAGCACCGTGCAGACCGCGAGCGCAACACAATCCGGTGCACGGCGTGCCAAGCAGGCCGCACCGGACAAGGCGCCCGCCAAGAAGGCCGCGGCCAAGAAGTCCGCCGCCAACGAGCAGCAAGCGCCCGCGAAGAAGCCGGGACGCGCCCGCCAGCAGTCCGGCCGCGGTCGCGCCGAACAGGCCCCGGCCCGCCCGGTCGATCGTCCCATCGCCGATCGCCTCGGCGCACCGCCGAAGTTGCCCAAGAACGGTTTGCGCGTCTTCGCGCTCGGCGGCATCGGTGAAATCGGCCGCAACATGACCGTTTTCGAGTACGGCGGCAAGCTGCTGATCGTCGACTGCGGTGTGCTGTTCCCCGAGGACCAGCAGCCCGGCGTCGACCTGATCCTGCCCGACTTCCGGCCTATCGAGGACCGGATCGACGATGTCGTGGCCGTGGTGCTCACTCACGGCCACGAGGACCACATCGGCGCGGTGCCCTTCCTGCTGCGGCTGCGCCCCGACATCCCGGTCATCGGCTCGAAGTTCACCCTCGCGCTGGTCGCCGCGAAGTGCAAAGAGCACCGTCAGCGTCCGAAGCTCACCGAGGTCGCCGAGGGCGAGCGCACCACACACGGTCCGTTCGAGTGCGAGTACTTCGCGGTCAACCACTCGATCCCGGATGCCATCGCGGTGGCCATTCGCACCCCGGCCGGCGTCGTGCTGCACACCGGCGATATCAAGCTCGATCAGCTGCCCCTCGACGGTCGGCTCACCGACCTGGCCGGGTTCTCTCGCCTCGGTGACGAGGGCGTCGACCTGTTCCTCGTCGACTCCACCAACGCCGAGGTGCCCGGTTTCGTCACGCCGGAACGCGAGATCGGCGGCGTTCTGGACACAGTGATCGGCAAGGCGCGCAACCGCGTGATCGTCGCGTCGTTCGCCAGCCACGTGCACCGCATCCAGCAGGTCGTCGATGTCGCGCAGAAGTACGGGCGGCGGGTGTGCTTCGTCGGGCGCTCGATGGTCCGCAATATGGAGATCGCCCAGGATCTCGGGTACCTGACGGTCCCGGACTCCGTCGTGGTCGATCTCGACGTCGCCGCGACCCTGCCCGGGGACCGGCTGGTGCTGATCTCGACCGGCTCGCAGGGTGAACCGCTCTCGGCGCTGTCGCGGATGGCGCGCGGCGAACACCGCCAGATCAACATCCGCCAGGACGACCTGGTCGTGCTGGCCTCCTCGCTCATCCCGGGCAACGAGAACTCGGTCTTCGCCGTGGTCAACGGCCTGGCCCGGCTCGGAGCCACGGTGATCACCCAGCAGAACGCGAAGGTGCACGTCTCCGGGCACGCCTCCGCGGGCGAACTGCTGTACCTGTACAACGCGGTCCGGCCGACCAACGCCATGCCGGTGCACGGGGAATGGCGGCATCTGCGTGCCAACGCCGCACTGGCCATCGCCACCGGCGTGCCGGAGGACCGGGTCGTGCTCGCCGAGGACGGTGTCGTGGTCGACCTGGTCGACGGGATCGCCTCGATCGTCGGACGGGTCCCGGTCGGGCACGTCTACGTCGACGGCCTTTCGGTCGGCGATGTCGGCGAATCGACCCTGTCGGACCGGCTGGTGCTCGGCGAGGGCGGGTTCATCTCGATCACCGTCGCGGTCGACTCGTCCACCGGCAAGGCGGTCAGCACTCCCGAGGTGAGCGGCCGCGGCTTCTCCGACGACCCGACCGCCCTCACCGACGCCGCGGAACTGGTCGAGGCCGAACTGTTGCGGCTGGCAGGCGAGGGCGTCACCGACACGCACCGCATCGCGCAGAGCGTGCGCCGCGTGGTCGGGCGCTGGGTGGCCGACGTCTACCGTCGCCGCCCGATGATCGTGCCCACCGTCATCGGGGTATAGCACACAGAAAACCGGGGGGGGGGGGGGGGGGGGTGTGGGGGGAGGGGGGGGTGGTGGTGTGGGGTGGTGTGTGGTGGGGGGGGGTGGGGCTCGCACACCCA
>NZ_JBHVDF010000019.1:77215-97149 GCF_042802915.1 Nocardia sp. NPDC057440
TATCGTGCCCACCGTCATGGGTGTATAGCACACACAAAACCGCCGGATGATGGTGAAATCATCCGGCGGTTTTTGTCTGTAGCGGAAGCTTACTTGGCTTGGCAGGCAGCCGAATCCAGCTTCGCCGACTTCACGACGTTGCAGGTGAACTGGTGCGAGACCTTCCACTGGTCACCCTCGGCGACGAACTCGACGAAGGCGTTCTGCACCGGCTCGCCATTGATGGTGACCTTGGCGTCGGCCTTCAGCTTGCCGTCCTTGGGCTCCTGCACGCCGGTGATCTCCACCTTGACGTTCTGTGCCTTCGCGGCCTCGACGAGCTTGTCGACCAGCTGGGGATCGCGCTCGGCGTCCTGCACCCAGCTGATCTTTTCCTCGCTGCTGACGCTCGGATCGAACGCCTTGGTGATGCGCTCGTTGAGCAGACCGACGGCCGGCTTCGCCAGATTCGGCGGCGTCGTGGTCTTCGCGGATCCCTCCGCGGTGCCCTCGCCGCTCTTGCCGCTCTCGAACTTGCCCGGCGCCGAGGTCGGCGTGCTGGAGCTGGACGACGAGTCCTTGTCGGAGCTGCATGCGGTGAGGCCGAGTGCCGCCGTCGCGAGTACGACCGCGACCGCCGCTCGAATTGTTCTGTGCTTCACTAGATTTCCCCTGGAATGAGTTGTCGTGGACCTGTACGGACCCGACGGAGGTGGGTGTCGGAGTTACAGCGAGTAGCCGCTGGTGCAGCGCCAGTCCACGACATAGCCGCCGGGTACCCTGCTCAACGCGGCCGATTTGGCGGCGGAGTAGCTGGCGCGAGCGGACGCGCTCCACTGCGCCGACGAGCTGGCGAGGACACCGCAGCCGTTGGTCCACGAGATCAGCACCGAGCAACCGTAGCCACAGGCCGACACGGCGGAATTCTCCGCGGCGGAGTAGCTGCCGTAGTTGTTCGAGATCGCGTAGTCCCCGTCGCTGGAGACCGCAATAGCGCCGTAGTACCCGTACGCGGCTTGCGCGGGAGCCGCGGTGGCCAGCACAGATCCAACCGTTGCCGCCATGATGGCGGCACCGGTGACGAATTTCTTCACAGGTGAATCCCCTTCTTGCTCACAGGTCCACGACCCGATGGACCGAGTGACAAGCTACAGAGCCGAGGCCGCAAGCGCTACCCGAGAATTCGGGGCGCGGCCGTCGGATCCACTCGGCGCCGGGCGATGCCGGGGGAATTACGGCTCCCCGCACCGGGCGTGCGGTGGACAGTGTTGCCGAGCGAAAGCCAGGGCGCAACTCCGATAACTCATTGTGCGGCAATGTCGATGCCTCAGGCAATCGACTATGTTCGAGCACGTGAGCATGGCACAACGGGAACGTCGGGCGCTGGTCGAGACGATGTCCGCCGCGGGACCGGACGCACCCACCCTCTGTGGGAAGTGGACCGTGCGAGAGCTGGCTGCGCACTTGGTGGTTCGCGAGCGCCGCCCCGACGCGGCACCGGGGATCATGCTGAAACCGTTTGCCGGGTATCTCGACAGTGTGCAGTCGAGGACGGCGCGCAAGCCGTTCCAGGAGCTGCTGGAGGAGGTTCGCACCGGGCCGCCGTGGTGGTCACCCCTGCGGCCGGTCGATGCCGTTGCCAACCTGTCCGAGATGTTCGTCCATCACGAAGATGTGCGCCGTGCCGCACCGGGGTGGGAGTCGCGCACGCTGTCGGACGCCGACGAGGCGCGCCTGTGGTCGCTGCTGCGCAAGATGGCGCGAATGGCATACCGGAAAGCGCCGGTCACCGTCGTGCTCGCGACGCCGGACGGCGACCGGGCGGTCGTGCACACGCAATCCGAGGCCGAAGTGACATTGACCGGCAAGCCTTCCGAATTGCTGCTGCATGCCTTCGGCCGTGACGAAGTTCGCCTCGAGACCACCGGCGCACCGGGCGACGTACGCGCCGTGCTTGCCCTCGATCGTTCGGTGTAGCCGCAGCACGCTCGACACACGCGCGGCGATCCGGGTGCGAAGCGAGCTCGACGGCGGCGGGTGCGACCTGGGCTTCCGTGCAATTCGGCAGGGTTGAGACGGCCGATACCAGTGTTGCGGATGGTCCGGATGGTGCGTTTGCGGCTAGCCTGAGGTCATGGCAGGTAAGTCCCGCAGCTCCACGACCTCTCGTGCGCGGGCGGGATCGGCCCGGGGGAGGACCACCACGGCACGGTCCCGCTCGGCAACGCCGCGCGGTGCCGCCACCCCGCGCGGCACTGCCGCCACTCCACGTCGACGCGGCGCCGCCGCCCGCCGCCCGGCCCCTCGCAAGTCCAACACCGCGCCGCTCGCGGTGATCAGCCGTGGCATCAACAGCGGCTGGACCATGCTGGCACGCGGTCTCGGCGCCACCACCCGCACGATCAGTAGGGCGGGCGAGATCGAACACGGCCATCGCCGCGACGGCATCGCCCTCGCCCTCATCGCGCTGAGCGCGGTGATCGCGGCCGCCGTCTGGCTGTCGGCGGGCGGCCCGGTCGGGCACTGGGTCGAGGAAGCCATCCGCGCGGTCTCCGGATCCGCATCGGCCGGACTGCCTTTCGTGGCCACGGCTATCGCCATCGTGCTGATGCGCACCGAGGCGAAGCCGGAGATTCGGCCGCGCCTCGTCCTCGGCGGACTGCTGGTCGGGTTGCCCATCCTCGGCCTCTGGCATATCGCCGCCGGATCGCCTGCCGATGCGCACGGCCGGTCCCGCGCTGCGGGTTTCGTCGGTTTCGTGATGGGCGGCCCGCTCACCAACGGGCTCACCGGGTGGCTTTCGGTGCCGATTCTATTGCTGGCCATCGTCTTCGGTGTGCTCCTGCTGACCGGCACCACCGTGCGCGAGGTGCCCGACCGGTTGCGGCATTACTTCGGGCTCGGCACCGGTGGCGACGAATACGGTGAGTACGACGGCGACTACGACCCGGCCAATTACGACGCGGACGGTTTCCCGCTGCACCGTGCCGGCGCGTCGACGCGACGCGGACGGACTCCGGTCGAGAACTATCCCCCCGACGAATTCGGCAATGCCGACGCGGTCACCGAGGTGCTCGGCGAGCCGCCGCTGCGCGACGCCAAACCGATTGCGGCCGAGCCGCCCGAGGAGCCCCCCAAGCCGAAGAAGCGGCCGGCCAAGGTGGCCGATCAGACCCCACCGCCGCCGAAGCAGATGGAACTGATCGCCGATCGCGAGATCGAGGGCGACTATATGTTGCCGCCGCTCACCCTGCTGACCGACGGTGATCCGCCCAAGAAGCGCAGCGCCGCAAACGAATCGATGATCGAGGCGATCACCGAGGTGCTGGTGCAATTCAAGATCGACGCGGCGGTCACCGGATTCGTGCGCGGTCCCACGGTCACCCGGTACGAGGTCGAACTCGGGCCCGGCGTCAAGGTCGAGAAGATCACCGCACTGACCCGCAATATCGCCTACGCCGTCGCGACGGAGAACGTTCGACTGCTCGCCCCCATCCCCGGCAAGTCCGCCGTCGGCATCGAGGTCCCCAACGCCGACCGCGAACTGGTTCGCCTGGCCGACGTGCTCAAAGCGCCCTCGACCCGAAACGACCACCACCCCTTGGTGATCGGGCTCGGCAAGAACATCGAAGGCGATTTCGTCTCGGCCAACCTCGCGAAGATGCCGCATCTGCTGGTGGCAGGCTCCACCGGTTCCGGCAAGTCGAGCTTTGTGAACTCGATGCTGGTCTCGCTGCTCGGGCGGGCTACCCCCGATGAGGTCCGGATGATCCTCATCGACCCGAAAATGGTGGAACTCACACCCTACGAGGGCATTCCGCATCTGATCACGCCCATCATCACCCAACCCAAGAAGGCCGCCGCCGCGCTGGCCTGGCTGGTGGAGGAGATGGAGCAGCGGTATCAGGACATGCAGGCCAACAAGGTCCGCCACATCGACGACTTCAACAAGAAGGTGAAGTCAGGTGCGATCACCGCACCTCTGGGCAGTGAACGGGTCTACCGTCCTTATCCATACATTCTCGCCATTGTCGACGAGCTCGCCGACCTGATGATGACCGCGCCGCGTGACGTCGAGGACGCGATCGTGCGGATCACCCAGAAGGCCCGCGCCGCAGGCATTCACCTGGTGCTGGCCACACAGCGGCCGTCGGTGGACGTGGTGACCGGCCTGATCAAGACGAATGTGCCCTCCCGCCTCGCCTTCGCCACGTCTTCGCTCACCGACTCCAGAGTCATCCTCGACCAGCCCGGCGCGGAAAAGCTGATCGGCATGGGCGACGGCCTTTTCCTGCCCATGGGCGCGGGCAAGCCGACCCGGTTGCAGGGCGCTTTCATCAGCGACGAGGAAATTCACGCCGTTGTCGATTTCGCCAAGAATCAGGCCGAACCCGAATACCAGGAGGGCGTCACCGCCGCGAAGGCGGGCGAGAAGAAGGATGTCGACCCCGACATCGGCGACGACCTCGACGTTTTCGTCCAGGCCGTAGAACTTGTGGTGACATCCCAATTCGGTTCCACCTCGATGCTCCAGCGCAAATTGCGCGTCGGTTTCGCGAAGGCGGGCCGGCTGATGGACCTGATGGAAACCCGCGGCGTGGTCGGCCCGAGTGAGGGCTCGAAGGCCCGCGACGTCCTCATCAAGCCCGACGAGTTGGATGGTCTGCTCTGGTCGATCCGTGGTGGCGGCGAGGAGCACGGCAGCACCGACGAGGAGTGAGACGGTCGTAGCTCATCGTGGAGTCGAACCACGCGATCAGGCCTTATGAGAGCCCGACGGCATCCTGCATGAGCCGTGTGGAGTGAATCAACAGCTGGAGTGCCAGGATTCGAACCTGAGCCAACGGAACCAAAAACCGTGATGCTGCCGCTACACCACACTCCATCGAAACAGTCGCTGGAGTGCCAGGATTCGAACCTGGACCGACGGTTTCAGAGACCGCTGTGCAGCCGCTACACCACACTCCATCAGTGCGCTCGGGAGGACTTGAACCTCCAGCCGCCGGCTTCGTATGCCGGTGCTCCATCCCTTTGAGCTACGAGCGCGTTCACCCGCTTGGCACGCGGATTGTTCCCTCGGCGAGATTCGAACTCGCACTGTCCGGCTTCTAGGGCCGGTGCCTCTACCGATTGGGCTACGAGGGATCGGCGAAGTCCGATAGCGGGCTACGCGGGAACGGTTCTGCAGTCCGGCAACCCGAGCCCGCGGGTGGATTCGAACCACCGACCTGCGCCTTCGGAAGGCGCCGCTCTTTCCACTGAGCTACGCGGGCGTGAAAACTACGTGGCAGCAGGAGGATTCGAACCTCCGGTGGCGTGATCGCACCTGATTTACAGTCAGGTCCCTTCGGCCCGCTCGGGCACACTGCCATGAAAAAGGGTCATTCCTCGGCGGGTGCCGCGGAATGACCCCTGTTGCAGGTCTTCTCGAAATCGAGACCTCAGGGGCCGCTCACACGCATCGCGCGATCGCCGAATTGCATGGCCGAACGTAGGGCATAGGCAAGCCAGGCATTGTCTAGCAATCGCTGTCGCCGCTGCTGGGTCTGCCCGGTCATCTGCCTATACCTTTCCGTGGTTCGTGGGTTCGTTGTCTCCGACGGTAGCACCGAGGCTCCCGGTGGGGAACCGATTTTAGTGTGCGGGTGTCGCTGCCGGACCTGAATGCGATGGCGATCGGTACCGGTGGACGACCGGTCTGCCACCTGGTGCGCAACACGGATATTACGACACGCATCGCGATTCGAGCGTTCTCCGCATCCGCGCCGCTACCGTGTCATCCTGCGGTTGCGTACTTCACCTCGTCAGCGTGGTCGGTGGGAAGGGAAGCGATGAGCAAGGCCTTTGTTCGGTGGCGGGCGTTCGCGACGGTGACTTTCGGCGCGAGTGCGCTGGTGATGGGGGTGTCTACGCCCGCGTCGGCAATCGTCGGCGGTTATGTGGCGGCCGATGATCAATACCCGTGGACGGTCAGCGTGCAGAAGGGCGGCGCGCACGCCTGCGGCGGCGCTGCGCTCAACAGCCGTACCGTGATCACCTCTGCCATGTGCGTTCGCGGCGTCCGGCCGGAGCAGTTGAAGCTGCGGTACGGCTCGTTGCGGCATGATTCCGGCGGCAGCGTGGTCGACATCGAGAAGATCGTGGTGCATCCCAACTACGACGTGGTCAACCGCGACAACGACATCGCCGTGCTGCACACCTCCGAGAACCTGTCGTTCGGGACGAACGCCGCAACGGTGTGTCTGCCAGAACCGGGGAGTGACCCCGGCGGCGGTGTGATCACGCAGGCGTCGGGGTGGGGAGCGTTACGCGAAGGCGGGGAGACGCCTTCGCAACTGATGGGCGTTGATCTGCCGACCGTCAGCCGTCAACAAGCTCAGGGCCAGTACGGGGTCACGGCGGTCACCGCCAACATGATCGCCGCCGGCCTCGACACGGGTGGTAAGTCGCCCGGTGCGGGCGACGAGGGCAGTCCTCTGGTCGCACGCAGCAACGACAAGGCGACGCTCGTCGGCCTGTACTCCTGGGCCGGCGGCAGCGCGCGCCCCGGCTACGCCGCCGTCTTCACCCGTGTCGGCGGCTATGTGGACAATTTCCTTGCCGACAACATGCTCGGCGCCGGTGGCGGCTCGGACGAGCCCTGCGGGCAACCTGTCGCACCGTGATCCGACGTCCTGGTCACCGTTCAGTGCGCCGCGCCGAGGGCCGCCTCGGTGCCGGAGACCTTGCGCGCTTGCAGTGTGTAGCTGAGCGGCAGTCGCTCCGGATGCTCGGTGAGCCGCCATTCGCCGTTCGGCTCGCAGGTCATCAGGCCGGGTAGCGCCTCCCACGGCAGCGTGTCGTGCTCGACGAGCCCGGTGATCGTCAGGCCCGCATCCAGCAGCGCGGTGATGATCTGCCCGAATCCGTGGTTCCATTCGTGCGTGGTGGTCTGGGTCAGCACGCCGTCGGTCGCCACGTAGGTGCCGCCGTCGGAGAACACCATCGGCTCAGCTGTTTCGAAGTACGGATAACCGATAACCAGTCGGTCGGTGTGATTTTCGTCCGTTGCCCACAGCATCGGGTGGCCTTCGCGGAGAAATAGCCGCCCGCCGGGCCGCAATAGTCCCGCGACGGTCCGGGCCCACCGATCCACGCTCGGCAGCCAGCACAGTGCGCCGATCCCGGTGAACACCAGGTCGAAGCGTGCACCGCCCAACGCGGACACCGCGTCGTACACGTCCGACTCGACGAAATCGACTGCGATTCCGGTCTTTTCGGCAAGCGATCGGGCCTGTGCCAGGGACGCGGGCGAGAAATCGAGTCCGGTCATGGTGGCGCCGAGCCGCGACAGCGAGATCGTGTCGGTGCCGATGTGACATTGCAGGTGGACTCCGCGCAGCCCGCGGATGTCGCCGAGCAGCGGCAGATCGAATCGCACGACCTCGCTGAGGAAATCCGGTTCCGACAGGAAACGGTCCACGGCATAGTCGCGCGCGGCGGCGTGTAGCGGTGCTCGTTCGTCCCAGTTCGCCTTGTTGAGGACTCGATAGTCGTCGACCACGTCGTCACTGTGGCATGGCCGGGTATGTGCGCGCATGTGAAATTATTGACAGCAATCACCCCGCAAGCCGACAAGAACGGACAAATCGGGCATGCTTGATGTCATGATCAACCACCAGGACGCCGCATGCACGTAACCGCTCTCGAGTGGGTGATCACGATCGTCGTGATCCTCGGACTATTCGTCTTCGACTTCTTCGCACACGTCCGCACGCCGCACGATCCGACCTTCAAGGAATCCGGGAGCTGGTCGGCGGTGTACATCGGGCTGGCGCTGGCGTTCGGTGGCTTCGTCGCCTGGCAGTGGGGTTCTACCTTCGCGGGGGAGTACTACGCCGGTTTCGTCACCGAGAAAGCCCTGTCGGTCGACAACCTGTTCATTTTCGTCATCATCATGGCGACATTCGCGGTGCCGAGGATCTACCAGCAGAAAGTGCTGTTGATCGGCATCGTGCTCGCGCTGGTCATGCGGGGCATCTTCATTGCCGTCGGCGCGGCGGCGATCAGTGCGTTCAGCTGGGTGTTCTACCTGTTCGGGCTGTTTCTCGTCTACACCGCGGTCAAGCTGCTGCGCGAGAGCGGCCACGAGGTCGAGCACGAGGAGAAACGCGACAGCAGGATCGTCGCGCTGGCCAAGCGGGTTTTGCCGACCACCGACAGCTATGACGGCGACAAGCTGGTCACCCGGATCGATGGCCGCCGCGTTGTCACGCCACTGCTGCTGGCACTGCTCGCGATCGGCTTCGCTGACCTGTTGTTCGCGCTGGATTCGATTCCGGCGATCTACGGCCTCACCGCGGAGCCCTACATCGTGTTCACCGCGAACGCATTCGCGCTCATGGGTTTACGTCAGCTCTACTTCTTGATCGGCGGATTGCTCGATCGCCTGGTCTACCTGTCCTACGGGCTCTCGGCGATCCTGGCGTTCATCGGCGTCAAGCTGGTGCTGCACGCGCTGCACGAGAACACCCTGCCGTTCATCAACGGTGGCGAGCATGTGAGTGTCCCGGATATATCGACGCCGGTGTCGCTGGGGGTCATCCTCGGCATCCTGATCGTGGCGACGGTCGCCAGTCTGATCAAGACACGGGGCGCGGCAGCAGCGCGACCGGTCGATAGCTCGGGCGAATGAGCCATGCCCGTTGGCGTCATCGCGACAGCTGACGCCAACGGTCGCGGCCGGCGGAGCCGTGCTCGCCGCGGGAACCGATCAGCCGGCGAACGCGCCCATCACCGGCACCCATTCGACGGCGCGAACCGCGTCGATCAGCTTCTCCCGCGCGAACGGATCCTCGGCCAGCAGATCCGTGAGCGCGGTCTCGTCGTCGGCGCGGAACAGCAGCAAGGCGCCCGAGCCGTCCGGGTACGGCCCGCTGCTGAGCAGGGCGCCCGCCTCGACCAGGCCGGACAACCAGGCCCGGTGCTCGGGGCGATGGGTGTCGCGGCCAGGGACTGTGGCCTCGGAATAGGTGTAGTGAACGGCGAAGATCGGCACGAGGATCGCTTCCTGTCAGAGGTTCAGCAGCATTCGGGTATTGCCGAGAGTGTTGGGTTTCACATAGCTGAGATCGAGGAACTCGGCGACACCGGTGTCGTAGGAGCGGCACATCTCGGCATACACCTCGGCTGTCACCGGGGTGCCCTCGATTTCGACGAAGCCGTGGCCTGCGAAGAAGTCCACCTCGAAGGTGAGCACGAACAGTCGCCCGAGCTCCAGCTCCCTGGCCACCGCGACGAGGCGCTGCACGATGAGCTTGCCGACCCCGTGCCCCTTGACGTCGGGATGCACAGCAACTGTGCGCACCTCGCCGAGGTCTGCCCACAGCACGTGCAGCGCGCCGCAGCCGACCACCCGGCCGTCGAGCTCGGCAACCCAGAATTCCTGGACCGCCTCGTACAGGGTGACCAGGTTCTTTTCCAGTAGGATCCGACCGGCGTAGACATCGACGAGGTGCTTGATCTCGGGCACATCGGAAGTTCGGGCGCGGCGCACGAGCAGGGCGGAGTCGCGCGCGGCCGGTGCCACGCCGGAATGCGCATCGCTGGTCGAACCACCTACTGGTCCCCGAGAGGTCATGGGGTGCACAGTAGTCGGCCCGGTTACCGATAGGCTGAAGGTGTGCCGCACATCCGATCGCTCCGCTCACCGCATCGCGCCGGGCAGCGCGACCGGATGGAGAGGCGGCCATGAGGCCGCCCACCGAGGCGGAGGCATGAGCGTGCAGCCCGACGAGATCGACCGCCAGTGGACCGAGCCCGCTCCGATCCATTCCGGGTTCGTGCCGACACAGGCCGAGCCTGCCGTTCCGCTGATGAATATCGCGAATGTGCTCACCATGATGCGAATCGCCCTGGTGCCGCTTTTCGTGCTCGCGCTGTTCGCCGCCGGCGGGCATCAGACCGGTTGGCGGATCGCGGCGGCGGCGCTGTTCGGCCTTGCCGCGATCACCGATCGCTTCGACGGGCAATTGGCCCGCAAATATGGGTTGGTCACCGATTTCGGCAAGCTCGCCGACCCGATCGCGGACAAGGCGCTCATCGGGTCAGCGGTGATCGGTCTTTCCGTTCTCGGCGATCTGGCGTGGTGGATCACCCTCGTGATCTGCGGCCGTGAGGTCGGGGTCACCCTGTTGAGGTTGGCTGTGGTGCGCCGCGGCGTGATCCCGGCAGGTCGCGGCGGCAAACTCAAAACGCTCGTGCAATCGATCGCGATCGCGGTGCTGCTGCTGCCGTTGGCAGGCGGATTCGCCACCGCGGGGATGGCTTTGATGTACGTGGCGGTCGCGTTGACGGTCATCACCGGCCTCGATTACGTCGGGCAGGCCGCCAGGGTGTGGTTCGCCGGCCCGTCGGGACGGACTCGCGGGGCATGACGGATCCGCTGATCGCCGACGTGCCCGCCGCCGACCTGGTGCGCGCACTCGGTGCGGCGGGACAGACCGTGGCCACGGCGGAATCCCTGACGGCGGGCCTGCTCGCGGCCACTATCGCCGGCGTGCCCGGTGCGAGCGTGGTGCTGCGCGGCGGGTTGGTGGTGTATGCCACTGATCTCAAACACAGCCTCGCGGGTGTCAGCTGCGAAGTACTGGCAACGGAGGGTCCGGTGGCCGCGAGCACCGCCGAGCAGATGGCTGTCGGCGCTCGGATCCGATGTGGCGCGGACTGGGGCGTCGGGCTGACCGGGGTCGCAGGACCGGACTCGCAGGACGGGCATTCCGTCGGCACTGTCTTCCTCGGACTGGCTGGTCCAGGGCATACCGAGGTCGTCCGGTTGAAACTCCTCGGTGACCGGTGGACTATCAGGATTGGTGCAACGCACGCGGCCATCCGGGAGTTACTGCGATACGTGACGGCTGGAGAAACCTCGGTTTCGGCGTAGTGAGCGCGAGGCGAATCGAAGTTCGCTCCGCGGGAACCAACCGGACCGTGTCCGACGTTGTGCCAGAAAGGACGGCATGCGCAGTGCTTGTAGGCGCCGCGCGTGGCCCGCTGTCAGTGAGCGAAGGAGAACGAGATGACGCTGCTGCGAGAGGCGATCGGCGACAGTCTGCGGCGTGCTCGTCTCGCCCAGAGTCGGACCTTGCGTGAGGTGTCCACCTCGGCGCGGGTGAGCCTGGGCTACCTGTCCGAGGTCGAGCGCGGCCGCAAGGAGGCATCCAGCGAACTGCTTGCCGCCATCTGCGCCGCCCTGGATGTGCCGCTGTCGCGGGTGCTATGGGATGTGAGCACGATCATGGCGGGGTCCGACGGACTTCCCGCCCGCGAGCCCGCCGCCACTCCGGCGGCCGAAGCGGAGCAGACGGCCGCCGCAGAGCCCGCCGAGACCGGCGCAGAGCCCGCATTGGAGCCCGCTACGGCCACGATGTCGGTGGCCGGTGCCGCGACGAAGGTCCGCCCACCGCACATCGCGGAGGACACCCGGATCGTCATCCCCGCGCCGAAATCCGACATGCTGGTCCTGGTGAAGAGCAATTGACGCAGAACGAGCGGTGGCAGCCCCGGGCAACGCTGCGGACCGGTGCCGGGAACGGATAGATTCTCCCTAGGCGTCGGAAAGGCCGGGTTCTCCCGGTCGGGTGCCCACATGGTGGAGGATAGGCACATATCGGGTGCGTGACGGTCGCGCACTAGAGTCGCGGTAAAGCGCGGCGCATCAGATGGAGGCGGGATCAATCGATGGCTAATCCGTTCGTGAAGGGCTGGAAATACCTGATGGCCCTCTTCGATTCGAAGATCGAGGAGCATGCGGATCCGAAGGTTCAGATTCAGCAGGCCATCGAGGAAGCCCAGC
Organism: Nocardia sp. NPDC057440; assembly: GCF_042802915.1. NCBI lineage: Bacteria > Bacillati > Actinomycetota > Actinomycetes > Mycobacteriales > Nocardiaceae > Nocardia > Nocardia sp. NPDC057440. The sequence goes on from NZ_JBHVDF010000019.1 coordinate 89,028, forward strand.
GCCAGCATCAGGCCCTGTCGCAGCAGGCCGCGTCGGTCATCGGCAATCAGCGTCAGCTGGAGATGAAGCTCAACCGCCAGCTCGACGAGGTCGAGAAGCTCAACGCCAATGCGCGCCAGGCTGTCCTGCTCGCCGACCAGGCCGCGGCTGCCAACGACACCGAGAAGGCGATCCAGTACACCAACGCGGCCGAGGCCTTCGCCGCGCAGCTTGTCACCGCAGAACAGTCCGTCGAGGATCTCAAGGTACTGCACGACCAGTCGCTGCAGGCGGCCGCGCAGGCCAAGAAGGCCGTCGAGCAGAACGCGATGATGTTGCAGCAGAAGGTCGCCGAGCGCACCAAACTGCTCAGCCAGCTCGAGCAGGCCAAGATGCAGGAACAGGTCTCCGCCTCCCTGCAGCAGATGGACTCCACGCTGTCCGCGCCGGGCTCCACACCCAGCCTGGACGCGGTGCGCGACAAGATCGAGCGCCGCTACGCCAACGCGCTCGGTTCCGCGGAGCTCGCGCAGAATTCGGTGCAGGGCCGGATGCTCGAGGTGCAGCAGGCCAGCATTCAGATGGCAGGACACAGCAAGCTCGAGCAGATCCGTGCATCCATGCGTGGCGATGCACTGCCCACGGGTGGTGCGCCCGCGCCCGCCATCACCCCCGCGCAGACCCAGGCCAATCCGGCGCAGCCGCAGATGAACAAGGGCCAGACCGCGCAGCAGTAGCCACCGGCGACTGGTCGCTGGAAACTACGCTGCCGGAGGTTCGGCGAGGACTGGTTCGGTGAAGGCTCGTTCGGTGCACGCGCTCTCGGCGGAGCGCGCTACTCGGGTGCCGCTCGAGCCTTGTGCCGACCGTGCTCGGCCCGCACCCGAACCACCCGTGGGAGGGAAGCCGTGAGCCGCAAGCGAATCCGGGAGCAGCCGGTCCGGTCGGAAGCGAGCGTTGTGCGGTCGGGACGTCGCGCTGTGGTGCGCGCACAGTCCGCGATCGCGCCGCAGCCGGGAAGTCTTCCCGACAATCTGCGCGAGGTCGGCCAGCACGCCTTGGTCGCGGTCCGCCGCTGGGCGGACCCGAGGGAACGGGAGCTGCGTAAGCGGCGCAGGGCCCGCCGTCGCAGCTTCCAGCTCGGTACGGTGTCCGGCCTCACCACCGCGGGCACGGTCGGGCTCGTCATCATCGCCGCACCGGCCTGGGCGGTCGTTGTCGTCGGCGGGGGAGCCGTCGCCCTGGTGACCGGGACCGCGCTGAGTGCGCGTCGCTATCTGCGACTGCGCAATGCACCGCTGCCACAGGCGACATTCGTGGCGTCCAAGCCGCCCCCGTTGTGGTCGGCCACGCGTGCGCCGATCACCAGGCTGGTCCGTGCGGAGCGAGCCATGCACGAATTGGCCGGTCAGATCGCGCGCTCGAAGCGGCTGCCCGACGACGAACTCGTCGACATGCTGGAGACCGCGGGATCGGGTGCGGCCGCCCTGCACGCGCTCGCCGCCGACGTGACCGCGATGGAGCGCGCCATCAGCATGATGGGTGGGACGAATTCCGATGCGGCAGACGCACTTTCGGGCAACGTGCAGTTTGCGCTCGGTCGGCTCGATGCGGGCGTCGTGGAATACGAGCAGGTGGTCGCCGCCGCGGGGCGCATTCTCGCGGTGCCGGAAACTGTTGTGCTCCGACACGATTTCGACGTGATCGTCTCCGATCTGCGTCATGCCGCCGACCGTCTCGACGGCTGGGCGCAGGCGCTCACCGAGGTCGCCGACCACCAGGTCGGCGCTCAACCGCCGCCACAGTAGCGACACCAGTTGCTCGACTACTCCGCGACCAGCGGTCACGGCATGCTCTTCGCGGTGATCGTGTCACCGAGTCCCGAGCAGAGTGGGAGTCGGCGCGCAACCTGGCCATTCGTATCGAGCGCGCCCAGGTCATGTCACGCCTCTGAACCGTCGCACGCGACGATGTGCCGGGATTCTCAGGATGTGTCAGGCCCTGTCGGGAATGTCAGGGTGAACCCTGATCTTCACCCGGATATCAGTGCTGACCTGGTGATTTATCGCCGTCGGGGTGCGAGCATTGAGGAGTCGGATCGTCGGATGGTGATTCGTGTGAGACCTGTTGGAGGCTGGCAATGTTGTGGAAGATCATCGGTGTCGTCGCGGTTGTCTGGATCGCGCTGGCGATTATCGGCGCACTCATCAAAGGACTGTTTCCGATCCTGGTGATCAGCGCCGTGGTGTTCGGCCTGTATCTGCTGTACAAGGCGGTATCGGGCTCGGATAAGTCTGTCACCAAGCTGTAGTTCGGGTCGCTGCGCCGCCGTGGGGTCGGCGCAGGAGCGGCGTCTCGAGTGGACCTAGCGCGGCGCAGGCCGGTGCGCCGGGAACTCGGAGCGGCGCGGCAGGCTCGGCAATTCGAGTGCTTGAATTGGTGCTGTGGAACAGGTTCCGGAGGACTGGCAGCGCGGGCTGGTGATCGTCGCCCATCCCGATGACATCGAATACGGCGCTGCTGCGGCGGTGGCGCGCTGGACCGGGCAGGGGAAGGACATCAGGTACGTCCTGGTGACCTCGGGCGAAGCCGGGATGGCCGGCATCCCGCCGGCCGAGGCCGGTCCACTGCGCGAGGCCGAAGAGATCGCCTCGGCCGGGGTCGTCGGAGTGCGCGAGGTCGAGTTCCTCGGTCACCCCGATGGTCGAGTGGAGGAAAATCTGGCCTTGCGCAAGGACCTGGCGGCCGCGATCCGGCGTCATCGGCCGGAGTTGGTGGTGCTGTTCAACTTCGGGGACACCTGGGCTCCCGGCTATGCCAACAGCGCCGACCACCGAGCGGTCGGCCGCGCGGGCCTCGACGCCATTTCCGACGCGGGCAACGAGTGGATCTTTCCGGAACTTTCCGACCTCGCGCCATGGTCACCGCGGTGGGCGGCGGTAGTCGGGCCGAGCGCCACCCATGCCGTCGATGTCACCGACACCCTCGACCAGGCCGCGGCCTCGCTCGCGGCGCATCGCCGCTACCTGGAGATCCTCAGCCCCGAGCCGGTCGCCGACCAGGTTCGTGCCGTCATCGACATGGCGACCGGCCCGAAGGAGGGCTTCCCGGCCGCTCACGCAGTCGGCTTCGAGCTCTTTTATTTCCGCGGCTGACATTCGATTCGGCTTGCGTCGGCGATTTGTTGCGACGGTGCCGAGCCGGTCGCCCGGTCGTGGCTGTCCGACTCGGCCGCGGCCTGCGATGGTAGTCGTCAGCGCGCGGCGGCGACTCGTTCGATGACGGCGCGCCACGACTCCAAGGGCGCCACCTCCAACCCGGCGACCTTGCCTGCGTCATCGGCGCGGCGCAGGGCGATCGCGGCGGTGAAGTCCGGGTCCGCCTGGAATTGCGCGACTTCCCTCTCGTCCATGGGGCCGCCCTGGGCGATCAGTGTGCGCTGGCTGGAGGGTGACAACTCGTCGGCGTGCGCGGCGTCGGTCGCGGCCAGATATCGCTTGGCGACAACGTGGAGTTCCACCAGCCGGGCGACCCGGTCGCCGAGCAGTGGGCGCACGGCCTGTGCGCCGTGCCTGCCGTGTCCCGCATCGTCGCCGGGAACGAGCAGGTGGCCGATGTCGTGCAGCAGGCCCGCCACTTGCAGTTCCTCATCGGCCGGATAGGCCTGGCGCAGTAGTGCCGCGCATTGCAGATCGTGATCGAGAATGTCGACCGGGTCGCCGCTGTGGTCCGGCATGTCCCAGACGTCGTGACAACCGGTCAGCAAGCTCATCAATTCGTCCACGGTGGAGACGGGCACCTACATCCTCCAGTACGGTCTCGATGGTCTAGACCATTCTCGCAGGCGATGTCGTGTGGTGCGGCATCCGGCGATCGACCACTGCGTGAACATCGGGTACGACGGGCCCGCTCGGCGCGAAGGAGGGTGTGGCAGGCTGGGCGAATGCGTGTTGCCGTAGTAGCGGGGCCGGATCCAGGTCATGCGTTCCCGGCGCTGGCGCTGTGCGAGCGATTCCTGGCGGCCGGTGACGAGCCCGTGTTGTTCACCGGGCCACGGTGGTTCGACGTCGCCCGGGAAGCGGGCATTCCGGTACGCCGTCTCAAGGGCCTTGCGCCGCGGGCCGACGACGACGACGCTGACGCCGGGCAGCGGATTCATGAACGGGCCGCGCACATTTCGACGGAGATACTGCCTGATCTGAGCGCCATGCTGCCCGAGTTGGTGGTGTCGGATGTGCTCACCGCGGGTGGTGGCATGGCCGCTGAGCGCCTGGGGGTGCCGTGGGTCGAGCTGTCCCCGCATCCGCTGTACCTGCCGTCGAAAGCGTTGCCGCCCATCGGGAGTGGACTCGCACCAGGAGAGGGCGTGCGCGGCAGGTTGCGCGACGGAGTGTTGCGCACCATGACCGCGCGGGCCATTCGCAACGGTCAGCGCCAACGTGAGCAGGCTCGCGAGGGCGTTGGGCTGCCCGCCTCCGATCCGGGCCCGGCTGCCAGGCTCATCGCCACCCTGCCCGCACTCGAGGTGCCGCGCCCGGACTGGCCGGAACACACCCACGTGATCGGCCCGCTGCTGTGGGAGCCGACAAGCGCGATCCTCGAACCACCGCCCGGCGACGGACCACTGGTCATGGTCGCGCCCTCGACCGCGCATACCGGTGTCGCAGGCATGGTCGAGACCGTGCTGGAGGCGCTCGACGGCGCGGGCGTGCGGGTGGCGATCTCCCTGCTGGATACCCCGCCCACCGATCTGCCGTCGTGGGCGACCGCAGGACTGGGCCGCCAAGACGAACTACTCACCCACGCGGCCGCCGTGGTGGGCGGCGGCGGCCATGGCCTGCTGGCCAAGTCCCTGCTCGCGGGCGTCCCGATCGTCACGATCCCCGGCGGCGGCGATCAATGGGAACTGGCCAATCGGGCCACCCGCCACGGTAGTTCGATCCTGGTTCGCCCACTGACCGCCGACGCCGTCCGCTCGGCAGTCCTCGACCTGCTTCACACCCCTGCATACACCGCGGCGGCCCGATCCGCCGCCGCGGGCGCCGCCACCGTCGCCGACCCGATCGCGCGCTGTCGTGAGGTGTTGGACACGGTGCGAGCCCGGTAGCGCGTGGATCGGCGACCCGCAGGCGGAGCGCATCGGGCCGGAGGGCGCGAGTATCTTGAACCCGGTGCGGTTGACTGAGTTTCAGGAGCTGTTACACACCGAATTCGGTGTGGCCCGTGGTGATGCCCTGCTCACCGATCATGTGATCCCGTCGTTGGGCGGTCGGACCGGTGCCACCGCCATCGGCGCGGGGGTCGATCCCCGGGATGTGTGGCGGGCGCTATGCGCGGACTTCGACGTGCCGCGCGGCCGATGGTGACCGAGCACCCGAGCGGGCCGACACCGCCCGCCCTCGGTCCCGCGCTCGGCGGGGACGCGGATGCCGCCCCCGGCTACCCCTTCGACGGGCGGTTGCACATGGCCGACACCGATCGTGAGCACCTGGCCGCGCGGGTGGCGGCGATCCGGCCTACCGGCTATGTCGAATGGCAGCAGACCGGGATCGACCTGCTGCTGCTCGGGCGCTACGAGGACGCACTCGACCACCTCGACCGGGCACTGGAACTGGCCGACACCGAGCGGCGGCGGGTCGCGGTGCTGATCAACCTCGGTGATGTCTACCGGTATCAGGGCGATGCGGTCACCGCCGAAATCCTCTACCGGCAGGCGCTGGATCTGGCCCGAACCGATGTGCCGGAAGCGCTGTCGTTCGCGCTCCAGCACCTCGGCACAGCGCTCGCCGAGCAGCACCGGCTCGACGAAGCGCGCACACTGCTGGCCGAGGCGCTGGCGCTGCGCAGCGCGGAGGCCGATTCCGAGCTGGTCGAGTCGACTTGCGCGACCTTGGACGCCCTGGACGAGCTGCCCATTGCCCTACCTCCCGTAGTGGCCGCACTGCTCGGTGCCGCACCGGTCTGGTCGGACGATCACGAGGGGCTGAGCGGCGGGGTCTCGTTCGTCAACGGCGCGTACTGGGTCAAGCGCGGCCCGCTGGCGGTGTCCGAGCATGCGCGCCTGAACTGGTTGCGCGACTATGGGATTCGACTACCGGATGTGGCCGTGTTCGACGGCGATGTGCTGGTGCTCGCCGACGCGGGCGCGCCGAGTCTCGCTTCGCGCGCGGAGGACAACGAGCGTGCTGCCGCCGAAATCGGTGCGGCGGCAGACGGCGGTTTCTCCGAAGGCAGAGCCTATGCCGCGGATGCGTCGGTCCGAAGCGATGAGGTTCCCGGCGGATATCCCGCGGAGGCGACAGGGACGGTAGGGGCGCTCATGGGTGCGCTCCTGCGGAGCCTGCACAGCATCCCGATCGCCGAGTGCCCGTTCGACGGCCGACTCGATTCGATGTTGACCCGGGCCGCCCGCCGAGTGCTCCACGGTTTGATCGATCCCGAGGACTTCGATGAAGATCATGAGCATCTGGTCCCCGAACAGATACTGGACCGACTCCACGCGCAGCGCCCCGACGAGCGGGATCTCGTGGTCGCCCACGGCGATTTCACGCCGTCCAATGTGCTCGAAGGCGGCATTCTGATCGATGTCGGCGACCTCGGCGTCGCGGATCGGTATCGCGATCTCGCGCTGGCCGAACGCGATCTGAGGGAGGACTTCGGCGCCGACGAGGTGCGCGCGTTCTTCACCGCCTACGGCTTGGACGAGCCCGATCGGCGACGCTTGGACTATTACCGGCTGCTCGACGAACTCTTCTGACCTCACACCTTCTTCGCGTAGTGGCGCGCGGCTTTGGCGCGGTTGCCGCAGGTTGCCATCGAATGCCAGCGCCGGGTGCCGTTTTTCGAGGTGTCGTAGAAGAACAGCACGCAGTCGGGGTGCGCGCACTGACGGATGCGGTCGGGGGCTTCGGTGAGCAGACGCAGCAGGTTGTCGGCGGCCAGCCAGGCGGGGAGCCAGGCCGGGTCCGCCACGTCGTCGATGTCGGTGGGGCCCGCGCTGGTGAGGGTGCGCCGGACACGGCCGTATTCGAGCACATCGTTGAGCCCGGAGACCGTGCTGTGCTTCACGACGTCGTAGATGGCGGTGCGCGCGGCGAGTACCGCTTCCAGCGTGCGTTCGTCCGCGGACGAACGGTGCGCAAGGCCCGCCGAGTCGAGCCAGGCGCCGAGTCCGGCGGTATCGGTCAGCAGGTCCTGTGGCCCGTTGTCGATCCACCTCGTGTTCAGCAGGTCGAGTGCCAGCGGCTCACCGAGGTGGGGGCGTGGATCGAGCATGACTGAGGGTAACGAGCCTTTGCGTTCTGCCACGACAACCACCACCGTTCTAACCGGATAAATTCATTTTACAGGTTGACTCGGGCCACTCGATGTGGCTAAGTTCTAACCGATCAAACAAGGAATGCCAGTTGAACATTTCCGGGGAGATCGCGGTACCCACGGCAGTCCACACCCGAGGAAGGAGTTGTCATGCGACCCCCACTACCACCCTTCGATCGCGAATCCGCCGAGGTCAAGGTCCGTGCCGCCGAAAACGCCTGGAACACACGCGATCCCGAGCGCGTCGCCGCCGCGTACACCGAGGACTCGGTGTGGCGCAATCGCGACGAGTTCTTCACCGGCCGCGCGGCGATCGTGGAGTTCCTCACCAGGAAGTGGTCGGTCGAGAACGGCTATGCGCTACGCAAGGATCTGTGGGCCTTCGAAGGTAACCGCATCGCGGTCCGCTTCCAGTACGAATGGCACGACGAGTCGGGCCAGTGGTGGCGCAGCTATGGCAACGAGCAATGGGAGTTCACACCCGAAGGCCTGATGTCGCGCCGTGAGGCGAGCATCAACGATGTCCGCATCGCCGAATCCGACCGCCGCATTTTCGGCCCGCGGAAAGAAGGCGACGACTCGGTCCAGCCACAGCAGTAGCAGGCACGAGATCATGACGCATCGAAATTTGATGCGCGGCAGCGTTTGCCGACGCTGAAGACATCGGGGCCGAACACGACGATAGCGCCGAGGACGACCGTCGAGCGGATCGCGGCATTCGCCCCTTGTCGTCGCGCCCACTCGATCGAATGCGGCGTGATCGGGAGCCCGCGGGCGCGCGCCGCGCCCCCACGAAGCGGAGGGGGTCGGTCGGGCGCGCCTGGGC
>NZ_JBHVDF010000019.1:97159-101184 GCF_042802915.1 Nocardia sp. NPDC057440
TCCGCTTCGTGGGGGCGCGGCGCGCGCCCGCGGGCTCCCGATCACGCCGCATTCGCCGGCAGGTTATCGTGCGCCGACTGCCGTGCGATCGTCCCGCTCTGCCCCGGCAACCATGCGCTGCCGGTGGAACAGAGCGAACGCGATCAGCCCGAATGCGATGCCGACGGCGGCCGCCACCTCGAGTGCGGCGTCGAGCCCAGCGACGAACTGCGCCTGCGTCATCCGCTGATCGGCGTCGGCGACCTCGCGGAACACGGTGCCAAGCACCGCGACCCCGAGCGCGAGTCCCAGCTGTCGCGCCGTATTGACCGCGCCCGCGGCCGTGCCGCCCTGCTGCGGTGGCACCGCGGCCATGCCGACGGCGACCAATGCCGGTGCGTTGATTCCGATCCCGGCTCCGATCACTATGAACCCGGGCAGTAGCGCGGTCCAGGATGATCCGGCGTCGATCAGGGCGAGCAGTCCGGAGCCGATGCCGACGACGACGAGCCCGACGCCGATCGTCCACTTCGGCGCCGTGTCGTGCAGCAGTCGCCCGAACGCCGCGGCGACCACGAATGCGGTTGCGGCCATCGGCAGCATCGCCAGGCCCGCGTGCAGCGGGGTCATGTGCAACTGCTGCTGCAGCCATAGCGAGATCAGCGGTGTTGCCGCGAAAGCCGCGAAGGTCTGTCCGCTCGCCCCTAGGAGAGTGCCGCCGAAATCGCGGTTGCGAAGCAGCGTCAGCGGGAACATCGGTGCCGCGCTGCGGGATTCGACGAACCAGAAGGCCAGCAGCGCCGCACCGCCGAGCACGAGCGCCGACAGCGCGGGACCATCCGTCCACCCGCGCTCACCACCTCGGATCACACCGAAGGTTGCCCCGGTGGCCGCGGTCGCGAAGGTCAGCATGCCGAGCAGATCCACCGCGCGATCGGCCCGACGCATCGACGCCGGAAACACGCTCGCGGTCATGGCGATCGCCACCACGGCGATCGGCAGATTGACGAAGAAGATCCACCGCCACGAGAACACGTCGGTGAGCACACCGCCGAGCACGACGCCGAGGCCTGCTGCCGCACCGGAGACTGCGCCCCAAACGCCGAAGGCGACACCGCGATCGCGGCCGGTGTAGGTCGCGTGCAGCAGCGACAGCGTGGTCGCGAACATGGCCGCGCCGCCGACGCCCTGAAGTACCCGCGCCGCGATCAAACTCGATGCGGAGTGCGCGATCCCGCAGGCGAGGGACGCGACGGCGAACACCGCGAGCCCGGCCACATACACCCGTTTCGCGCCGACCCGGTCGGCCAGCGCGCCGAGTATCAGCAGCAGTGCCGCCAGTGCCAGCGCGTAGCCGTCGACCACCCACTGCAAGCCGGACAGGCCGGTGCCGAGATCAGCGGCGATGTCGGGGAGTGCGACATTGACGATGGTGACGTCGATGAGCAGCATCAGCGTGCCGAGGCACGCGGCGAACAAGGGGAGCCATTTCTTCACGGGAAGCCTCCGAGGCAATGCGAACGATTTCGACGCCTAGCGTGCGATGACCGGCGATATCCTCATAGTCAAATCGACATCTGCGATAGATTCCTCCGGTGCAGCTCGAAGATGCGCAGGAATCCTCCCTTCTTGATGTGCTCGACAAGCAGATCGTGTACGCGCTGGTGACCGACGCCAGAATCGCGTTCGCCAAGCTGGGCGCCATCCTCGGAGTGTCGGAACAGACCGTCGCGCGCCGCTATCGGTCACTGCGCCAACGCGGCATCCTGCATGTGTCGGGTCAGGTGAACGCGGTGCCGCTCGGGCACGCCCGGTGGGTGATCCGCCTCAGGTCTACGCCGGACAAGGCGGTGCGGCTGGCCGAATCGCTGGCCAGGTTCCCCGATCTGAGCTGGGTCACCTTGCTGTCCACCGGGTCCGAGGTGACCTGTGTGAGCCGGCCACGCTCCGCCGAGCGTCGCGACAGGCTGTTGCTGCACACCCTGCCCCAGGCCAGTCAGGTGACCGGGCTGACCGCACACGAGGTGATCCACCGTTTCCCGCTCGGGGAGGAGTGGCCGCATTACAGCCACCTGCTCACCGGCGCGCAGTTGCGTCAACTCGGTCCGCGCGGATCGACCGCCGACAAGGTCGGGCCGGAGACTCCGGTCGACCTCTCGGCGCACGACGAGGCGATGCTGATGATCCTCGGCCGCGACGGTCGTGCGCCGTACGCGCAGATCGCCGCCGAAATCGGTTGGACCGCAACGCGAGTGGCCCGCCGCATGACCGAGCTCGTCGAATCCGGGGTGCTGTACTTCGATCTCGACTTCGCGATCGAGCGGATGGGATATGCCGTGCGGGCGGCGCTGTGGCTGCGCACCAGGCCCGCCGATCTGGAAGCGACGGGCGCCGCGATCGCGGCGCACCCGGAAACCGTGTTCGTCGCCGCGACCACCGGGCCTACCAATCTGATGGTTTCGATCATGTGCAGCGACACCGCGCACCTCTACCGCTATGTCACGCAGCGGCTCGGCGCCCTCGACGGCATCACCGACGTCGAGGTCACGCCCGCGCTGCGGGTCTTCAAGCAGGCGCAGACACTGCTGGACAGTGATCGGATTTCCTTGGTGCGGTGATCGGATTCGCAGGTGCGGGTGGCGGATCACGTCGATGTCCGGCGAACCCGTCGCGGCTCGACCTCGCTTAACGGGCCGGTTGCCAGGGGGAGGGGAAGCCGGTTCGCGTGTTACCGGGCGCGTCGCTTGACTCGAACATCTGTTCGTCTAATGTGGGCGCCAGAACTTGTCGGTGCCGCCCTCTAATGTGGGCGCCAACCAAGAACGAAGACTTACCCGGCGAAAAGGGGATCAGGACATGGCACCACAGGCGTATGACCGCGACAAGGCGCTCGAGATGGCGTTGGCTCAGGTCGAGAAGAGCTTCGGCAAGGGCGCGGTCATGCGTCTCGGCGAGGAGGCCCGCCAGCCCATCTCGGTGATCCCGACCGGTTCCATCGCGCTGGATGTGGCTCTCGGTATCGGTGGGCTGCCGCGCGGTCGTGTCGTGGAGATCTACGGCCCGGAATCCTCGGGTAAGACGACCGTCGCGTTGCACGCAGTGGCCAACGCGCAGGCGGCGGGCGGTGTCGCGGCCTTCATCGACGCTGAGCACGCCCTCGATCCCGAGTACGCCCGCAAGCTCGGCGTCGATACCGACGCCTTGCTCGTCTCGCAGCCGGACACCGGTGAGCAGGCCCTGGAAATCGCCGACATGCTGATCCGTTCCGGCGCGCTGGACATCATCGTCATCGACTCGGTGGCCGCGCTGGTGCCGCGCGCCGAGATCGAGGGCGAGATGGGTGACAGCCACGTCGGTCTGCAGGCCCGTCTGATGAGCCAGGCGCTGCGCAAGATGACCGGTGCGATGAGCAACACGGGTACCACCGCCATCTTCATCAACCAGCTGCGCGAGAAGATCGGCGTGATGTTCGGTTCCCCCGAAACCACCACGGGTGGTAAGGCGCTGAAGTTCTACGCCTCGGTGCGCCTGGATGTGCGCCGCATCGAGACACTCAAAGACGGCAGCGACGCGGTGGGCAACCGCACCCGCGTCAAGGTGGTCAAGAACAAGGTGTCGCCGCCGTTCAAGCAGGCCGAGTTCGACATTCTGTACGGCTTCGGCATCAGCAAGGAAGGCTCGCTCATCGACATGGGTGTCGAGCACGGCTTCGTTCGCAAGTCCGGCTCCTGGTACACCTACGACGGTGACCAGCTGGGTCAGGGCAAGGAGAATGCCCGCAAGTTCCTGCTGGAGAACACCGATATCCGCGACGAGATCGAGAAGAAGATCAAAGAAAAGCTTGGCATCGGCGCCGATGTGACCGCGGCCGATGCGGTCGCCGAGGTGCCCGCCGATTTCTGATCCGATGAACGGCCGACGCACACCGCAACGTTCCGGTCCGGGGGGGGCGCGGGCGCGGGGCGCGCGCCCCCCCGCGCGGACACACGCGCGCGGGCCGCCGCGCGCGACCGCAGTGCGGCCGGGCGCGCGGGAGCGAGCGCGAT
>NZ_JBHVDF010000019.1:101194-140582 GCF_042802915.1 Nocardia sp. NPDC057440
GCGTCCCCTCTCTTCCCCAGCCGCCCCCCGCCCCCCCCACCCCCCCCCGCGCCCGCCCCCCCCCCCCCCCCCCCCCCCCCCCCGACCCGGTGAACGAAACGCGGCGTCGGCTACACGAACTCCTGTCCGCTTCCGGCCGTTCCGCTGATCCGGTCAACACTGGATCGCGACCGTACGAGTCCGGATTCGGGCGATTCCGGTCGGCTGAAGGTGGTTCGGCCGATCCGGACAGAGGAGGAAGCTGGTCGAGCGCGCTCGAACCGCAGCGGGCGCGCTCGACTGGGTCCACATCCAAGCGCAGGCGGGCGAAAGCCACCTCATCGGGCGATTCTGATGGTTCGGGAAGCCGATGGGAGGCGGATCCGGTGGCGGCCGGATCCGAGCGGGGTCGATCGGAGCCGAAACGGGCCGGTGCGCACCGGCCCTCGTCGGAACCAACCCTGCCGGGCGGGACGGTCGAGCAGGCAAAGGACGCAAGTCTGCGCCTGCTCGCCGTCCGCGCCCGCAGCCGTGCCGAACTCGCACAACGCCTGGCCGCCAAGGGATTCACACCCGAGGTGACCGAGGCCGCCCTCGACCGTCTCGCCGAGGTCGGCCTCATCAACGACGCCGCCTTCGCCGAAGAGTGGGTCCACGCCCGCCACACCTTCTCCGGTAAAGGCAAACAGGCCCTCGCTCGAGAACTCCGCCGCAAGGGCGTCGCGCCGTCCGACTCGGCCCCCGCCTTGGACGCCATCACCTCGGACGACGAGGAATCCCGCGCCGTCGAACTTGTTCGCCGCAAACTCCGCTCGATGCCGGCGGACCTCGACCGCGACAAAGCAATTCGCCGCCTCGTCGGTATGCTCGCCCGCCGCGGATACAACCAGTCCACCGCCTACCAGGTGGTGAAAGCCGAACTGGCAGGCCACGGCACAGCCGCCGACATCGAAGACCTCCCCGACTCGATCGATTAGCGCCAGCAACTGCTCCGTACCCCTCTCGGCGGCCCTGCGCAGCGACCTCGGCGAAGCGTCCTCGGCCCGTGGATGCCGCGCGGCCCGCTCGACGGGATTCGCGGCGGCACAATGACGGTCACGGCGCTGATCGGCACCTACCGGTCCGACGCCGCAATGCCGCCACTGGATTCGGTGGTTCACCGATTGAGGCTGGTGACCTCGCTTCGGATCGGGCCATGGCCATAATCAGCTGTGCCAACTGTGCCAGAACGACTGTGTGCCGCTGGCGAGGACGCCCTTCAACGCGCTCGGTCGCAAGTCAGTCGTCGACAGCTGGTTTATCGGCCGCCAGGAGAATTCGGGGTGATCTTCCTGGCTAACGGGGACACCGTCCACCTCAGCGGCGAACACCAGATTCACCTCATGAGGTGCGGTCGATTCGTCGTCGACATATCCGTGCTCGACGACACCGACGAGGTTTGCGGTGGGTGCCCTGATCGGTTCGATGACCATCGCTGCGAACGGTGGTGCGCTCGAGCGGATTACCGCATCGAGCGCACCACGGGTTCAGCGGCTATTTCGTGATGTCCACGCCCGGAGCGGCGTCGGTGAGGATCGAGTCGGCGGCCAGTACGGCGCCGCCCTTGGTCTTACGGCCGCGCAGTCGCTTCTCCACCTTGGTCGCCACGAGCGTCAGTGCGCTGTTGAGTGCGATCATGATGATCGCGATGACCATCAGTGAGGGAATCGTATTCTGTTCGGCGGCACCGAGTTGCTGCCCCGAACGCACGATTTCGACGTAGGTGATCTGGTAACCCAGCGCCGAGTCCTTCAACGCGACAACCATCTGGGAGATCAACGCGGGCAGCATGGCGGTGATCGCCTGCGGCAACAGCACCAGCCGCATCAGCTGACCCTTGCGCAGACCCAACGCCACCGCGGCCTCGGTCTGGCCCCGCGGCAGCGACTTGATACCGGCCCGCACGATCTCCGCGATGACCGAGCCGTTGTAGATCGTCAGCGCGGTGACCACGGCGGCCAGTGCGAGCTGGTCCACCTTGAACAGCTTGTAGTCGGAGAAGACCGAGAACAGGAAGATCATCAGGATCAGTACCGGGATGGCCCTGGAGATTTCGACGACCGCGCCCGCGACCCATCGCACCACCCGATGCTCCGACAGCCGCAGTATGCCGAAGATCATGCCGATCACCAGCGCGAACACGATCGACATCAGGGCCGCGACAAGGGTGCCCTTCAGGCCGGGCAGCAGGTAGGTGGTCCAGACGTCCTTCTCCAGGAAGGGCTTCCACTTCTCCGCGGTGAACTGCCCCTTGTCGGCGAAGCCGCTGTACAGATACCAGAGCACAGCGCCGACGCCGACAACGACCAGCACCGAGTAGATGTTGTAGCGAATACGCGCCCGGGTGCCCGGCGCGTCGAACAGGACCGAAGCACCGGCGCTCATCGGGCAACCTCGTATCGTTTGGCGAGCCAGCCGAACAGCAGGCCCGTCGGCAGGGTCAGGATTACGAAGCCGAGCGCGAAGATCGCACCGATGGCCAACGGCACGGCCTCGGACTCGACCATGCCCGCCATCAGGTGGGCGGCCTCCGCCACGCCGATCGCCGAGGCGATCGTGGAGTTCTTGGTCAGCGCGATGAGCACGCTGCCGAGCGGAGCGATGACCGCGCGAAATGCCTGCGGGAGCACCACGAGTCGCAGATTCTGCGTGAAGCTGAAGCCCAGCGAGCGACCCGCCTCGGACTGCCCGAGCGGCACCGTATTGATGCCCGAGCGCAGCGATTCACAGACGAAGGCCGCGGTGTAGATGCTGAGTCCGACAATCGCGAATCGGAAGTTGTTCTGCGCCACCGAGTTCGGGCCTTCGGGGGCGAGTCGCCAGCCCATGGTCGTGTACAGGCCCAAGGAGCAGAACACGATGATCAAGGTCAGCGGGGTGTTGCGGAAGATGGTGACGTAGGCGGTACCGACCGCGCGGGCAACAGGTACGGGGGATACACGAAGCCCGGCGACGATGGTGCCGAGAACCAGCGCAGCCAGACCCGACACCACGGTCAACTGGATGGTTACCCAGAAGGCTTCGAGGATTTGGTCGTCGTACCTCGAGATCAGGTCGAACACGGCGGACGCGTCCCTCCGATCGGTGTGGATTCAACAGGGGAACAACAGATGGCCCGGTCCGGCAGGCCCGGGCCATCCGCGCGAGAAACTCAGTACCGGTTGACCGTCGGCGGTGTCGGCGCCTGGTATCCGGACGCACCGACCGTCTGGTCGAACGCCTTCTTCCACGAGCCGTCGGCGATCATCGCCTCGATCGCGTCGTTGACCTTGTCGCGGAGTTCCTTGTCGCCCTTCTTCAGACCGATGCCGTAATTCTCTGTGGTGAACGGCTTGCCGACCACCTTGAAGGAGCCGGCACTCTGGGCGGCGTAGCCGGCCAGGATGATGTCATCGGTGGTCACCGCGTCCCAGGACCCGCCCTTGAGCCCTTCGAGGCACAGCGAGTAGGTGTCGTTGGTCTGCAGCTGGGTGTCAGGGAAGTTCTTCTCGATGTTGCCCGCCGGAGTGGAGCCCTTGACCGAGCAGACCTTTTTGCCCTTCAAGCTGTCCGGACCGGTGATGTCGGTGTTGTCCGCGCGCACCAGCAGCGACTGGCCCGCGACGTAGTACGGACCCGCGAAATCGACCTTCTCCTTGCGCTTATCGCTGATCGAGTAGGTTGCGACGATGTAGTCGACCTGCCCGTTCTCGATGAGCGTCTCGCGCTGTGCGGACGGAGACTCCTTGAACGTGATGCCCTCGGGCTTGACGCCGAGCTTGCCCGCCACATATTTGGCGACCTCGACATCGAACCCGCTATAGGAGCCGTCCTTGTTGCGCAGGCCGAGGCCAGGCTGGTCGAACTTGATGCCGATGGTGAGTTTGCCATCCTTGGCGTTGTCCAGGGCGGTCTTGCTGTCGCCTCCGCCACAAGCGGCTGCGGTCGCGGCGGTCAGCGCCAGGGCGATCGCCCCGACACCGATTCGAAACGCACGATTGATCCTCATCGAGTTCCTTCCCTCATATGGTTTTCGATGGCCGTGATTTCAGATGGTCAGTGGCTCAATATTTTCCCGAGGAAATCCTTCGCGCGCTCCGATTTCGGTGCGGTGAAGAATGCCTCCGGCTCGGCATCCTCGACCACCTGTCCGTCGGCCATGAACAGCACCCTGTTCCCGGCGCGACGAGCAAATCCCATTTCGTGGGTGACCACCAGCATGGTCATCCCTTCTTTTGCCAGCGACACCATCACATCGAGCACCTCCTGGACCATTTCCGGGTCCAGTGCGGAGGTCGGCTCGTCGAACAGCATCACCTTAGGGCTCATTGCCAGGGCGCGCGCGATGGCGACGCGCTGCTGCTGGCCACCCGACAACTGCGCCGGGTACTTATCGGCCTGGTTGGCGATGCCCACACGTTCGAGCAGTTCCATCGCCCGGGCGCGTGCATCGTTCTTGGCGACTTTGCGGACCTTGAGCGGCGCGAGCATCACGTTCTCGACGATGGTCTTGTGTGCGAACAGATTGAAGGATTGGAACACCATCCCGACATCGGCGCGCAATGCGGCGAGCGCGCGGCCCTCGGCAGGCAGCGGTACACCGTCGATGGCGATATCGCCGGAGTCGATCGGCTCCAGCCGGTTGATGGTGCGGCACAGCGTCGATTTCCCGGACCCCGAGGGGCCGAGAACAATGACGACCTGTCCCTTGGGAACTTCGAGGTTGACATCCCGCAGCACATGGAGCTCACCGAAGTGTTTGTCCACATTGCGCATCGAGATCATCGGCGCACTGGTTGCGGCGCTCTCATCCCCGGTCGTGGCGGCCCCGGTCGTATCGGGCGCGGCAGCGGCGTCGGTCATGCATCAAGACCTTAAGCGGAAAATACGAATTTGCCCGAGTTTCCGCGACACACCGCCGCGCCACGCCGAATCGACACGTGTCTGTAACCTGCCGATCGGCCCTACTCTGGCCAGCTGGAGCCCTCGATCACCTCGACGAAATCGGTCCGTTCGAAGCCGGGCACGAACCGGGCGAGTACGTCGGCTTTGACATTGCCGAAGGTCGTCTGTGGCCGATCCTCGATGCCGTGCGTGAATGCGGCGAGAATTCGCTTCTTGAAGTCGGGGCGCGGGTGCGCGGCGACTATGGAGTCACGAATGCCGGCGGGCAGATCGAGGTAGCCGATCCCGAGGACATCGAGTTCGACACCCGCGGTGACCAACGCGATCTCCGGCCGCATCCAGTACGGAATCTCCGGTGTGGTGTGCAACGCGATGGCATCCCATACCAGCCGCACCGACTCCTCCGGAATACCGTGTGCGCGCAGGAACGCCGCGGCCTGCTCGGCGCCGTCGATTTCGAACCTGCGGTCGGCGGTGCGGTATTCGTCGGTCAGTCCGAGGTCGTGGAACATCGCTCCGACGTAGAGCAGCTCGGGATCGAACTCGAGGCCGCGACGGGCGCCCTGCCAGGCGCCGAACAGGTAGACGCGGCGGGAATGGTCGAACAGCAGATCGTCGGTCGCGTCGCGAACCAGTTCGGTTGCTGCGGCGGCCAGGCGGCTGTCGGGGATGACGATATCGGCGATGCGGGTCATGGCGACTCCTCGTGTCGGTTGTTCTCGTCATCGAGTCTTGTTGCGACCGAAGACGGTGGCCATGTCCGTATGGACAGTTATCCCTCGGATTCGGCCATGTCTGCCCGATCGGAGCGGGCACACCGGCCAGGGGGCCGGCACTCGCTCGGTCGCCGTCCTGACCCAGTCGCGTTGAACCTGTCCGGCGTCAGCCGTGTCGAGGAAACACGTTGCCCTGCGATGTCCGACTGCTCGTGGTCAGCGGTACGAGCCCTCGCGTGGTGGCGTAACCGTTCCCTGCCCGGGATCGGCCGGCCGGCATACGGTGAGCAGCCCTTCGCGGACGAGGCGTCGGATGAGCACCACACGCCCTTGTTTGTCGATATGGCCGGGTAGCTGATTTGCCGCGCACTCTCCGGCTTCGAGGAGATGGCGCAGTTCGATCGCAGCGGAGGACGGGAGGGAGATGATCTTTCCGCCGAAGCTCAGCTGAATTCGTTCCGCGCCGATGGTCATCTCGTACTCGATCTCGGCTCGCCGCTTTACCTGTGTGGTCTCGTCGATTCGGGCCTCGGACTCGATATCGATCAGTCGACCGGAGAGCACGGGAAGCTGAGCGAGCCGCATCGAGCTTGCCGCGTTGTCGACGAGGGCGGAGACATCGATTCCGTGGGTCGACTCGTCGAGGAGATCTCGAAATGCCGTGGCCGCTTCTTTCCGTAGCGCGTCGTTCGTGGCGAATCCCAAGGGGAGGGATGCCCGGAACCGGACGTCCTGGTCGATGCGGTCTTCGACCGCGGCCTGGATAAGCGTGGCCCAGGTGGGCGGGTGCGCTCCGACCGTCAAATGCAGCGAGGTGGCGTCGCTGCTCACTGCGTGATGCGGAAAACCACGGGGGATATACAGCAAATCGCCGGGACGCAGTTCCTGCTCGAAGAGTGGCTCTCCGGATACATCCAGGGGCCTGGTCGATTGCCGCAGGGGAGTGCCACCTCGGCATCGAATACGCTCCAACGCTTGGTTCCCGCGATCTGGAGCACGAAGACGTCATGGGTGTCACAGTGCGTGGCAAAGCCTTGTGAGGACCGCGGTGTCAGATATGCGTTGACCTGAAATCGTGCGGATATCTGCCGTCCAAGGCAACGGCACAGATCTTGTATGCGCGGGAATGCGCGTCTTGTATGCGCGGGAATGCGCGCTCGAGGGCGGTCAGAAGAATCGTGGCACCCCATGATGCAGGGCAAGCACTGCTTCGACCGCATCGTGGTCGGCCACGGCTGCACGGCGTTCGATGCGATCGAAGCCGACACCACGACCGTCGCTGATGACCTTGATCATGTGCCTGTGCAGTGCGGGCCTATCTCGACCCCGAGGCCCTCAGTGGATGGTTGCGGTGAACTTGCCAATAGGAGTGTTCGAGCAGCGGCGTCGGTGGCATAGCGAACGAGTTCGGTTGCGTGGCGGTCAGCGGCTGTCGGGCGGACGATATCGGCGGTGCGGGTCATTGGGACCCGCGTCGGTGTTCTCGTCATGGAGTCTTGTCGTGGCTGAAGACCCGGGGTATGTCCGCATGGACAGGTATCCCTCGGATTCAGCCCTAACACGCGAATAGGCTTGTGGCATGTCTCGCAAGGTTCGTCACGTCGTGTTTCTGGCCTACAACGGAGTGCGGCAACTCGACATCACCGGACCGCTGGAAGTGTTTGCAACCGCCCGCGACTTGGGGGCCCGGTATCGCTGGTCGGTGTGCTCTACCGACGGCGCGGACGTGACCACCGCGACCGGTCGACTCGCTGTCGACGGCCGTGTCGAGCACGTCCCGATCGACACCGTTGTGGTCCCCGGTTCCGCGGATCTCCCGCGCGACCGCATTCCCGCGACACTGCTGACCGATCTCGCCGCGCTCGCTCCACGAGTGCGCCGGGTGGCCTCGGTCTGCACCGGCGCGTTCGCCCTGGCAGAAGCGGGCATGCTGGATGGCCGCCGCGCGACCACCCATTGGCGACACGCCGCCACGCTGGCTCACCGCTATCGCGCCGTCCGCGTCGAGCCGGATGCCATCCACGTCCGTGACGGGCATGTGCTCACCTCCGCGGGCGTGACCGCGGGCATCGACCTCGCCCTGGCGATGGTTGAGGAGGACACCGGTGCGGCCCTGGCCCGCGAGGTCGCTCGTGACCTGGTGGTCTTCATGCAGCGTCCCGGCGGACAGTCGCAATTCTCTGCCGCGCTGCGCACCCCGCCGGTCCGCCGTGATCCGCTCCGCGCGGTCGTCGACACCATCGCCGCCGACGCCGCGGCCGACCATTCCGCACCAGCTCTCGCCGCACGCGCGGGCCTGAGCATCCGCCACCTGACCCGCCTGTTCCATGACCAACTCGGCGCAACCCCCGCCGCGTACGTCGAGTCCGTACGCGTCGAGGCGGCACAAGCCCTGCTCGCCGAGGGCGCAACAGTGACGGACACGGCCTTGCGCACCGGCTTCGGCAGCGACGAATCGCTGCGGCGCGCATTCGGTCGTCGCCTCGGCATCACCCCCTCGGCATACCGCGCGCGCTTCCGCACCACAGCCAACGGCACAGCCGGGACCGACGCCGCAGGCCCACCGGATACCGAGGCGCGCAACGGCGCGGATACCGGCGGCCTTACCCTGGATAGGTGAATTCGATGGGCCAGGTAGAGGGAGCGGTTCGCAGTTACGAGGTGCGCACCTTCGGCTGCCAGATGAACGTGCACGATTCCGAGCGTTTGTCCGGTCTGCTGGAGGACGCGGGATACGTGCATGCCGCGCCGGGGGCGACGGCCGACCTGGTGGTTTTCAATACCTGCGCGGTGCGCGAGAACGCCGACAACAAGCTCTACGGCACCCTCGGCCACCTGGCTCCGATCAAAGCCGAACGGCCAGGCATGCAGATCGCGGTAGGCGGCTGCCTTGCGCAGAAGGATCGTGACACCGTGGTGCGCAAGGCGCCCTGGGTCGACGTGGTGTTCGGCACCCACAACATCGGCTCATTGCCGGTGCTGCTGGAGCGGGCCAGACACAACCATGAGGCGCAGGTGGAAATCCTCGAATCGCTCGAGGCGTTCCCCTCGACGCTGCCCGCCAAGCGGGAGTCCGCGTACGCGGGCTGGGTGTCGATCTCGGTGGGCTGCAACAACACCTGCACCTTTTGCATCGTGCCGTCGCTGCGCGGCAAAGAAGTCGACCGCCGCCCGGGTGATGTGCTGGCCGAGGTGCAGGCGCTGGTCGACCAGGGCGTGCTCGAGGTGACGCTGCTCGGGCAGAACGTGAACGCCTACGGAGCTTCCTTCGCCGATCCCGAGGAACAGCGTGATCGCGGCGCATTCGCCAAGCTGCTGCGCGCGGCCGGACGGATCGAAGGACTCGAGCGCGTGCGTTTCACCTCCCCGCACCCGGCCGAATTCACCGACGACGTGATCGAGGCGATGGCGGAGACGCCCAATATCTGCCCGCAGCTGCACATGCCGCTGCAATCCGGCTCGGACCGAGTGCTCAAGGCGATGCGCCGCTCCTACCGCAAGACGCGTTACCTCGGCATTATCGAAAAGGTTCGTGCGGCAATGCCGCACGCGGCGATCACCACCGACATCATCGTCGGCTTCCCGGGCGAAACCGAGGAAGATTTCCAGGAGACCCTGGACGTGGTGCGCCAGGCCCGCTTCACCAGCGCCTACACCTTCCAGTACTCCAAGCGTCCCGGTACGCCCGCCGCCGATATGCCCGATCAACTGCCCAAAGAGGTGGTCCAGGAGCGCTACGAACGGCTCATCGCGCTGCAGGAGGAAGTCTGCCTGGACGCGAACCGGGAGCTCATCGGCACCGAAGTGGAGCTGCTGGTCGCCGAGGGCGCGGGCAAGAAGAACGCGGCCACCGCACGCATGAGCGGCCGTGCCCGCGACGGCAGGCTGGTGCACTTCCGCCCGCCGGTCGCAGAATCGGGCAGTGCCGACACGATTCGGCCGGGCGACATCGTCACCGTCGACATCACCGGCGCGGCTCCCCACTACCTGATCGCCGACGGACCGGTGCGCACCCATCGCCGCACCCGCGCGGGCGACGCGCACGAGCGCGGCATCATGCCGAAGACCGAACCGATCGGAGTCGGCCTCGGCCTACCTCGCATCGGCGCCCCGGCCCCGGAACCGGCCGCCGCAGGCTGCTCGACAGGCTGTGGCGCATGAGCGTGCACGGCGAGGCGACGGTATGAGCGGCGGACCGGACGAGCGAAGCGACGCGACGCGTGGCCGCGGGGGAGCGGATCCCGCGTCCGGCCGCGGCGCGGACGGTGCGAATCCGGCTCCGGCCGAAGGCGAATCGAACCAGGAGGCCTCGGATTCGGCGGCAAATACTACCTCGCGTAGTGGGTCGGCTGCCGGTGTTGGACGCACCGATGGCACAGTGGACCCCGGCAGTGCCGACCATGATGACGCCGAACGGAACGAGGGCTCAGTGAATTCGGTCGAGAGCAGCAAAGACTTCGAGCAGTTCCGCGACGACCTCGATGCCGTCGAGCGCCGCGTCGCCGGTGAGATCGATCCCGGCGTTCGCGCCATGGTGGTCGCGGGCGCGGTGTTCGTTCTGCTGGTGTCGCTGGTGCTGCCGCATGCGGGCACCGCACGCGGCTTCGACGTCTTGCTCGGCACCAGTGCAGCGAGCTTCGAGCACATCGGCCTGCCGTCCCGGATCTTCGTCTGGTTCGTCGTCGTCTTCGGCATCGGTTTCTCGTTGCTCGCCCTGATGACCCGCCGCTGGGCACTGGCGTGGATCGCGGTCGCCGGATCCGCCATCGCCGGCGCCTTCGGCGTTTTCGCCATCTGGCACCGCCAGACCCCCGGCGTCGGCGGCCCCGGCGGCGCCAACTACTACGGCGCGGGCCCGGGCATCGGCCTGATTCTCGGAGCACTCGCCGCTATCGTGCTGACCTTCCACTGGGTGCGGGTCGTATGGAGCCGCACCGCACTGCAATTGGCCGCCGAAGAGCAGCGCCGCATCGCCTCGGCCGCTGCGGAAGAGCGCGACCGCCGCCGCTTGATGGGGGAGTAACCCATCCGGCCTGCCGGGTGACCGTTCATGAAATCGGTCTGATCCCGACAGCCCCCGGTGTCAGAGGTTGCTGACAGCGCCCTCTGCCGCCTCGGCCCATTCACGCCACTGCTTGGCCTGTTCCATGGCCTTCTCGGCGTCACGCTTGTTGCCCGCCGCGGTCGCCTTGGCCGCCTGCTCCTCGAATTGTGCTACCCGCTCACGGAATTGAGCCGCCCTGGCCATCGCCTCCGGATCGGTGCGGCGCCACTGTGCGTCGACCGCGTCGCGGACACGCTTCTCGATGGCGCGCAGTTTGCCTTCCAATTCCTGGATCCGCTCCCGCGGGACCTTGCCGAGCGCGTCCCACTTGTCCTGGAGTTCGCGTAGCGCGTTCCGTGCGGTATCGAGGCCGTTGGCCGGATCGATGTGCTCGTACGCGCTCAGCAGCTCTTCCTTGGCGGTGGCATTGTGTTCGAACTCGGCGTCGCGTTCGTTGACGGCGGCATTGCGCGCGGCGAAGAACACATCCTGGGCGCTCTTGAACCGCCGCCACAGCGCCTCGTCGGCCTCGCGCGGCGCGCGGCCCGCGGCCTTCCACTCGGAGAGCAGGTCACGGAACACGCCCGCGGTGCCCACCCAGTCGGTAGAGCCCGACAGTTCCTCGGCGCTCACGCACAGTTCTTCTTTGCGCGTCTTCGCGGCCGAACGTTCCCGATCGAGCTCCGCGAAGTGCGCGCCGCGGCGGCGGTTGAACGCCTCACGGGCCTTGGAGTAGCGCTTCCACAGCGCGTCGTCGACCTTGCGGTCCACCCCGCGAATGGACTTCCACTCGTCGAGGATTTCGCGCAGCCGATCGCCCGCGGCCTTCCACTGGGTGGACTCGGTAGCGATCTTCTCGGCCTCGGCGCACAGCGCTTCCTTGCGCTCGGTGTGCTCGTGCCTGGCCTTTTCCTTCTCCTCCTTGGCGTGTGCCGCCGCCTCTTCGGAGTGCTCGGCGATCGCGGCGAGCCGGCGAGACAGGCTGTCGATATCGCCGATGACCGCTGCGGTGGCCAGCGACTCGGCGATGGTGATCGCCGCCGCTTTGGTCTTGCGAGCGTCCGCGCCCGCGGCCAGTCGCGCCTCGAGCAATGCCACTTCGGTGGCCAGGTCGTCGAATCGGCGGCCGAAATGCGCAAGGCCTTCGGCGGCGTCACCGGCCTGCCAGGAGCCGACGATGCGTTCGCCGTCGGCGGTCTTCACCCAGGCGGTGCCGTCCTCGTCGACGCGGCCCCAGACGCTGGGATCGCTGGCAGTCGGGACGACCACAGGATGGGGGTGTTCGCCGGGAGCCGGCTTGATGGCGTGCGGCTTGGGATGAGCCTGCGCGGCGCCCGGTTTGGGGGCGCCGGGCTTCGGGACGTCCGAGGGGCGCGGTGTCGTGCCGGGGGTGGCCTTCGCGGTTCCGTTGCTGTCCGTCATTGCTCCTCGTCCCTGCCGCGCGTCACGGCTGCCTGGTTACGCCCTAGCTCATCCCATTGAACCCGGTTCGAGCCCTGCACACTATCGATCGACGTCCTCACGCGGATGATTCCCAGGGAATGCAACCCGTGATGACCTGGGTTGTAGCACCTCGAACACTATCAATCTCGGCCAAGTTTGCGGCAGAGACACTCGAACCCGACCGGCCGTGGGGTCGGTCAGGGAGCGGTACCCGCGGTGCGCGGCACCGGTATTGCGAACGACTACGGTTACGTCGTGTTCTCCATTGCGGCCCTGGTCCCGTCGCCGCCGATCCTCGTGCCCGAGCTCTGCGGCGGTGTCGCGCGCGTGACCGGGGCGGATCCCGTCGGTGCGCCCGCGCTGCTGCGTGCGGCGGCACTGGAGGCCGCAGGCGCTTTGGCGGTCGCGCGGCACTGGCTGGTGATCGGGGCAGGCGCCGCCGACGAGCAGCTCGCGCCCGGCACACTCGGCACATTCCGTGGATTCGGAGTCGACACCCGGGTCGCACTGTCGAATCCAGCCCTCTCGACAAGGTCTGCTGACGATATGCCTGACCCACAGCTGCCGCTGCCTGTCCTGATCGCTGGATGGTTACGGGGACAGGTCGCACCCGCCGCGGAGGCCTCGGCCCGGATCGTTGCCGCGGATACCTCGACGGCCCGCTGCGCCGAAATCGGCGCCGAGCTGCGAACGGTGCTCGACAGCGCACCCGAACAACTGGGCGTGCTGGTGATCGCTGATGGTGCGGCAACACTGTCCACGGCCGCACCCGGCTATCTGGATACCCGCGCCACCGCTGTCCAGGACGATCTCGATCGCGCGTTGGCCGCGGGCGATCGGGCCGGGCTGCTCGCCCTGGATCCGGCATTGTGCGCCGAGCTGACGATGTCGGGGCGGGCGGCCTACCAGGTGCTGGCCGGGCTGTTCGCCGCCGATTCGAGCGATCCGGAGGTCGAGACGCTCTACCAGGACGCTCCTTTCGGCGTCGGCTACCAGGTGAGTGTGTGGCGCCCGGTGCGCGGTCGGGGTGATACGCCGTGACGATCACCCCGATCGCCGTGGTCGGCCCCACCGCGACCGGCAAATCGGATCTCGGACTCGACCTCGCCGAGCGACTCGGCGGCGAAATCGTCAACATCGACGCGATGCAGCTCTATCGCGGCATGGATGTGGGCACCGCCAAACTCGCCCCAGGCGAGCGTCGCGGCATCCCGCACCACCAGCTCGACGTTCTCGACGTGACCGAGACCGCAACCGTGGCCGCCTACCAGGCCGCCGCGATCGCGGACGTCACCGCGATCATCGCGCGGGGACACACCCCGGTCATCGTCGGCGGTTCGATGATGTATGTGCAAGCGCTGCTGGATGATTGGGAGTTTCCCGCCACCGATCCCGTGGTCAGGGCCCGCTGGGAGACCCTACTCGCCGACGAGGGCCTCGTCGCGGTGCACGAGGCGCTGCGGGCGGCCGATCCCGCCGCCGCGGCGACCATCCTGCCCACCGATGGCAGGCGGATGGTGCGCGCGCTCGAGGTCGTCGAACTCACCGGCCGCCCGTTCGCGGCCTCGGCGCCCGCCATCGGCGAACCGCGCTGGGGCACCGTGATCATCGGCGTGGATCGTGATACCGCCGAACTGGATTCGCGCATCGAGCGGCGCACCGCGCTGATGTTCGAGTCCGGACTGGTCGAGGAGGTGCGCGGCCTCATCGATGCCGGCCTGCGCGACGGCGTCACGGCGCGCCGGGCGATCGGCTATGCGCAAGTCTTGTCCTACCTGGACAACGAATACGACCTGAACCACGCGCAGGAACGCACCCTGATCGGCACCCGGCGTTACGTCCGGCGCCAGCGCTCGTGGTTTCGGCGGGATCCCCGGGTGCACTGGGTGAACGGCGCCGACCCCGAGCTGGCCGCCACCGCGCTGTCTCTGCTGCCCGCGCAACCTCTCGACAACACAGAACGGACTCCGCAGTGACACGACGTGTGAGTACCCGCAATGCCTCGGTCCAGGTCTGGCAGGCATACCTGAACAATCGCACCAAACGCCACCGTGACAGCCGTTTTCTCGTGCAGGGCGTGCGCCCGATCACCCAGGCGATCGCCAACGACTGGCCACTCGAGACGATGCTCTACCGGCTCGGCGCGCCCGAGCTGTCGAGCTGGGCGCGTGAACTCCTTGATACCAGCGGTGTGCCGCAGGTGGGTCTGGTGCCGGAGCTGATGGCCGAGCTCGGCGAAAAGGCAACCGGCATACCGGAATTGGTGGCCGTCGCGGTATCGCGGCAGCCCGAGCTGGACACGTTCGAACCTGGTGAGCCCGGTGACGCCGCACCACCGGTGGTTGTGGTCTTCGACCGCCCCAACTCGCCGGGCAACCTCGGTACCCTGATCCGCTCGGCGGACGCCTTCGGCGCGAGCGGTGTGATCGTCACCGGCCACGGCGCCGACCAATACGACCCGCAGGCCGTCCGCGCCTCCACCGGCTCGCTGTTCGCCATGCCGGTCTACCGGGCTGCCGGCGCCGCGCAGGTGCTCGAATTCCGGGACCGGCAGGTGCGACGCGGTATCCCCACCCGCATCGTCGGCACCGACGAAGACGGCGCGAGCGCGGTGTTCGACCACGACTTCGCCGAGGCGACCATCCTGGTGATCGGCAACGAGACCAGCGGCATGAGCGCGGCCTGGCAGGATGCCTGCGACAACATGGTCTACATCCCGATGGGCGGCACCGCCAGCTCGCTCGGGGCGCCGTCGGCCGCGGCGGCCACGCTGTACGAAATTTCCCGCCAGCGCAGGACGTTTGTCAGATGACTCGCGCGCGATCAGCCGGGAGCACACCGAACAGGGAGAATGGGAACGTGGCGGACATCGAATTTTCGAAAGGGCACGGCACCCAGAACGATTTCGTGGTGCTGCCCGACCCGGAGGTTCGGCTGGAGCTGACCCCGGAGCGGGTCGCCGCGCTGTGCGACCGCCGGCGCGGCCTCGGCGCCGACGGGGTGCTGCGTGTGGCGCGAGCAGGCGCGCTGCGCGAGCGCGGTGTGCTCGACCGGATCCCCGACGGCATCGACGCCACCGACTGGTTCATGGACTACCGCAATGCCGACGGCTCGATCGCGGAAATGTGCGGCAACGGCGTCCGGGTTTTCGCGCATTATCTGGCCGCGAGTGGCCTCGAATCGCGTGCGCAGTTCGTGGTCGGCAGCCGAGCCGGGGCCCGCCCGGCCACCGTGCACGCCGCCGACTCGGTCAACGGCGATGTCACCGTCGATATGGGTGTGGTCCGCGAATTGGGTTCCTCGACGGCCACCATCACGGGATGGGCGTTCTCCGGAATCGGGATCGACGTCGGCAATCCGCACCTGGCCTGTGTCGACCCAGGCCTGTCGGTCGACGCGCTGGCCAAGCTCGATCTGAGCGCCTCACCCGGCTACGACCCCGACCTGTTCCCGCACGGCGTCAACGTCGAGATCGTCACCGCGCTGGATGCCGACAACTCCGTCGACATGCGCGTCTACGAGCGCGGTGTCGGCGAAACCCGTTCCTGTGGAACAGGAACCGTCGCCGCCGCCGCAGCGGCACTGGTCGACTCCGGATTCACGATCGCCACCGACAGCGGCGAAGTCCGGGTCCGGATCCTCGGTGGCGAGGTCACCGTCACCCTGCGCGGCGGTTCCGCCCAGCTGCGCGGCCCGTCGGCGCTGGTCGCCTCCGGCCGCATCGCCGCAGGCTGGTGGCAGGCGCTCTGAGAATTCCGGCCCGGCGCGGCGTCGCGATACTCGGATGCGCTATGTCGGTCGATCGTGGGACCATGGGTCTTGTATGACGAAACAAGAGACGTATGAATTCACTCCGGCAGCCGACGATGACGATTTCACCACGGCCGCCGATGAGGCGAGCTTCGACGAGGCCGCCGACACCGGTGACGTAGTAGCCGAGCACAAGGCACGCATGTCGCGTTCGGGCTGGACCAGGGAATCCAAGTCCGCGGATCCGACAGTCGGCGAGATGCAGCTGCAGGACCGCAGCTCGCTGCGTCGTGTCGCGGGTCTGTCCACCGAGCTCACCGACATCACCGAGGTCGAGTACCGGCAGCTGCGCCTGGAGCGGGTCGTGCTGGTCGGCGTCTGGACTTCGGGCAGCACCGTGCAGGCCGAGGCGAGCATGGCCGAACTGGCCGCGCTCGCCGAGACCGCGGGTTCCGAGGTGCTCGAAGGTCTGATCCAGCGCAGGGACAAGCCGGACCCGGCCACCTACATCGGTTCCGGCAAGGCCGACGAACTGCGCGCTGTCGTCTTGGAGACCGGCGCGGACACGGTGATCTGCGATGGTGAGCTCACTCCCGCGCAGCTGACCGCGCTGGAGAAGGTCGTCAAGGTCAAGGTGATCGACCGGACCGCGCTCATCCTGGACATCTTCGCCCAGCACGCGACCTCCAGCGAGGGCAAGGCGCAAGTCGCCCTCGCCCAGATGGAATACATGCTGCCGCGCCTGCGCGGCTGGGGTGAGTCCATGTCCAGGCAGGCCGGTGGCCGGGCGGGCAGTAACGGCGGTGTGGGTCTGCGTGGTCCCGGTGAGACCAAGATCGAAACCGATCGCCGCCGTATTCGCGAGCGAATGGCCAAGCTGCGCCGCGAGATTCGTGAAATGAAGACCGCGCGCGACACCAAGCGGGCCCGCCGCAATTCCAGTGGCATCCCGTCGGTCGCGATCGTCGGCTATACCAACGCGGGCAAATCCAGCCTCATGAACGCGCTGACCGGTGCGGGCCTGCTTGTCCAGGACGCGCTGTTCGCCACCCTCGATCCGACCACCCGGCGCGCCGACCTGGACGACGGCCGCGAGGTCGTCTTCACCGACACCGTCGGTTTCGTGCGCCACCTGCCGACCCAGCTGGTCGAGGCATTCCGCTCCACCCTCGAAGAGGTCACCGGCGCCGACCTGCTGCTGCATGTCGTCGACGGCTCCGACTCGCTGCCCGCCGAACAGATCAAGGCCGTCCGCGAGGTGATCACCGACGTGATCAAGGAGTCCGGCTCGGCGGCGCCGCCGGAGCTGCTGGTGGTCAACAAGGTCGACGCGGCAGATCCGGTGGAGCTGACCCGGTTGCGTGGGGTCCTGCCCGACGCGGCCTACGTGTCGGCCCACACCGGCGCGGGCATCGCGGCGCTGCGCGAGCGGCTGGCCGAGGTCCTCGGCGGACTCGATGTCGAGATCAGCGTGCTGCTGCCCTACACCCGTGGTGATCTGCTCGCCCGTATTCACGCGGACGGCCGGATCACCGCATCCGTCCATGAAGAGGGTGGCACCCGGGTGCGGGCACGGGTACCGCATGCACTGGCCGCGGCGTTGTCGGAGTACGCCCACGCCGGGTCTGCCACGGAGGTTTCCGGTGCTCCCGAAACCAACCGATATACCGAGACCAATGGACATTCGGAGACGAGCGCCCCAGTGCAGGACTGATCGGCGCAATGCGGAACCGGAGTGTGACGTAACGCTCACCGTTCTGTTGTGCGAGCGTGCACGGCCCGCCGACCACCGGTCGGCGGGTTTTGTGCATTCCGGGTACACAACCGATGCGACACAGTCGATTTCGTTACGATATCGTCGTCGAATCGACATCAGGAGGGTTCCATGTCGCACGACAACTCCGGCTCGGCCACATCCCGCAATCGGCCATCCGGTGACTCGTCGCACACCAGCGTGCTCAGTGACGGTGCGCCGCTTACGGTTTCACTGACCGACACCGATCTTCGGGTGCTCGACACCCTGCTCGCGCCCCTGCGCGCCTGGACGAGCCCCCGCTATTACGGCCTGGAGAACATCCCCGCCGACGGCCCGGTGCTGCTGGTCGGCAACCACAACCTGATGGGCGGCATCGACGCGCCGCTGCTGCTGCCGGAAATCCTGCGCCGCCGCGGCAGGCTCATTCGCGGCCTCGCCGAGAACGTCCTCATCTCGGTCCCCGGTGTGCGCGAACTGCTGCACCACTTCGGCGCCGTTCGCGGTAGTCGCCGCAACTGCCTTGCGCTGCTGGCCCGCGGCGAGGCCGTCATCGTGTTCCCCGGTGGTGGTCGCGAGGCGGTGCGCCGCAAGAACGAGAAGTACGTCCTGAAATGGGAGGGCAGGTCCGGATTCGCGCACATGGCGATCGAAGCGGGCGCGCCGATCGTGCCGGTGGCGATGATCGGCGTCGATGACGCCTACGACATCGTCTTGGACGGTGATCATCCTGTGCTGCGCCCGCTGCGCTGGGTGGTCGAGGCACTGGGGCTCAGCAAAGATCTGACCCCGCCGCTTATCCGTGGCATCGGTCCGACCGTGTTGCCCCGACCGGAGCGCTTCTACTTCTCGGCGGGTGCACCGATCGATCCTGCGCCGTGGCGCGACGCGGTCGACAAGCATACTGCCGCAGTGGAATTGCGCGATATCGTGCGCAAAGAGTTGGAGGAGGAGCTGAAGTTCCTCTTCGCCGAGCGGGAGCGCGACTCCGGTCGAACCCTCATCGGTCGGTTGCGTGGCCTGTTGAACCGTTGATAACTGGGCCCACCTGCGCTGTCAGCAAATTCTCAGTTAGTGGCAGCTACGGTGGTCCCATGCGTTGGACACGAAGACGAACGGCGGTAGCGGCGGGTGCGGTAGTGATGTTCCTGGGGGTGCCTGCGGCGTCAGGTGGCCTCGCAACCGCAGTGGTCGCAGCGTCGGATCCGATCATCGCCTCCGGTTCACTGCTCGCCTCGCCCCGTTCGTCAGACGGGTCTCGCGTCGACAGCTTCACCATCACCGACGACCGCAACCTCGTCCTCCAGGTGTTCTCTGCCGCCATGGACAAGAACATCGAGGTCAAGGTGCAGCGCCCCGCCGACGCCTCGGTCGCGCGTCCCACGCTGTACCTGCTTTCGGGAGCGGGCGGCGGCGAGGACGAGGCCACCTGGGACTTGAAATCTTCCGCATCGCAGTTCTTCGCCGACAAGGATGTGAACGTCATCCAGCCGGTCGGCGGCGCGTGGAGTTACTACGCCGACTGGCGCGCCTCCGACCCGGTGCTCGGCGTGAACGAATGGCAGACCTTCTTCACCGAGGAATTGCCGCCCCTGATCGACTCCGCTCTCGGCGCGAACGGCACCAACGCGATCGCGGGCATTTCGATGGCGGGCACCCCTGTGCTGCAACTCCCCATCGCCAAGCCCGGTCTCTACAAGTCGGCCGCGGCCTACAGCGGTTGCGCTCAGATCAGCGACCCGATCGGCTGGAACTTCGTCAACACCGTCATCGCGGCAGGCGGCGGCGACTCCGCGAACATGTATGGGCCGCAAGGTGATCCGATGTGGGCCGCCAACGACCCCTACGTCCACGCCGACCTACTGCGTGGCACAAACCTGTTCATCTCCAACGGCTCCGGCCTCCCCGGCCAGTGGGACACCCTGAACGGTCCCTACGCCCTACCCGGAGTCGGCGGCCTCGCGAACCAGGTGACCCTCGGCGCCGGCCTCGAAGCTGCCGCCAACTACTGCTCCCGCAACATGCAGAATCGCCTCAACCAGCTCGGCATCCCCGCCATCTACGACTTCCAGCCGACCGGCACGCACTCCTGGGGCTATTGGCAGCAGGCGCTGGTCGCCTCCTGGCCGGTCCTCGCCGAGGGTCTGGGTCTGCCTGCTTGAGCCGGTGGCCGCCAGGATCTCCGGCGACGCATGCTCGCGGTCTCCTGGCCGGAGCTTGGCCGCCCGAGTCGGTTCGATGGCGGTAGAGCCCTTCCTCCCGGGCCGTGGCGTTTGCCGGGAATCTCGATCTGCTGCGGAATCCACCGCCGCTCGACCAGGTGAGGCGATGAATTTTGGATGCGAAGTGAACTGTCATTCTCTTTCCGGGTACCGTATGTGGCAACGACGGGTCGGTGTGGACCGGCCGCTGTGGTCACTAGGAGGTTGGTGTGGAGCGCACATTGTTCGAACCCGAACATGAACTGTTCCGGGAGTCGTTCCGCAAGTTTCTCGATCAGCACGTCGCGCCGAATCATGCGAAGTGGGAAGAGCAAGGCATCGTCGACCGCAACGTCTGGCTCGAGGCAGGTAAGCAGGGATTCCTCGGCATGGCCATGCCGGAGGAGTACGGTGGCGGCGGCGTCAAGGACTTCCGCTACAACGCGATCGTCGCCGAGGAATCCGTCCGCGGCCAATACTCCGGCCTCGGCTTCGCCCTCCACAACGACGTCATCGCGCCCTACCTCTCGGAGCTGGCCAACGACGAGCAGAAACAGCGCTGGCTCCCCGGCTTCTGTTCCGGCGAAATCATCACCGCCATCGCCATGACCGAACCCGGCACCGGCTCCGACCTCCAGGGCATCAAAACCCGCGCGGTCCGTGACGGTGACGACTGGATCCTCAACGGCGCCAAGACCTTCATCACCAACGGCATCAACTCCGACATCGTCATCGTCGTAGCCCAAACCGACCCCGACAAGGGCGCCATGGGCTTCAGCCTCCTCGTTGTCGAACGCGGCATGCCCGGCTTCGAACGCGGCGCCAACCTCGACAAGCTCGGCCTCAAAGCCCAAGACACCGCCGAACTGAGCTTCACCGACGTCCGCGTCCCCGGCAAAAACCTCCTCGGCACCGAAGGCATGGGCTTCATCCACCTCATGCAGAACCTGCCCCAGGAGCGCCTCTCCATCGCCGTTATGGCAGCCGCCGCGATGGAAGCCTGCCTGGATATGACCATCCAGTACGTGCGCGACCGCAAAGCCTTCGGTAAGCCCATCGGCGCGCTCCAGAACACCCGCTTCGTCCTGGCCGAATCGGCCACCAAAACCACCGCCGTCCGCGTCCTCGTAGACCGCTTCATCGAGGACCTCAACGCGGGCAAGCTCTCCGTCGAGGACGCCGCCATGGCGAAGTGGTGGAGCACCGAGGAACAGGTCGACCTGATCGACCGCTGTCTCCAGTTGCACGGCGGCTACGGCTACATGAAGGAATACCCGATCGCCAAGGCATACCTGGACGCTCGCGTCCAGACGATCTACGGCGGGACCACCGAGATCATGAAGGAAATCATCGGACGGTCGCTGAAACTGTCCTGACGACAAGCGGTTTCGGACTCCAGTCGGCGGCAGATGTCAGCCGTGGACTGGAGTCCGGATGTTTGGATGAGGCCGAGGGGCGAGGCGACCGAATTCGCCGCAACCATTGCTACTACCGCTTCGATCACCGTTCTCTCCCTCGCATCGTCATGCTGAACGGATCGGTCTGCGATGCTACGTCGGCGAACCGGGTATACGCAGTGTTTTGCCGGCGGACGATCGAGGGCACGTGAGTCGGCGCGGTCGCCCTCTGGTTTCAGGCGTGACGCCCGTGCTGGTCGCGGGCCCGCCGACCTCGCCCTGGCAGCTCGAAGGTATGGGTAGCCGCTCGGCGGCGATCGACCGTTGTCTCTCGAAAGCATTGCGCACGAACGCGACACGCTTGTGAGGCAGGTAGGGCAGCCGCTGCGCGGATGGGTGCTCGCTGCCCTGACCACCGAACCCCGCCGCCGTAGTCGCTACCGGCGCTTGACCACTGGCTGCTCCGGGCACACCGCGTTATGTAATGCAGACCTCGGGTACAACTGAAACATGAGGGCTTCAAGGCATTTCGTGTTACTTGTCAGTGCGCTGGTCACCGCGGTCTCCGTTCTCGGCCTGCCCGCTTCCCCTGCCGCGGCAGCCCCGGCCGGAGCGCATGTGGTCGATGATATTCCCCTGGACGCCTCCGTATCGAGGACCGATGTCTACTCGCCATCGATGGATCGTGTGGTGAGCAACAGGGTGATTCGGGCTGCGGGCGGCTCGGCCCCCACTCTGTATTTGCTCACCGGGCTCGGGGGCGGTGTGGATGGGATCTCGTGGTGGGACGACACGGATGTCCG
The DNA here is from genome assembly GCF_042802915.1 of Nocardia sp. NPDC057440. NCBI lineage: Bacteria > Bacillati > Actinomycetota > Actinomycetes > Mycobacteriales > Nocardiaceae > Nocardia > Nocardia sp. NPDC057440. The sequence goes on from NZ_JBHVDF010000019.1 coordinate 123,204, forward strand.
AGAGTTCTTCGCCGGCAAGCATGTCAATGTGGTGATGCCGGTCGGGGGCGCCTACAGCATGTACACCGACTGGCTCACCGACGACCCTGCGGTCGGCCGCAACCGGTGGCAGACGTACCTGACGCAGGAACTGCCCGCGGTTCTCGACAGGAAACTCGGCAGCACCGGACGCAACGCCATAGCGGGTGTGTCGATGAGCGCGGCCTCCGCGGTCGATCTCGCGATCCAAGCGCCCACGGTGTACAGCGCCGTGGCCGCCTACAGCGGGTGTCCGTGGGCCGCGGATCCGCTCGGGGTGGCGATGATCACCGCGCAGGTGGGGCGTGGTGGTGGCAATCCGGTCAACATGTGGGGCGCGTTCGGTCAAGCGGTCTGGCGTGCGCACGACGCGTTCGCCAACGCGGGCGCTCTCGCGGGAAAGACCATCTACCTCTCAGCAGCTACCGGTACTCCCGGCGCGATCGATGAAGGCGGGCTGCCCTTCCCACCGATCGAGGCGATTGCCAGCTCGTGCACGGCGGCCTTCGCCGGCAGGCTCGCCGAGCTCGGTCTGCCTGCGGTGCATGTCAATCGCCCGGAGGGCTCGCACACCTGGGGACAGTTCGAAACAGACCTGCATGATTCCTGGCCGCATTTGGCTCGTGCACTCGGTTCGTGAGACATCTGCTAGGGCGAGTAAAGCCCGCAATCGAATGAGCTCACCGCGTCAACGGACCCGTTGTGCGCTGCCCGGGTTCTCCGCTGGCCCAGGTTTTCATGGGGTGAGTAAGGCGGCGATCGCGTCGGCCGTCCAGCCGATGTCTACGCCTGGGCATATCACCAGGTAGGCGGCGATCTGTTCGGTGGTCCAGGCGTGCGAATCGGCCAGACCGGCGGCTAGATGAAGGAGATAGGCGGCCGCAGGCGGATTGCCGGGGAGGTCGGCGAAATGCCGAGGCGCGGTCAACGTGAGGAGGGGGTAGCCGTCGTGAGTGCCTGCGCAGACCAGTGTTTCGTAGCGGCCGGGGCCGAGTGTGCTACGACCCGTGGTGATTGCTTCGGTCAAGTCCAGGTCGGCGCCTGGTTGGCGGTACATCTCCTGCGCGGCGATATCGGAGAACTGGGCGGCGGTGATCAGGTGGGCGCGGACGGCCATCGCGCCGGGGCCGTCGGGGTCGTAGAACGCTCGGCCGCCGGTCCAGGTCAGTGATTCGGTGGCGAAATACAGCTGGCCGCGCAGCATGACCGGGACGGAACGTGCCGGGTCGGCAGGGTTGCGACAGCCGGGGAGGACCAGGGCGCCCCCTTCGGGGGTGCCACCCGCGAGGTAGCACCGTAACCGCGGCAGATGCATGTTCGATCCGTAGGCCGCGTACCAGACCAGGCTCGTCCCGTCGCCGGATCGGCTTGCCGTGTGGAAAGAATCGTTGTGAGGCATCACCTCGACGATAGGCACTGTGGCCAGGTCCATTGCGGAGCAACGCGATGTCGCGGGGCGGATCAGCCGCCGCGCGCGGGGTGACGGAGAAGATCGCCGGTATCCCGCACGGTCGGCTACCGCGCAACCGGTGAATGCGAGCGTTGGATGCCGGCGTGAGCGGTCGGGTGGCTCAGTTGTGGCGTAGGACCGACTGATACCAGCACCAGCGCCCAGGTGTTCAGTCGCGGCGCGCAACCGTCACAACGTCCGGCACGAGCGTGGGCGGAATCGGATGCCGTTGCACCGGCCGCTGCTCGGTGATGGTGAACCCAGCTGCTTCGACCAGGGCGCGCATCTCGCTAGGCGGTGGGAAGTAGGCGAGGCCCTGTATCGGTGTGGGCTGGAATGCTCGGGCGAATCGGCTGCTGGGGTTGTTCAGCACGATCGCAAGTAGGCCGCCGGGTACCAGAATTCGATGGAATTCGGCTAGGGCGGCCTGGTGGTCGAAGAAGTGGAAGGCGTGTGTGGACACCACTGCATCGACGGCGGCGTCGGGGAACCCGAGGTCTTCGGCTCGGCGGCGGCGCCATTCGACTCGGTCCGAGCGAGATATCGCTTGCTGCAACATTCCTGCCGAGACATCGCAGCCATAGACTGCCTCCGGCGTCAGATCTGCAGCGATCCGCGCGGCCAAAATGCCGGTGCCGCAACCGACATCGACGATTCTCTGGGCGCGGTTGAGCGCCAGCTGGGCAATGATCTCGTCCTGCGGCGGTCGGTAGGCGAGCCGCTGCAGGATCGGTGTGTTGTACAGGCGCGCCGCCCTGTTCCAGCCCAGCGTCACCAACCTGTTGAACGCCCGCGCAGGCGCTTGCTGCATGGCAGACATCAATCTCCCCTTCAGGAAGTGTCAACTCCAGACTAGATTGTCTGAGACACATTGAAAACCCTGATTACCGCCGCTGCTCGACTTCGGCATCGCCGGCCCTATCTCGGAATTCGGGGGAGGGTGGAGCTCAGTTCGTCTGCTGTGCGATCTGGATGAGATTGCCGCACGTGTCATCGAGAACCGCGACGATCACGGGCCCGTGGTCCAATGGCTCCTGTGTGAACCGGACGCCGAGAGCGCGCAGCCGGTCGTATTCGGCGCGCACGTCGTCGACGGCGAACGAGGTGAACGGGATGCCGTCCTCGACGAGAGCCTTCTTGAACGGGCCCGCCGCGGGGTGGCCGTCGGGCTCGAGTAGCAGCTCGACGCCGTCTGGATCCTGTGGCGACACCACAGTCAGCCAGCGGGCCTCGCCGAGCGGGATGTCGGTCTTCTTCGTGAAGCCGAGCACGTCGGTGTAGAAGCGCAGGGCCTTGGCTTGATCGTCGACGAAGACGCTGGTCACATTGATTCGGATCATCATTCCTCCTGGAGCCAGCGGTCCGTGAGGTGCCGCAGGGGCTCACGATTCAGGTGGTGGAACTTGTATCGGCCATCCCGGCGGGTGCTGATCAGGCCGGCGGATTCCAGCACGTCGAGGTGCTGTGAGACGGCCTGCCGGGATGAGGAGAGCCGGTGCTTCATGGTGAGCCTGCTGCAGATCTCGAACAGTGTCTGGCCGTCGCGGTCGGCCAGTTCGTCGAGGATTGCTCGGCGGGTCGGGTCGGCCAGCGCCTTGAAGACGTCGCCGGGCTCGGCAACAGTGCTCACGCTCGTCAGCGTAGGCAAGTAGCCACTTGCATGTCAAACGTCACGATTTGCGCACACACTGCCGCCGGACTGGTGCATCGGTCGGCTGATCCGGGGCACTGTCTGAGTCTGTACCCGTCTAAAGGATTTCGATGGCGAGCAATTCCTCGGTGCCTGTCGAGTCCCCGGTCGATGCCGGGGAATCGAGTTTCCGGAGTACGACGTCGCGACTATCGGGGGCGCGGATGGAACCTGATCAAGCTGCGGGAGATGGGCATCGCTCATCGACGAGGGAGGGCGAGTGCGAGCCGCATCGCCTGCGACGATGATTCTTTCGGCAGGGAAGCCCTGGCCGAGCAGGCAGGACCCGCACTGTGCCCGAGAGCATTCGTGGGGACAATCAGCGGGTCGTGCTACTTGACCGAGAGCGCGCCGTCCAGGCCACCGACATCGGTGATCTTCCAGTCGGAGCCGCGGTCGATGGTGACGTTGTAGGTGACGGTGGTCTGCGCCCCGGCCGTGTTCTGCGCGTTCGTAGAGCTGACGTTGACGAAGACTGTCACCCGGTAGACGCCGTCGCGCTCGGACAGGATCTTGGCTGTGATCGGGCTGCCGGTCGATGCCCACTTCAACGGGGTGAGCAGCTCTTGCAACTTCGGTGCGGTCGCATCGAACTTGTTGGCAAGGGCGGGTGTGGTGTTCTGCTTGAGCCGCCCGACCCAGGAGGCGAACTCGGCGTAATTGACGGTGGCGGCGCCGACAGCGTAGTCGGTGGCAATCTGCTCGGCGTGACGGTTGTCGGCGGCCACCCTGTCATGGTCGGCGAGGTCGCCGCGTGCCGCGAAGAGGAAACCGGCGAGCGTGACGGCGAGGATCGTCAAAGCTGTGGTGGCCGCCGCCCATGCCACCGTGGTGACCGGCAGCGAAATAGACCGCGGTGTGGCATCGGTTTTCGACGCGACCCCCTCGGTAGTCCCGGCGTCGGCGGTCTTGGTGGTGTCGACTGTCATTGCTGCTCCGAATGATCGGTGGTCGGACTGCGGTGTCGCTACTTGACGGTGAGCTGAAGATTCAGCGTCCCGTCGGGGCTGGTGGTCTCGAGGGCCTGGGTGATGAGGCTGCCGATGTCGAGCGGCCGCACCGCATTCGTCGCGAGCGGGATCAGCGGTTGCAGCAGCGGGATCATCGTCGCCAGGTCCGGTCCGATGGCATTGATCCGTTCGGCCAGCTGACGCAGGAACGGGACGAGTCCGACAGTCTCCGGGGTGTCGATGACGTAATCGGCTGGGACGTCGCCTTTTCGGATGACCCGCGCGATCGCCGCCGCCACCTCGCTGACCCGGGGCCCGAAGGCGGCCCACGGTCCGGAGGCATCGGTCAGCGCGGGCCCCGACCACGCCATATCGTTCGCGTTGGCCTGGAACGCGATGAGCATCTCGCGGATGACATCGGAGCGGGCCAGCAGTGTCGCGGCCAGCAGGTCGGTCGCGCGGGACAGTTGCGGGACGATCTTCTCGGTGCCCGCCAGCCCCTGGGTGAAGGTCTGGATGATGGCGGCCATCGCCTGCGGATCCAATTGGCCGAGTAGCCGGGTCGCGGTCTGCGCTACCTCCGGGATCGAGAGCGGCATAGTGACCTTGGCGGCGTCCACGATCTGTCCGTCGCGCAGGTATGGTCCGTCACCGCCGACGGGGCGGAAGTCGAGATACGGTTCGCCGAGTCCGGACAGCGTTTCGATGCGGGCCATGCTCGAGCTCGGTATTCGGTAGCTGTCGTCGATGCGGAACTGCACCGAGACCGCGGTCCCGGTGTGTGACACCGAGGTCACCGTGCCGACCTCGATGCCGGACAGCAGCACCTTGGAGCGTGGCAGCAGACCGCCGGAATCGGTCAGCACCATGGTCGCCTCGGTGTACTCGTTCAGCCAGCCGACCCGCACCACCCCGAGGGACAGGTAGGTGCTGCCGACAATGAGGATCGCGGCGATAGCGCAAAGGGACGCCATCGAGCTGGGTTTGATCGAGGAGAGCTTCACCGGACCGCTCCGATCATCCGCAGCGTGGCGACGATCCGGTCGACCTGGTCGTCGGTGGACACGGGGCTTGCCACACCGGTCTCCGCTCCGATGCGGGTCAGGTTCACCGTCGGCCCGCGTTCGACAAACGGGATGACCTTGTCGCGCAGCAAGGACACCAGCCGATGCAGGTTGGCGGGCGCGGACACGTCGAGTGGGTTGGCGGCCAACAGCATCGGTACGAAGGCCTCGGCCGCGGCGTCACCCGCCTGCAGGAAGGGGCCGAGCCATGCCACCGCGTGCCCGACGATGCCGAGGGCGCCGACAACGCCGAGCGTCAGCACCAGGGAATTCGCGAAGGTCGGGATGTCACGCGCGCCGCGTTCGGACAGCAGGGCGTCGAGCTCTTCCCTGTTGTCCAGCACCGCCATCAGATCCTGCTGGATGGCGTCGAGGAATCGGCCGACACTGTCCAGATTGTCGGCCACGTCCTGGGTATCACGGCCGAGTGTCTCGAATATCCGGGCCGTTTCGGCTGGTCGCTCCGGCAGCACGGCATTGGTCCGGTTGATGATCTCCTGCACGCTGTGCAGCGCACCGCCGCCGATGAAGGTCGACATGCCCGCCATCAGGTCCTCGATCTGCAGTGCGGGGCGGGTCTGCGGTAGCGCAATCGTGCCGCTTGGCGGCAGGGTCTCGGCGAAATCTGCCGGGGGAGTGGTGAGTCCGATGTAGATGTCACCGAGGATGGTGTTCTGCCGCAGCTGCGCGGTGGTGGTGGTCGGCAGCCGCACCGACTCGGCGATCTCGACGATCGCGTCGATGCGTCCGGGATGCTGCGTCGAAGGGTCGACGACGGTCACAGTGCTCAGTGTGCCGATCTGCGCGCCATTGGCCACCACCTTGGCGTGCTTGGGCAGGTTCAGTGCGTTCGCGAACTCGATCCGGACCTGATAGGTCGGACCTGACACGGATGCGCCCGGCACCGGCACCGACGAGGGGTCGAAACCGCAGCCGCTGGCCAGCATCCCCGCCGCGAGTGCGACGGCAAGCGAGGAACCGGTGCGCCGCACCACTGTCGGCCTTCTCATCGGGCACCCACCGATCCGAGCACGATTGCGGCCAGGTCGACGCCATTGAGGCCGTTGTCCGATGTCCTGCATCGGCCGGGTGTCACCGCGTCGACCGCAGCGCAGATCCGATCGGCATCCGCTTGTGGCAGTGCGCCTTTCGGTGCGGCATAGGTGAGTCGGACCTTGCCGGTCTCCGGGTCGATCGCGCGCTGGAATACGCCGACCAGGGCCGGAATCATATCGATGACCTGTTTCAGGGTTCCGACGCCTGCGCCGAGCAGCCGCAGGTATGGGGCCAGATCATCGATGCCGCCGAGTATTTCGCGGCCGTACTTGCGGGCGATGTCGTTGAACATCGGAAAGTCGACCAGGAGCGAGTCGACGATCTGGATGACCTGTTGCCAGACTTCGTTCACGAAGGCGATGCCGGGCCCGGCATTCAGCAGCGTCGTCTTGATGTCCGGCCAATTGACCGAGATGCTGACCGAGAGTTCGCCGAGCGCGTCGAGCAGCGCACCGATATGGCCGATGCCGGCGTCCGGTGCGCGCAGTGCGGTGCCGAGATCATTGATCAGGGTATTCATCGCCTGCCCTGTCCCGGAGGTGGCGCGCTGGAAGGCGGCGACACCGTCATGGATCCGGCTGCGCTCCGCGGGGTCGCCGGTGCCGCCGAGCTGGTCGGCCAAGGCCGAGAAGGCCGACAGCGTCTCGGTCATGCTCTTCGGTGTGAATGTCCTCGTCACACAGGTATTTCGGTTCCACTCGGGTGCGCCGGGCTCGCCGACCACCGCGAGATTGCGATCGGCGACGAGGGTGTCGGCCACCGTCGTCGCGGTGACCTGCCCGGTCAACGGGTGATCGGCGTCGACCTCGAATTCGACACGGACGCCGGCACCGTCGGGCGCGAGCGCCGTCACGGTGCCGACCGGCATGCCGAGCATGGTCACGTGGTTGCCTGAGTAGAGGCCGACAGCATCGGGCAGGATCGCGCAGTAGCCGAGGGTCTTGTCGAGCGGACGAAAAGCGGTGAAATAGCCTGCGACGGAAAGGATTGCGACGAGAAGGCCGCCGATCAAGGTGACGAAACCCGGCGAGGCGAGCATGCGCTGCACGATCAGCACCCCTTTCCCGGCACCGGAACGCAGACGGCCGGTGCGGATATCGTGTCCGCCGACTGGTCGACGACAATGCCGTCCCGCGGGGTCACCGCGGTCTGCAACCGGTCGCGGGCGGTGCGCACGGTGCCGAGGGCGCCGTCGAGTTTCCCGACGAGCTCACGCAACGCGGGCAGCGTCGCCGTGAGCATGTCGACCATCGGCTGGAGTTGTTCGCGCCAGGACGGTTCCAGTGCCGCGATCCTGGATAACAGCTCAGCGGCGATCCGCAACGCTTCGGTGATCTCCGCCTTTTTGTCGAGGCCCTGCACCTCGAGCAGGCCGATCTTGCGGACGAACTGTCCGACCAGCGCCATGTTGCCGTTGATCGCGGTCAGGAACTCGTCGGTCACGATCAGCGCCCGCGACACCTCGGCGTTCTGCTTGTCGAGGATGGTCACGAACGACTGCATGGCGGCGCCCATCCGGCGCAGCCCGTCGGGGCTCCGGTCGAGGGAGGTCTGCACTGCGGCCATGTTCTCGCGCAACGTGCCGCCGTTCACCTCGGCCACCGGCTTCGCGGCATCCTGCAGTGTCCGAACCAGGCTGTAGGGCAACGTGACCCGGTCTTGGGGTATCGGCTTGTCGCCAAGGGGTGTCGTCCCTGCGGGGAATATGGCGACGTAGTGGCCGCCGACCACGGTGAGCATCCGGATCTCCATAGTGGTTGCGTCCCCGACGAAGACATCCCGGTTCACGGTGAACGTCATCCGCACCCGGTCCGGCTCCAGCTCCAGCGCGGAAACCCGGCCGACCGAAATCCCCGCTACCCGTACCTGGTTGCCCACCCGGATCGACTGTGCCTCCGACAGGTACGCGGTGTAGGTGCTCTTTCCGAGCGGTAGCACATAGAGGACGGCGGTCGCGGCGAGCGCGATGACGATGAGAATTGCGCCGATCACCCCGAGGCGCAGTTCGCGGCGATTCTTGGTGGCTTCGTGCCGGTCGTGGCCACGACGTACGGGCAGCCCCGTGGTCAGTTCTTGCATATCGCGATCCTTTGCCCGGCGATCAGCACCGCGACCACGGACGGCACCTCGGCATTGCCCTTCGAGCACGTGAGATCAACATGGACCGCGGACCCGTCGGCGGGAACCAGCGCCGACAGCGACTGCAACAGGCCGGGTAGCTTGCCGAGCTGGTCCAACGCGGTGTCCGGATCCGGAAACAGCAGGCGCAGGTCGCGTTCGAGATGGGGGTTGGCCGTCTCGGTGAAACCCAGGGTGTTCAGCAGGCTGTTGAGCGGGCCCAGCGCCGACGGTGCGACGCTCGCGAAGTCGATCAGGCCGTCGAGCTTCTCCTGGAAAGCGGTGAACACGTCGGTCAACCCACGCAGCAGGGTGATCAGATGCGGTGACTTGCCGCCGATCCTGGTGGAGATCGACTCGAGGTTCGCCACGATGGTGGAGATCACCGTCTGCCGATCGGTCACGTAGGCGCTGAGCTTTTCGATCGCGTCGAGCGCTGGCCCGACCCCCGAACCATTGCCCTCGATCACCGCGAGCATGCTCTCGGTGAACTGGTTGAGCGCACCGGGAGAGAACTCCTGCAGGACCGGTTGCAGTCCATTGAACAGCTGGGTGATGTCGAAGGATCCGATGGTGCGGTCGGTGCCGATGATGGCGGCCGACGCCTGCTTCGGGGTCGGATGCTCGGGCTGGCGGATGTCGATGTAGCGCTGTCCGGTCAGCGACTGGTACCGGATGGCGAGGAAACTCGCGTCGTAGAGGGGCCGGTCGCGGTGCACCGTGAACTCGACCCGCGCGCGGCCATGCACCAGCGAGATTTCCGCGACCTTGCCGACCGCGACCCCGAACATGCGGACATCGTCGCCGGTCTTCAAGCCGCTGGCATCGGTGAAATCGGCCCGGTAGCTGTCGGTATCGCCGCCGATGGGCCGAATGATGGCCGCCGCGATCATGGCGAGCAGGGTGATCATCGCCGCGGTGAACAGGCCGAGCTTCCATGCGATCGAAATGGTCGACGCCGGTGTCATCGCGTCCCTCCCGGCGCGGCGAATCCGGCCTGGCCGAGCAGCGGCACCGCGAGTCCGGGGACGCTGCGCAGGGTGACCGATGCGTTGAGGGTCGGGCCGTTCGGGGTGTCGGCGAATATTCGGTCGAGTCGTTCGAGCAGTTCGGTGAGTTCGGCGTGCGACCGTGCCGGGTCCGTCACCGTCGCGGCGATGGCGGTGACGAGGGGCGCGAGCATATCCGCGTAGCCCGAGAAGTGTTGTCTGGCGACATCTCCGATGGCGCCGATGTCCGGGAACGCGTCGTCGACGAGCATGCCGATGGCCGCGTCGTATTTTTGCCGGTCGCTCTGGAACACCTCGATGTCCAGCACGGCTTTCAGGAGTGTGAAAGTGGCCGAGGTGAACGACCCCAATCCGTCGTAGAACCTCGCGAATTGGTCGATCAGGAACGAGGAAGGGTACCGCTGGGTGTCGGCGACCGTCCGGCCCAGCATGACGACGGCGTCCACTAGGGGAGCGAAGGCCTTCAGGTCACCGCTGAATGTCCGGAGCACCTCGGCGAATTCGGGAGTGAAGACCTCGGTGGAGGTCTCGGTGAGTGCCCGCAGCAGTCGGCCCATGGTCGCGTCGGCCACTCGGTGCGCGTTGGCACCCGCCAGATCGATCACCGCTCCCGGCCGCAGCGGCGCGCCGCCCTCGGCTCGTTTCAGTGAGACGGTGCTGATGCCGAAGAGATTCTGCGGTGCGTAGTCGACCTCGAGATCCTCGGTGAGACCAGCCGTTTGGGATCGGTCCAGATCCAGGGTGATCAGCTGGCGGCCCACGCCGACGCCCGCGATGTCGGTGATCTTGCCGACGTTCACGCCGTCCAGGCGCACCGAGGTGCCTTCGATGATGCCTTCGCCGATGTGCTCGGTACGTAGGTGGATTTGCATGCGCGTGCTGTCGGGGGCGTTGTGGTGCCCAGTCCAAGCCAGCGCCGCCGCGACGGTCGAGGTCAACGCGGCCGCACCGAGCGCCCGAGAACCGCGCCGCCCCATGGTGACACCGGGCAATCCGAAATTCGGCATTCGGCTCACCCTGGGAATTCGATCGAGGAATTGACGCCCCACAGCAGCAGGGTCAGCAACATATCCAGCGCGATGATCGCGACGAAGCTCGCGCGCACCGCTCGGCCCGAGGCGATACCGACACCCTCCGGGCCGCCGGAGGCGAAAAACCCGTAGTAGCAATGGATCAGGATGACCGCGACGCCGAATACCAGAATCTTGATCACCGCCGCGAGCACGTCGTAGCCGCTGGTGAACTGGAAGAAATAGTGGTCGTAGACCCCACCCGCCTGACCGTGCAGCAATACCACCACTGTGTCGCAGGCCAGGTAGCTCAGAATCAGGGCGATGAGGAAGGTCGGAACGATCGCGATCGCGCCTGCGATGACCCGGGTGGTCACCACGAACGGAATCGAGCGCAGCCCAAGGGATTCGATCGCATCGATCTCCTCCGAGATCCGCATGGAGCCGATCTCGGCGGTCATCCGGCAGCCGGCCTGGGCGGCGAACCCGACCGCGGCCGCAATCGGCGCCAGCTCACGGGTATTCGCGAACGCGGACACCACACCGGTGACCGGGCCGAGGCCGATCAGATCGAGTGTGGTGAACGACTGGATGCCGACACCGGCGCCCATCGCGATACCGAGCACCACCAGCATCGGCACCGTACCGCCACCGACGATGACCGAGCCGCGCCCCCACGTCATATCGGTGATGGTGCGCATTGTCTCGGCGCGATAGCGGCGTAGCGTCAGTGGAATCGCGGCCAGCGCCTGCACTACGAAGCCGAGCGCGAACCCGGCATTCTCCAAGGGCGTCAACATCCGGCCGCGGTTGCGCACGAGGCGGCTGGCCGATCGAAAGCCGTTGGGTACGTAGGGAGTAGCTGTCATCACGCCACCCGCAGCGGCAGGAACATGGCGACGACCTGGGTGATCACCAAGTTGACCACGATGATCGATGCCACCGACAGCACAACGGCCGCATTGACGCCGTCGGCGACGCCGCGTGGTCCGCCTCTGGCCTCCAGACCGCGTTGGCAGGCGACGATGACGACGATGAACCCGAAAAGCATCGATTTCAGCAGCGAAATCCACACGTCGGTGAGCACGGTGAAGGAACCGAAGGTCGCCCAGTAGCTGCCAGGGGTGACGTTCTGCGCGCCGATCGCGACCGCGTAACCGGCGACGATGCCGACGAAGATGATAAGGATGTTCAGCAGCGGCGCGACGAACAGCATCGCCGAGACACGCGGAATCACCAGTCGGTGTACGGGATTGATGCCCATCGTGCGCAACGCATCGATCTCCTCGCGGACCGTGCGCGCGCCGAGATCGGCGGCAATCGCCGAGGCGCCCGCGCCGCCGAGCAACAGGCCCGTTGCGATCGGGGCGCCCTGCTGGATCACTCCGAGGCCACCAGCCGCACCGATCAGCGAGTCGGCGCCCAGTTGATGAATCAGATTGCCCACCTGCACGGAAACCACGACACCGAACGGCACCGCCATCAGTACGGCGGGGATCGCGGTGACGGTGACCAGATACCAAGCCTGACGCAGCATTTCGGGCCACTGGAACCGCCGCGCGATGATGTCGGAGACCGCGCCCCGCGTCGACTCCAGTCCGAGATCTACCACCCGCCCGAACGTCCGCAGACTCGACAGTGTCGTGTCGGTGACATTCTTATGGGCGATCAGTGCCGCCGTCGGTCCGCCCTTGATCGCCCTCGGCGCTTCGGATTCCATCGATAGTCCTCCATCGCCCCCACCGCCGACAGCAGCCGCGGCTATCCGGAGGCCTTCCCCAACGCTAGGTTTCGCGGGCGACAGTGCCCACGTTGTCACGCGTCACAGTGTCGGCGGTTTCCGACAGCTCGTATCAGAGCGATCACCGACGACTGTGAGCGTGCTCACGACGTATCCCCGGATGTGATCGATGCCATGCACTGTTCGCGACGACGCTAACACTGCGGAGCAGCGAAAACAACGGTATCAATTTCGCCCTCGCACTGGGGTGCAACCGGGAAATTCGATGATCGTCCGCGTCGTCGGAAGATCTCGGATGTCGTTGTGGTGCTACACCGATCGCGCCGAACTCTCGGTGCCGGAACGCCGGAACCGGGCAAACATGCCGCGTACACTGGCGCGACGGTCCACTGGCCACGATCGCGAGGCAACGGCAACCGACGACACGGAGTGAGCTGATGACAACCCGACGCGAGGGCATCCTCGACGCGGCACGGGGACTCATCGTGCGTGCGGGGTACGCGAGCGCGAGCATGCACGCCGTCGCGCGCGCGGCAGGCGTCACCCGGCCCGCCCTCTATGCCGAGTTCGGTGACCGCGACGAGTTGTTCGCGGCGCTGTTGGCTCGTGAGGAGGAGCGGGTGCTGGCCATGGCGGCCGCCGCGACGCCGGAACTTGCCGAAGACGCCGATCTGTCGACGATCGACATGGCCGTCCTCGGAGCGGACGCCGTCGACATCTTCCTCGATCAGGTGCTCGCCGCACCGGAAACCTGGCAGTTCGTCCTGATGCCGGGCGACGGCCTGCCGCCCGCGATGCATGAGCGGGTCACGCAGGGGCGCAATGCGATTCGGGGGCGCAGCGAGCTGCTGTTCGCAGTGGTCGCGGCACTGGCCGATCGGGAACTCGACACCGAGATGATGAGTCATGCCTCCATCAGCGTGAGCGAGACCGCGGCTCGGATCATCGTGTCCGAGGGCGGCCGCGACAAGCGCGCGGCGTTGTCCAAGACCATGCGCTGGATGGCACGTCGGATGGTCGCGGGCACCCGGATCGAGAAGGGATAGTGCGGTGGCACAAGTGAAGCGGGGGGCCGTCACGCCGGCCCGGCGGCGCTACGCCAAGCGCCTGCAACCCGCCGATCGACGTGAACAGCTGCTCGACGCCGCGCTGCATATCGTGGCCGAGAGCGGATTCGCCGATGTCAGTATCGCGGCGGTGGCGGAGCGGGGTGGGGTGACCCGGCCGGTGGTGTACGACTCGTTCGGCAGCCGCGACGAACTGCTCGCCGATCTGGTCGAGCGGGAGACCACCCGGATGCGCGAGGCCGTCCTGCGGGCGATGTCGGAGGTCGACGGCTCGATCGAGTCGGGCGCCGACCCCCGGGATGTGCTGGCGGCGGCGCTCGTTCGCTTCCTCGCCGAAGTGCGTGCCATGCCGGAGACCTGGCGGCTGGTCTACTTCCCCCTCAGCGGCGTGCCATCGACCCTGCGGGAACGCGTCGAGCAGGCGCACGACGAACCGCGGGGCCCGCTGCATCGAGTGCTCGGCGCCTGGCTGACCGGGCGGCCGGACGCCGACGAGGTCGACCTCGATGTGCTGGTGCAGCTCATCCAAGGATTGATCCAGACCGCGGCGCGGCTTGTTCTCGACGAACCCGATCGGTTCGACGTCGACCGGATTCTCGCGCCGTTCGAATTGGTGCTCTTTCAGGAGTCCTGACGCCGAATCAGTCGTTCTGACCGGCTGCCGCCCAGTCATCGCGGGCACCATGGTGTTTTCAAACTGACAGCAGTGCACCGGTGTCGAATGTTGGCCGTAGTCCTGCGATGAGTTTCTCGGGCCTGCGCCAAGTCGTGAGGTCACGGAGTCGCTGCGGACACCTCGGCTCGCGGCTGCGCGGTGGCGGCCGTGACGAGTTGCCGAAAATGTTCGACGACTTGATCGTGATATGCCCGGATCAGGGTGTCGACCATGTCGATCGCCGCGTCCTCGATCGTGGCTTCCGACTGCCACAGCGCGAGAAGTTGCCGGGCGACCCGCACATGACCTTCCGGTTCCAGCGGTTCGTAGAAGGCCGCACCCGCTTCGGGCGTGGCGATGAGGATGTCGCCGACGGAATTGAACAGGTTGAGAAACGCGCTCTGTCCGACGGCGGCGAAGCCGACGCGCAACACGTGCAGCTCGGCCTCCATGATCTCGCTGACCCCTGCCCGCCCGGCGCTGACGAGCAGCTCGAACCGGTCCACCGCGCGCGCCAGTCCGGTCAGGTCATAGTGGCGCGGGTCCGCGGCCACCGTGCGGATGGTCTGCATGAGCAAGAGGTGATCGACATCAATGATGTCGGCGAAGATCTTGGCGGCGCGCTCGGGCAGCTGCCTGGAGTGCCGGAAGATGTAGTGCGCGGTATCGATCCCGCCGTAGAGGTAGATGTCCCGAACGATATTGCCGAGTCCGCGGCGGGCCTCCACGAACCCGAGGGCGGCCAGCCTGCCGAGCGCGCTGTTCGCGGTCGGTGTGCTGATCCCGAACTCTGCGGCCACCTGGCGCACCGATGGCAGCAGCTCGCCGGGTTGGTAGACGCCCGCGGCGATCCGATAGGCGAGCTCGTCGGTGATCTCGTCGACGATCGTCGGGTTCTTCACGCTGGGATTCTCCCAGGTCCCCACGGCAACGGGCGCCGGAAGGACGACCCGCGGCAGGCCGTGCGACCTCGACGGCGTGGTGGCCGACGGATTACGCACCGGCCTTGGAATCGGCGGGCCGCCGAGCGCCGCCACCGCCCGACGTCGATTGCGGTGTCTCGTACCGGTAATCGTCCAGTGGAAACTTCCGGTTGCCCCGGCGCGCCTCGAAGAATCCCGACGGCCGCACGTAGGTGGTGTCACCGTGAGAATTCCGGTAGTAGGTCGGCACATGCCCGTTCAGGTCGGTGAGGTAGTACCGCAGCGATTCGCCCTGTCGGTAGATCGCACGGTGGTAGGCATCGGCCGCCTCCTTGCGGACCTCCACCACCGTGGCCTGCCGGGCGCCCGCCTCGGTGATGGCGCGCACCGCGTGGTCGGCGGTCATTTCGACGAAGGCGTGCCAGCCGCTGCCGGTCCACGAATAGGGGCCGCACAGCGTCCACCGGTTCGGCAGCCCGGGCACCGGCACGCTCTGATACGCCTGCAGACCTTCCTCGTTGTAGAACCTCGCGAGGTCGAAGCCATCGCGGCCCACCACCGTTCCCGGTCGGTAGGTCTCCGGATCGGAGAACACCTCGTAGCCGGTGGCGAGCACGATCACATCGAATTCGTGCAGCGTGCCGTCGCGGGTCCGGATGCCCGTTGCGGTGATCGCGTCGATCGGGTCGGTCACCAGGTCGACATTGTCTCGGTTGTAGGCCTTCAGGTAGCTGTTGGACATCGTCGGCCGCTTGGCCAGGACGCCGAAGTCGGGTGTCAGTCCCGCGCGGGTGACGGGATCCTTCACGACCCGGTTCAAGTACTTCCGGTAACCGGCGATACAGGCGGAGTCGAACCTGTCCATCACGGGGCGCGCAAGGCCCGTCGGCGCTGAGACGACCCCGCGCAGCACCAGATCGACCACGACGAGCGCGCTTCCGTGCAGCCCCGCCTGCAGTCCGGGAATGCCGAGCAGGCGTTGTACCGCGGCGGGTACTTGGAAATCAGGCTTGGGCACCGACCACACCGGGGTGCGCTGGAAGACCTCCAACCGGGCCACCTCGGGTGCGATGGCCGGAATGATCTGCACCGCGCTGGCTCCGGTGCCGATCACACCGACCCGCTTTCCGGTGAGGTCGTATTCGTCGTCCCAGTCGGCGGGGCGCTGGATCTTGCCCTCGAACGACTGCTGGCCCGGGATGCCCGCGTCTTCCTTGGGCCGGACGAACGCGCCGACGGCACTGATCACGAAACGTGCGGTGACAACGGAACCGTCGTCGGTGTGCAGCTTCCAGTAGTTGCCTGCGTCGTCCCACTCCTCGCGTGCGACGTTGGTGTGGAATCGCACGTGCGGGTAGAGCCCGAACCGCCGCGCGACCTCGGCGTGGTAGGCCTTCACCTCTGCACCGAGCGGAAAGAAACGGCTCCAGCGCGCATTGCGGGCGAACGAGTACTGATAGGCGATGGCGGGGATGTCGACACCGATGCCCGGGTAGTGGTTCTCATGCCAACTGCCACCGACATCGTCGGCGCGTTCGAGGATGACGAAGTTGTCGATGCCTGCCTTGCGCAGTTTGACGCCTGCCGCGATGCCGCCAGGACCGGCCCCGATCACCGCCACCTCGAATTCCGGTGGCGTTGCTTCCTCGACCGCCATGGTTCCTCCAGATCCGCGTCGATACTGTTGTTCACACTGTATAACACAGTTGATTCTTCCGTCTGAGACAAGATCTCGGACAATCTCCGGCGAGTCCGCGCACGCCCTCGTGCCGATTGCGCGATGCGGGGACGTCGTTCCGTGCGCTGGTCGACGAGGTGCGGCAGATGATGGCGGGGGCACTGCGCACCGACACCGGCATGACCACCGAGCGGATCGCGGCGCGACTCGGCTCCGTCCAATCGGCGTCCTTCATTCGGGCGTTCCGGCGGTACGGAGGCTGCCCGCCGCAGGAAGTTCGGCCGCGCGGCTCGGGATCGTGAGCATCGGCGGTCGCTGTATCGAGTCGACCTCTCCGCGAGCATCGTTCTGGACGAGTGCATCCACTTCACCGACGACACACAGAGAGATGGCGGAAACCTGCTCGCCTCGACCTATGGACCGCGACCGGCACAGGGTGGGGTCGGTGGGCACACTGCGTGATAGGGCGGTTGCAGACAGAGCCGAACGGAACCGCGCCGCCGGCTATTCGAATCGGTGCAGGCGCAGTTCAATGTCGGTATCAATCCGAGGCCCTCGATCGTTGTCATGGAGGTAAAGCGGTGACAGCGATGCGTCCGCAGCCAGGAACTCGGCCCCCGGCGGCCATTCATGCCGGAAAACCCCCGGTAATCAGGCGATTTGCATATTCGCCAAAGCGTCACGTAATGTTCTCCAAGTCAGAGCGACACGGACACCGACCCGGAGCCGAGAAGCGCAGCGGAAACGCTGAGCTGAGGCGAGGGAAACGAGGTAGTACGAGGAGCGCCTGACCACCTGGCTCGACAGAGACCCCGATTTGGTTCGGGTTCAAAGCTGAGCTAAGCTTGAAAAAGTGCCTCACCGATCAATCAGAGTAAATCTGCGCGATGGTGTGTGCGTGTGTTCTTTGAGAACTCAATAGTGTGTCGATGAATGTCAGTGCCAATTA
>NZ_JBHVDF010000020.1:0-95870 GCF_042802915.1 Nocardia sp. NPDC057440
GTCGAATTCCGCCGCTGGGCACTCGGCGAGGAATGGCCCGACGAGCGATTCGACCTGATCGTTTTCAGTGAGGTCTGCTATTACCTCGACGCCGCGAGCCTGCGTGCGGTGTTCGACCGCGCCGTCGAACACCTCGAATCCGGCGGCACGGTGCTGTGTGTGCACTGGCGACGAAAAGTGCCCGAGTACCCGATGTCCGGTGATCAGGTCCACGCGATCGCGTGCACCACTCGTGGCTTGTCGACGCTGGCGCACTACCGGGACGAGGACATGTCCATCGATGTCTTCACGGCGGTCGATCACGAGCCGCTATCGGTCGCGCAGGCCGAAGGGACCGGGTGACACACCGCCCGTTCGGCCACGTGGTATCGAACCGAGGACACGCGCCTGCCCGGACGATCACGGTGTTCGCGCGGATGTGACGTCAGGTGGTTCGGTAGGTGCGGGCGACCAGGGCCGAACGCAGGTACCAGAGGCCGGAAGGCTGGGAGGGGTCGAAGCCGGTGAGTTGGCCGATGCGTTTGAGGCGATAGTCCACGGTGTTGGTGTGCACGTGCAGGACTCGGGCGGTGCGCTGGCGGTTGAGGTTGTTGCCGATGTGGCGTTGCAGGGTTTCCAGTAGTTCGGGGTGCTCGTCGAGTGGATCGAGCAGTGAGCCGAGGTATTCGCGTCCCGGGCCGGGGCGGGTCAGCTGGTATTCGAGTGCCAGCTCGTCGAATCGGTACATTCCTGGCATCGCCTGCAGGCGCTGCACCATGTCGAGCAATTCGTGGGCCTGGTCGGCGGCGTTCGGGATCTGTTCGGGGGTGGCCTGCACCAGTGTCGCGGTGATGCCGACCTGTGCGGCGTGTGAGAGCTGGTTGACCAGAGTATCGAGGCCCTCGTTGTCGAAGGTCGCCGACGGAATGAGAATGGTGCCGCCGTCGACGCTGAGCAGCGACAGCGCGCTGTTGCCGCAGCGGGTCGCCAGCTCGGCCTGGGCTCGGCGGAGTTTGCGCCGGGCCACGACCTGACGGTCGAGGGCCGGGTTGGCTTCGTCGCGGTGCGCCGGAATCGCCGCCGCGACAACGACATACGACTCGGCGATGGAGATTCCGCATTCACGCGCCATGGTCGAGGTGCTGTGGCCGCCCAACAGCGCCGAGGTGAGCGTGTGGACGGCGGTGTGGTGCTCGCTGACCACCGCGCGCAGTTCCCTGACGTAGGCGACCGAGATCGCCGAGGTGATCATGTCCAGCATCTGCACCACCATGTGGGCGCCGTCGACCAGATTGTCGTAGTCCTTGATGGACGCGTTGGAGACCACCAGGTCGAGGCCCATCTGGAAGCCCTCGTGGATGGAGTGGTGGATGGTATCGATGGGCACGCCCTCGCGTGCCCATCCGGCGGCGGCGTCCCGGAGCCGCTGCATCTTTTCCGGGATGCCCTGTCCGTCGAGCATGCTGACCGCGAGCTCGAGGCAGGTCCTGGTGATGGTGGTGACGTCGCCGGAGATGGCATCCACCGGCAGCGTGCCGCAGGGGATGACATTCTCCACGAAGTGACCAACCATCTGGCGCGATAGCGTCCGGACATCTTTCAGCGGGGACGACATCGGCTGACCTGCCAAGGTCAGACTCGGCCAGGTCGGACTGTCGACGGACATTGGCGACTCCTTTGCCCCGGGATATAGCTGTGCAGGGCATTCACAGTAACTGCCCGAAGCGGGGCGTGGATCGATTCGCGATCTTCTGTGATGGCGAGGGGGACCGGCCGGTGTGCCCTTGTGAAGGGCCACAGGCATCATGGGGGCTACTGGCGAGTAATGAAAGCCGTCACACCCGGTTGCCGGACCGGAAGTTTGCGGGACGTTCCGCTGCGACGGTAGGGCATCGGCGGCGAGGTAAAAGCGCTGTTAAGCGACTTCGCATTCTTCTCGAATCATGGTAAAGCCCAATTCAATTGAAAAGTACCGATGGGTTGGTATGAAAATGCGGCTGACCGATCTGTGAACCTCGCGTGAACAGCGAACTCTGCAAAAATAGGACATGTTCCACTCTATGGTGGCGGAATTGGTTGATTGTCTGTGACAACGAATCTCAGAATTTGTTGTCTCAGACGCTAAGTCTCCAACCGTTGTTTCCGGGGCGTGAAACCATGTTTCGCGCGCTACACAGGACGTGATTAGCCGAGTAGTTGCCAATCCGGCAGACAGGCTGTGCTGCAGACGTTTTCGGATTGCAGGCCGCAAATCGACGGTGTACAGATGGGTGCATGCGCCGATGTTGTCGATGACGGTTGTGCAAGTTGACGAGGTATGAGACATAAACAGTCTTGATTGCCGATATCGGAGGGCAAGTGATCGCAGTCTCGGCTGGCGCCGAATCCTGCGCTACCCAGGGGGAATACTTTTACCGCGAGTCGATGGCACACCCATCGGACCGCATTCTGCTCACGGGGGAAGCGGAAGATTCCAGCGCAACGGGAGGTGCGAAATGATGGCGACACAGATGGTAAGCGAGCGCGTGTGCGAACTATTTCGACACGGTCTTCAAGTGGCCGAGATCGAGATAGACACACCGTTGCTGGATTATGGCTTGGACTCGGTCCGTTCGGCCGAACTCGTGATAGATCTCGAGCGAGCCTTCGGCATCGAGATCTCCGACGAGGAGGCTTCGACGCTGCACACAGCACGCGCGGTGATCGACTGTGTATCAGCGAAGATCGGGCAAGCAGCAGCCCGCCGCGCGGGAGTCGGAGCCTAGGTCGTGACTCCGAGTTTACAGTTTTCGGACATAGCATCGAGCAGTCATTCGGTGGCCGAAGTGTTCGATGATTTCGCACGGCACAACCGCCCGGGCCTGGCCCGGCTCCTGCGCGCCTGTCACCTCGATGTGGTTTACACGGGCGCGGAGGGTGATTGGTTGATTCGCGCCGACGGTTCCCGGGTATTGGATCTGGTCGGCGGGTTCGGTGCGGCGCTGTTGGGGCACAACCATCCGGCACTGGTGCGGGTGGCGACGGCGCGGCTGAATCAGCAGTCGCCGTTCGTGTCTCAGGGCAGCGTCCGCCCCGGCGCGGTCCGGCTGGCCCGCCGACTGTCCGAGTCGGTCGGCGCGGCCACCGATCGCGAGTACGTGGTGACTTTCGGTTCCACGGGCGCGGAAGCGGTGGAAGCGGCCATCAGGCACGCGGCGGTGGCGCATGCCCGTTCGCTGACCGACCTCGAGACCGAGTTGCGTCGCACCCTTCGTCGCGCTCGTCGTGACGGGCTGCACGACGTTCGCCCGATCACCGTCGCAGGGGCCGCCGATGCCGCCGCCGATCGCCGATCAGTGGTCGAGCTACTCACCGACTCGCTGCGTGAGATCGAGGAGATGCGCCGTCGCGGACCGATTTTCGTTTCGCTGGCGGGCGCATTCCATGGCAAGACGGCAGGCGCGTTCGCCCTGACCGAGCAGGCCGACACGCCACCGGATCTAGTGGTGCCGGGGCCCGAACGACGCAGGCTCGACACGTGGTCGCCGCGCGAGGTGGCCGCGGCGTTCGCGAGCGAGCTGCGGTCGGTGTGCCGAATCGTCATCGACAGCGCGGGTCGCCCCGTGCGGTCGTGGATGTCGATCTCGCCGATCGCGGCAGTGTTCGCCGAACCGATCCAGGGGGAGGGCGGTGTCCGCGAGGTGCCGGCCGAGACGCTGCGTGCGCTGCGTGCGCTGGCGGACTTGCACACGGCTGCCTTGATTTTCGACGAGATCCAGTCGGGCATGGGCCGGACAGGAACATTCCTGGCGTCGGCGCCCTCCGGGGTGGTTGCCGACTACTACCTGCTGTCCAAGTCGCTCGGTGGCGGATTGGTGAAAATCTCCGCCCTGCTCGTCGATCGCGCACAGTCGATCGGTGATTTCGGCAGGTATCACACGTCCACTTTCGCCGACGACGAGTTGTCGAGCGCGGTCGCCGATGCCGCACTGGACCTGCTGCGCGACAACCAGATCCGGATATCCGATGTCGGCGCTCGATTGCGGGCCCGCCTGGATGCGGTGGCGGGCCGCTGGCCGCGCGTGATCGCCGGAGTGCGCGGCCGCGGGCTGTTGCAGGGCATCGAATTGATCCCTCCGCAGCCGGAATCCGCGCTGCTACGCGAAATCTGCGATCCGGACATGTTCGGGTACGTGGTCGCGGGCTACCTGCTGCACGCCCACGACATCCGAATGCTGCCGACCCTGTCCGCACCGACCACCTTGCGCATCCAGCCCTCGGCCTTCCTCGCCGAGTCGGATATGGCTCGGATGGAGACGGCGCTCGACGAGGTGGCGGCACTGCTGCATCGTGGCGAGCTGGCCACCCTGCTCGCGCACTTGGCGAGCCCGGTGACGACGAATTGGCCGCTGCCCGAACGGACATCGTCCTCGGTGCGGCGCACCCGTGCGGTCGCGCGGGACTGGAACACACCGACCAGGGTGGTGTTTCTCGCCAACCTGCCCGAGGCCGCCGACCTGCGACGGTTCGCTCCCGAACTCGCCGAATGGTCGGACATCCAGTTCGCCGCGTTATTCGAACGCTTGCGCGGGGTGGCCGAGCCGTTCGAACTGACCAGGCAGATCGTCACCTCGCCGACCGGCGCGCAGGTCGAGGTGTGCCTGATCGCAGTACCGATCTCGGCCGCGCAGATCATCGAATGCCTGCGGGCGGGGCATCGGGCCTGGGTGCGCGATCTGGTGCTCGAGGCGGTGGAGCAGGCAATCGAGCTCGGCGCCACCGTGATCGGGCTCGGCGGCTATACCTCCATCGTCACCGATGCCGCCCGCGACGTGGTGGAGGATGCCGTCACGGTGACCTCGGGGAACTCGCTCACCGCGGCATCCGCCTACGAGGTGGTACGCGCGGAGCTCGCCGGGCTCGAGCCGGGTCGACGACGGGTCGGCATCCTCGGCGCGCTCGGCAACATCGGCGCGGTGATGGCCGAACTCCTTGCCCCACTGGCAGATTCGGTGACCCTGATCGGGCGCGCTGGATCGGCGAAGCGACTCGACCGGGTCGCCGCAACGCTGGACGGAACAGTCGAGGTCAGTGAGGACCTGACCGCGCTGCGCGACTGCCACATCGTCCTGACCGCTACCAACTCGGCCGTGCCTGTGGTCACCGCCGAGTCGCTGGCCGACGACCATCGGGTGCTCGTGGTCGATCTCGCGGTCCCCGGTGACGTGGATCGCGCGGTGTCCGACCATCCGAACATCACCCTGGTCTCCGGCGGCCGCATGGCGCTGCCGCTCGGCCAGACACCTCCGTTTCCCGAAACCGGGCTGCCCGGCGGGGTCGTCTACGCGTGCATGGCCGAAACCATTCTGCTCGGCTTCGAACCGCACACGGCGAGTCCCTCCTATGGCGGCCTGAGCGCGGCAGGCGTGCGCGCCGCCCGCGACCTCGCCGCCCGTCACGACGTGCGCCCGGTTCTGCTTCCGACAGGAGCTCCCACCGTGCACCATCCCGCTTCCACCCCGATACCTGGCCCGATGTACCTGGGCGCCGCCGATTTCACGGTCGAGAGCGCCGGCGGCAAGGCAGGCACTTTGCATGAACTGATCGTCGCCGGATTCGAAGTGCCCCCGGGATTCGTCGTCACCGCCGATCTCGACCTCGGCGCCGTCACCGACGAGGATCTGCAACGCTGGGTGCAGGCGCTCGGCGGTTTCCCGGTCGCCGCGCGTTCCAGCGGCGTGCTCGAAGACCTCGACGATGCGAGCTTCGCCGGCCAGTACGAATCCTTCTTGGACATCACCGATGCTTCGACGCTGCGCGGATACATCACCCAGTGCCGCGAGTCGGTGCACAACGAACGCGTCACGGCGTACCTGTCCCGGCACGGCTACCGCGAGGCCGGCGCGTCGGTGGCGGTGCTCGTGCAGCGAATGGTCGATGCCCGGTGGGCCGGTGTCGGTTTCAGCATCGACGCACTCACCGGCATCGAAGACCACGCGGTGGTCGAATGCTGCAACGGCCTCGGTGAACGCCTGGTCTCCGGGCATGTCACGCCGACGAGGTACACGCTGCGACTGTTCGGCGGTGACGTGGTGGCGCGCGACGCGGGCGGCGAAGACATCGAATTGGCGTCTGCCGCCACCGCCGAACTCGCGGCGTTGATGCTCGCGGTGCAGGCGCATCGACATCGGCCGCAGGACATCGAATGGGCCATCGATGGCGCGGGAAAGCTGTGGCTGTTGCAAGCCCGAGCTATCACGGCCATCTCCTGGCGCACCGACATCGACCAGTTCTCCGATGCCGACCTGCGTGACGGCGGCGTCTCGGCGCGGGTCTGCACGCCGATAATGTTCTCGTTGTACGACAACGCATTCCAGTTCTCGATGCAACAGTTCTTCGAGCGCCTGAGGCTGGCGGATCCGAGCGAAGAACCCGACTGGATGGCCATGTACTACGGCCGGGCCTACTGGAACGTGAGTGCGGTCAAGAAGTGCTTCCGGCGCATCCCCGGCTTCGACGAACAGCATTTCGATGACGACCTCGGCGTGCTCAACGAGTACGGCCCCGAGGGGCCCGTGCGCACCCCGAACAACCCGAAAACCATTGCCCGCGCACTGCCGGTGGCGCTCGCCGTGCAGCAGAGCTATCGTACGCAGCTCGACGAGGTCGCCGCATTCGCCGCCGAATGGCCCGCGAAGTACGCGGTGTGGCGGGAGCGGGTGCGCGAATTGCCGCACACCGGCGAGGCCGCTTTCGTCGCGGACCTGGCCGATTGCCTGCTCACCTTCCACGCAGCCACCGAACGCACCTACTTCACCACCATCTACAACAACTCCAGCGTGCAGACGGATTTCAAACAGCTCCTCGACAAGATCGACGCCGCGACCGGCGGCAGCACCTCGGCCATCGATCTGATGGGCGGGCTCGCCGACATCAGCCACATGCAGCTGCAACGCGGCATCGTCGAATTGCATCGGGTGGCCACCGATCACGGCCTGGACAGCGCCGCATGGACCACGGCACTCGACGCGTTCCTGAGCGAGCAGGGATTCCACGCCGACGCGGAACTCGATCTCACCAGCCCGCGCTGGTCGGAGGCGCCCGAGCGGGTGCGATCGATGATCGCGACGATGCTCGAACACGGCACCCCGCCCGCGGATCCCGATGTGACGCTGGTGGATCAGCGCAGGCGCTACGAAGACGAGCTCGCGACGGTGCGCGCGCGGGTGCGCGCCAAGCCGATCGCCCGAGTCAAGCACGCCAAGGCATTGGAAAAGCAGGTCGACCGGATGCGCAGGTACCTCGTTGCGCGCGAACGGATGCGGGAGTTCTCCTCGCAGTGTTACGCGATCGTGCGCGCCTATGTCCTCGAGGCCGGCGTCCGGCTGGCGGCGGCCGGAAGCATCGAGCAGGCAGACGACGTGTTCCAGCTGTCCATCCACGAGCTCACCGATCTCGCCGCGGGACGCATCGAGGCGGCCGCACTGACACCGCAGATCGCGTACCGCCGTGCGGTATACGCCGGATATCGCGATCTCGTGCCGCCGCACGAGCTGGGCGGCGGAGTCACCGTCGGCGCGATCCGTGAAATCGGTGACGGCGACCTGACCGGACTCGGTTGCAGCCCCGGCATCGCCGAGGGCACGGCGCGGGTGATCACGTCACTGGCCGACATCGACCAGCTGCGCGAGGGCGACATCCTGGTGACCCGGTTCACCGACCCCGGCTGGACCCCGGCGCTCGGCCTGGTCGCGGCGGTGGTGACCGAGGTCGGCGGGATGCTCTCGCACGCGGCGGTCATCGGGCGCGAGTACGGCATTCCCGCAGTGCTCAATGTCGCCGGGGCCACCTCGGTTGTTCGATCGGGGCAACGGATTCGGGTGGACGGCCGCGCGGGTGTGGTCAGCGTGTTCGACACCGAGGCCTCGACGGAGCAGGCCGCCGACCCGGGGACCGGTTCGGCGGCGCAATCCACGACACCCCCGGCGGGGCGGCCTCGGAAAGCACTGGCGGCCCCGCGCGCGATAGTGCCGGTCGATCAGCCGACGGCCGACGCGACGATTTCGCCGACCGCAGCCGTGGCGATCGTGCCCGAGACAGTGCCGGATACCGGGATGAAAGCACCGAAAGACACTGCGCCACCGGCGCGCCCGACTCGCAGTAGGGATGAGCAACTGAGCGCACGTAAACGCCTGATCTGCATCGCCGGTGGCGACGGTTCGGGCAAGACCACACAGGTGGCACGGATCGCCGCGGAGTTCGAGGCACAGGGGCAGACCGTTGCCGCGGTGACGATCTGGGACGCGTTCCTCGACCCGAAGGTCTCCTCGAAGCTGCCGTGGCGCAGCCCCGCCGAGATCTACGGCTACCTGAAGTTGTTGTCGCCGCTGAGCCGCGCGCACTTTCTGTTCCATGCCATGCAGCTGTCGTTCGATCTGGCCGCCGAGCGTGGCGTTGAGGTCATGCTGGCGAACGCGTACTGGTACAAGTACTTTGCGACCGAGGTGGCGCACGGCGGCGATCCCACGGTGCTGCGGCAACTCGCGGCGGGCTTTCCGGAACCCGACCGCACCTTCTACCTGACCGTCAGCCCACAGGATGCGCTGGGCCGCAAGCAGTTACGCAGTGACTACGAAAGCGGCTACGGCGACGAGGCAGCCTTTCTCACCTTCCAGCAGCGCAGCCATGGAGCCCTGGAGGCGCTGTCGGAGGAGTTCGGTTGGGTGCGACTGGACGGCACCGCTGCGCCCGCCGACATCACCGAGGCCGTGCTCGCACAACTGCGGGAGGACGACCGATGACCGCGACATCCACCCGCCGCATCGCCATCGTCGGCATCGATGGCGCGGGCAAGTCTTCGGTGATGGCCCGACTGCGTGAGCTCGCACCAGTCGGCGACGGGTCTTTCGCGTCGATGACATGTCCCGACTTCCACAACACCGAAAACGTGCCGCTGTCCGAGCTGTCCGAGCAGCTCAGGGCATTCAGCGTCGGCTGTGACGAAATCTCCAGTCTGGAGATGAAGGCCACCGCGATGTACCTGCAGATGACGCTGTTCGGCCCGGTCGAACGGCACTTCGTGCAGACCTGGTCGCCGGATGTGCTGGTGTTCGAACGGCATCCGCTGATCGAACTGCTCGTCTACGGTCCGCTGTACGTGGCACTCGCGCGTCCGGACTGGAATGGCCACGACCGGCAGGACGAAATCGCCGCTGTGCTGGAGCGGCACCGGCCCGGCACCTTTGCCGACATCCTGGCTTGGCAGCGGTCGGAGTCGACCCGCCTCGGCAGCTCACCCGATATCTGGGATCTGCTGTCGGAAATCGCGGATCTGGTGCGACGGGACGTGACCGCGTCCGTGCCCGGTTTCGCCGCGCGCTTTCGCACCACGCTGCCCGATGCCGTGCTCTGGCTGGACGCTCCGCCCGAACAAGCCGCGGCACGGTGCGCTGAACGTTCGGGGGACGGGCCCACTGAGGCCCATGAAACAGCAGAGCGGCTCGGAGCCCTGCGTGACGGATATCTACGGGTGCGCGACACCCTCGCCGCGGCCTTCCCCGAAGTGGGGTTCCACCGCATAGACACCGGCGACGGTGTCGACATCGAGGAGTCGGTGCGCGCCTGCGTGACGGAAGGGAAGTTACTCGGTTGAACACACGGACTCGCGACAATGCGGGAATCCCGGCGGCCGACGTCGAGGTGCGCGTGCGCGCCATCGTCGCCGAGGTGCTGTGGGTCTCGGTGGACGATCTCGACGCGTCCACACCGCTGATCGACTACGGACTGGATTCCCCGACAGCCATCGAACTGACCATTCAGCTGGAGCAGGCGTTCGGGATCGATATTCCCGAAGATGCTGCGGCACAGCTGAACACGGTCGGACAGATCGTGTACTACGTGAAGGACCAGTCATGATCGCAGTGCCAGCGTCCCAACGGTCCAGCATCGTGCACGCGCTATTGGCCAATGCCGAACTCGGAGCCGACGCGCCCGCCACCGTCTTCGTCCCGGAGCGCGCCGTCGACGGTGCGCGCGACGTGAGCTGGCGGCACGACGAACTCGCGGCGGCGGCCGCCCGGGTCGCCGCAGGTCTGGCCGCCGAAGGCGTCGGGCCGGGGGACCGGGTCATGCTGTGCCTGCCCACCTCGCCCGAGTTCGTCACCGCGTTCTTCGGTGCGCTGCTGCTCGGCGCGGTGCCCACCGCTGTCGCCACGCCGGGTGGCTTCGGTTCGGCAGACATCTTCCTGGACAAGTTCACCCGCTTGCTCGGCTATCTGGAGCCGGCGGCGGTCGTGGCGAGCGTGGCGGTGCTGAACGCCGCACCGATGCCGGACTCCGTGGCCGCGATCGACGGTGCAGTGCTGCACGCATTGGCCTGCGCACCGGATGCGCCCGCGCTGCCCCCGCGGCTGCCTGCACCCGGCGATCTGGCGTTCATTCAGGCGACCTCCGGTTCGACGGGCACCCCGAAGGGTGTGCAGATCACGCACGGCAACGTGGCCGCCAATTGCGAGCAGATCGCCGCGGCCGCAGCAATGGGCCGCGGCGACACCTGGGTGGGCTGGCTGCCGCTGCACCACGACATGGGACTCATCGGGGGTTTCCTGACACCGATGTTCCGAGGCTTCGACGCGGTTCTGATGCCGCCGAGCAGGTTCCTGCGCAGCCCGGGGGACTGGCTGCGCGCGGTCGGCCGCTATCGGGGAACCCTCACCGCCGCCCCGAATTTCGCCTACGGCTACGCGGCGGCGCGGGTGCCCGACGCGGAGCTGGCCGAGGTGGATCTGTCCAGCTGGCGATTCCTGTTCTGCGGCGCGGAGCCGATTCACCCGCCGACCGTGCAGCACTTCGTCGACCGCTTCAGTGCCTGGGGATTGCCGAAGGACGCATTGGTGCCCTGCTACGGCATGGCCGAAGCATCCCTGGCTGTCACCGTCGCCCGCCCGCGCACGCCGGTGGCCTTCGACTCGGTATCGCGCGAAGCGTTGACCGGAAGCGGTGTGGCGCTGGATGTTCCGGTCGGCGACCCGGACGCGATGCAGATCGTGGATTGCGGCGCGCCGGTGGACGGGACCGAGGTGCGGATCGTCGACGCGGATGAGGCCCCGTGCGGCGACGACATCGTCGGACGCGTCCAATTCCGCGGCCCGTCCACCACGGTCGGCTACTTCCGCTTGCCCGAGGCGACCGCGGCGGCCACCCACGAGGGCTGGTGGGACACCGGCGATATCGGGTACCTGCGCGACGGCCGGTTGCGTATCACCGGCAGGCACAAGGATTTGATCATCATCCGGGGCGCGAACTATCTGCCGACCGATTTCGAGATCGCGGCCCAGGAGGTGGCGGGTGTCCGGCTCGGCGGTGTCGCGGCCGTCGGTCACGCCGATACCGCGGGTCTGTCGGAGGAACTGCACCTCATCGTCGAATCCGGCTCGGACGCAGCACAACACGACGCGCTGCGCAGGGCGGTGCGCGTCGCGGTGAGCAAGCAGACCGGAGTGCTGCCCGCCGGTGTGCGAGTGGTGCCACCGCGCAGTATCCCCAAGACCACCAGCGGCAAGGTGCAGCGTGCCGAGGCGCGACGCCTGTTCTTGCTCGATGACAGCCTGATCGATGCCGGGGGTGCCGCATGACCGCTTCGGCGAAGGTTCGCCGCTTGGACGGCCCCACGCTACGTAACCCTTTGGGCGCTTATCTCGAGTACCGCAACGACCCGCTGACGCTGTTCTACGAACAGGCCGTCGCGCACGGTGGCAGCGTACGGCTGCGGCTGGCGCACCAACATGTGCATCTGCTGGTCGAGCCGGCACACATCAACCAGGTGCTGGTCGGCAACGCGGCCAAGTACGCGAAGGGGATCAGCTACCAAAGCCTGAACTACCTGCTCGGCCCAGGTCTGCTCACCAGCGGCGGGGAACTGTGGAAACGGCAGCGCGCGTTGATCAAACCGGCCTTCGCTCGCCGTCACGTGGAGACCGAGATTCCGCTGATGGCGGCGTGCGGAGAGCGAATGCTGGCCAGGCTCGACGCACTCGCCGCGCACGGCGAGGCGTTCGATCTGGTCCCCGAGGTGATGGGGTTCGCCGCCGACGTGGTCTGCCGCGCGGTCATGGGCGCCGATATCGACGGTGTGCTGCCGCAGATCGAAGACGATGTGCGTGAGGGCGTTTCGTGGGTAATGGGACACATGGCCGCACCCATTCAGCTGCCGCCCGGTGTGCCGACACCGGCCAATCGGCGCTTCAACGGCGTACGCGCCCGGCTGCATCGCGTTGTCGACGACGTCGTTCACAAGCACCGACAAGCCGAATCAACCGACACGACATCGCTGTTGGCCCGGTTGCTCGCGGCCCGTGACGACGCGGGCCATGCCATGGACGACGAACAATTGCGCCACGAGGTACTGACCTTCCTGCTGGCCGGTCACGAGACGACCGGCGGCGCGATGGCATGGACGATCTACGAGCTGTGCCGGAATCCGTTGGTACTCGGCCGTATCCGTGCCGAAATCGACACGGTGCTGGAGGCATCGGCCGATCGAGGGTCGAATTCGACCTTCGCGCACACGTTGCCGTCCCTGGAACTGACCGGTCACGCGATCGATGAGGCCATGCGTCTGCATCCGCCCGCCTGGGCGTTCAGCCGGACCGTGCTCGAGCGGGACAGTTTCGACCGCTTCGACCTCGAACCGGGCTCGATCGTGGTGATCAGCCCGTTCGTGAACCACCGGTGGCCCGAATTCTGGGACTCACCACTGACCTTCGATCCGGACCGATTCACCAAGGAACGAACCAAGGCTCGTCCGCCCTTCCACTACTTCCCGTTCGGCTGGGGCGCGCACCTGTGCGTCGGCCAACACATGGCGCTCATGGAGGTGCGGGTCGGCATCACGATGCTGCTGTCCCGCTACGACATCGAGCTGGTGAACGGTATCCGGGTTCGGGAGAACCCGGAAATCTCCAACACCCCCGACCCGGTTCTGGTGCGGCTGACCCGACGCAAGTCGTCGGTCCCGATCGCCAGGACGATGCAGGAGGCTGCGCAATGACCGGAACAACTCTCGGCGCGGTCGTGCAGGCCGCCGTATTGGCGGATTCGGCCACTGCACAGACGAATACCGCTCAGATAGGAGCCAAGGCGGCCAACCTCGGACGCCTGCTGGCCGCCGTCCACCGAGTCCCTGCCTTCGTCGTCCTGAGCGTGGATGCGTGTGCTCGCATCGTCGCCCCGGTCGCCGGCTCCATCACCGACCAACTGGCAACTCTCGACCAGACCGATCCCGCGTCACTGCGCTCGGCGTCGTCGGCGATCCGCGCACTGATCACCGCTCAAACCTTCCCGGATGACATCCGCGCCGAGCTCGACGCCGCCGTCGCCGCGCTCGTCGAGCCCGGCCCGCGATCGGCCGCCCGTGCGATGCGCGCGGTCGCGCAGCCTGCCGATACTCCGCACGGCAACGCCGTCGTCGAACACTCCGCGACATCGTCCGGGCCCGAGGTGCAGTCGGCTTCGGAGACGGCTGGAACCCGCAACAGCGTCGCCGGTTCGGCAGGCCGAGTGCGGTTGGCGGTGCGTTCCTCGGTCAGCGGCGAAGATTCGGCGACGGACTCCTTCGCGGGTCAGCTCGACACCCTCCTGAACGTCGCTCCCGAGGGCGTCGCGCCGGCGGTGCTCGATGTTCTCGCCTCGGCATACTCGGAGCGATCACTCTTCTACCGGGCACATCGCGGCCTGGACAACGCGACCATCGACTGCGCCGTCCTGATTCAGGTCCTGGTCGACAGCGCCGTATCAGGAGTGGTCTTCAGCTGTAACCCACAGACCGGCGATCCCGCCGAAGCGGTGGTCTCCGCGGCCCTCGGCCTAGGAGAGGGCGTGGTTGCGGGCACCGTCGAATGCGACACCTTCTTCGTGGACAACGCGTCGCGCACGATCACCTCACGGGTCGTGGCGGATAAACAGAGCAGAGTCGTCGCCGAATCCGGTTCCGGCACCACGATCGAGCGGTTGGCCGACACCATCGCCACCGCCGCATTGACCGACGCCCAGGTGCGCGAGCTCACCGCCACCGCCGCCGGGCTCGCCGAAACCTTCGGTGCGCCACAGGATATCGAGTGGGCATACGACGCCGACGGGACCCTCTTCCTGCTCCAGGCACGACCGGTCACCGCGACCGGCGCGCGCGAAACCATCTTCGACAACGTCAATGTCGCCGAGTCCTATCCCGGTATATCCAGCCCGTTGACGTTCTCCATTCTGCGGGCCGCCTACGAACAGGTCTTCCGCGCCTGCCACCGGGACTTCGGCGCGACCGAAACCATTGTGGAGCGCAATGCCGCGAGTCTCTATCCGTACCTCGTCGGCACCGCGCACGGCCGCATCTACTACAACATCAGCAACTGGTATCGGCTGTTCCTGCAGATTCCCGGAATGGAATTCGCCATCGAGGGCTGGGAAGCGGCGCTCAATATCGAGAACCGCTACCAGCGCCCCGCCGCACCGAAACGCGGCATGGCCCGCGTGCGGATGTACCTGCTGCGGTTGCGGGTCATCGCGATCATCGCCTTCGGCTGGTTGCGGCTGCGACGCAGGTTGCGGGCGTTCTTCATCGAGCTCGCCGCGTTCACCGCAGACCTCGACCACCGGCTCGCACCGGAAACGCTGGAGCGGGAACGTGATCCGCACGCGCTGCTGGAGTGGATGGAACGCTGCCTGCACGAGCTCGTCCCCGCGTACTCGGTACAGATTTTCAACGATTTCATCGCCCAGCAGATGTTCCATGTCGTCGGTCTCCTGCTCGAGCGGGAAGGTCTCGGCGAAGCGGAAGCGATCACCTTGCGCAACGAATTGTTTTGTGGGGAGGAGGGTGTCGACAGTGTCGACCCGGTTCGGTCGGCGCTGACCCTGACCGCCACCGTCCGCGACGATGCGGCCCTGCGCGAGCTGTTCGAGGGCCCGCTGGCACCACCGCAGGTGTGGAAAGCGCTGGCGCAGGCCGGATTCACGGACTTCAGGGCCGCCTGCCTGCGTCACATCGCCCTGTTCGGCGATCGCACCGTCGACGAACTGAAACTGGAAACCGACCCGCTCGGCGAACATCCCGAGCGGCTGGTGCCGATGCTTCGCAACTACCTGCGCGGCGGTCAGAACATCGACGAGATGGCGGCGCGGGAGAAACTCATTCGGCGTGCGGCCGAAGCCACCGCCGCTACGGTGTTCCGCGGAAAGTTCGGCAGACGCGTGGTGTTCGGTTTCGCGCTGGCTCGAGCCCGTGAGCACGTGAAGCAGCGGGAGAACATGCGCCTGGGCCGCAGCCGCTCGTTCGGGCTGGTCAAACGGGTGTTTCGCGAGTACGGCAGGCAGATGCACGCGATGGGTCTGCTCGAACAGCCGCGTGACATCTTCTGGCTCACCTACGAGGAGATCGCGGCACTGACCCGGGGCACCGCGGTCGACACCAACGCGGCCCGCACCGTCGCCACCCGCAAACGTGATCACGAAGTCTGGCACACCGAGGAACTCCCGTCTCGGATCATCACCTCGGGCATCGCCGCCACCACCATCAACGACCCGGCCTTCGAGCACCCGATCCCCGCCGTGGCGTCCGGTGCCGTGCTACGCGGAATCGGCTGTGCGCCAGGACGAGTCGAAGCCCCCGCGCTTGTTCTCGCGACACCAGACCCGGACATTGTCATCGACGGCCAGATCCTCGTCGCCTCGACCACGGACCCCGGCTGGGTGTTCCTGATGGTCGCGGCGGGCGGGCTGGTCAGTGAGAAGGGCAGCGTGCTCTCCCACACCGCCATTATCGGCCGGGAGCTGGGCATCCCCACCGTCGTCGGCGTCGCGGGCGTCACCCGACGGGTGTCCAGCGGGGACAGGCTGATCCTCGACGGCAAGGCCGGAACCGCAACCATCGTTCAGGAGGAAGGGGCATGACCTCCACCGAAGCTGTCCACGGCGAGAATTTCAGCCTCGAGCACTACCTCGATCCCGCCGCCCACACCTTCCAACAGCGCTTCGACGAATTCCGGCCCTACGTCACCAGGGCACGCGGCACCGGATTCGTGTTGCGCGAGATCACCGGTCCCACGCGAGCCGTCGTACAGGTGCGCGATCCGGGCAGCGCCGAGATCCGTGACCTGATCATGCTGGGCTCCAACAACTATCTGGGCTTGGGCAACGAACCGGAGATCGTCGAGGCGGCCGTCGCGGCAACCCGCGAATTCGGTATCGGCTGCGGCGGGCCCCCACTGCTCAACGGCACCACCTCGGTGCACCGGCGGCTGGAGGAACGCCTCGCCGAGACCAAGGGCTGCGAATCCGCGCTGGTGTTCTCTTCCGGCTACGCCGCGAACGTGGGCTGGGTGACCGGGCTGCTGCGCAAAGGCGACATCCTGCTCTACGACGAGCAGAGCCACGCCAGCCTCTACGACGGCATCCAGCTCGGCCGGGTGCGCTCGATGGCGTTCGATCACAATGATCTTCGGCATCTTCGGCACCGGCTGATGCAGATCCGCTGGCGCAACCCGGGTGCGAACATCGTGGTCGCCGTCGAGGGCGTGTATTCGATGGATGGCGATATCGCGCCGCTGCCCGACATTCGGGCGCTGTGCGATTCCTTCGGCGCCTGGTTGGCCATCGACGACGCGCACGGCACCGGTGTGCTCGGCGCTCGCGGGCACGGCACCGCCGAGCATTTCGGTATGGGCGACGGCTCGGTAGAGCTGTACATGGGCACCTTCTCGAAGGTGTTCGCGACCACCGGCGGATTCGTCGCCGGATCCACCGATTTGGTCGACACCCTGCGGTTCTTCGCGCGCTCCTACATGTTCTCGGCCTCGTTGGCGCCGGCAGTGGTCGCCTCGGTGCTCGCCTCGATCGACTTCATCGACGCGCACCCGGAACGTATCCGCCAATTGCACGACAATGTGGGCTATTTCGTGCGGGAACTGCGCCGCATGGGCTTCGCCGTCGACCCGCAGACCGCGATCATCCCGATCCTGGTGCCGCAGCGGCTGGCCGTGGCGGAGGTGGTGGCCGCGCTGCACGCCGAGGGCGTCTTCGTCAACGGCGTCGAGTTCCCTGCCGTCCCCCGCGAGCAGCAACGGCTGCGCGTCAGCATGATGGCCACCCTCACCCGCGACCAGCTGGACTTCGCGCTGGAAAAGATTTCGACCGTTGCTCGTCGCTTCGGTTTCCATCCCGAACAGGAAGGCAGAACGTGACCGCACCCGAGATCGCCGCGGGCGGCACTGCCGCTGAACGGCTGCTCGTGCACGCGGCGCTGGCCGCGCCGAGCACCGACGAGCGTGCCGAACTGGCCAAACTGGCGCACGAAATATCGGACTGGTCAGAGGTTTTCGATCTGGCACGGATCAATGCGACCGTACCCTTGGTGCAGCGCCGATTGGCGGCCGAAGAGTTGTACCACCTCGTCCCTGAGAGCGTGCGTGCGCGATTCGCCGACCTCATCGAACGCATTGCCGCCGCTAACTATCGGCGTCTGGAAGGTGCGCTGGAACTGTTGCGCCGGTTCGATGAGCGCGGTGTGCGCTGCGTCGTGCTGAAGGGCATGCTGTTCTCCTCGGAGATCTACCACGATCCGCGCTACAAGCGGATGAACGATCTCGACATCCTCGTCGAACTCGACCACGTGGACACGGTCGTCGAGATCTACCGCGAGATGGGTCTTTTCGCCACGTCCGAGCTGCTCGGCAAGGCGCCCAAGGTGCGCGCCGAACGTTCGCATCACCTTCCGTCGTTCGTCTCCAGGGACGGCACGCTGGTCGTCGGCACGCACTGGGGCCTGATCACTCCCTTGGCCGGGTACCGCATCGACTATCCCGCGATCTGGGATCGTGTGCGTCGCATCGACTTCTACGGCGTGCCCGCCTGGGCCATGTCGAACGAGGACAACCTGCACCACCTGGGCGTTCATCTGCCCTATTACAAGACCGGGGTCCGCGAACTCGCCGATATCTGGAACCTCGCCCGCCATTCCGCAGCAGACCTGGACTACGAGCTGCTTGCCGCCGAGATAGCAAAGGCGGGCAGTGAAAGCCTGATGTATCACGCACTCTCGCTGACACATCGCCTTGTTCCGATTCCACATTTCGCGGCTCTCCTAGAGCGGATCGCCCCGCGGATCAACCGGTTCACCCGATACGACACCGCACGCAAGACCGCCGACCTGTACACCCTGCTGCGCAGCCGCTCGACACACACCTCACGCATCGAAAAGGCGTACACCGAATTCAACATGACGGCGCTCGCACACGAGAAGCGCGCGGCGTTCGGGCGGCTGTGGTCGGATCTACTGCTGGTCCCCGCCGAGGAAGCGGCGAAGATGAGCTCGCTGCGGGAGCCGTCGACGCTCTCGGGCCTCGGTGCCAAGGTGGCCGCACCATACCGGCTCACCCGGGTCTTCCAGCGCGACCTCGGTCGCTGGCTGTTCCCAGCGGCCTTGGCGAAGACCGTGTTCGACTTGGGTGCCGCCTATGGTCTGGAACTCGCGGGGAGAGCGGGTATTGCCGCGCAGCAGGAGCGGCCGGGAATCGACGAATACGCGGCACAACTCGGCCTCACCCGCGCCGACCTCCAAGCCGTCCTGGATAGCCAGGAGTGACCGGCTACCGCACGGTGCTGTGGGATCTGGACGGCACCCTAGTCGGCCTTCACCAGCGCACGTTCCAGGTGCTGATGCCGCTGGGGGCGGCGCAGGCCTTCCGCGATCTGATGCCCCCGCGCCGGTTCCTGCGCACGTTGAACGGTGTGCTGGGGGTCGTCCGCGCCAACGACACCGAGTACACCAACACCGATCTCATGATCCGGCTGCTGGCCGAGCGGATGGGTATCGAACAGTCGCTTGCGGCGCGACGTCTGCACCGACTGGCAGAGATCGATTTTCCGCGCTTGCGCTGGTGCTTCTCTCCGCAACCCCAAGCGGTCGACACGGTAAATATGTTGCATGCCAAGGACATAACGCAAGTCGTCGCCACCAATCCGTTGTGGCCGCTGAGCACCGTGACCACTCGGCTGCGCTGGGGCGGCTACGAACCGGAGGTCTTCACCTTCCACACCAGCGGAGAGAACATGCGCAGCTCGAAGCCGCGCATCGAGTTCTATCGCGAACTCCTGGAGCGGCTCGGCGCCGAACCAGGAGAGTGCGTGATGATCGGCAACGATGCCGCCAAGGATGCGCCGGCGGCCCGGATCGGCATTCCCGTTTTCCTGGTCGGTGCGTCGGAATCCGCTGTCCCGTCGAACTGTGCGCAGACCGGTCTTGTCCGCACCGGGGACTGGCGCCGGCTACGTGCGTGGCTGGGTATCGAGGAGGAATCATGCTCGTCGTCCTGAATCCACAGTCCAATGCCGGAACGGCACTGGATCGGTGGCGCCCGGTGGAACGTGCACTGCGCGAACACGATACGGACCTGGAAGTTGAAATGCCCGGTGACACAGAACAAGCCGCGAAGCTGGTGCGCGCCCGCGTCGAGGCCGCCGACGGCGTGACACCCGATGTGATCGTGGCCGCGGGTGGCGACGGCATGGTCAATCTGGTGCTCAACGCGCTCATGGATCCGGCCACCGACCGACCACGGCGCGGCGCGGAAGCGCTAGCCCTTGGCGCCATCGGACTCGGCAGCTCCAACGACTTCCACAAGCCGATGCGCAGGGCAGCCGTCATCGCCGATGTCCCCGCGCGTATCGATACCGAACGCGCCGAACTCGTCGACGTCGGCAAAGCGACCATGCTGTTGCCCGACGGCACCCGCGCCGTTCGCTACTTCCTGCTCAACGCGAGCATGGGACTCGTTGCGGCTGGGAATCATTCGTTCAACCACGCACACGGTGTGGTCGGCTGGCTCAAATCACGCAATGTCGAGGCCGCCATCGTCGCGACCGCGTTGCGCAATATCGCCACGCACCGTCCGCTGCCCATCCAGGTGCGCGGCAGCGACTGGGAGCACACCGCGCCGATCACCAACGTCGGCATCCTCAAGAGCGTGCACTTCGCGGGCGGCATGTACTACGACACTCCGGTCACCCGTGCCGACGGCCGGTTCGACGTGAACATCTGGCAGGCCGCGGGCCGCGCCCGAATCCTCGGGCTCATCGCGGGGCTCTACCGTGGAAAATTCTCGGGATCGGCGCTGGCGACCTGCCATCGCGACCGTGTCGTCGAACTGCGCCCGGCGCACGCCGCCCCGCTCGAGCTCGACGGCGAGATCACGATCGTCGAGTCCGCGCGACTCGAGGTGTTGCCGGAAGTGCTGAAAGTGTGCCTCGCATGACCGTGGTCCTGGTGACCGGCGCCGCCAACGGGATGGGCGCCGCGACTGTCGAATACCTGGCGCATGTGGGCTATACGGTCGAAGGTAGCGACCGGATCGCGGGGGCGAACTCGGCCGTCGTCGACGTCCGTGATGCCGAGGCGGTGCGTGACTGGGTGCAGGCCGCGCACACCAGGCACGGCCGCATCGACGCCGT
Organism: Nocardia sp. NPDC057440; assembly: GCF_042802915.1. Lineage (NCBI taxonomy): Bacteria > Bacillati > Actinomycetota > Actinomycetes > Mycobacteriales > Nocardiaceae > Nocardia > Nocardia sp. NPDC057440. The sequence continues at coordinate 20,452 of NZ_JBHVDF010000020.1, forward strand.
CGTCACTTTCGCCGCCTACGGCGTGGTCGGATCGGTGGAGGAAACCGACCCCGAGGAGGCCGCCGCGATCCTCGACACCAACGTGATCGGCACCCACCGCGTGCTGCGCGAGGTACTGCCGATCATGCGCGAGCAAGGCCACGGTCGGGTGGTCGTGGTGAGCTCCGGCGCGGCCGCCGTCGCCGAACCCTACGGCGGCTGGTACTCGGCCACCAAGGCCGCCATCGAACGCCTCGGTGAAGCCGCGCGCATGGAAACCGCGGCATTCGGAATCCACGTTTCGGTGCTCGCCCCCGGCTGGACGGTGACACCGATCATCGATGCCGCGGTGCGGGTGGCCGACCCCATCGACGCCTACACACCCGATCGCGTCGCGGTGCTCGGACGAGTCACCGACTATCTCGCGGCAGGCCAGCCCGCCGACGCGGTCGCCAGGAAGGTGCGCAGCATTCTCGAAGCGGCCCGGCCGCGCCAGACCTACCTGTGCGGCACCGACGTTCGGCTGTCGTTCTGGACCCGCCGCCTCGTTCCAGCCAGGATTTATGAACGTTTAGTTCTTCGTTACTACGGCTTGTGACAGGAGCAACCTCGGCGGTACCGGTAGGATCACCCGAGCCGGAACGGCCTCCCAGGAAACTGGGGGCTTGCCCGGTACCTGCCGTGCCTGAATGGTGTGCAGTACCCATCTGCTGGCCCGGCACGGCGGGAAGGCAGCGATGACCGAGCGATAGGGGCAGGCCGATGAGACCGGCTCTGAGATGTCTTGTCTGGGAACTGGACAACACCCTGTGGGACGGTGTCGTGTGCGATGCGACGAGCACCACACCGCGTCCCGAGGCCGTGCGCGCGCTCCAGGAGTTGAGCGATCGCGGCATATGGCACGCCGTCGCCAGCCGTAGCGACCGGGAACGAACCCTCGACAAGCTGTACCGCCACGGCCTCTACGAAATGTTCTCGGCGATCGAAATCGGCTGGGGCCGCAAGTCCGCCTCTCTCGTCCGGATCGCCACGACCCTCGGACTCGAACTGGACACGATCGGCTTCATCGACGCCGAGCCCATCGAACGCGCCGAAGTCCAGCGCGCACTGCCCCGCGTCCGCTGCTACGCCGCCCGCAACGTCGATGTTCTTCCCGCTCTTCCCGACTTCCGCCCGGTTCTGCACACCGGCCCGAACCCGACGCCCCCTTTGGGTTTCGCGAGGGTTCCCGCGTTGTAGAACCGCCCGCGCGGGTGGACGCCGGTTCGACCCGGTGACCAGGAGTGCGTGCACGAGGGCTCGCGGCTGCTGGTCGTGCAACCTGCACGCCGCTTGGGGGCGTCGGGGTGGTGCGAGGTTTTTGCGAGTCGGCTGGCGTCGCTGGTCGGAGTGCGGCGGCTCCTTCTCGGACAGACTCACATGAGGCAGCTACTGGGGCCGCCGGGCAGGTCAGCCGGGTCTCCCTCGCAGTGAGCAGTGTCATGGTGCCCGTGGAGCGGTCGCGGCGTAAATTCGTTAATTAGCGAAATGTCGAAGGGTGGTGTGTGTGCTCGACGAGTGCAAAGCATTGGCCAACGAGACCCGGCTGCGCATCCTGGAATGGCTGAAGGATCCGGACGCGAGCTTCCCCGACCGGACAGGGGAGACCGCTGAGCTCGGGGTCTGTGTGGGTCTTCTACAGCAGAAGGCGGGGACGTCGGCGTCGACCATGTCGGCGCATCTGGCGGTCCTGCAGCGCGTCGGGTTTCTGCGCGCCACGCGGCGGGGGCAGTGGACCTACTACCGGCGTGACGACTCCCGGATCACTGCTTTCACCGAACAACTTCAACGCGTGCTCTAACCCAGGAAAGGCAGCTCTATGCCCACCGCACTATCCATTCTCGATCTCGCGTCGATCGCGCCGGGCCGAACCGCGCGCGATAGTTTCGACAACAGCGTTGCCCTGGCCCGGGCCGCCGAACGCTCCGGCTATCGACGCGTCTGGTACGCCGAGCATCACAACATGCCCTCTATCGCCTCCAGCGCGACGAGCGTTCTGATCGGCCATGTCGCGGCGAACACCGACACCATTCGGCTCGGTTCCGGCGGAATCATGCTGCCCAACCACTCGCCGCTGGTGATCGCGGAACAGTTCGGCACCCTGGAGGTACTGTTTCCCGGCCGGATCGACCTCGGGCTCGGCCGCGCGCCGGGCAGCGACCAGAAGACGATGCTCGCGCTGCGGCGTAATCCGAATTCGGCGGATTCTTTTCCGCAGGATGTGCTGGAACTGCAGGGGTACCTGACGGGTCGGTCGCGGATACCGGGAGTGCAGGCCGTTCCACGTGCGGAAGGGGTTGTGCCGCTGTATATTCTGGGCTCGTCACTGTTCGGTGCGCAGCTCGCCGCGCAGCTCGGTCTGCCCTACGCCTTCGCGTCTCATTTCGCGCCGGACGCTTTGCATCAGGCGGTCGCGGTCTACCGCGACAGCTTCCGGCCGTCGGATCAGCAGGCCGAACCGTACGTGATGGCCGGTGTCAATGTGTTCGCGGCCGAGGACCACGACGAGGCGGTGGCGCAGAAGACGATCGCGTATCGGGCGCGGGCGCGGGCGATGGTGTCTCGTGGCGCTGCGGGAAACACATTCAGCGATGCGGAGATCGACGCGCTTCTTGCCTCGCCGAACGGCAGTCAGCTTGCCTCGATGACCCGCTATACCGCCGTCGGCACGCCTGCCGAAGTTCGTGACTACCTCGACGAATTCGCCGCGCCCATCCAGGCCGACGAGCTGATCCTGGCCCACCACGCCACGCAGATCGACGACCGGGTGCGGTCGGTCGAGCTCACCGGGCGGGCCGTGGCGGCTGCTTCGCTGGTCGCCGAATAATCGGCTGAGCGACGAATTTCCGGAAGTCTCGACGCTTCCGGTGCGGGCGACAGCCGGGCTGGGTCTCGGGTATTGGCTTCAGGCGCCAGCGGAGCAAGAGGGCCGCTCGGGTCGACGCTGGATACGAGGCACCGCACACTCGGCAGTGCACGGCTGGAGTATCCGGCAACTCTGAGCGACGGTGGAGCGAACGGCGATCTGACCGACGGGGCCGATTGTCGGTGCCAAAAAGAGAGCGCCGCTCTTGTTTTTCTCGATGGAGTATGGAATCGTCGGCCTCAATCAAGAGCAGTGCTCTCTGTTCTGGTTCGGATCGTCAGGAGTTCCAGTGAACGGCCATCAATCACGTACTCGTATCGGCGCTGCGGGCCTCGCGCTCGCCGGGGTCCTCTTCCTCGTCTACGAGACCGCCGCCCCGCGCAAAGACCAGGACACCCTCGAAGGCGCCGCCTCGTGGACGTCGACCGGATGGGCGGTCGGACATGTCGCCGCCATCCTCGGCTTGATTCTCATTCCACTCGGCTGGGGTGCATTACGAAATCGGCTGCAAGACAACAGGAACGAGAACCTCGCCTACCTGGCCGCCACCCTCGGCTACATCGGCTCGGCGCTGACGATCTCCTACTACGGCGCCGAAGTGTACGGGCTGCAGGCCATCGGCGCCCGCGCCGTGGCCGACGGTGATGCCTCGTTGACCAAGGTGGGCAACGACTTTCGGATGGACTCCATCGCGGTTACCGTCTTCGCCCTCGGTCTCGCACTGATCGCCGCCGCGGCGATTCTCGCGGCCGTGGCAATCTGGCGATCGGGGATCCTGGCGCGCTGGAGCGGTGTTGCGATGGCAGTCGCCATGGTCGTCTACCTGCCGCACTTCTACCTGCCGCATGCGGTTCGGGTCGGCTGGGGCGCGCTGGTGACCGTCGGCGCCTGCTGGATCGCTGTCGAACTCTGGCGCAGCGCCACGGTCGCGCACGATGCCGAGCTCGCCGCCGCCTGAGGCGTACCGATTTGCCGTGAGTCGCGGACAGTGCGAGCAGCGGCAGGCTCCTTGCGCCGAGTCCGTTGGCCGCGCGCTGCGGCCAACGGTGCGGACCTGAGCAAGACGAGCGAAAGCAGTAATAGCCAACGCATTTCAGGAGGTCCTTCATCGGGTAGGTGCTCCGTTGGGCGGCACCTGTTCCTGCTTGCACCGCCGCGCTGGGCGATCAGGTTAGGGTTCGGCATGGCCGTTATTCATCAGACCTCCATGTCGCCGGGCAAGCTGGAATTGCTCGCATCCTGGTTGCCGACACGGACCTGGTATCGCGCGAGTGGTCGGCCGCCGCAGCTGAGCAAGGCCGGCGGGTTCCGTCTCGATGATCCGGCAGGTGAGGTCGGCATCGAATTCATGGTGATCGCCGACAGTTCCAGTGCCGAGCCGGCTTTCTACCTTGTTCCGCTCACCTATCGAGGTGGCCCGCTCGAGAATGCCGAGGACGGCCTCGTCGGCACTTCATTGCACGGTGTGCTCGGGCAACGGTGGATCTACGACGGAACTCACGACCTGGTGCTGGTTGCGCAGATGATCGCGCTGTTGGCGGGAAAGGCGCAGCCGCAGGCTCAGAACAGCAGTGGCACACCGGATTTATCGGTCATCGTGGCCGCCGCCGACATCGTGTCGCAGGCAGTGGAATCGGCGTCGGTGGTCGATGGGGCCGACGGCACCGACATCGCCACGCCGGATGGTGTGATCGTTCGTGTCGAGCGGCTTCTGCGTTCCGGTGGCGTGTCGCAGAGTCCGCACGTCACCGCACCGTGGCGGCTTCCGGACGGCACCGACACGCGCGGGATCATTCTCACCGCACGAATATGATCGCAAACACCCGGCTATCTGCCCCTCGGGGTCATATCATGTAGCTATGCCCGAAAACGAGGGTGCGGGGCGTGGCGGTGTGCTTTTTCATGGGGCGAGGCAGGCAGTTCTTGTCGCCGGTGTTTGCTCGGTGATCCTCGGTGTGGTCATCGCGGTGTGGCCGCACAAATCGGTGGCGATCGCGGAGCTGCTTCTCGGGCTGTATCTGGTGCTCAGTGGTGTATTACAGATGACCGTCGCGATCGGCTCGCGGTTCGCGATGCCACTGCGGGTGCTGATCTTCGTCAGTGGCGCGCTGTCGGTGTGCCTGGCGTTGCTGTGCTTCCGCGGCGGGAATTCGGTGCTGCTGCTTGCCCTGTGGGTCGGGATCGGCTGGGCGATCCGGGGGGTCACCCAGGCCACCGTGGCGGTGTGGCACGACGGGCTGCCCGACGGCGGCAAGCAGGAGCTGTTCGGCGTGGCCACGATGGTGATCGGGATCGTGGTGATCGTGGTGCCTTTCGATTCGCTGGACGTCTTGGCGCTGGTGGCCGGTGGTCTGCTCGTGGTGCTCGGCGCATGGGAGATCCTCTCCGTCAGCCGTGGCCGAGGCGGTCTGGTGAGCCTGCCCGAGACGGCTCGGGTTCCGTTGGCGCCCAACTGAGCTGGCGAGCGGGCCGGGCAATTGGTTGACTGTGCGGCATGGCATCCACACACCGGCGGCACAGTTCGGATGGGTCGGCGCAGGCGGGGGCGACCCGGTCTGCCGCAGAGCTCATCATCGTCACCGAACGCACGACATCGGCTATCGACGAGATCGCGCTGCACACCAGCCGATCCACTCAATCGCATGTGGCCGACCTGCTGCCCCCGGGTGCCGAGATTGTCCGAATCTTCGGGCCCGCCAATCGACTCCGCCGCAGGTTGGTCGATACCGCAGGGGAGCCGGAGGGTGCGGACTATCTGAACTATTTCTCGGTGCACGGGGTTGCCGATCCGGAATCTGTTGCCGCCCGGCTGCGCACGGATGACTCGGTGGCTGCCGCCTACGTCAAGCCACCCGCCGAACCGCCCATCGCGCCGCCGATCGACGCGGGTATCGATGTCGCACCCTCGCTCGCCGACGCACCGCCGGTGACGCCGAATTTCGAAGCGCGCCAAGGCTATCTGGACGCGGCGCCGCAAGGCGTGAACGCACGCTGGGCCTGGACTCGACCGGGCGGACGCGGCACCGGGATTCGCATCGTGGACGTCGAGGGCGCCTGGCGGTTCACCCACGAAGACCTGCTCGACAACCAGGGTGGCGTGATCGGCGGCAGTCCGTCCGCCGACCTCGGTTGGCGCGACCACGGCACCGCGGTGGCCGGTGAGATCAGCGGCGACGTGAATGCCTTCGGCGTCACCGGCATCGCGCCGGAGGCGAGCATCCGGGCGGTGTCGATTTTCGGAGGCGCCGGCTCCGCGGCCGCGATTCGCACGGCCGCGGACGCGCTGAGCGCCGGAGACATCATCCTGCTCGAGCTCCACCGGCCCGGACCTCGATTCAACTATGCGGGGCGGCCCGATCAGCGCGGCTACATCGCGATCGAATGGTGGCCGGACGACAATGCCGCGATCCGCTACGCCATCGGCCGCGGTGTCATCGTTGTCGAGGCAGGCGGAAACGGGGCCGAGAACCTGGACGACGCGCTGTACGACATGCGACCCGCCGACTTCCCGGTGTCGTGGCGCAACCCGTTCCGTGGCGGCAGCGACGACTCCGGCGCCATCGTCGTCGGCGCGGGCGCTCCGCCACTCGGCTTCCACGGCCGCGATCACGGACCGGCGCGGTCGCGACTGGCCTTCTCCAACTACGGCTCTCGCGTCGACGCGCAGGGCTGGGGGCGTGAGGTGACCACCACCGGATACGGCGACCTGCAGGGCGGCTCCGACGAGGACCTCTGGTACACCGACATCTTCAGCGGCACCTCCAGCGCGTCGCCGATCGTGGTCGGCGCCGTGGCCTCCTATCAGGGCATGTCTGCCGCGAGCTCGGGCCGCAAGACGCCGGCGCAGGTTCGCGCGCGACTGCGTGAAACCGGATCACCACAGACCGACGCGCCACAGCGGCCCGCGACCCAGCGCATCGGCAATCTGCCCGACCTGCGCACACTGATCGAACCGACGCCCGACGCGTAGTTCCACTCACATCGCGATGCCGGACCTGCGGCTGGTCGCTGCGCCACCGTGGCGGTACCGAACTGGCTGATCGGACCGTGGGCGGTCGCCGCCCTCGGGTTCGTCGGGTACTGGCGGGCATGGCGAAAAGGGTTGCGGCACAGCAAATGCTGGTTGCGCGACACTTGGCTCGCTCTGGCGGGGTGCTGTCGGCGTGGTGGGCGTCTTGGCGGCACTGCAAACATCAGGGCAACGTCGGGTGGCGAGTATCCGTGGGGGCGTTGAACTTTGCGTGTCCCAGGGATGGCGGGTGGAGTCGTCTCGCGGATGGCGCACCCTCCGTTCGGCGCGGGGATCGCTATTACGACAAGACTCTGAACTGGTGAAAGGCCGTCTGATCCGGATATTCAGACAGTCGGTCGGCAGCTGAATTGTTGCGCCCGATGTCTCCAAGAGTGGTGAACGCCGCAGTGTCGACCCCCGGAAATGCCGGTAGCGTTCGGCGCGGCGCGGGCAGGCCAGGTGACTTTCTCGCGACTCCAGACCGATTCGAGGCCGAGGAGATTGTGGTGGGTGTTCCTACCGTTCGCGAAGAGCAGGCGATCCGCCGGTTGACCGATCGTCTGGTCGAAAGCTTCACCGACACTTACCCTGTCGAGCGCGTCGAGACCGCCGTCGGCGCCGCGCGCAGTCGCTTCGACGGCCATCCCGTTCGAGAGTTCGTTCCCATTCTGGTCGAACGCATCGCCCGGCGGGAGCTGGAGGCGGTGCCCTCCCCAGCCAGGGACGGCACGGTCACCTCAGTGGCCGAATCTGCCTCGTCGACAGCGCGATCGGACGCTGGAGGACGGTGGAATACGGATCTGCGACGGTCCATCGGCGCGGTCTTCGTCGGAAAGCGCGTCGCGGCGCTGTCGATCGCGGCCGCCGTTGTTGTCGCTGCCATTGTGGTGACAGTCGCGGTGCGCCAACCAGATTCACCTGCCACCACGGCTCCTGTCGCGCAATCGCCTGCCACGCTGCACGGCGTGGTCGGGTCGGAGAAGATCGCGTTCTTCTCCGACCCGAAAGTTGTCGAGGCGCTGGCCCGCAACGGTGTGAAGATCGAGGTCGATCCGGCCGGCTCCCGGCAGATCGCCACCTCGATCGACCTGAGCAAGTACGATTTCGCTTTCCCCTCGAGCGGGCCCGCCGCCGAACGCATCCAGCGCGCCCGCAACATCACCGCGAAATACACACCGTTCGCCTCGCCGATGGCGATCGCGACCTTCCAGCCGATCGCGGATCTGTTGACCGCGGCGGGTGTCGTGCGTCCCGGTCCGGTCGCCACCTTCGATATGGCCCGCTACCTCGAGCTCGCCCGCACCGACACCCAGTGGGATTTCCTGCCGGGCAACACGGCCTATCCGGTGCGCAAGAACATCGTGGTGTCCACGACCGATCCGCGTAGCTCGAACTCCGCCGCCATGTACCTGGCCATCGCCAGCTACGTCGCCAATGACAACACCGTCGTGCAGGGCCCCGCCGCCGAGCAGACGGTGCTGCCCGCGGTGTCGAAACTGTTCGCCCGCCAGGGCTATACCGAGAACTCCAGTGAAGGCCCGTTCAAGGAGTACCTCTCGGCAGGCATGGGCCCGACCCCGCTGGTGCTGATCTATGAAGCCCAGTTCGTCGAGGCCGCGGCCCGTGGACAGGTCAAGCCGGGGATGGTGCTGACCTACCCGTCGCCGACCGTGCTGTCCAAACACACACTGGTGCCGCTCAACGCTGAAGGCGACCGAATCGGCCGGCTGCTGTCGACCGACCCGCAGCTGCAACGGCTCGCCGCGGAACACGGCTTCCGCACCGGTGACACCGCGCCGTTCGCCAAGGTCACCGCGGACAACCACGTCCCGGTTCCCGCCGATCTGATCGACGTGATCGAGACACCCACCTATGACACACTCGAGCACCTCCTCGACGGCGTCACACAGTCCTACAACTGAAGCATCGATCGTTGCTTCCGCAGCGGCGATGGACGCCGTCGGCGGTCCCGTCCACCTTCTGATCGTGACCGGTGAGTAGCCGGATCGTGCCGATTCGAGTAGCACGACACTCGTTGCAGCGCGGTCGGTTCGCGGCATGCTGAGCCGAGGGGCGGGAGGGAATTTCTCGCATCGTCCAATGTTTGTGTCGTCGTACGATGTTCAGGTGGTGCTCGACGTCGAGCGAGGCCGGCCGTGTCAATACGCCGGAGGTCGTGGTCCTCGGCGCATCGGGTAAGGGGCGGAATGCGACTTCGGAGTGACGACCGTTCCAGCACGGGCGGCTACCTTCAGATCATGTCCGGAGCCACCGAATCGGTTCTGCCCGCGACCGCGTCCGGGCGGCGGATCGCGGAAGTCGACGTGCTGCGTGGGTTCGCGCTGTTCGGCATTCTGATCACCAATGTCACCGTCGCCACCATGCTTTGGTCGGCGGGCGGCACCGAAGCCGATCCGACGCTGCGCTTCGACGGCACCATCGACCACGTCACCGGTGGGCTGGTGGAGGCGCTGTTCGAGGGTCGGTTCTACCTGCTGTTCGCATTCCTGTTCGGCTATTCGTTCACCCTGCAGATCGCCGCAGCGCAACGGGCCGGCGCAGCACCGAACAAGCGGCTGCTCCGGCGCTGTGCCGCGCTGATGGCGATCGGGCTAGCCCACGTATTCCTGCTGTGGGTCGGCGACATCCTGACGCTGTATGCCTTCCTCTGCTTGATTTTGATCCTGCTGCGCAAGCTGCGGCCGCGCGCCGCCGTCATCACCGGCGCGGTCCTCTACGCGGCGTGGTCGGTCTGGGCCTTTCTGCCCGGCTCCGACGACGTGATCAGCGGCGTCGCCGAGGTATTCGACTTACCTGCGATTCACGAGGGGTTCACTGGAAACTCGGCCGACACCTTCGCCACTCAGGTGTCCCTGGCACCGGGATTCCTGCTCCTGATCTGGTTCACTCAGGGCATCACCAGTCTCGGCCTGTTCCTCATCGGTATGGCGGCAGGCGAACGTGGAGTGCTCGAGGATCGAAATACCTTGCGCCGCTGGGCTCCTCGCGCACTGTGGCTCGGTCTCGGTGTCGGCCTGCCGATCTCGGCGGTGTCGTTCGCCGGCTCGATGAATTGGTACCAGGTGCCATCCTTCTGGGGCGGTGTGCAGGAGCTGGTCAACCCGCTGATGACCTTCGCCTACATCGCCGGGATCGTGCTGCTTGCGCAGTCGGCGCGCTCCGCCCGCGTCATCGGATGGTTGGCCCCCGCAGGGCGAATGGCGGCGTCGAACTACATCGCGCAATCGGTGGTGCTGATGGTGGTCTACACCGGCTACGGTTTCGCACTGGTAGACACCATCCCACCCGCCGGAGTCATCGGCATCGCCCTACTGACCTACGCCGCGCAGTTGACGGTGAGCAGCTGGTGGCTGCGCACGCATTCCTACGGTCCTGTCGAGTGGTTGCTGCGCGCGGCGACCTACCTGTCGATCCCGTCGTGGCGGCGTTCCGACACGCGGAGTGCCTCGTCCAGGTAAGTCGATCGGGAATTCGGGCTGCCACATGACGTCACCTCCACCGCCGGTGCCGATGGAGGTGCTGTCGTGACTCCGCGACAGTGCGAGACCCCGGATTCGCTTCCGAATCGGGCGGAACGTCAGTGCCAGTCGCTGATCTGGACGTCGTGGGGATCCGGAGCGCCCTTCCCGGTTTCGATCAGTGACTTCAGGCTCATCAGAAAGACCGCCCACTTCGTGCTGCAATGGTGCATGAATTCCACCGGCTCCTTCCAACCTTGGTGTTCGAAGAGAACGATGGTGTAGTCGCCGACTTGATCGAGGTCCCAGTTCACATGTGTGCCGACCCATTCGTCGGGTCCATCGACCACCTCCCACAGCACATGCTTGCCTGGGGCGAGCTCGAGGACTTTCATATCGAATCCACCCGCGCTGAATCGGAATTGGAGCACACCGCCGAGGTCGTTGCCTTCGCCTCGGGTGTTGGTTGCCCACCAGTCGGCTAGCCTTTCGGTGGTGGTCAGGGCCGCGTAGACCTCGGCCGGAGCCGATTTGATTCCGACCCTGTGCAGGATGTCCACCATGTTCGATTCCTCTTTCCAGTAGTGGTTCTCGTAGGACTTTCGTGAGGTCATTGCGCTGTGCTGCGCTGGTCTTTCCCGCGCTGAATCGCTTCGGCGATCCGCTTGATACGCCGGAGCCTGGCGTCCCACGCCGCCCCCACCGAGGACAGCTGTGCGACCGCACGAGCAAGTTGCGCCTCGTCCACCCGGTACCTCTTCTCTCGGCCGGCAGGCGTGGCGTGCACCAAGCCGACGCGGCCGAGCACGCTGAGGTGTTTCGCGATGGCCTGCCGTGTCACCGGTAGCCGCTCACTGAGGCTGGTGGCCGTGCCATCGCCGTCTGCCAGGAGCAGATCGAGCATCCGCCGACGGGTCGGATCCCCGACCGCGGACCACAGGTCGTCGTCGACGGCGGCGGTCATGGAGTCGACACCAGCCGGGCGATGTACTCCCCGAGCCGGGGAACAAAGGTGTCCCAACCGACACTGTGTTCGCGGTACTGCTCCTCCAACTTCGCGGCCTCCCAGCCCATCTCACGGAACCCGGTCTCGGTGAGCCGAATCTTGGTGCCGGTGCCCGACGGGGTGAGCTCGAAGGTGACCAGCATCGAGTTGGCGGAGTCGTCGACCTTGCCCTCGGGATAGCACCAGCGGAACGAGAAAAATCGAGGCGGATCAGCGTTCACCACGGTGATCGGGACGACTTCTGCCCTGTCGCCCCAGACGAGTTCGCCGACCGCGCCGGGAGTCGCTTCGAATTCGGCATCGTCGGTCCACCATTCCGAGATGTGCTCAGGGCTGCTGACGACCTCGAAGACCACCTCGGGCGAGGCGTCGACGTGGATCTCTCGTTCGATGCTGCCGTACTCCATACTCTTCCCACTTCCGTCATGTGCAACGTTTGGTTGCGCATGACGCTAGCCGACCACCGGTCATCGCGCAACCATTGGTTGCTTATCGCACGGTGTTGCTGTGCGCTCGACGGCCGATCATCGCGGCCGCAGCGTGCCGGATGATGCGCTCGGCGCCGCTCGCGGGGTTCGGTCGCGGCTGTAGTGAGCGAAAGGCGGTCCCTATCAAGGTATTTCAGGGTCGCGAGTGCTCGTCGATCAGTGTTTGATACAGCGTGAATGCGGGTTTGGGGCGGTAATCGTCGGTCGTGATACCCAGCTGGTCGGTGGGTTCGGGGGCCGCGGAGTCGGCGTCGCGCAGGCCGAACAGTTCGTAGTGGGTGATGTTGTGAACAGGCGCGGCGTCGATGACTGTTTCGATCATCTGCTGGAGGCTGTCGGCTTGGTGGCGGGGCGAGCGGTCCGGTCCGGTGGGGCTGCCGTTTTCGACGATGTGCAGTGGCGCGGCATCCAGATGTGCTGTGGGGAGGCTATTTTCGCGAAGGTGGCGGATGGCGTGTTCGGTGAGTTCGATGAGGTTGCCTGGTGTGCCCGCGGGAGCGACGGGGGAGAAGGCGTCGGGGTAGAGGGCGAGGCCGACGTAATCGACGTGGTGGGCGAAGTCCGTGGCGGGGATCGTGGACAGGTGCTGCCAGAAGTCGGTATCGCCGCCGAGCCATTCGGGTGGTTCGGCTACCGAGAATCCGAGTTCGACGTGGGTGTGGCCGAGGCGGTTCAGTGCGTGGCGGGCGTGCGCCATGCCGTGGGTGAGTGCGTCGAGGACCGCCGGTGAGCTGCCGTCGATCCAGGGGATGGGGAAATTGGGTTCGAGGGTGATCTGCAGGAATCGGGTGATTGCGCCGTAGCGGTGGATGGCGTTGTCGATGAACGCCAGCCAGCCCGGGATGTCGGCCGTGGTCGGCTGATAGCTGAGCACGAGATCGAGTTCGCGGCGCTGAGTCAGGTACCAGTCGTCGGGCATGGTGAGACCGCGCAGCTCACGTTCCGGATCCGCCACCGCGACGCGTTCCGGCTCCGGTTCGGCGCCCAGATAGTGCAGGTACTCGCGGACGACGAACGGTTTGCCGGACTGCAGCGCGGTGACGAGTGCGTCGATCGCCGCGACATCGTCGGGGGCTCCGATGCTGGTGCCTACCTGGCTTGCGGCGTAGATGCCGAAGGTCAAACCCTTGTTGGCGCGCATACCGTCAACCCTAGGCCGAGACCGGCCCGCCGCCGTAGCGGTTGGGCGCGGTCGGGTCAGCTCGTGGCGCTGCGGGCACCCAGCAGCAGATCGAGCAAAAGCTGCGTGAACGCCTCCGGTTCGTCGGTGAATCCGCTGTGACCGCCGGGGAATATCGTCAGCGGCAGACCGAGGTTCTCGGCGAGGGCAGCGGCCGGGCGGTGCGGCAGCCGCCCGCGAGTGAGCTCGCCCGCACCGAGGACAAGGCGGTCGGAAACGGTCGCGAGCGCGGCCTCGTCGGGCAGATACGAGGTGATCGGTCGCAGTTCGTGCGCCATCATTATTGGTCCATTGGCCACGAGTCGGCGAATCAACCCGGCCGGGCGGGGCGGGAGCTCATCAGGGTTGGGGAAGCCCTTCATGGTGACGCCGACTCCTGCCGCGAACCGAGCGCCTGCTGCAGCGTGACCCTCAGTGCGCAGCAGGCGGCAGACCTCCTCGATGAACGCGTGATGCGCCGCCGCGTCGGGCAGTATTCCGAATATCGGGGGTTCGTGGGCGACGACGAGCCGAAGGCGTTCGGGGTGCTTCGCCAGCAGATCGAGCGCGACGACCGCGCCGCCGCTGCCGCCGAAGACGTAGGCGTCTTCGCCTGCGGGAGTGAGATGTTCGAGGAGGCGGTGGGCGTCGTCACTCATCACTTCGGCGGTCAGATCTCCGCGTTCCGGATCGTCGAGAGTGCTGTGTGAATAGCCGCGCGGGTCGATGGCGACGACGGTGAAATGCTCGGCGAGCGGCTCGGCGAGCTGGTCGAAGATGGCGGCGTCACCGCCGCTGCCCGGCAGCATCAGCAGCAGCGGGCCGCTGCCGCGGATCTCGTAGAAGAGGGTCGCGCCGGGGACCTTCAACGTCGCGCTTCGCATTACTTCTGCTCCTTGTTGTCGGTCGACGGCCACTGTTCGAGTGCGATGTGCAGTGCGTCGATGATGCGGCCCCAGGAGGCATCGGTCGGGCGCGAATGCCCGAAACCGCCGGTGGCCTCCAAGTTCGTGTAGCCGTGAAAGGTGCTGCGCAGCAGGCGAACCGCGTCGGTGAGATCGGGTTCGTCGAGTCCGTACGCGCGCAGCATCCCGTAGGTCAGGTCGATGGCGCGGCGCCACCCCGGCCAGGCGATCGCCGCCGCGGGGTCCACCGGCATCTGGGTCGCCGCGTAGCGACCAGGGTGGGCGAGCGCGTACCGACGCCAGGTGTCGGCGTAGGCGGCGAGCGCGTCGCGTCCCGCGAGACCGGCGACCGCCGCGGCGATCAGGGTGGTCTTCTCCTCGGCGGCCAGGATGGAAACCCGCTGGCGCAGATCCTTGATGTTCTTGATGTGCGAGTACAGGCTCGCGTCCTTGACGTCGAACTTCCGTGCCAGTGCCGACACGGTGATGTTGTCGAAACCGACCTCGTCGGCCAGATCGGCCGCCGCGTGGACGATCTTGTCGGCCGTGAGACCGGCGCGTGGGGACATGCGCACTTCCTTACCTAGGGTCACTAGGATAGAACCTAGTACCTCTAGGTGCAAGTGGCATTGTCCAGGGGGTATCCGGCCGACCGATGAGTTTTCGGCGTAACCGCAGTCAACACTCATGGACCCGCAGGACTACTCCACCAGGAGAATCGATGACCTCGACTTCGACCGCCCCCACCACAACCGGCACTCTCGACGTACCCGGCGCCCGCCTGCACTACGAGCTGCGTGGTACCGGACCACTGGTCGTACTAGTCGGTGCGCCCATGGACGCGGCGGCCTTCGCGCCGCTGGCGGACTTACTCGCCACCGATCACACCGTCCTCACCACCGACCCGCGCGGCCACCAGGGCAGCGTGCTCGACGACCCGACGCAGGACTCGACCCCCGAGTTGCGCGCCGACGACCTGGGCCGCCTGATCGCCTCCGTCGGCGTGGGCCCGGCCGTGGTGTTCGGCTCCAGTGGCGGCGCTGTCACCGCGCTGGCGCTGGCCCAAGCCCAGCCCGATCTGGTCACTACGGTCGTTGCGCACGAGCCGCCGTTGCTCGCGCTGCTCGACGACCGCGCGGAGCAGCGGGCGAAAACCGAGGAGATCATTGCCACCTATCAGAGCGGCGACACCTTGGGCGCCTGGCGGAAGTTCATGGCGCAGGCCAACATTCAGATGCCGGAGCCGGTGCTCGAACAGATCTTCGGCGGTGAGCGCGAGCCGAGGCAGCAGGCGAGCGAGAGTTATTGGTTCGGGCACGAGCTCCGCGGAACCACCTCGTGGGAACCCGATTCGGCGGCGTTGCGCGCGACGGCCGCACGCATCGTGATCGGTCTGGGCGCGGATTCGGCCGGAGAGTTGTGTGAGCGCACGTCGCGGGAGTTGGGGGAGATGCTCGGAGTCGAGCCGGTGCTCTTCCCAGGCGGTCATACCGGTTTCGTGGAGGACCCGGCGGCCTTCGCTCCGCGGTTGCGCGAGGTGTTGCAGGCTTAATGAGCAGGCGGACATAGAAATTGGTACCACCCCGGGCCGGGCGTTGAGTACCCGGGCAGGCGGTCGGGCCGCGCAGGCCGGTTCGGCTGTGGCCGGATTCGGTGGCCCTTGGTGACACACACCCAGGCGGCCGCCTATGTCAGTCCGCGAATGAACTCCACCAAGTTCTCGCCGCTGCAATCCGGCTTGCCGTTGTTCTGCACCGCCGCGGCCCCGATGTGGGTGTACCTCCATGGTCGGCGTCGCGCGAGGGCTCAGGCCCGGCGACCGGCCGATATCTCAGATACCCCGTGCGATCTCGTGCAGAAGGGGCGCCGTCCTGGACGGCACCCCACCTACGAATGATCTACTCCGCCGACTCCAAGTAGACCGGCAGCTGTGCATGTCCGTTGGAGATAAAGCTGCCTACCGGTGCCAGTTGTTGTGGATCCACAGCGAAACGCAGGTCGGGGAAACGGCTGAACAGCGCAGGCAGCGCGATAGTGGCCTCCATGCGGGCAAGGGGAGCGCCGATGCAATGGTGAGCGCCGTGGCCAAAGGCTACATGCTGGTCTTTGGTCGCGCGGTGCACGTCGAACTCGTCGGCAGTTGCGCCGTGCACCTTCGGGTCGCGGCTCGCGCCCGCGTATGAGGCGAGGATCGCGTCGCCCTTGGGGATGCGGATGCCGTCGATGTCGATATCTTCGACGGCATAACGCAGCGGCAGATGCGCGACGGGCGCTTCGTAGCGCAGTGTCTCCTCCACCAGATCCGACCAGGGCACCCGGCCCTCGACCACGTCGGCGCGCTGCTCGGGATGGGTCAGCAGCGCGAAGATCGCCTGATCGAGCAGGTTGACTGTGGTCTCGTGTCCGGCGTTGATGACCAGCATCAGCGTGTCGACGAGTTCCTTCTCGGTCAATCGTGAGCCGTCGTCCTCGTCGCGGGTGGCGATCAACACGCTGGTGATGTCGTCGCCGGGCGTCTCACGCCGGTAGGCCACCAGTTCGCTGATGTGCCCGTACATCTCGAGGTAGTTGGCCTGAGCCTGCTCGGGCGTGAACGAGGTGTCGAAGAACCCGTCGACGCACTTGTGGATGCTGGGGCCGAGATGGTCCGGCACACCCATCAGCTCGCTGATGACCTGGATCGGCACTGGATAGGCGAATCGCGCACGCAGATCGACGGACTCACCACGCGGTGTCGCCGCGAGCTGCGCAACCAGGTTCTCGGTGATCTCCTCGATCCGCGGCCGCACCGCCGCGGTGCGGCGGTGCGTGAAGGCGGGCGCGACCAACTTCCGCAGCCGCCGATGCTCGCTGCCGTACGCGGTGAACATATTTTCCACCGCCACCCATGGCAGCAACGGCCACGCCTCGGTGATCTCGCCGTTCATGTACGCCGCCCAGTGCTGCCGCGGGTCCTTCGACACCCGAGGGTCGGCCAGCAGGCCGCGTAGCGCCACCGCGTCGGTCACCGACCACGCGGGCACTCCGCCGGGCAACTCGACCAGCGCCACCGGCCCGCGCGCCCGGATCCGGGCGGACTCGCCTTGGATGTCGAGACCGGCTGTGTCCAGGACTATCGGTTCATGTTCCATCAGGACGCTCCTTACACCAGGTTCAACGGAGGGGACTTGGGGAACACGACCGGCAACGCGGCCATCGCCCGGTGGAAAGGACCCGGCCGCCAGACCAATTCGTCCTGCGGCACGGCCAGTTGCATCTCAGGAAGGGCGTCGAGCAGCTGATCGATAGCATCCTGGACGACCATGTACGCCAACGACTTGGCCGGGCAGGCGTGCGGCCCGGCGCTCCACGCCAGATGCGAGCGATTGCCGGTGCGGTCGCCACCGCGGATCTCGGGGTCGTTGTTGCAGCCGGCGAGGCTGATGAGGACCGGCTGATGTGCGGGCAGCCAGGTGTTTTCGATGAGGATCGGCTGCTTCGGGTAACTCATGCAGTAGTTCGCCATCGGTGGGTCGTTGAAGAGCACCTCATCGAGCGCGTCGCGCGTCGATAGGCTCCCGCCGAGGACCTCGTCGCCGAACCGGTCGTCGGTGAGCATCAGCAGCAGGGTGTTGGTGATCAGATTCTGTTGCGGTTCGATACCGGCGCCGTAGAAGCTGATCAGCTGGGAGAGCATTTCGGTGTCGTCGAGTTCGGCGGGATGGTGCGCGAGCCGCGAGGTGACATCGTCCCCGGGCGCGGCGCGGCGCAGATGGATCAGCTCCAACAGCGCCTCGCTGAGCGTCTGCATTCCCCATGCGGCGTTGACCGTATCGAAGAGTGCGGCCATTCCGGTCGCGACCCGCTGTCCGATTTCCGTCGGGCAGCCGACCAACTGGTTGATCAGCTCGAAGACCAGCGGTAACGCGTACTGCGACACCAGATCGGCCGAACCGGCCTCGCAGAAAGTATTGATCAGCGGAACGGCGACCTTTTCGACCGTGGAATGTAGCGCGTGTAGGTCGATTCCGTCGATGCTCGCGGTGTACGCCTGTCGATAGCGCGTATGCGCGGTTCCGCTGTTGCGCAGCGCGTTCGGATACCACTCCATCATCGGCTTGATGGGGGAGTCGTCGGGCACGTGCTGCTGCCAGGTCCGCGGGTCGGCCGGAAAATGGTCCGGGTCGTTGAGGATTCGCAATGCGGTGTTGTAGCCGATTACCAAGGTGGCGGGCACATCCGGAGCCAGCTCCATCGGCACCATCGAACCGTACTGGCTGCGCATCTCGCGGTAGGCGCGGTGCGGGTCGGCGGCGAATTCCGGCGTGTGCAGCGAGACCCGCGGACCATCGGTACGGATTGGTGAGCCGTGCGCGACGGGGCAGGTTCCGTTCGTGGCTGCGTTGGGTGCGGCCGACAACGGCGAGTGCGGCTTGGTCATAGGCGTGACTCCAGACGATGGATCAGAACTCGACGAGGTCGGTGATGCGGGCATGCGCCTCGGTCACGTGCGTCGAGAAAGGTCAGGGGTTCGCCGGGGTTTCGACGGTATGCTGCGCGCTTCGATCATCGCCTTACAGCCTCCCGCCACATCGCTTCGTTCAGCCCTTCCTCGCGGTTGCCGACCATCGTGACCCCGGCAAAGAGGTCAGTGCCGAAGACCGGAGTTCTGGCGAGGCCAACCACAGTCTCACCATCGTCACCTCACAGTCCCTGCAGGACAGATGATTTCGACAATCACCGACCGAACAAAGCAAGCCCTTCCAGTCGTCCGAAATCCGACGACTGGCTCACATTAGCAGCAAGACCGCCCGGTCTGCCTCGACGCCGCAACAGTGCGGGCCATCGATCCGGGCGCGCACGGCCCGGCAAATATGCTCATCTGCTATCGATCACATGCGGTTTTTCCGTGGCCGGCGGGCGTGGCGATGTCGACGACGAGTCGTGATGGCAGGCTGGGGGCATGGTGATGGACAAATGAGTCGTGGTGTGTTGGTGACGGGTGCGTCGCGGGGGATCGGACGGGCTATCGCGCACGCGTTCGCCGAGAACGGCGACCGGGTGGCGGTGCACTACGCGACCGGTAAGGACGATGCCGAGAAGACGTTGCGTGGGCTGCCGGGAACCGGACACATGCTTGTCAGCGGGGATGTCGGGTCACCGGAGGAGGCCGAAGCGATCGTCGCGGCGGCCGTCGAGGGGCTCGGCACCGTGCATGTTCTCATCAACAATGCGGCGGTGAACATCGCGCATCCGTTGGCGGAGACCAGCTATGCGGACTGGCAGCAGGCATGGCGCACGACCATGGATGTCAACGTGTTCGGCACCGCCAACGTCTCCTACTGCGCGGCCCGGCACATGATCGACCGCGGTGTCGCGGGCCGCATCGTGAATATCGGCTCCCGGGGCGCGTTCCGCGGCGAACCCGACTACCCCGCATACGGCGCGAGCAAAGCGGGCGTGCACGCTCTCGGTCAATCGCTGGCGGTCTATCTCGCTCCCTACGGAATCGCGGTCGCCTCGGTGGCGCCCGGTTTCGTAGCGACCGAACGCGTCGTGCACCGCGTCACCGATGAAGTCCGAGCCCAGAGCCCCTTCGACCGGGTCGCCGAGCCGGAGGAAATCGCCTCGGCGGTACGGTATCTCGCCTCGGCGGAAGCGACCTGGACCTCGGGTGCGGTGTTGAATGTCAACGGAGCCTCGTACCTGCACTGACGTTCCCGTGCGCGAAATGTCCCGAACGCGAAAGTACCGCCGCACTTCTTGCGTGTGCGGCGGTACCGGTCGGTGCGTGACTAGTGCACGAAGATCGCTGCGCGTTCGGCGATGTCCAGCATCGACTGGGGCAGGATGCCGAGCAGGACTGTTGCTCCCGCGGTGAAGGTGACCACCGCGGTGGTCAGGAATGGGCTGACCACCGCGGGGGCGGCTTCGGGCGGGTCGGTGAAGAACATCAGCACGATGACGCGGACGTAGAAGAAGGCCGCGATGGCGCTGGAGATCACACCGACGAGGACAAGCGGCGTTGCTCCGCCGGCGGCCGCCGCTTGGAAGACGGCGAACTTACTGACGAAGCCGCTGGTCAGGGGCAGGCCCGCGAAGGAGAGCAGGAAAAGGGCGAACACCGTTGCCAGGGCAGGGGAGTGGCGGCCGAGGCCGGCCCACTGGGACATGGCGGTGGCTTCGTCACCGGAGCTGTCCCGAACCAGGCTGACGACGGCGAAGGCGCCGACGGTGCCGATGCCGTAGGCCAGCAAGTAGAACAGGATGGCGGCGACGCCGGCGTCGGTGCCGGCGATCAGGCCGGTGAGAATGAAACCGGCGTGCGCGACCGAGGAGTACGCGAGCATGCGCTTCACGTCGGTCTGGGTGATCGCCATGACCGCGCCGATGAGCATGGTGGCGATGGCGATGGCGGCGAGCACCGGCCGCCAGTCGTCGCGCAGGCCGGGCACCGCGACCTGGAGCAGGCGCAGCAGTGCGCCGACCGAAGCGATCTTCGTTGCGGCGGCCATGAATCCGGTGATCGGCGTCGGCGCGCCCTGGTACACGTCAGGGACCCAGGACTGGAACGGCACCGCGCCGATCTTGAACAGCAGGCCGACCGCGAGCAGGCCGACACCGAGCGTGGCGAGGGTGGTGTTCTCCGGATGCCGCGCTATCGCATCCGCGATACCGCCGAGCCGGACGGTGCCCGCCTGGCCATAGAGCAGGGCGACGCCGTAGAGGAAGAACGCCGACGAGAACGCACCGAGCAGAAAGTATTTGAGCGCTGCTTCCTGGGAGAGCAGCCGCTTGCGACGGGCGAGCCCGCACAGCAGATACAGCGGCAGCGACAGCACCTCGAGCGCGACGAACATCGTGAGCAGATCGTTCGACGCCGGGAAGAGCAGCAGTCCACCGATCGCGAGCATCGTCAGAGGGAACACCTCGGTGGTCGCGACACCCGCTCGGATGGCGGCCATCTCGCCCGCGCCTCCGGGCACCGCGGAGGCTTGCGGCGTGAACGCGTCCAAGCTGCGTCCGACGGTGGCCGCCGCCAGACTCCAGGTGCCGGGACCAGAACGTCCTTCGGCGCGTGGCGGCGCGTCACGCTCGGCGATGAGCAGCAGCGCCAGGATCGAGACCACCAGGATCGTGCCCTGCAGGAACAGTGTGACGCCGTCGATCGACACCGCTCCGACCATCACGGTGGCATTGGTGCCCGAGAGGCGTACGACGGCAACCAGTGCCGCCAGCAAGCCGGCGAGCCCGAGCACCACCTGCGTCGCATACCGATACGGCCGGGGCAGGAACGCTTCGACCAGCACCCCGACCACAGCGACACCGAAAACGATGAGCATCGGCGAGAGCTTGCTGTACTCGATGCTCGGTGCGGGGACCGTGGCGGCGAGCACAGTTCCGTATTCGTAGGAAGTCACTTATGCCGTCCTTGATACGTGGAACATGGTGGCGACCTGCCTGACGGCACCGAAGTGCGCGCCACGGCCGGTACTGAGGCGGTCCGGTTGACGCTCGGCGGCGCTCACTTGTGCTCACCTCCGGTGTGCCCGGTCGCCCCCGCTTCGGGCAGCGACGGCACCGAGGGAGCGGGGTCGTGACGGCCGATGGTGGTCAGCGTCTGCCCGACCGCCGGATTGATGAAGTCCAGCAGCGGTTTCGGGTAGACGCCGAGGAACAGCAGCGCGGCGATCAGTGGTACTACCACGGCGAGTTCGCGGGGCACCAGATCGTAGAGGCGCTCGTTGCCTTCCTTCACCGGGCCGGTCATCATGCGTTGGTAGAGCCACAGCACATACAGCGCGGCGAGCACGAGTGCGCCGGTCGCGATGACGGCGGCGACCTGGTAGCGGCTGAACGTGCCCGCCAGGACCAGGAATTCGCTGACGAACGGGGCGAGGCCGGGCAGCGACAGCGTGGCGAGACCGGCGATGAAGAAGGTGCCCGCGAGCACGGGTGCGACTTTCTGCACCCCGCCGAATTCGGCGATGACCCGGGTACCCCTGCGCGACACCAGGAATCCGGCGATCAGGAACAGCGCGGCGGTCGAAATGCCGTGGTTGACCATGTAGAGGGTCGCGCCGGTTTGTCCCTGGCTCGTCATCGCGAAGATGCCGAGAATGATGAATCCGAAGTGCGAGATCGAGGTGTAAGCGATCAGCCGCATCACGTCGGTCTGGCCGACGGCCAGTAGCGCGCCGTAGATGATGCCGATGACCGCGAGAGTGATCACCAGTGGCGCATACGTACCCGAGGCATCCGGGAACAGCATCAGGCAGTAGCGCAGCATGCCGAAGGTGCCGACCTTGTCGACCACCGCCATCATCAGCACCGCACTCGACGGCGTCGCCGCGACCGCAGCATCGGGCAGCCAGGTGTGCAGCGGCCACAGCGGGGCCTTCACCGCGAACGCGAACATGAATCCGAGGAACAGGGCGTTGAGCACGGCGGGACCGGCGCCGAGCTGGCCGGCGTTGGCCGCGGTGACCACGGTGCGGAAGTCGAAGGTGCCCGCCGAGCCCGCGCCGAGCCCTTCTCGCGCGGTGAGCACATACAGTCCGATCACCGCGGCCAGCATGATCAGCCCACCGAACAGGTTGTAGAGCAGGAACTTCACCGCCGCCCGCGACCGCTGCTGGCGCAGCTGCACATCCGCACTGCGCGGTCCGAAGCCGCCGATGAGGAAGTACATCGGGATGAGCATGGCCTCGAAGAATACGTAGAACAGCAGGATGTCGAGCGAGACGAAGGAAATCAACACCATCGCCTCGACCATGAGGCTGAGCGCGACGTAGGTGTGCACGACGCGGCGGCCGCTGCCGACCTCGCGCTCGTCGTTCCAGCCCGCGAGGATCAGCAGCGGCACCAGCGCCGTGGTGAGCAGTACGAGTACCAGCGCGATCCCGTCGAGTCCCACGGTGTATCCGGCGCCGAAGGCCGGAATCCACTCGTGGTCCTCGACGAACTGATATTGCGCCCCACCGGGATCGAAGCGCACCGCCAACACGATGCCGATCACCAGCACCGCGATCGAGAGGCACAGGGCCAGGCAGCGGGCCAGTGTGCGTTGAGCGGCGGGCAGCAGGAGCACCGCAACAGAGCCGACTGCGGGCAACGCCCACAGCAAGGTCAACCAGGGAAAATCGGTCACCAGATCCTCACCGCCAGCAGGGCGGCGGCCACCAGGGCCGCGCCGGTGAACATGGACAGGGCATAGGAGCGTACGAATCCGGACTGGACGCGCCGGATGCGGCCGGAGAGGCCGCCGATCAGTGCGGCAGTGCCGTTGACGATCCCGTCGATGCCGCGGTTGTCGAGGAAGACGAGGACCCGGGTCAGGTAGGCGCCCGGCCGCATGAACACGCCCTCGTTGAACGCGTCGCCGTAGAGATCCTTGCGAGCCGCGACGGTCAGCGCGCTCACCGGTTCCGGTGCGGTCTCGGGGATTTCACGCTGGGCGTACTGGTAGTAGGCGAACGCGACGCCCACAGCGACGACGATCAGCGCGAACGCGGTGATGACCGCGGCGGGAACGGCCTCTTCACCGTGGTGTGCTCCGACAACGGGTTCCAGCCAGTTCTGCAGCGACGATCCGAGGACGAACAGTCCGCCCGCGGCCACCGATCCGACGGCGAGCAGGATCATCGGTCCCGTCATCACCGCGGGTGACTCGTGCGGGTGGGTGTCGGGTTTCCAGCGGCGTTCGCCGAAGAAGGTCATCAGCATCACTCGCGTCATGTAGAACGCGGTCAGTCCGGCGCCCAGCAGCGTGACGGCGCCGAGCGCGAAACCGCTCATGCCGCCCTGGTTGAACGCTGCTTCGATAATGCGGTCCTTGGAGAAGAACCCGGCGAACGGCGGCACCCCGATGATGGCGAGATAGCCGAGCCCGAAGGTGATGTAGGTGACCGGCAGCAACGTGCGCAGTCCGCCGTAGCGGCGCATGTCGGTCTCCTCGTCCATCGCGTGCATCACCGAACCCGCACCGAGGAACAGTCCGGCCTTGAAGAAGCCGTGGGTGAGCAGATGCATGATGGCGACCGCGTAGCCGGCCGGACCGAGCCCTGCGGCCAGCACCATATAGCCGATCTGGCTCATGGTGCTGGCGGCGAGCGCCTTCTTGATGTCGTCTTTCGCGCAACCGACGATCGCACCGAACAACAGCGTCACCGCGCCGACGAGCACCACCCCGAGCCGGGCATTGGGCGCCAGGTCGAAGATCGGGCCGGACCGGGCGATCAGGTATACGCCCGCGGTGACCATGGTTGCCGCGTGGATGAGCGCCGACACCGGGGTCGGGCCCTCCATCGCGTCACCGAGCCAGGACTGCAGCGGCACCTGCGCGGACTTGCCACACGCGGCCAGCAGCAGCAGCAATCCGATCGCCGTGAGCTTTCCCTCGCTGGCGGCGGACGCTGCGCCGAACACGTCGGTGAAGTTGATCGACCCGAAGGTAGTGAACATGGTGAACATGGCGATCGCCAGGCCCATATCGCCGACCCGGTTGACCACGAAGGCTTTTTTGGCCGCTGTCGCGGCGGACGGCTTTTCGTGCCAGAACCCGATCAGCAGATAGGACGCGAGGCCGACGCCTTCCCAGCCGAGATAGAGCACGAGATAGTTGTTCGCCAGCACCAGCAGCAGCATCGCCGCGAGGAACAGGTTGAGATAAGCGAAGAACCGTCGTCGCGCCGGATCGTGGCTCATATAGCCGATGGAGTAGATGTGGATCAGGGATCCGACTCCGGTGATCAGCAGTGCGAAACAGATGGACAGCTGGTCCAATTGGAGGCCGAAGTCGACCTCGAGTCCCGGCACCGGCACCCAGCTGAACAAGTCCTGGTGGATGGCTCGTTCGGCGTTGTCGCGGTCGAGCATGCTGAAGAATGCCATCCCGGCGACCACGAACGACGCGAGCGCCGCGACCGTGCCGAGCAGGTGACCCCATTTGTTGGTGTACTTCCCGCCGAGCAGCAGGAGGACGGCGCCTGCCAGCGGCAGCGCGGGCAGCAGCCCGAGAGTTGTCATCTCGTCCATGTCAGAACTTCAGCAGGTTGGCGTCGTCGACCGAGGTCGAGCGGCGGGCGCGGAAGATGGTCATGATGATGGCCAGGCCGACGACGACCTCGGCCGCGGCGACCACCATGGTGAAGAAAGCGAACACCTGGCCATCCAGATTGGCATGCAGCCTGGCGAAGGTGACGAAGGCGAGATTCACCGCGTTGAGCATCAACTCGATGCACATGAACACGACGATGGCGTTGCGCCGCAAGAGGACTCCCGCGGCGCCGATCGTGAACAACAGCGCGGACAGGAACAGGTAGTTCTGGGGGTTCACCGTATGCCTTCCTCGTCAGCTCTGTGGGGAATCGTCGGCGGGCGCGTGGTTTTCGGTCCCGTCGGGTGTGCTCGTCGAGCCGACCGAGATGACGGCCGCTTCGGTGAGCGCCCTGGTGCGGCGGTGCCGCAGGATGGTGCTGACCGACAATTCCTCGAAGGACCCGTCCGGCAGTCTGGCCGGGATGTCGACCGCGTTGTGCCTGGCGTAGACGCCGGGTGTGGGCAGCGGGGTGGCGCGGCGCGTGGGATGCAGCGGGTCACCTTGGCTGCGGAACCGGCGTTGCGACATCTCGCGCTGGCCGAGCCGCTGGCCGAACTGCTCGCGGTGCGCGAGCACCATCGCGCCGATGGTGGCGGCGATGAGCAGTGCACCGGTGAGCTCGAAGGCCCACACGTAGCGGATGAAGATCAGCTCGGCGAGCTCGCCGATCACGTCACGACCTGCGAATCCGGTGGCCGGGTAGGTGATTCCGGAGTTTCGGATGCCGTTGGCGATACCGCTGACCAGCAGCAGACCGAAGCCGAGGCCGACCGCGGCGGCGGAAAGCCGTTGCCCGCGAATGGTTTCCCGCAGCGACTCGGCGGAATCGACGCCGACCAGCATGAGCACGAAGAGGAACAACATCATCACCGCGCCGGTGTAGACGACGATCTGCACCACGCCGAGGAACAGGGCGTCCTGGGCGATGTACATGACCGCGAGCGCGATCATCGTCGAGGCGAGGCACAGCGCCGAATGCACTGCCTTGGGTGCGAAGACCATGCCGAGTGCGCCGATCACGGCCAGCGGGGCGAGGATCCAGAAACTGACAGCCTCACCGGTGGAGGCTCGGGTCAGTGGCTCGGCGGCCAGGATCAATGCGTTCACAGCGCGCCTCCTTCCGCGCCCGCGGTGGCGGGCAGCCTCGGGGGAGTGGGTTCCGCCTCGGCGGTGCCACCGGGCACGTTGCCCCGGTAGTAGTCGCCTTCGTCGGCGCCGGGATACATGGCGTGGGGTGGCGCGGTCATGCCCGGCTGCAGTGGGGCGAGCAGCTGGTCCTTCTCGTAGATCAGATCGGCGCGATTGTCGTCGGTCATCTCGTATTCGTTGGTCATCGTCAGCGCCCGTGTCGGGCACGCTTCGATGCACAGACCGCAGCCGATGCAGCGCAGGTAGTTGATCTGATAGACCTGGCCGTAGCGCTCACCCGGCGAGAAGCGCTGCTCCTCAGTGTTGTCCGCGCCCTCGACATAGATGGCGTCGGCGGGACAGGCCCAGGCGCACAGTTCGCAGCCGATGCACTTCTCGAGTCCGTCCGGATGCCGGTTGAGCTGGTGGCGACCGTGATAGCGCGGCGCGGTCGGCACCTTCTGCTCCGGATAGAACTCGGTGTTGGCCTTCTTGAACATGGTCGATGCGGTGACGACGAATCCGGCAAGCGGTGCGAACAGACCGGGTTTCGGCATGGGATGCGTCAGCGCGGGATCGGGCATGGGCGGTGTCGGGAAACCGAGGAACACCGTGGACCCGCCCGCGCCGGATGCCTCGGGACTCGGTTCCGCCACCGGCGGCGGCATGCCGTCCGCGCGTCCGGCCCGCAGGAACATGCCCACCATCAGCACGGAGATGATCAGCCCGCCGATGACCAACGCGGGCGTCTGGACGTGATAGCCCTCGGCCTCCAACACTCGAGCGGTCGCCACCAGCATCACCCACAGCAGCGACGCCGGAATCAGCAGCTTCCAGCCGAGGTTCATGAACTGGTCGTAGCGCAGCCGCGGCAGCGTGCCGCGCAGCCAGATGAACACGAACAGGAACGTCCACACCTTGAGGGTGAACCAGAGCACCGGCCACCAGCCGGAATTGGCGCCGTCCCACATGTTCAGCGGCCACGGTGCGTGCCAGCCGCCGAGGAACAGCGTGGTCGCCAGTGCGGAAACCGTTGCCATGTTGATGTATTCGGCGAGCATGAACATCGCGAACTTGAGCGAGGAGTACTCGGTGTGGAAACCGCCGACGAGCTCGCCCTCGGCCTCGGGCAGGTCGAACGGCGCCCGATTGGTCTCGCCGACCATCGAGACGCAATAGATCAGGAACGACGGCAGCAGCAGGAAGACGTACCAGGTGCCCTCCTGCGCCTTGACGATGCCCGAGGTGGCCATGGTGCCGCCGAGCAGGAACACCGTCGCGAAGCACAGTGCCATCGCGATCTCGTAGGAGATCACCTGCGCGGTCGAGCGCAGGCCGCCCAGCAGCGGGTAGGTGGAGCCGGACGACCACCCGGCGAGCACGATGCCGTAGACGCCGATCGAGGTGATCGCGAGGATGTAGAGCACGGCGACCGGCATATCGGTCAGCTGCAGCGCGGTGCGATGTCCCAGGATCGACACCTCCGGCCCGAACGGGATCACCGCGAACGCCATCACGGCGGGGATCACCGAAATGATCGGCGCCATGATGAAGATCGGCTTGTCCACGATCGTCGGGATGATGTCTTCCTTGAGCGCCATTTTCACGCCGTCGGCGATGGCCTGCAGCGTGCCCTTGGGGCCGACCCGGTTCGGGCCGACCCGCATCTGCATCCAGGCCACGATCTTTCGTTCCAGATACACCGCCATCAACGGGGTGAGCAGCAGGAAGCCGAAGATGGCGAGGGACTTTGCGAGCACGAGCCACAGCGGGTCGTGACCGAAGAGGGCGAACGCGTCAGGCCCGTAGGCGGCAGCGTGCGTAGCCACGGAGGGCCCCGTGGATGTCGCGACGAGCAGAGCCAGATCACTCATGACGGTGTTCCTTCATCCTCTCGTCCGCACGTCGCAGATGAACCACGCCGCCCGGTTGGGTGGCGAGTTGTTCGAAGACCGAACTTCCCGGCGAATTCAGCGGCAGCCAGACCACCCGGTCGGGCAGGTCGGTGATCATCAGCGGCAGTGTGATGGTGCCGCGCTCGGTCACGACGCTGATCGGATCGTCTTCGGCGGCACCGATTTCGGTGGCTGTTGCCTGCGAGAGTCGCACCACCGGCGGGCGTGCGATACCTGCCAGGTTCGGCTCCCCGTCCTGCATCCGGCCCTGGTCCAACAGCATTCGCCAGCCCGCGAGGACAGCGGTGCCCGGTTCGGGCCGGGTGATCGGGTGTGCGCGATGCGCGGGCGGCGCGATGGGCGGACCGTCCCACGCGCCGAGTTCGGCGAGTTCGGCACGGGCCGCGTTGACATCGGGCAGTCCGAGCGGCACGTGCATCTCATCCGCGATCGCCTGGATGACGCGCTGATCCGAGAGGGGAGCCGCCGTACGCCGCACGGCGGAGTCGTGCAGCGCTGCGTCGAATTGCCGCGCCCGGCCCTCCCAGGTGCGGAAGGTGCCGGACTTCTCCATCGCCGAGGCCACGGGGAACACGACATCGGCGCGGTCGGTGATAACACTGTGGCGCAGTTCCAGGCTGACCACGAAGCGGGCGGCGTCGACGGCGGCGAGCGCGGCCTGCGGGTCCGGCAGATCGGCGAGATCGACGCCGCCGATGACCAGAGCGCCGAGGGTGGACGCGGCCTCCAGGATCGCGGCGGTGTCGCGGCCGACGGTCACCGGCAGGTCGGGTACGTTCCAGATGGTCCGAACCTGTTGGCGAGCACGAGGATCCACGACGGGCCTACCGCCCGGGAGCAGGCCGGGCAGTGCGCCCGCCTCCACCGCACCGCGTTCGCCCGCCCGCCGCGGCACCCAGGCCAAGGCGGCGCCGGTTTCATCGGCGAGTCGGACCGCTGCCGAGAGCGCGCCGGGGATTCCGGCGAGCCGCTCGCCGACCATGATCACCGCGCCCGGTTGGCGCAGCAGCCGCGACGCCTCGGTCAACTGTGCGGAATAGACTTCCGCGGTGGCGATTTCACCGGTACGCAGCGTGTCGAGCAGGTGCGGCTCCGCGCCGGGCATCGCCTGCAGCAGGGTGCCGGACATGCGGTCGAGGCCACGTGAGGCGTAGGCGGCCAACGAGTAGACCGGCAGCCCGCGCTTGCGTGCGGCCTTGCGCAGCCGCAGATAGACGATCGGTGATTCCTCCTCCGGCTCGAAACCGGCGAGCAGGACGATCGGCGCCTTCTCCAGGCTGTCGTAGTCGACGGTGACACCCTGCCCCGCGATGCGGGCGGCAAGGAAATCGGCTTCTTCGACCGAATGCACGCGGTTGCGGAAGTCGATGTCGTTGGTGCCGAGGGCAACTCGCGCGAATTTCGCGTAGGCGTAGGCGTCTTCTTCGGTGACGCGGCCGCCGACCAGCACGCCCGCGCTGCCGTGCGCGGCGGCCAAACCTTCCGCGGCGGCGGCGAGTGCCTCCGACCACGAGGCAGGCGCGAGCTTGCCGTCCCAGCCGCGCACCATGGGTGTGGTCAGCCGGTCGCGTTCGGTGGCATACGCGAAAGCCCAGCGACCCTTGTCGCAGTTCCATTCCTCGTTGACCTGGGGATCATCGCCCGCCAGCCGGCGAAGCACCTTGCCGCGGCGATGGTCGGTGCGCTGCGCGCAACCCGACGCGCAATGCTCGCAGACGCTCGGACTCGACACCAGGTCGAACGGACGCGCGCGGAACCGGTAGCTGGTGCCGGTGAGCGCGCCGACCGGGCAGATCTGCACGGTGTTGCCGGAGAAATACGAATCGAGCGGCTCGGCCTGCGCGATGCCGACCTGTTGCAGGGCACCACGATCCATGAGCTCGATGAAGGGGTCACCGGCAACCTGCTGGGAGAACCGCGTGCAGCGGGCACAGAGCACGCAGCGTTCCCGGTCCAGCAGCACCGCCGTGGACAGCGGTATCGGCTTGGGGTAGGTGCGTTTCACGCCGTCGAACCGGGTTTCGGGCCGACCGCTGGACATCGCCTGGTTCTGCAGCGGGCATTCGCCGCCTTTGTCGCAGACCGGGCAGTCGAGAGGATGGTTGATGAGCAGCAGCTCCATCACGCCCTCTTGCGCCTTGTCGGCGACGGCGGAGGTGAGCTGGGTGCGCACCACCATGCCGTCGGTGACGGCCATGGTGCAGGAGGCGACCGGCTTGCGCTGACCCTCCACCTCGACGATGCACTGCCTGCAGGCACCGACCGGGTCGAGCAGCGGGTGGTCGCAGAAGCGGGGGATCTGGGTGCCGATCAGTTCGGCGGCCCGGATCACCAGCGTGCCCGCGGGCACGCTGACGGTGGTGTCGTCGATGGTCACGGTCACCAGATCGGCGGGGACGAGCCCGCTGGTGTTGGCATCAACAGTGGCGCGCCCACCCGTCACTCGTCCGCCACTCCCCATCGAATCGTTACGCGATGCTGTACTCATCGGACTCCTTCGGCCCAGGCAGTGGTGCGCGCGGGATCGAACGGACAGCCGTCGAGGCGCAGATGGTCGATGAACTCCTCGCGGAAGAACTTCAGGGAGGAGATGATCGGGCTGGCCGCGCCGTCACCGAGGGCGCAGAACGACTTGCCGTTGATGGTGTCGCTGATATCGAGCAGCTTGTCCAGATCGGATTCGGTGCCGCGGCCCGCCTCGATGCGCTTCAACAACTGGACGAGCCAGTAGGTGCCCTCGCGGCAGGGTGTGCACTTGCCGCAGGATTCGTGCGCGTAGAACTCGGTCCAGCGTAGGACGGCACGCACGACGCAGGTGGTGTCGTCGAAGATCTGCAACGCCTTGGTGCCCAGCATGGAACCGGCGCCCGCGACG
The DNA here is from genome assembly GCF_042802915.1 of Nocardia sp. NPDC057440. NCBI lineage: Bacteria > Bacillati > Actinomycetota > Actinomycetes > Mycobacteriales > Nocardiaceae > Nocardia > Nocardia sp. NPDC057440. The sequence continues at coordinate 51,384 of NZ_JBHVDF010000020.1, forward strand.
CCCTCGTAGTCCAGCGGCACATCGAGGTGCTCGTCGGTGAACAACGGTGTCGACGAGCCGCCCGGCGTCCAGAACTTCACCCGATGCCCGGCGCGCACACCGCCTGCGTAATCGAGCAGTTCCCGCAGCGTGATGCCGAGCGGCGCTTCGTACTGGCCGGGCCGGGCGACGTGGCCCGACAGGGAGTACAGCGTGAAGCCTGGTGATTTCTCGGTGCCCATGGACCGGAACCAGGCCGTGCCGTTGAGGATGATCGGCGGCACACTGGCAATGGATTCGACGTTGTTCACCACGGTCGGGCAGGCGTAGAGCCCGGCGACGGCGGGGAACGGCGGTCGCAGGCGGGGCTGGCCGCGGCGGCCTTCCAGCGAATCCAGCAGCGCGGTTTCCTCGCCGCAGATGTAGGCGCCCGCACCGGCGTGCACGATCAGCTCGAGGTCGTAGCCGGTGCCGAGGATATTGCGGCCGAGGTACCCGGCCTCGTAGGCCTGGGCCACCGCGGCTTGCAGGCGACGCAGCACCGGCACCACCTCACCGCGCACATAGATGAAGGCGTGCGCCGCGCGGATGGCGTAGGCGGCGATGATCACGCCCTCGATCAGCGTGTGCGGAGTGGCCAGCATGAGCGGAATGTCCTTGCAGGTGCCGGGTTCCGACTCGTCGGCATTGACAACCAGGTAATGCGGCTTGCTGGTGCCGTCGGGGCCTGGACCCTGCGGAATGAAGCTCCACTTCATGCCGGTCGGGAACCCCGCGCCGCCGCGGCCGCGCAGACCCGCGTCCTTGACGGTCTGGATGACCTGATCGGGGTCCATCCGCAGGGCTTTGCGCAGCGCTCGGTAGCCGTCGTGGCGATGGTAGGTGTCCATCGTCCACGATTCGGGGTCGTCCCAGTAGCGGGTGAGAACCGGAGTCAACGTCATATCAGGCGCCCTCCATATTCGGTTGCGGCGCAGGCGGATTCATGTTGTGTTCCTGAGCGACCCGCAGACCGGCCAGGGTGGCCTCGCCCGCCGCGCCGTCGAGCACGCCGGGTCGCTGGTCGGGGAATCCGGCGAGGATGCGTGCGGTCTGCTTGAACGTGCACAGCGGCGCCCCGCGGGTCGGGGTCACCTGCTCGCCCGCGCGTAGCGAATCCACCAGTGCCTGAGCTGATTCCGGCGTCTGGTTGTCGAAGAACTCCCAATTGACCATGACGACCGGCGCGAAATCGCACGCCGCGTTGCACTCGACGTGCTCGAGCGTGATCGCACCGTCCTGGGTGGTCTCGCCGTGCTGGATGCCGAGATGCTGCTGCAGTGTCGCGAGAATGGCGTCGCCACCCATCACCGCGCACAGCGTGTTGGTGCAGACCCCGACGTGGTAGTCGCCGGTCGGTGTGCGCCGGTACATCGAATAGAAGGTGGCCACCGCGGTCACCTCGGCGCCGGTCAGTCCGAGCTGGTCGGCGCAGAATTCGATGCCGGTGCCGGTGACATAGCCCTCTTCGGCCTGCACCAGGTGCAGCAATGGCAGCAGCGCCGACCGGGGGTGCGGGTAACGGCCGATGATTTCCTTGGCGTCGACCTCGAGACGCTCGCGCACATAGACCGGGTACGGCTCTGGTCGCGTGGTCAGTTTCAGCAGAATCTCGGTCATCGGTCCACTCCGCCCATAACGGGATCGATACTGGCGACGGCCGCGATGACGTCGGCGAGCATGCCGCCCTCACACATCGCCGCCACCGCTTGCAGATTTGTGAACGAGGGGTCGCGATAGTGCACGCGGAAGGGCCGGGTGCCGCCGTCGCTGACCATGTGCACGCCCAGTTCGCCGCGCGGCGACTCGACGGCCGTGTACACCTGTCCCGCCGGCACCCGGATGCCCTCGGTGACGAGTTTGAAGTGGTGGATCAGTCCTTCCATGGATGTGCCCATGATTTTGCCGATGTGCTTGGGGGAGTTGCCGAGTCCGTCCTTGCCGATCGAGAGGTCGGCGGGCCAGGCGATCTTCTTGTCGTCCACCATCACCGGACCGGGGCGCAGCCGGTCGAGGCACTGTTCGACGATCTTGAGCGATTCCTTCATCTCCTCCACCCGGATCACGTAGCGGCCGTAGCAGTCGCAGCCGGTGGTGGTGGGAATGTCGAATTCGTAGGTCTCGTAGCCGCAGTAGGGCTGCGACTTGCGCAGATCGTGCGGCAAACCGGTCGAGCGCAGCACCGGGCCGGTGATGCCGAGCGCCATGCAGCCGGTGAGATCCAGGTAGCCGATGTTCTGGGTGCGTGCCTTCCAGATCGGGTTGGCGGTGAGCAGTTTCTCCATGTCCCGCAGCCGTTTCGGCATCAGCTCGAGCAGCTCGCGGACCTTCGCGACACCGTTGTCCGGCAGGTCCTGGATGAGACCGCCCGGTCGAACGTAGGCGTGGTTCATGCGCAGGCCGGTGATGGTCTCGAAGACGTCCAGGATCAGTTCGCGTTCACGGAAACCGAACAGCATCGGGGTCAGCGCGCCCAATTCCATGCCACCGGTGGCCAGTGCGACCAGGTGCGAGGAGATGCGGTTGAGCTCCATCAGCATGACCCGGATGACGGTGGCCCGCTCGGGGATCTGCTCGGTGATGTCGAGCAGCTTCTCCACGCCGAGGCAGTACGCCGTCTCGTTGAAGAACGGCGACAGGTAGTCCATCCTGGTGACGAAGGTGACGCCCTGGGTCCAGTTCCGGAATTCGAGATTCTTCTCGATTCCGGTGTGCAGGTACCCGATTCCGCAGCGCGCCTCGGTGACCGTCTCGCCCTCGATCTCGAGAATGAGGCGCAGCACGCCGTGCGTGGACGGGTGCTGCGGACCCATATTGACGACGATGCGTTCTTCACCCGCGCCGTCGAGCGCTTCGGCGACCTGGCCCCAGTCCTGTCCCGCGACCGTGACCACGGTGGGCTCTGCCCCCGCAGCCGACTCATGCCCGGCGTCATCTGCGACGTCGGGCCGAATGTCTGTTTCATTCATTAGCTGTACGTCCTCCGCTCGTCGGGCGGCGGGATACGCGCGCCCTTGTACTCGACCGGGATCCCGCCGAGCGGGTAGTCCTTGCGCTGGGGGTGGCCGCGCCAGTCGTCTGGCATGGTGATGCGGGTCAGCGAGGGGTGACCGTCGAAGAGGATGCCGAAGAAGTCGTAGGTCTCCCGCTCGTGCCAGTCGGTGGTCGGGTACACGCTGTACAGCGATGGGATGTGCGGGTCGGCGTCCGGCACGGACACCTCGATGCGCAGCCTGCGGTTGTGCGTGATCGACATGAGCGGGTAGACCGCGTGCAGTTCGCGGCCCTCGTCGTCCGGGTAGTGCACGCCGCTGACGCCGAGGCAGAGTTCGAAGCGCAGTGCGGCGTCGTTGCGCAGCGTGAGCGCGACGGTGGGGAGGTGTTCGCGGCGCACGTGCACGGTGAGCTCGCCGCGGAACACGACGATCTTCTCGATCGCGGTCTCGAAGCCGACGCCCGCGGCGGTGAGCGCGGCGCGCAACGCGTCGACTACCTCGTCGAAGTAACCGCCGTAGGGTGGCGGGGTGCTGCCCGGCAGGGTGACCGGCTGGACCAGCTGGCCGTAGCCGGAGGTATCGCCGGTGCCGCTGACACCGAACATGCCACGGCGCACGCCGATCACCTCGGCGCCCGATGCGGCCGACTCTTCCTCGGGGGCAGTGCCTTCCGGCCCGGCCGTCGCGGCCTGCGCGAGTTCCTCCGATGAAGGTGTTCCGGTGTTGTCCGGGGAGTCGAAGGTCATCGCAGCAGACCCTCCATCCGGATGGTCGGCGTCGATGCCAGCGCGGCCTGCTCGGCGGCGCGGACCGCCTCGTCGCGATTGACGCCCAGCGGCATCTCCTGAATCTTTGCGTGCAGTGCGAGAATCGCGTTCAGCAGCATCTCCGGCCGCGGCGGGCAGCCGGGGAGGTAGATGTCGACGGGAACGACATGGTCGACGCCCTGCACGATGGCGTAGTTGTTGAACATGCCGCCGGAGGATGCGCAGACGCCCATCGCGAGGACCCATTTCGGCTCGGTCATCTGGTCGTAGACCTGACGCAACACCGGTGCCATCTTCTGGCTGACCCGTCCTGCGACGATCATCAGATCGGCCTGTCGCGGGGAAGCGCGGAAGGCTTCCATGCCGAAGCGAGCGATGTCGAAACGGCCGGCGCCGGTGGCCATCATCTCGATCGCGCAGCAGGCGAGACCGAAGGTGGCGGGCCAGAGGGAACCCTTGCGCAGATAGCCGGCGAAATCCTCGACCGTGCTCAGCAGAAAGCCGCTGGGCAGTTTTTCTTCGAGACCCATGTTGGACTACTTCTCACTTCCACTGTGTCGACATGACGGCGTGCGTACGACCGCGCGGTATCAGTCCCAACTGAGGCCGCCGCGACGCCATTCGTAGGCGTAGGCGACAGAGACGTTGACGATGAACAGCGCCATCGCGGCAAGACCGAAGAGACCGAGCGCATCGAAGTGGACAGCCCACGGGTAGAGGAACACGATCTCGATGTCGAAAATGATGAATAGCATCGCGGTGAGGTAGTACTTCACCGGAAAGCGTTGTCCGGTAATGCTTCCAGGACCGCCGGCGACGGCGTGCGGAGTCGGCTCGATGCCGCACTCGTAGGCCTCGAGTTTGGCCCGGTTGTAGCGCTTCGGGCCGACAAGGGCGGCCATCACTATGGAAAAGACCGCGAACGCAGCGCCGATCGCGCCGAGCACAAGCGTCGGCATTTCGATATTCACTACTGCACTTCCCCTCCTGCGAGCTGGAGTCAGCGTGTCGGGTGGGCGCGGGTTCGGTGGGTAGTGAGACCTGCTGATGCGGGTCTCATACCGCGCCCGCGCTCATGTGAGCTAGGGCACACACTACAACTGGCACGCCTGGGTGAGCCCGGTTTCGGGGCGGAGTTTGATCGAATTCGCGACTGCTATTTATGACTGACACGGGGGTAATCGAGATGTCGTCACGTGACAATCGGGCACCGCGATGACGGGCTTTGCGCGCCATTTCGACGGATGCCGGAATACGGGATGCATAAAAGAGTCCCGGCGGATGCCGGGACTACGGAGATGTGGTTCGAGTCAGGCCGCGGTGCGCTTGCGCAGCAGAGCGACGACCGCCTCGGTCAGCCGGATCGGATCGATCGGGTGCGCGACGGCGGCCTCTGCGCGCGACCAACTGGCCAGCCAGGCGTCGTCGGGGCGGCCGGTGAGCACGAGAACCGGTGGGCACCGGTCGATCTCGTCCTTGAGCTGCTTGGCGATGCCGAGCCCGCCCGCGGGCGCCGCCTCGCCGTCCAGGATGGCCAGGTCGATACCGCCTGCGTCCATCTGGTCGATCACCACCGGTGCGGTGGCGACTTCGAGGAACTCCAGGCCGGGTAGCTCGGGGTGCGGGTGTTTGCCCAGCGCCAGCATCACCTGGCGCCGAGTATCGGCGTCGTTGCTGTACACCAGGACCCGCAGAGGGGTGGAACGAATCGTGTCGGCCACGGAGGGGATGGTACGTCCGCGAGGGCACTCGCCGTGGCAGGTTCGCCCAGATTGCTTCGCGCGTCGCGAGAGGTTGCGAATCGCAAGGGTTTCATAAGTTCTCGCCGGTAGTGTCCGAACGCATGCGGGGAGATATCACCCAGGCCCTCGTCGATACCGACATCTGGACCGACGACATGGTCGGCGCCGCCGGGATCCCGGTGATCGACGTGCCGTTCGTGACCATCGGGAGTGGGATCGGCTCGTTCGTCACCTACGACGCGCTCCGGATCTACGGGGTGCCCGCCGCATCGATGGCCGTGCTCGGCCCGCAGCAGGTGCCGTGGTCGTCCTACGAGTACCTCACCCGTGTCTCGCAGATTCCGCGTGGCGAACGGCTGCGCAGCGACTCCAGTTCGACGCCGGACAATATGTGGGGATTTCCCTCGTACGCGGTCCGTGAGGCCATCGCGGACACATCGATCAAACCGCTCTGGAATGTGTTCGTCGAGCCGATCTTCGCCAACTACTACACGCCGAAGGCCGGGCAGGCGTTCGTGGCGATGGAGCGCGAATTCCATCGCATCGACTATGCGAGCTCCTTGCATAAAGGGCATGTTCGCATGGTGCGTAAACGCAATGGCGGCGGCTATTTCACCATCCTGACACCGCCCGAAGGCCGGACGCCGACCAAACGCATTGCCTTTCGCAGCAACTATGTCCACGTGGGGGTGGGATATCCGGGTCTGAAGCTGCTGCCGGATCTGCAGCAATATCGGGAGAAATATCGCGATCCGACGCGGGTTGTGAATGCCTACGAGCCGCACGAGCACGTTTATCAGGCATTGCAGCGCAAGGCAGGCTCGGTGATGATCAGAGGCAGCGGCATCGTGGCCAGCCGGGTATTGCAGCGGTTGATCGACGACCGCGACAAGTTTCGGTTGAACACTCGGATCCTGCACTTGTTCCGCACGTACATCGCCGGTGCGCACGGACCGAATGTCTTCAGTAGACGCCGCGGCGGCGACGGTTGGGCGTATCAGGGTTTCAACTATCCGAAATCGGTGTGGGGTGGGCAACTGAAGGCGAAGATGCGCGCACTGCAAGGGGAAGAACGCGCCCGCGCCTATAGGGAGTTCAGCGGCACCAATACGCCGATCAGGGACTCGTGGCAGGAGCAGCTGCGGCGCGGCCGGAAAGAAGGTTGGTATCAGGTGATGGCCGGGACCGCGCGTGACCTGCGGCCCGCGCGCGGGCGGCCGGGCGTGGTCACCACCGTCGACCCGGATCCGAAGGCTCCGCTGCCCTTCCCGCCGCCGACTCGGCCGTTCGATACGACGGTGGACTACATCATCGACTGCACCGGGTTGGAGGCCGATATCCGGGAGCATCGGGTGCTGGCGGATCTGCTCGATCATGCCGGGGCCGGTCGCAATCCGGTCGGCAGACTAGATGTCGAAACGACTTTCGAGCTCATCGGCACCCGAAGCGGCACCGGACGCGTGTATGCATCGGGTTCCGCGACGCTGGGTGGGCCGTTCGTCGGGGTCGATACCTTCCTCGGTCTGCAGATCGCCGCGCAGGAGATCGCGGACGATCTTGCCGCCGTGGGATTCTGCCGCAGGATGGGTCCGCTGCGGTCGACTCATCAGTGGTGGTTGTGGGTCACGAACAAGAAGATTTGACGCCATGCTTCCTACACTGAACGGGCGAATCCAGACCCGTCTTCTCGCACTCGGCACTATCGGATTCATCGTCGCCCTCGTGATCACGCCAGTGCTGCCGACTGGCTCGCAGCCGCTGGGACAGACCTATCGGGTGACGCTGTCGGTGCTGCTCGCCACCGTTCTCATCGGAGTGCTGTGGGAATTGCTCTACCATTTTCTGCAGCAGTTCCGGTGGGAGAAGGACTGGCCCACGTTGTTCGGATTCGTCACCATTGTCAATGAGGGGGCGCTGATGTGGTTTCTCGTGCACTCCACGACGCTGGTGCTGCCACGGGATCTGCATCCGTCGCCCGTTGCGTTTCTCATCCAGTTCATCGTGACGTGGATGGTGTTCTGGCTCATCGTGAACGGGCCGATGCGGTTGGTGTTCCATCGGTGGCGGCTACAGGGCGGGCGATTTCTGTGACCTCCCAACTGGAGGTGCTGCCCGGTGCGCACCTGGTGGCGAATCGCGGCGGGGTGATCGTCGTTGTCGCGCACCGTCTCGAGGCACCCGCCACGGTGGAATCGCCTGCGGGGGAGGCATTGACGGCGCTGCTCGGGTTGGTGGACCAGGCTGCGCGCACGGAGCAGCGACGCACCGGCCGGGTGTTTGCACGGCTCGCCACGAACTGGCTGATGAGTCTGGAGGATGAGGACTCGGTGGAGTTCGGGGTGTTGACCCCGAACGAGTCCGGGCTCGCGGTCTTCCTGCACGGCGGTGTGACGGCGGTGCTTGCCGGCGCGGATCAGTCGGAGGTGTTGCAGGGCAGGGACGCCGGATTCACGGTCGATCGGGTGGTGACACCGGTGCCTGTGATCGGGGTCGGTGTGTTCGTGGACGAGGGTGGGGAGGATCGGGAGTCGTTGCCGGCGCGGGGGATCTATGAGTTGGGTGCGGGGACGGTGCCGGGACGCGGGGTGGTGCTGTGGTTCGGGGCGAAGGGGGTCGCGGAGTCGGATCGGCCGATGCTGCGGAAGAGTGGCCGGCTCGAGGCTCGGAGCGAGGGGCAGGAGATTGCGCCGGAAACCGGTGAGGTTGCGCCGACGCAGCGAGAATCGGTGGCTGTGGAGGATCCGGCACCGGGCGCGGACATGCGGTCCGGAGGAATATCCGCGGCCGGAGGGGCGGTGGCAGGCAGCGCTGCCGCGCCCGGCATCGGTGCGGTCGCGGGCAGCGGGGCGCAGCCCGGTACCCGGCCGGATCCGGTGTTCGAGGAGGATTTCGAAGAGACACTGGTGCCAACCACGGAAGTGGTGGCCCGCGCTGTGGCGGACGCCGCGAGTGCGGTCGGGCCCGGTGCTGTCGTCAAGGGCTTCCAGTGTTCTCGTCATCATCTGAACGACCCTCGCGTGTCGTTCTGCGCGATCTGCGGGATTCGGATGGATCAATTGACGTGCGTATTGACCGACGGTGTCCGGCCGCCGCTCGGATTGCTGCTGCTCGATGACGGCACCTCGATCGTGCTCGACACCGATTGCGTGCTCGGCAGGGAACCGGAGCATGCCGATGCGGTGAGCCGGGGCGCGCGGCCGGTCCGGCTGGCCGACAGTTCGGGCGGAATGTCGCGGGCGCATGCCGAGATCCGGCTCGTCAACTGGGACGTCTTCGTGGTCGATCACGGCTCGGCCAACGGGACCTTCGTCAAGTCGCCTGGCCGGCACGAGTGGACGCGCACGATCCCGGGACATCCGGCAATCCTCGTGGCCGGAGCACAGGTGCTTCTCGGCGGGCGTGTGCTGACGTTCGATTCACAGCACAGTCAGTTCTGAGGGGTGTGCCGCAACCGCACGACTCCGGACCACGGGTACCGACCGGGCGTGCGCGGGTCCGGTTGCCGCAGGTAGGTGAACAGGCGCAGGAACCACGGCGCCCGCCGGAGCTTGCGAGCGTGCACCAGCAGATGCTCCACCTCGAGCGGCTGCCAGCCGAGTTGCTCGAAGAACGCGATGCCGTTCGCGGGTTCGAAACGCAGTGGCGCGTTCTCGAACATCGACGCGTTGCTGCGCATGCGCTTCATGCCGACGGTGCCGTCGGCCAGCCACCAGGCGATCTCGGGGCGAGTCAGTGCGCGGACCAGATCGGCGACGGTCTTCTCGTCGAGGTACATCAGCAAACCCTCGGTCAGCACCAGTGCTTTGGTGGCGGGCGCTGCCTTCGGGCCGAGCGGACCGAGCGCCTCGTCGAGGAACTTCGCGCGAGCATCGGTGTCGGCGAGATCCACGCCGCGGCGCATGAGCGTGCAGCGAGACGTCTCGGTGGCCAGCGTGGTGTCCTTTTCCGCGGTCATCTTCGGCAGGTCGGCCTCGACCCACACGAAGTCTTCGGGCAGGTTCAGACGATAGGGCCGGGTATCGAGACCGGCGGCGAGATTCACCACCCGATCACAGCCCTCCTGGATCGAGGTCGCGATGAGATCGTCGATGAGTGTGGTCCGAGTGACCACCGGCCAGCCATTGCGCATAATCCATGGCGCGGCCGCCGCCATGGCATATCCACGTTCTCCCGCCAGTCGATCGGCAAGCGGGTCACGAAACAGGGCATCCGGTCGCGCGCTCTCGACAGCGCGATACGCCGCCACCCAACGGGCGGTGTCGGACACGTTCGATATCAGCGAGTCCTCGCCGGCCATGCGGGCAGTCTTGCACAGCACTGCGCCGGACTCGGGGAATGCCACACCGCTACCGCGTTGAGTCGCAACATGGATATTCACCGGCTTGTAACAGCGAACCTCGCTGCTCAGGTCGTCTATGGTCCACAATCGTCACAGCAGGCTTCGCAACCCGACGACCTTATGGTCGCTGGATCGCCGATCGGGTGGGGTCCGGGATGTGCACGCCCCCCGGACCTCACCGCCCGATCATTCGCGGCTCGCGCTTCGATCAGCTCGAGTACCTCGGACGTCGGGCGCACATCTCCGAATGACCGATAGATGGCGTACATCGCGGCACGTTCCGGCCCGAAGAACTCGAGGTTGCCCGGAGTGGGACCGCTCGCCGTCGGCAGCACCCAGGCGACGGTGCTCCGGCCGCCCACAGCTCCTGCCCAGCAGGCCGCTCATGGGCACAATGCCGAGGCAGTACGGATACCCGTCGACGTGAAACGGCACCATGTCGATCACCACCAGCGCGGTGCGCCGCGGATCGAGCCGCGAATACGCGAACCGTCTGCTCGGGTGCGCCTCCTGCCGGGCGTACTCACGCTCCTGGATCAGCCAATCATGTTGCATGGCAATAGCTTCGGCTTCTATTCGACTCCTTCGATTGCTGTTGCGGGTGTATAGCTCGGCGCAGCAATGAATTTGAACTGAACGGCACGCGACGGAATGCGGTGTAGACCACACCGATGCTCGATGTCGAGATCGATCTGATACCGACTGGGCAGTTCGAAATAGGTTCCCAGACTGGGGAATTGGGCGGTTGACTGGCGTCGGGAAAAGATCGAGTCTGATGCAGGAACAACATTATGCCGGAGTCGACCGGCTTCGGCGGATGTCCGTTGCGAATCGAGGTACGAACATGACTGCAATGATCAACGCGCCCAAGGCGGATCCGACGGATCTGGCCCAGGTGCCACCCGCGGACTTCGACACGACCAGCCTCGAGGAAAACCTCCGCTGGGGCCATTTGTTCTGGCCCGGTTCCACGGCGCTCACCGACGAACAGATTGCCGATCGGGTGGCCCGGTACCAGGCGTCATTGCAGCGGTATCGCGCGAGCGGTATGCAGGGCAACTACCTCCCGGACGACCTCGAGGTCGATTCCGCATGGCATGCGCATCAGTGTGACCCGGTCGGGTATCTCGAGTTCTGCAACACCTACTTCGGTGGCATCCTGGCTCATAACGTCCAGCTCTGTGTGTGCAACCTGGTAGACCCCGACGAGGCGCCGACGGCGAAATAGGCGCGAAAAGCGTTGAGGGCGGCGGCTGTTCGCAGCCACCGCCCTCGCGTTTTCGAATCGGTCAGAATTCGGCTGTACTGAGGTCGGACGGAAAGTCGTCACTCGCCGGTACGTGCGGCTGGGCATCGGGAGGGCCGACGATGACGGCGATTTGGTCGAAGGCGCAGAACTGGTAGGCCGCGGGATCGCCCGGTACCTGCTTGCCGTTGACGTAGAGCCGAACGGTTTCGAACGGCGTCAACAAGACCGGGCCGACCTGAGTCGCCGTCAGTGACTCATCCCATTCGGTGAAGAACTGCCCGAGAGTGAACGGGATGTCTGTCTCGGATTCGATGTGGATGATGCCGGAGGTGTCGTGGGTGTGCAGCGGCGAACCGCGCCGCGCCACATCATCGATCCCGATAAGGGCCGGAACGGTGATCTGCCTTCCATCCACGAATACGTCGAGGTGCGCATGGTAGTGATTCCAGCGATCCTGCATCTGGACCGCACAGCCCGGCTGCAAACCATCGATCCGACCGCGAACAGCGCCGCCGCGCGCGTCCTCTCGGCCTACGAACGGATCAGCGGCATACCGGTGCTGTGCAATGCCAGCGCCAATCTCCATGGCCGCGGGTTCTTCCCCGACGTCGCCTCGGCTGCCCGATGGGGCGGAACGCGCTACATCTGGTCGGCGGGGATGCTATACGCGAATGAGACGGAACATCATGGGCTGCAACATGATTCGATATAGGACTCCTAACCGTGGCGATAGGTCGTCACCAAATGCTCTGCAAATGAAGGGGAATCGCGGATGAGGCGGCCGTCACAACCAGCCGGTTGGACGCATTATTCTGTGCCGCTTGTCTATTCGTCGCTTCACTTCGGCTGGAAGAGGAGAGGAGTTGGAATCATGGATGCACTTATGTTCTTTGTTGCCAGTCTGTTCGGACACCAGATCACCGGACCGGGCGGCCCGGGGCGTGCAGTCAATCGCTGCTGATGCGCCCGCGGGTAGCTGAAGAAATATGAGCGCTCGACGTGCGCGGGTTATTCCTGTTACGCGTGGGTGGGCAACGGCAGTTCGTGCAGATGCGCCTTCAGTTCGATGTGCGTCTGCTCATGGATTCATGTTCACATTCGGCACCTGTGCGGCCATTCCGGTGAGGGGAATGCTGGGGATTCCGGTCCGAGGACCTGTAGCCGCAACGATGTCGTGACCTCACGTCGGGTGGAAGGCGGCCGCGCCGACCTCTGCCGAGTCGAGGATGTGGGCGAGGAACAGTCGAGTGGTGGGGGTGGGGGTTCGGGTGGTGATGGCGTGCCATGGACGGTCGAGTGGGGTGCCGTCTACCGGAAGTGCGTGCAGCAGACCGGACTCGAGGTCGCTGACGAGTGCGTCGCTGTGCATCAGGGTGACGCCGAGGCCCTCGCGGGCCGCGGCAAGGACTGCGCCGTGGCTGCCGAGGGTGAGAGTGGGCGGCGCGATTTCGAGTCGGTCGAGCAGGTTCAGTGTGGCGTCGCGGGTGCCGGAGCCGCGGCCGCGCAGCAACCAGGTGCTGCGAAGCGGGTCGGTGCAGTGTTCGGGGGCGCCGACCACGACGAGCTGGCAGGCTCGCCGACCGCGGATGACCAGGCCGGTGTCGCGTGGGGGACGCCCCGCGATGACGAGATCTGTTTCGTGGTGGTGCAATTCGAGGAACAGGACATCACGGGGATGGACCGACAGACTCAGCTCGATGTCGGGGTAGCGGTTGCGGAACGACGCGAGCAGTCGCAGCAGCACGTATTCACCGGCGGTGGCGACGACTCCGATGCGTAGCCGCCCGGTCTCGGCGCGACGGACCGCCGCGTGTGCTTCCTTCATGAGCCCGAGGATGGTGCGGCAGTACTCGGCGTAGACCCGCCCGGCCTCGGTGAGCACGATGCCGCGACCGGATTTGGTGGTGAGTTTCGCCCCGAGTTGCTTCTCGATGTGCGCGACAGCCGCGGAGACGGCGGCTTCGGTGATGTGCAGCTGGCTCGCGGCGCGGCGGATGCTGCCCTGGCGGGACACAGCCAGGAATGTTTCCATCCGAGATGCGCTCACCATGCCCATATTCCACGGTACCAAACTCGAAGAAACCGTTGAGTATTCGGAGAAACAATCAAATTGTTTGTCGCCGTCGACCCCGTCATCCTGGAAATCGCAAGGCGCACACCCTCAGGATCTGGAGGAATGATGGCCGAGGAAACCGAACGGGACCGCTGGGATCCGGGTGTCCAATCGTATGCATCGATGGGGTATTACGCGCCGGACTATGAGCCGAAGGACACGGATGTCCTCGCCGTCTTCCGGGTCACCCCCCAGCAGGGTGTCGACCCGATCGAAGCCGCGGCGGCGGTTGCGGGCGAATCGTCCACGGCCACCTGGACCGTGGTGTGGACCGACCGGCTGACCGCGCACTCGCGCTACCAGGCCAAGTGCTATCGGATCGATGAGGTGCCCGGGCGGCAGGGGGAGTACTTCGCCTACATCGCCTATGACCTCGACCTGTTCGAGGAAGGTTCGATCACCAATCTCACCTCGTCCATCATCGGCAATGTCTTCGGCTTCAAGCCGCTGCTGGCGCTGCGGCTGGAGGACATGCGCATTCCGGTCGCCTATGTCAAGACCTTCCAGGGGCCGCCGCACGGGACTGTCATGGAACGCGAGTATCTGAACAAATACGGCAGGGCGCTGCTCGGTGCGACGGTGAAACCGAAACTGGGTCTGTCCGCGCGCAATTACGGCCGGGTGATCTACGAAGCGTGCAAGGGCGGTCTCGATTTCACCAAAGACGACGAGAACATCAATTCGCAGCCGTTCATGCGGTGGCGCGATCGCTATCTGTTCGCCATGGAGGGTGTCAATCGCGCCATGGCCGAGACCGGCGAAATCAAGGGCCACTATCTCAATGTGACCGCGGCGACGATGGAGGACATGTACGAACGCGCGGAGTTCGCCAAGGAACTGGGCAGCATCGTGATCATGATGGACCTGACGGTCGGCTACACCGCCATGCAATCCATGTCGCATTGGGCGCGGCGCAACGGTCTCCTGCTGCACCTGCACCGGGCAGGCCATTCGACCTTCACGCGGCAGAAGACGCACGGTGTCAGCTTCCGGGTGCTGGCCAAGTGGTGCAGGCTGATCGGAGTCGACCATCTGCACGCGGGGACGGTGGTCGGGAAGCTGGAGGGTGATCCGGCCACCACCCGCGGCTTCTATGACACGTTGCGGGAGAACCATATTCCGGCGAACCTGGGCAACGGGATCTTCTTCGACCAGGACTGGGCGAGCCTGCCGGGGGTCATGCCGGTGGCTTCGGGTGGTATCCACGCGGGCCAGATGCATCAACTGGTCGACCTGTTCGGTGACGATGTGGTGTTGCAGTTCGGCGGCGGCACCATCGGCCACCCGCTCGGGATCGCGGCGGGGGCGGAAGCCAACCGGGTCGCGCTGGAGGCAATCGTGAAGGCGCGCAACGAGGGCCGCGATCTGTTGAAGGAAGGACCGGATGTGCTGCGCAAGGCGGCCGAGTCCTGCCGTCCGCTGGATGTCGCACTGGCGACCTGGGGTGATGTCACCTTCGACTACACCTCTACCGATGCACCCGACGCCGTGCCGACGGCAAGCCACTGAGGCCGAATCTATGAAGGACATGCCATGTATCTGCGTCAGGGAACATTCTCGTACCTGCCCGAACTCTCCGATGCGGAGATCGCCGCGCAGGTGCGCTACGCACTGCTGAACAACTGGCCGGTGTCCATCGAGTACACCGACGACCCGCATCCGCGCAATGCCTATTGGGAAATGTGGGGGCTGCCGCTGTTCGATCTCGACGAGCCCGACGGCGTACTCGCCGAGATCGATGCGTGCCGGAAAACCTTTCCGCGACACTACATTCGGTTACTGGCCTATGACGCCCGTTACGGCAGGCAGACCACGGCGCTGAGCTTCCTCGTGCAGCGGCCCGCCGATGAACCGGGGTTCCTGCTCACCCGCAACGAAGGGCCCGATCGGCGGCAGATCTACGGGCTGCATTCCTACGCCACGAACGACCGTCCGGGGACGCGGTATGGCGGTTGAGCGTTCCGGAGCGGCCGGCGGTTTCCGGCTGCACCGGCCGGGGGCCGATGATCCCCGGCCGGTGCGGGCGGTGCCGCCCGATGCGACATCCGACACCGGCGCCGAGCTCCTCGACGACGCCGCGATGCTCGACCTGTCGACCGATATCGCGGGTAACGACGTCGAGGACGTGCTGACCAGACTCGATGCGGAACTGGTCGGCTTGGCGAATGTGAAGCTTCGTGTCCGGGAGATCGCGGCGCTGCTGCTGATCGATCGGGCGCGTCAGCGCTTCGGGCTCCAGGCGTCCCGGCCGACCATGCACATGAGTTTCACCGGCGGGCCCGGCACCGGCAAGACCACCGTCGCGCTACGCATGGCGGAAATGCTGCACGCCCTCGGTTATATCCGGAAACCGAAGGTGCACACCGTCACCCGCGACGATCTGGTCGGTCAGTTCATCGGACACACCGCGCCGAAGACGAAAGAGGCGCTGGCCAGGGCGGCCGGGGGAGTGCTGTTCATCGACGAGGCCTATTACCTGTTCCGCCCCGAGAACGAACGGGACTACGGGCAGGAGGTCATCGAGATCCTGCTGCAGGAGATGGAGGACGAACGCGCGAGTTCGGTGGTGATCTTCGCCGGTTATGCCGATCGGATGGACCGATTCTTCTCCGCCAATCCCGGACTGTCCTCGCGCGTGGCGCACCATCTGGAATTCAGTGACTACACCCATGGCGAGCTGCTGGAGATCGCCGAGATCATTGTGGCGCGGGAAAACTTTCGCTTCGACGAGGCCGCGCGGTGCGCGTTCGCCGAGTATGTCGAGTTGAGGATGCGCAGGCCGCGATTCTCCAACGCGCGCAGCGTCCGCAACGCCCTCGATCGGTGCCGGCTGCGCCAGGCCAAACGCCTGGTCGAGCTGGGGCAACCGCTCACCAAGACCGACCTGATCACGCTGACCGCGCAGGATGTCCATGGCAGCAGCGTGTTCGGTGGCGGCGGTGCGAGCGACGGGTCCGGAGGCGGTAGCTCGCGTGACCGCGAAGGGCCCAGGGAGCACCGCGAATCGAGCACTTCCGAGCTGCCGGACGGGCCGACCGCAAGGGCCCCCGCCTGACGAGATCGAGTCACCATGCCAGAAGGACTGAAGACCCTCACCCGTTACACCATCGAGGAGGAGCACCGGCACCCCGGCTCGTCCGGTGAGTTCTCCGCTCTGGTGAATGTTGTTGCGACAGCGACGAAGATCATCGCCAACCAGGTGATGCGGGGAGCCATTGTCGGCTCGCTCGGCGCGGCGGCGCCGGACAATCTGCCGCCGACGGTGCACCGCAAACTGGATGCGATCGCCAACGACATCATGGTTTCGGAGACCCAGTGGACGGGGCATCTGTCGGCATTGCTGTCGGAGCAGATGACGCAGATTCATCCGGTGCCGGACATCCACCGGCGCGGTAAGTATCTGCTGGCCTTCGACCCGTTGGACGGCTCCTCCAATATCGACGTGAATCTGCCCGTCGGAACGATATTCAGTGTGCTGCGGGCGCCGGATCGGGCGCGGGCTTCCGAGGGCGGCGCGGCGCCGATCGCGGATGACTTCCTGCAGCCGGGCGTGCGGCAGGTCTGCGCCGGGTTCACCCTCTACGGCCCGGCGACGATGCTGGTGATCACCACCGGCAGCGGGGTCGACGGGTTCACTCTCGACCGGGAGATCGGCGCGTTCGTGCTGACCCATCCGCGGATGCGAATCCCCGAGGACACATCGGGTTTCGCGATCAATGCCGCGAACGAGCGCTTCTGGGAGCGGCCGGTGCGCAGATATGTGCACGAATGCCTCGATGGAGTAGACGGGCCGCGTGGCCGTGATTTCAATATGCGCTGGGTGGCGTCGCTGGTCGCCGACACTTTCCACATTCTCACTCGCGGTGGCGTCTACCTGTACCCGCACGACGCCAGGCCGCCACTGCGGCCGGGGCGGGTGTCATTGCTGTATGGAGCCAATCCGATCGCCTTCATTGTCGAGCAGGCGGGTGGCTGGGCCACCACGGGTGGCGAGCGCGTGCTCGAGGTGCCGCCGGAGCACGTGCACCACCAGGTGCCGTTGATCTTCGGATCGCGCAACGAGGTGGAGCGGATCGAGCGCTATCACAGTGAGCCCGACGAAGGGCCGAGCTTCGACAGCTCGTTATTCGGCTCCCGGTCGCTGTTCCGGCCTGCCCCCCATTGAGAATCGAGGAGATGCCATGTCGGTGAAGCATCCCGTCGTCGCGATCACCGGATCATCCGGTGCGGGAACGACCAGCGTCACACGGACTTTCCAGGAGATCTTCCGCCGCGAGGGTGTCAACGCGGTGGTCGTGGAGGGCGACTCCTTCCATCGCTACGACCGCAACGAGATGAAGCTCGCCATGGTGGAGGCCGAACAGAGCGGCAACCTCACCTTCTCCCATTTCGGCGAGGAGGCGAATCTGCTGAAGGAGTTGGAGACGCTCTTCCGTGACTACGGCGAGACCGGGGTCGGCTCGGTCCGCAAGTACCTGCACGACGACGCAGAAGCGAAACCCTACGGCCGGCCCGCGGGCACCTTCACACCGTGGCAGGACCTGTCTCCCGGCAGCGACCTGCTGTTCTACGAAGGTCTGCACGGCGCCGCCGTCACCGACTCCGTGAACGTCGCGCGGCACGCGGATCTGCTGGTCGGCGTGGTGCCGATCGTGAACCTCGAGTGGACGCAGAAAGTCATCCGCGACAAGACCGAACGCGGCTACTCGAGCGAAGCTGTCATCGATACGATCCTGCGCCGCATGCCCGATTACGTGAAGTACATCTGCCCCCAGTTCTCCCACACCTACGTCAACTTTCAGCGAGTGCCGACCGTCGACACCTCCAACCCCTTCATCGCCCGCACCATCCCCACCGCCGACGAAAGCTTCGTGGTAATCCGCTTCGCCGACCCCAAAGTGATCGACTTCCCCTACCTTCTCTCGATGCTGCACGACTCGTTCATGTCCCGCCCCAATTGCATCGTCGTCCCCGGCGGCAAAATGGAACTGGCCATGCAGTTGATCTTCACTCCCCTCATCCTGCGTCTGATGGACAAGCGCCCCAAACGAAGTCGCTGACCCCTTCCAGTCCGTCGCCGAACGGGACATGACAGTGGCGCTTGTCGCGGTAGCCGTGTCCCGTTCGGCCGGGACGGTGGACCTGGGTGTGCGCAGTGCTGCGGGATTGGCGTAAGGTGGCGATAAGTTAATGATGATTCACGTGATGGTTGCTGGTTTGGACAGGGAGTAGTTATGACTTCTGCCGTCGTTGTCGACGTGGTGCGCACACCCTCGGGCAAGGGGAAAGTGGGTGGTGGGCTGTCCGAAGTTCACCCCGCCACGCTGTTGGCCGAGGTGTTGCGGACGCTGGTGGAGCGCAACGACCTGGATCCGGCGCTTGTCGATGATGTGATCGGTGGTTGTGTCACGCAGAGCGGTGAGCAGGCGTTCAATATTTCGCGGACGGCGGTGTTGGCTGCCGGGTTTCCCGAGACCGTGCCCGCCACGACGGTGGATCGGCAGTGCGGGTCCAGTCAGCAGGCGGCGCACTTCGCGGCGCAGGGTGTGATCGCGGGGGCCTATGACATCGCGATCGCGTGCGGCGTGGAGTCGATGAGCCGGGTGCCGATGTTCTCCAACGCACAGGGCAAGGACGCGAACCGCGGTCCGCTGGCGCACCGGTTCCCGGAAGGTCTTATCGGACAAGGCATTGCGGCGGAGATCATCGCCCAGCGGTGGAAGCTCGACAGGGAGACCCTTGACGCGTTCGCCGCGCGTTCGCATCGGCTCGCGGCTCGGACCGCCGCGGCAGGCGGTTTCGACAATGAGCTCGTCGCGGCGGGGACATTGACCGCGGACGAGACGATTCGCGCTGACACCACAGTCGAGGGGCTCGCCGGTTTGCGTCCCGCGTTCGCCGCCGGCGAGTTCCAGACGCGGTTTCCGGAGATCGAATGGTCGATCACGCCCGGCAATTCCTCGCCGCTCACCGACGGCGCTTCGGCCGCACTGATCATGAGCGAGGAGCAGGCCGACGCCCTCGGCCTGCGCCCGCGCGCTCGCTTCCATTCGTTCGCTGTCACCGGCGACGACCCGCTGCTCATGCTCACCGCCGTCATTCCGGCCACCCGCAAGGTGCTCACCAAGGCCGGCCTTACCATCGACGACATCGACGTCTACGAAGTGAACGAGGCCTTCGCCCCCGTGCCACTGGTCTGGCAGCACGACTTGCACGCCGACCCCGCCAAACTCAACCCCCGTGGCGGCGCGATCGCCCTCGGTCACCCCCTCGGCGCCTCCGGCACGCGCATCCTCGCCACCATGCTCAATCACCTCGAACAAACCGGCGGTCGCTACGCGCTGCAAACCATGTGCGAGGCAGGCGGTCTCGCCAACGCCACCATTATCGAACGGTTGTAGTGCGGCTGCGCGGCAGATCGGATCGCCGACTGTTGCGACGTAGTCCGGGGCCGCGGATCGGCGCGGAGATCAGTCGGGGAGCAGGGGGACCGAGATGCCCTCGCCGCGGCCGATGAGGGCGGCGCGGGTGACGGCGCTGGAGCCGAAGCGCTGCCGGAGATCGTCGAGGGTGGAGTCGAGGGTGTTGCTGGCGCGTGGTTCCAGCGGGAGGGTCAGTTGGACCGCGTCGGCGTCCTCGAGATTGGTGAGAGCCAGGCCGACGAGGGTGAGTCCGCGTTCCTGGATCATCGGCATGGCGGTGGCGAGCAGGGTGCGGGCGGTGCGCAGGATGGTTTCGGTGTGATCGGTCGCTTCGGTGAGGGTGTGGGAGCGGGTGGCTCGGGTGAAATCGTCGAAGCGCATGCGTAGCACCACGGTTCGGCACACGCGGTCGGCGGCGCGCAGGCGGCGGCCGAGGCGGTCGGTGAGGCCGTGCAGGTAAGCCTCGATTTCGTCGGGCGGGCGCGGGCGGCGGCCGAGAGCGCGTTGGGCGCCGATCGAGCGGCGGCGGCGTCCGGTCTCGACGCGGCGTGGGTCGCGGGCCCATGAGAGGGCGAACAGGTGCCGTGCCGCGCCAGGGCCGAGGATCGAGCGCAGTATGGGTTCACCGAGCTCGGCGAGGTGGCCGACGCGGGTGATGCCATGGCCGTGCAGCGTGCGTGCCGTGACTTCGCCTACGCCCCACAGTCTTTCGACGGGCAGCGGGTGCAGGAAACCGAGTTCGCCATCCGGGGGGACGAGGCGTAGGCCGTCGGGTTTGGATACCGCGCTTGCCACTTTCGCGAGGAATTTGGTGCGGGCGATGCCGACGGAGATCGGCAGGCCGACCTGGTCTCGGACGTCGGCGCGGAGCCGGTGTGCGATGTCGACGGGCTCGCCCGCGATCCGGCGCAGACCGCCGACATCCAGAAACGCTTCGTCGATCGAGATGCCTTCGACAATGGGGGTGGTGTTGCGGAAGACTTCGAACACCGCTTTGCTCGCCTCGGCGTAGGCGGACATGCGTGGTTGCACCACGATGGCGTTCGGGCACAGTCGCAGGGCCGCGGCGCCGTTCATCGGGGTGCGTACACCGAAGGCCTTCGCCTCGTAACTGGCGGCGAGCACGACGCCGCCGCCGACGATGACCGGACGTCCCCGCAATCGCGGGTCGTCGCGCTGTTCGACCGACGCGTAGAAGGAATCGAGGTCGGCATGCAGGATCGACGCTTCCGCGCGTGCTTCGATCCGGGGTCTACCGGATCGTGCTGCGGGGGCGGAGTCGGACACGAGACCATGTTCGCACATACGTTCGAAAAATTGAAGCATTCGGGCCGCTGCCACCACCGACGATGCGGCCGGGGTGGGGTACTACGATGACGGTGTGTTTGTCGAATCGGCGTGTCGAACTAGGCGAATTTCTGGCGAATCGACTGTGGGAGAAGGCAATTGAGCAATGAACCCGCTGTGGTGCACGGCGCGGACGCGTTCCCGCTGCCGCAGGCGCCGATCCACGTGCCCGATGACGTGCTCGCCGATCTTCGGCAGCGCCTGGCTCTGACGCGGTGGCCGGTCGACGCGGACAATGGTGACTGGTCCTACGGGATTGATCGTCGCTACCTGCGGGAACTCGTCGATTACTGGCGCGATGGCTACGACTGGCGCAAGGCCGAAGCCGCGATCAACGCCTACCAGCACTACCGGGTCGAGGTCGACGGTGTGCCGGTGCATTTCCTGCGCAAGGCGGGTGTCGGCCCGAACCCGACGCCATTGATCCTCACCCACGGCTGGCCGTGGACGTTCTGGCACTGGTCCAAGGTCATCGACCAGCTGGCCGACCCCGGTGCGCACGGCGGTGATCCGGCCGAGGCGTTCGACGTGATCGTTCCGTCGTTCCCCGGCTTCGGCTTTTCGACGCCGCTGCCGAACAACCCGGACATGAACTTCTGGAAGGTCGCCGACCTCTGGCACACCCTCATGACCGAGACTCTCGGCCACGGCAAGTACGCGGCGGCGGGCTGTGACGTCGGCGCGCTGGTCACCGGCCAGCTCGGGCACAAATACGCGGACGAGCTGTACGCGATCCACATCGGGTCCGGTCAGAAGCTGAGTCTGTTCGAGGGTGACCGGGCCTGGGACGTCAGCGGCGGCAGGCCCATCCCCGACGGGCTGCCCGCCGAGGTCCATGACCGGATCATCGAGATGGAGCGGCGCTTCGCGGTCCACCTCGCAGCCCATGTGCTGGAACCGAGCACGCTGGCGGTCGGGCTGTCCGACTCGCCCGCCGGGATGCTCGCCTGGATACTGCAACGCTGGGTGAAATGGAGTGACAACGGCGGCGACATCGAGACGGTTTTCACCAAGGACGAGCTGCTCACCCACGCCATGATCTTCTGGGTCACCAACTCGATCGGCACCTCGATTCGTACCTACGCCAACAACAATCGCTACCCATGGATGCCATCACACGACCGGCAGCCTGTGATCGAAGCGCCGACCGGCATCACCTTCGTCGGCTACGAGAACCCGCCTGGTGTCGGCACGGATCGGCGCGTGCAGAGCTTCCTCGACAGCGACCGCGCCGAGTGGTACAACCACGTCAACCTCACCGTCCACGACCACGGTGGTCACTTCATCCCGTGGGAAATCCCCGATCTGTGGGTCGACGATCTGCGCAGGACCTTCCGCGGCCGCCGCTGACAATCTACGGCCTACCTACGTAGGAATTCGGCGAAGCCGGTATCCTGGTGCGTCAATCGGACGAGTAACTACGAGGGAGTCGGCACGGTGCGTGGATTCGGGGACCTGGAGGCGGTGATCATGGACCGCATCTGGGATCGGGACGCGGAGACCACAACGGTCCGCGAAATCTTCGACGAACTGGCGGCCGAACGCGGCATCGCCTACACCACGGTCATGTCGACCATGGACAACCTGCACCGCAAAGGCTGGCTGGCGCGCGAACGCGCGGGCAAGGCCTACCGCTACTGGCCGACCCTGACCCGCGAGGAGCACAGCGCGCGGCTGATGCTGGAGGCGCTCGGTTCCGGCGGCCGTTCGGATCTGGTGCTCAGCCATTTCGTCGACCGGATCAGCGCCGACGAATCGGCGGGCCTGCGCGCTGCGCTGCGCAGGCTGACCTCCCACAAGCCGCCCGAAGCGCCGTGAACGTAGCCCTTTGTCTCCTGGTGTACGGCGGCGTTGTCGCGCTGTTCGGGCCGTCGGTGCTGCAACGGCTGACCCATAGCGGCGCCGCGCCGAGGCTGGGCGTCGCCGCCTGGCTGGTGGCGGTCGTCGGTGCGCTCGGATCGTGGCTACTGGCGGCCGGGATGTTGCTCGTCG
This sequence comes from Nocardia sp. NPDC057440, assembly GCF_042802915.1. Lineage (NCBI taxonomy): Bacteria > Bacillati > Actinomycetota > Actinomycetes > Mycobacteriales > Nocardiaceae > Nocardia > Nocardia sp. NPDC057440. The sequence continues at coordinate 74,369 of NZ_JBHVDF010000020.1, forward strand.
AATTCGCCACGTACTGGCACGCGGATGTGGCGGTGCGCGTGTGTGTCGACGCATTGTCGACACCGGTGAACGAGGCGGCCAGCCCGACGCTGCGCGCGGTGTCGTTCGCGGTCGCGGCAGTGGTGATCACCGGCGCCGGGGTGGTGTTGTGGCGGTCTGTCCTGATTCTGCTGCGCATGCGTCGACGCACATTGGAACACGCGCGGGCGGTATTGCTCGTCGGACGTTCGCGGCCCGATCTCGGCGCGGTCGTGCTGGATTCGCCACAACCGCAGGCCTATTGCGTCGCAGGGCGGCCGGACGCGATCGTCGTCACCACTGCCGCATTGGACGCGCTCGCTCCCGATCAGCTGACCGCGGTGCTCGCGCACGAGCGCGCGCACCTGCGTGGCAGGCATGCCGCACTGACGGCGTTCGTGCGTGGGTTGGCGACGATCTTGCCGCGCGTGCGGCTGCTGACGGTCGGTGCCGAGGAGATCGACCGGCTGCTCGAAATGTGCGCCGATGACGAGGCCGCACGCAGGCATGGCGCCGAACCTTTGCTCGGTGGATTGATCGCGCTGGTCGGTGCCGGGACGGCGACCCCGGCGCATGTCATGAACGCTGCGGGCACCGCGGTGGTGGCCAGGGCCGAGCGGCTGGTGTCACCGGCCAGCGCGGTGCGCAGGGCGACCAACCGCACCGCATTGCTCGGTGTGATCACCGCGACCATGATGGGAATGCTCGAGGTGGCCGCCGGATTGTTGATCTGCAGCTGGATTTTCGGCTGAGCAGCTCGCCGCCGCGGTCGACCACTTGGCCGCCGCTCTCGGGCGGCATCTCGCGTCCGTGCGGGTTCGAGTAGCGGCTATTCGGCGGCGCGGGCGGCGACCAGGACTTCGAGGCCGTCCAGGATGCGGCCAAGGCCGAATTCGAAGTGGTCGAAGCCAGGATCGAACGCATCGCTGGACAGTGCCGCCATCGTCGGATAGCGGCCGCTGGCCATGGCGCGTTCCAGAACCGGGACCTGGGTCTGCCAGAACTCCGCGTTGGTCAGGCCCGATTTGCGTTCTGCCTCTTGCAGATACAGCTGGGTGCGGGCGGCGCCCGCGACGTAGTCGCTGACCAGGATGACCGCGGAGACGAGCTCGGGGTCGGTCAGGCCCATGGGTTTGATGCGCGATACCACCAGCTCCATGCCTTCCACGGCACTGGGGCCCATCACCGGTCGGGACTGATTGACCTGAAGCAGCCAGGGGTGGCGGCGAAAGAGGGCGAGGGATTCGTGGGCCAAGGCCTCCAGCGCACCGCGCCAGCCCTCGCCGTGGTACGCGTCGGCGGCGGGCCGCTGCACCCGATCCAGCATGACGTCGAGTAGCTCGGCTTTGCCCGGGAGATAGCGATACAGCGACATGGTTCCGGTGCCGAGCTCGGTGGCGACGCGGCGCATGGTGAGTGCTTCCAAGCCCTCGGCGTCGGCCACCACGATCGCCGCTTCGACGATGCGGTCCAGTGTGAGTGCCGGTTTGGGTCCGCGACTCGGCCGGGCGCCGGTGTCCCAGAGCAGGTCGAGAGTGCGGGCGATGTCGCCGCTGCCGCTGGCCTCCGTGCTCGTCATGGGAGCCAGCTTAACCGCTTGGCGAAAAACTGGGTACGTTGTACCCTAATTGGGGTACGTTGTACCCAGTTCTGATTCGACGGGTGATGCGGAGGGCGAGAGTGAGCGACGAATTCGCGGTCCGGGCCGAGGGGCTCGACAAGAGATATGGGGACAAGCGGGCGTTGGACGGTTTCGATCTGACCGTCCGGCGCGGGACGGTGCACGGACTGCTCGGCCCGAACGGCGCCGGCAAGACCACGGCCGTGCGGATCTTGTCGACGCTGGTCCGGCTCGACGGCGGCCGGGCCGAGGTGGCGGGGCTCGATGTGGCACGCGAACCCCGGCTCGTGCGCTCGCGCATCGGGCTCACCGGGCAGTACGCCGCGGTGGACGAGGTGCTCACCGGGCGTCAGAACCTCGAAATGTTCGGCAGGCTCTTTCATCTCGGCGGGCGCCCGGCCCAGCAGCGCGCGACCGAGTTGCTCGAGCGCTTCGGTCTCACCGATGCCGCCGACAAGGGTGTCGGCAAATATAGCGGCGGTATGCGGCGCAGGCTCGACCTCGCGGCATCGATGATCCTGTCGCCGGAGGTGCTCTTCCTCGACGAGCCGACCACCGGTCTCGACCCGCGCAGCCGGGGTGAGGTGTGGGAATCGGTGCGGGCGTTGGTCGCCGACGGCACCACCGTCCTGCTCACCACCCAATATCTGGAGGAGGCGGACAAACTCGCCTCCCGCATCACGGTGATCGATCACGGCAGGGCCATCGCCGACGACACCCCGGACGGACTGAAGAACACCGTGGGAGCCGATCTCATCGAGGTCGTCGCCGCCGAGGTCGCCGATCTGCCTGCGGTCGCCAAGGTGGTCGCCAGGGTCTGTGCGGGGGAGCCCGAGACCGACGATCTCGAACGCAGGGTCCACGCGCCCGTCGCCGACCGCGTCGCCGCGCTCACCGAGGTGGCACGCGCTCTGCAGGACGAGGGAATCGGCGTCGAGGACATCGGATTGCGCAGGCCGAGCCTCGACGACGTCTTTCTGCAGTTGACCGGACACCGCAGTGTTGCCGAGGAGGCCGCCTGATGACCACCGTGACCGTGACGCCGACCCGCTCGCGGGCATTCTGGGCCGTCGCCGATTGCTGGAATGTGGTGCGGCGCGGGCTGACCCACTATCAGCGCCAGCCGGTGAACATCGCCTGGCAGCTCGGGTTCCCGATTCTGTCGGTGCTGCTGTACGGATATGTGTTCGGCAGTGCGATGAGCGTGCCGGGCGGCGGCGACTACCGGAGCTTCCTGATGCCGGGCATGTTCGCGATGACGATGGCGTTCGGGTTCATCAATACCGCGACGGTGGTCGTGTACGACGCGACCAACGGCGTGATCGACCGATTCCGTTCCATGCCGATGGCGTCCTCGGCGGTGGTGTCCGGGCGCGGCGTCACCGACCTGATCGTGGCCTGTGCGGAGCTGACGATCCTCATGCTCACCGCGCTGGCCATCGGCTGGCGGCCCGATGGTGGAATCGCCAACGGCCTTGCGGCTTTCGGGCTGCTGCTGTTGCTGCGGTTCGCCCTGATCTGGGTCGGTGTCTGGCTCGGACTACTGGTGCCGAATCCGGAGGCGGCGGGTGGGCTGTTCGCGGTGGCCTTCCCGTTGACCATGATCTCGAGCATCTTCGTCGCACCGCAGCTGATGCCGAGCTGGCTCGGCGGTATCGCCGCGTGGAATCCGATCTCGTCCACGGTCGCCGCAACCCGTGAGCTGTTCGGAACTCCGGTGGGCAGCGGTGATTCGTGGATCGAACAGCACGCACTGCTCATGGCGATGGTGTGGCCGGTGATCCTCACGGCGATCTTCCTGCCGCTGGCAGTGCGGCGATTCCAGCGCCTGAGTCGCTGACACGGGCACGGTGCCCGGCCATTCCGAGGGATGCCGGGCACCGCGCCTGCTTGTCGAGTCAGACGGCGGCACGCTCGCTCGTCGGATTCGGTGGTGCGACAGCGGGTCGCGGCATTCTGGCCGCCAACCCGATAAGCCCCGCGACCAGCGCGACGGCTGCCGTGACGTACCAGCTGCGGTGGAAGGCGTCGAGGGTTTGCTGCGGTCCGGTGGGGGAGCCGAGGGTTGCCACGACGACGGCGACACCGACGGCGAGGCCGATCTGCCTGGACATGCTCAGCACGGCCGATCCGGTGGCGAATCGCTGGGGAGGCAGGCCTGCGCTACCCGCGGCGAACGCGGTGGGCAGTGTGAGCCCGACGCCGAGCCCGCTGACGACCATGCCGCCCAGTAGACCACCCACGTAGTCGGGTTCGAGGGTGATGGCGGTGGCCCACCACACCATGCCCGCGGCGAAGGCGACGCCACCGGCGGCGATGGCCGGCCCAGCGCCGATCCGGCTGATGAGTCGACCGGCCAGGATCGCCACGACCGGCACCACCAAGGGGCCCGGCGCGATCGCCAATCCGGTGCGCAGGGCCGACCACTCCCAGACATTCTGCGCCCAGAGCACCACCGACAGCAGCATGCCGGCGAATGCGATCTGGAAGAACAGTGAATTACCCGCCATCAGTGCGAAGTTGGGCGCGCGCAGCAGTGCTGGGTCGACAACGGGACTGTGATGGCGGGCCGAGGAGATCGCGAATGCGACGGCGAGCACCGCCGCGACGGCGAAGGATGTGAGCACGCCCGCCGAAGTCCAGCCCCAGTCCTCCCCTTTCACCAGGGCGAGGATGAACGCGCCGATGGCGCCGATCAGCATGATCGCGCCGAACACATCGGGCAGTGGCCCGCCGTCGCCGCGCGGGCGGGGCAGCAGCCGCACGCCCAAGGCCAACGCGGCAAGTCCGATCGGCACGTTCACGAGAAACACCCAGCGCCAGTCGATTTCGACTAGCAGCCCGCCGATCACCGGGCCGAGTGCGGCGCCGAGGCCGCCGAAGGCCACCCACAGCCGCACGGCCATCGGACGGCGCTCGGCCGGAGTCGCGGCCAGCACAAGGCCGAGCGAGGACGGGGTCAGCATGGCGCCGCCCACCGCCTGCAGCACCCGAAAGGCCACCAGCGACTCGATATTCCATGCGGCCGAACACAGCCCCGAACCGAGCACGAACACGGCGAGACCGATCAGGAAGGTCGTCCGGTTGCTGCCGCGATCGCCGAGCCGCCCCGCGGGCACCAGTAGCGCCGCGAACACGATCGCGTAGGCATTCAGCACCCACGACAGCCCGGACAGCTCGGCGTCGCCGAAATCCTTGCCCATATCCGGCAAGGCGACATTGACGATGAACAGATCCAGACTCGACAGCAGCACGCCGACCGACACGATGGCGAGGACGACTCGCGAATCGACGGCGGGCCGATCTGTGGTTGACACAACGGTATTCACGTTCGCTTCTCCGATTCAGCCGAGCACTCGACGGGTTTGGCGGGCCGTCGCCAGCAGCAGGCCGCCGCGGTCCCAGATCTCGATGTCGTCGACCGACCAGCCGCCGGCGGTGCTGGCATTGGTCGCGCGGACCAGCACCTCCTGCGATACCGGCCGGGTGAAATCGGTGTGCAGGTGCATCGAGAACGTGACAGTGGGCACCGCGACCGGTGCGGTCAGAGTAGGGAAGAGGCCGGGCGGCAGCGCATCGGCCAGCACGGCCAATACCGCGGCGTCGGTCGGCAGCTGGGGGATCAGTGCGATCCACGCGCACATCCACGCCTCGTCCGACCCGCTCAACGGCAGCGGGCCCGCGGCGGGACGAATCTCGAAATGAGCGCCGACGGGCACGATTTCTGGTGGCAGGCGGAATTTCCAGCAGTCGGCGGGCGGCGGGACCTGCGGGGCGGGCGCCGCGGGCCGCTCGGGCAGCTGTGTCGCCGCGCTCCGCCCGAAAGTGACCGCGGCCGAGGCAACGAGCACACCTTCCTGATCGGCGACCACATCGACGACGGTGGTACTGCGGCCCACTGGATGCTCGGTCGCCCGGAACGTGAACGTCCCCTCGGCCGGTCGGCCGAGAAAGCGCACGTCGACCGCCCGCACCGGCAGGTCGCTTGCTACCGCGCGACGCGCGACCTCGATCAGCAGTCCACCGACAACGCCACCGTGCGGCCCGGTCCAGCCGCGCCAGCTGTCGTCGACGTGTGCCCGCCAGACGCGGTAGTCGAGTTCGGCCAGCGCGAACTCGTCGCCGAGCCGTTGAGTGAGTTGCATCATGCAACGAACCATAGGCGAGTGAGTTCTTTGAAGCAACCGACTATGCTGTGACGATGCGGAGGACGAGCTTCGAGGACATGAACTGCTCGATTGCCCAGTGCCTGGAGGTGGTCGGCGAGTGGTGGACCCTGCTGATCGTGCGCGACGCACTGATGGGAGTGACTCGCTTCGACGACTTCCGCGAACGTCTCGGCATCGCGCGCAATGTGCTCACCCAGCGTCTGGAACACCTTGTCGCACACGACATCATGACGAAAGTGCCGTACCAGGAGAACCCGGTCCGCCACGACTACCGGCTCACCCGCAAGGGGCGGTCGCTCTGGCTCGTGCTCACCGCGATGCGTCAGTGGGGTGACGAGTGGGCGGCTCCGGACGGCCCGCCGGTGCAGTCCTTGCACAAGACCTGCGGTCACGTCACGGTGCTCGAGCCGGTGTGCTCGGCGTGCGGGGAACGGGTGCACGGCCGTGACCTGCGGCCGGTCGACGGTCCTGGAGTCCGCGACGTTTCGATGATCCCTGCCGTCCGCTGACATTCATCGGCCGAGCCGCACTGGATTAAGCTGCGGCGGTGGCGGACGGGCGAGTGGGGCAGCTGATCGATACGGTCGCGTGGGTGCGCATCGAAGACGGGCGCATCCTGTGTGCACGCCCGCGCGGGAAGGACATCTTCTACATTCCCGGCGGAAAACGCGAGGGTGAGGAGACAGATCTGCAGACGCTGCTGCGGGAGATCGAGGAAGAGCTGACCGTCGCGCTGCTGCCGGAGACGGTCGCTCACGTCGGCACCTACGAGGCGGCGGTGCACGGCCCCGACAGTGGTGTGGTGGTGCGGATGAGCTGCTACACGGCCGACTACCGCGGCACGCTCGCGGCGAGCAGCGAGATCGAAGAGGTCGCCTGGTTCAACTACGCCGATCGCGCTCTGGTGCCACCGGTGGACCAGCTGCTGTTCGACGATCTCGTCGACGCCGGGCGATTGGCTTGAGCCAACCGGATCAATTGCGGTTCCGGGCGTCGTCCGCCGATGCGCTGTCGCGGCGACCGTATACCGCGATACGGTCGCCTACATGAGATCGGTGTGCTCGTTGTTGCGCTGGGCCGGTTACGCATTGGTGGCGGGTCCGCTCGCGTGTCGCCCGGTGGCTGTCAGATTGCGGGTGCCGCGCCGCTTGTTCGGTGCGACGTTCCCGATGGGAGCTCGGTCGCGTCTGCGCGCCGCGGTGCACACGGCGCTCGCGATCTCGGTCTGTGTGCTGACGTGGTTTCTGGCGTTCCTCGCCATGGTCGCCGCGGTGCGCGGCATCGCCTATCCGCTGATCGCGAACAACGACCTCGAACATTCCTGGGGCGGACCGACACTGGCCGGTGCGTGGGCGGTGCACGCGCTCCTCGGAGTCGGGTTGTTGCCCGCGTGGCTGGCATTGCTGGCCGGGCTCGGCGTGATGCAGGTGCGATTGAGCCACCAATTGCTCGGGCGCAGCGGGCCGCGGTGGCCGATCCCGGTGTCCCTCGTGCTCGGCGCCGCAGGCGTCCTGCTCTTCATTTCCTGGCTGTACCAGATATGAAGCCGAGGGGCCACCTGGCGGTGATCAGGTGGCGACCGTGGGCCTGCTCGCGCGCTCGATCAGGTGCTGCACAAGATTCACCAGCACTTCCTTGGAGGATTCGCGGCTGCGGGCGTCGCACAGCAGCACCGGAATATGGACGTCGAGGTCGAGGGCGTCGCGCACTTCGTCGACGGTGTAGACGGGCGCACCGTCGAAGCAGTTCACCGCGACCGTGAATGCGAGGCCCCGGCGTTCGAAGAAGTCAACGGCGGCAAAGGAATTGCCGAGACGGCGGGTATCGGCGAGCACGACGGCGCCGAGCGCGCCGCGGGCCAGCTCGTCCCACAGGAACCAGAACCGGTCCTGCCCCGGCGTTCCGAACAGATACAGCACCAGATCACGGTCGATGGTGATGCGTCCGAAGTCCAGCGCCACCGTGGTAGTGGTCTTCTGCTCGACGCCGGACAGGTCGTCGACCCCGGTGCTGACCTCGGTGATCAGCTCCTCGGTGCGCAGCGGCGTGATTTCGCTGATCGCCGAGACCATGGTGGTCTTGCCGACGCCGAATCCACCGGCGATGAGAATCTTGACCGAGGCGGCCAAATGCGGGTCAGAGTTTTCGGATGCCATCGAGTACCGCTCGCAATATGTTGAGATCGCCCGGGCCGGCCTCCGGCTGTACCGGAGCCCGGAAGATCAGATGTCCCTCGCCGATCAGATCGCCGACGAGGATCTTGGTCACCGCCAAGGGAAGTTTCACATGGGCCGCCACCTCGGCGACCGACTGCGGGACGCGGCAGAGCCGAACGATGTCGGTGTACTCGGGCTCGGTCCGCCGCAGGGTGGGCGCGCGATCAGCGGTGACGACCACCGTGAGCATGTCCAGATCATGACCGGCACCGATGGTGCGGCCACGGGTCACCGCGTAAGGCCGGACCAGCGGACCGGCGGCCTCGTCGAACCACGGCTCACCCTTGCGTGTCATGGCAGTCGCGCGGGGGTGGACAGATAGGTGCCGACACGTTGGACGGTGACATTCATTTCGTAGGCCACCATGCCGAGATTCGCGGTCTCGGCCGCTTGCAGTGCGAGGCAGGCGTTATCGCCGGCGGAGGTCACGAACAGCACGGCGCGATCGAGTTCGATCACCGCCTGCCGGACCCCGCCGCCGTCGAAACGGCTGCCCGCGCTGCGCGCCAATCCGTAGAGGGTCGAGGACATCGCGGCGAAGTGTTCGGCGTCCTCGCGGGTCATGGCAGTGGATCTGCCGAGCAGCAGGCCATCGGTGGACAGCACCACCGCGTGACGTACGCCCGCCAGCCGGTCGACCAGATCGTCGAGCAGCCAGTTCAGATCACCGGTGTTGGAAGAAGTCACCATTGCCTTCCTGTTCGTCCGCGGGCACGGCGGCCGCGGTAGCGGGGAACTCCTCGGGCACGGCCCTCGGCAGCTCGTCGGGCACAGCCCGGCGGCCCTGCCTGGTGCCGTTCTCGATGGCGGACATGAGATCTCGGGCCTGTTCGGCGCTGCGTGCGCGCTCGGTGCCCGGGTCGGCGACCGGCTCGACCGGAGCGGGTTGCGCCAATTGTGGCGCGATGCTGGCCTGCCGGTGCCTGCGCGGCAGGGCGGGCCTGCCGTCGGGGTCCGCGTGCGGTGTCGGCGCGCTCGGCCGCGGCCCGTTCACGGGAGTCGGCCGCGGCGGTTCCACCACCGGCGGCGCTTCCGGTGGCGCGGTCAGCACCGCGGATTCGGGTTCGGCGAACTCGTGTGCCGCGGATTCGACATACGACACCGGGTGGCGGCGCCTGCGTCCGGCGTCGGTCGTCTCCGATGCCGATGCGGGCAGGGAGTTTTCGCCGGCGATCAACGCGGACGGGATGAGCACGATGGCCCGGATCCCGCCGTAGTCGGACTCCGCGAGCCGGACCGAGACACCGTGCCGGACGGCGAGCTGGGCGACGACGAACAGACCGAGGCGGGAATCGGCGGACAGCGCCGCGACTCCGAAATCCGGTGGGTTGCGCAGCATGTCGTTCATCTTGGCCATGTCGGCATCCGACATTCCCATGCCCTGATCGCTGATCTCGGCGACGATGCCCTTGCCGACCACATTGCCGGTCACCTCGACCCGCGACTGCGGCGGCGAGAAGGCGGTCGCGTTGTCGACCAGCTCGGCGAGCAGGTGGATGAGGTCGGCCACGACGTTGCCCATGACGTGGGTCTCGGGCAGTCGGGCGACGCGGACCCGCGTGTAGTCGAGAGTTTCGCTGACGGCGCTGCGCACCACGTCGATCAGGGGTACCGGGTTGCGCCACTGCCTGCCGGGCTGTCCGCCGCCGAGGATGGTGAGGTTCTCGGCGTTGCGGCGCTCGCGGGTGGCCAGATGGTCGAGCCGGAAGAGAGTGTCGAGCAAGGCCGGATCCTCCTGCTTGGATTCGGCCTCGTCGAGAATCTCCAGCTGCCGATGGACCACGATCTGGCTGCGGTGGGCGATATTGAGGAAGACGGCCTTCACGCCCTCCCGGGTGCGGGCCTCGTTCACGGCGGCGGCGATGGCCGCGGAGTGCGCGTGCTCGAATGCCTTGGCCACCTGGCCGATTTCGTCGTGTCCGTAGTCGAGGGTCGGCGATTCGGTGGCCGGATCGATGATTTCGCCCTCGCTCAGCCGCCGCATCGTCTCGGGCAGGCGCTCGTCGGCGAGCGCGAGGGTTTCGCTACGCAGCCGCTTGAGCCTGCGGATGATGCGGTTGGCCAGCAGCAGCGCGATCACGAAGGCCAGCACGCTGACCGCCATGACCCCGCCGCCTGCCCACGCGGAGGTCGCCGCGGACTCGGCGGCCTTGTCTTCGGCCAGTTTCTGTGACTGCTTGTTCTGCGCGATCCAGACGTCGATCAGCCCGCGATTCACCTCGGCCGCGGCGTTGTGCCATTCGGATGGGCTCGACGGCAGTGCCGGAGTGGTCGATGGCTTGCCGGCAGAACTCGAGGAGCTGGAGGAATTCGAAGAGTTAGACGTGCCGGCGGAGCTGGAGGAGCTCGCGGTGCTGGTCGTATTGTGTTGGGCGAGGGCATTTTCCACCGCAGTCAGCTGTTGCCATGCGGCGCTGTTCGTCAGTGCCTGCAAACGCTCGCGTTGGGACGGGTCGAGTTCGGCCGTCAGGTTCGCGACTTCGGTGTGATAGAAGCCGATCTGCCGAAGGTATTCCTCTATCGGAATGGGAGTGGGGCCGTTCGCATTGGCGATCATGTCTGCCAGTGCGTTACTGCGCGACATCGCTTCCACGGCAAGGAAAATGCGCATCCCGTCGGCGATGCCCACGCCGATCTCGGCGTCGGGCGCGGTCTGCTCGGCGATCTCGGTGCCGAAGGTGATGACGTCGAGCAGGCGGTTGTAGAACATGTACGCATCGGGCACCGGTAGCTGGCCCGCGTCGGTGGCGGTACGCACCTGGGTTATCTGGGTGCCGAGGGTCATGAAGTTCGCGGCGTCGTCGCCGATCTTCGAATCGTCGACCTCGCGCAGGCCGGTGGAGGCCGCGATCAGTCCCCGCAGTGCGCTGTCGAGCCGTATTCGGGCCGCTCCGAGCGTCGGCGTGACGGAATCGTCGCCGGTCAGCGCGGCAATTGTCAGGTGACGTTCCTGCTGGACGGCCTCTAGCAGCTCTCTGGTCGGCGGGATCGCGTGCTGATTCTGCGAAGCCCAATCCTGGGCCTTGTTTCCCTGGGCTACCAGGTATCCCGCTGCACCCACGCCGACCACGAGCAGAGTCAGGCTCGGGATGAGCGCGATCGCCAGTATCCGTGTTCGGACACCGAGCCTCGCTCTGAACATCGGCACAACGTAATCGAGATGCCGACCCGTACGGCGATCGGGTCCCGGTGAGCGAGACTCGATTTGACATCGGAGCTCAACTCTGAAGCGCCGACGTCGAGGTGATGAATTCCAGTGGACGCCTTGGCTTCTGCGGTGCTCATCGGCTATTCGGAGCCTGCGGCAGTTCGGACCGGTCCGGATGTAGGTGCGGAGCCTGTGCGTTCCGCCGAATCGGCGACATCGGCGGCCGAACCGGGTCGGGTGTGTGCCGCGCGGGCGTGCGGCGGCGTAGATTGTGTGTAATCTGCGGTTACTCACAAGTAGGAGGCAACGATGCCCGCGCCGGAAGCCGAAGTTTTCGCTCGTCTGAGCGCACTGGCGGCGATCGATAGCCCCGAGGCCCGCTCGACCAAGACGATCGTCGAGACCTTCACTGGTAAGCCGCTCGGCACGGTGCCGGTGGGCACCGCTGACGACGTGACCGCCGCATTCGATCGGGCACGGGCGGCGCAGGCACGGTGGGCCGCGCGATCGGCCAAGGAACGCGCCGCCGTGCTGGAGCGTTATCGGGAGCTGGTAATCGAGCACCGCGAGTTCCTCATGGACGTGGTGCAGGCCGAGACCGGTAAGGCGCGGTGGGCCGCTCAAGAAGAGATCCTGGGCCTGATGTTCGCCGCGCGGTACTTCGCGAAGGCGGCGCCGGGGCTACTCGAACCACGCTCGGTGCCCGGCGCTTTCCCCGTGCTCAATCGGGCATCGGTGCACACCCAGCCCAAGGGCGTTGTCGGTGTCATCGCACCCTGGAACTATCCGATGCTGCTGTCCATCGGCGACTCGATCCCCGCGCTGCTCGCCGGCAACGCCGTTGTCGTGAAGCCCGACAGCCAAACGCCGTTCTCGTCCTTGGCCAGCGCGGAATTGCTGTACCAAGCCGGGCTGCCGCGCGATCTGCTCGCGGTGGTGACCGGTCCAGGCACCGTTGTCGGCACCGCGATCGTCGATGCCTGCGACTATCTGATGTTCACCGGCTCCTCGGCGACCGGCCGTTCGCTCGCCGAGCAGTGCGGGCGCAGGCTGATCGGTTTCTCTGCCGAACTGGGCGGCAAGAACCCGATGATCGTCACCAAGGGCGCGAAGCTGGACAAAGCCGCCAAGGCGGCGGTGCGGGCCTGCTTCTCCAACGCCGGACAGTTGTGCATCTCGATCGAGCGACTGTACGTCGAGCGTTCGGTCGCCACGGAGTTCACCGAGAAGTTCATCGCTGCGGTGCACGCCGCGAAACTCGGTGCCGCCTACAACTATTCGGCCGATATCGGCAGCCTGATCTCCGAAGCGCAGCTGGAGACCGTGACCAAGCACGTCGCCGACGCCACGTCCAAAGGGGCGAAGGTGCTCGCGGGCGGCAAAGCACGTCCGGATCTCGGCCCGCTGTTCTTCGAACCGACGGTGCTCGCCGAGGTGACCGACGAGATGGAGTGCGGCCGCGACGAAACTTTCGGTCCGCTGGTCTCGATCTACCCGGTCGACACCGTCGACGAAGCCGTCCAACTGGCCAACGACACCGAGTACGGCCTCAACGCCAGCGTGTGGGCGGCGAGCAAGAGCGACGGCGAGCAGATCGCCCGGCAACTGCATGCGGGCACCGTGTGCGTCGACGAGGGATACGCGCCTGCCTGGGGCACCACCTCGGCGCCGATGGGTGGCATGGGCATCTCGGGAGTCGGTCGCAGGCACGGCCCGGACGGACTGCTGAAGTTCACCGAGCCGCAGACCGTGGTCGTCACCCGGTTCATGAACTTGGATGCGCCCCCGGTGATCTCACAGGACAAGTGGCAGCGACTGCTGATGACGCTCGCGCGCAGCTTCCGGTTCCTGCCGGGCCGGTAGCGAGGTCGTAGGGAACCGCACCTCGTCGCCCCGGTGCGAACCGGGACGACGAGGCCGTGCGGTGCCGGCCAAGGGCTGCGGATCCCCGGACCGTCACCCGTCCCTGTGGTGTCAGGTCATGCGGTCAGCTCCGGTGTGCGGTGGCGGCCCGGCAGCCAGTGCAGCGGATTCTTCATCGGTGAGCAGCCGGGATCGGACGATGAAGCGCACGCCGTCCGGCGCTTCGAGGGAGAACCCACTGCCGCGGCCGCTGACCACATCCACGGTGAGATGGGTGTGCTTCCACAGCTCGTATTGGTCACCGCTGATCCAGAATTCGGTGTGCCACGGCAGTCGGCCGAGCAGGACGTCGGCGCCGCCGATGCGGAATTCGCGGGCCGGGAAGCACATCGGTGAGCTGCCGTCGCAGCAACCGCCCGACTGATGGAACAGCACTGGGCCGTTCTGTTCGATCAACCGCCGCAACACGGTTCGTGCCCGATCGGTGATGGCGACGCGATGGACCCGGCCATGCATCAGAATAGCCCGAGCTTGGTCGGCGTATAACTGACCAGCAGATTCTTGGTGTGCTGGTAATGATCGAGCATCATTTTGTGGTTCTCGCGCCCGATTCCGGACTTTTTGTAGCCGCCGAACGCGGCGTGCGCTGGGTATGCGTGGAAGCAGTTGGTCCATACTCGTCCTGCCTTGATCGCTCGACCCATCCGGTATGCGGTGTTGACGTCCCTTGTCCAAACACCGGCGCCGAGTCCATAGAGGGTGTCGTTGGCGATGCGCACTGCTTCCTCGACGGTGTCGAACCGGGTCACCGAGACCACCGGTCCGAAGATCTCCTCCTGGAAGATCCGCATGGTGTTGTTGCCCTCGAAGATCGTCGGCTGGATGTAGTACCCGCCGGGTAGTCCGTCGACCTTGCGTGCTTCCCCTCCGGCGAGCACGCGGGCGCCTTCCTGCCTGCCGATGTCGATGTAGGACAGGATCTTTTCGTATTGGTCGTTGCTGGCCTGGGCTCCGATCATGGTGGTGTCGTCGAGTGGGTTGCCGCCCTTGATGGCTTTGGTGCGTTCGATGCAGCGGGCCAGGAATTCTTCGTAGATCGAGGAGTGGATCAGCGCTCGGGACGGGCAGGTGCAGACTTCGCCCTGGTTGAGCGCGAACATCACGAAGCCTTCGACAGCCTTGTCGAGGAATTCGTCGTCGGCGGCCATCACATCGGGCAGAAAGATGTTGGGGCTCTTGCCACCCAGCTCCAGGCTGACCGGAATGATGTTCTCGCTGGCGTACTGCATGATCAGCCTGCCGGTGGTGGTCTCGCCGGTGAAGGCGACCTTCGCCACCCGCGGGCTGGCGGCGAGCGGCTTGCCCGCCTCGACGCCGAAACCGTTGACCACGTTGAGCACACCGGGCGGCAGCAGATCGGCGATGAGCTCCACCACCAACAGCAGCGACGCCGGTGTCTGCTCGGCCGGTTTGAGCACCACACAGTTGCCGGCGGCCAAAGCGGGCGCCAGCTTCCATGCCGCCATCAGGATCGGAAAATTCCACGGAATGATCTGCCCGACCACGCCGAGCGGCTCGTGGAAGTGGTAGGCGACGGTGTCGGCGTCGATCTCGGCGATGCTGCCCTCTTGTGCGCGAATGGCACCCGCGAAGTAGCGGAAGTGGTCGACCGCCAAAGGCAGGTCAGCGGCGAGGGTTTCGCGGACCGGCTTGCCGTTGTCCCAGGATTCGGCGACCGCGAGCGGTTCGATGCTGTTCTCGATCCGGTCGGCGATCCGGTTGAGAATATTGGCGCGCTCGGTGACGGAGGTGGCGGCCCAGCCTTCGGCAGCGTGGTGTGCGGCTTCCAGGGCCATATCGATATCGGCGGCGGTCGACCGGGCCACCGCGCAGAAGATCTCGCCGTCGACAGGGGAGGGATTGTCGAAATACCGTCCCTCGATGGGAGCCGCCCAGTCGCCTCCGATGAAGTTGTCGTAGCGGGCGGCGTAACTGACAATGCCGGTTCCGGACCCGGGTTTGGCGTAGATCATGGCAGTGCTCCTCGCGGAATCTTCCTCTGAGGGGCCACTATGACCCGTGAAGGTTGGTGCGAGGTTGGTGCCGTCGACCCGCGGAAGCTAGGTGTGCAATGCGGTGTGGAGGCGCGCGGCAACCACGGCACGCCGCACGTCGTCGGCGGGCAACAACCGCAGCGCGTGCTCGTGTATTTCGATGTCGTCGGGGACGCGTTCTCCGAGCGTCACCGCATGCTCGGCGCGATCGCTCGCCAGCACCACGGTGCGCACACCCACGTCCAGATACGTGCGCCACTCCACCACGCCCGGCGTGTCCGAGCCGGGCAGCAGCGGTCCGCGATAGAGCCACAGCGCCGAGGTGGCGTCCCCCGCCGCGATGGCGGCGAGCAACTCGACCGCGTCGCAGGACACCGCGCCGGTGAGCATGTACCTGCGGTTGGTGATCTCGCCGCCTGTGGTCCGGCGCAGGTGCGAGACATCGGCTTTGAGCGTGTTGGCGGAGACCTGGCGGTCGCCGTAGACCGCGGCGTGCAGTTGCTCGGGGGTGAAGCCGTCGGGCTCCAGTGCGAGCAGAGCCAGGATTTGCAGTTGGCGTGGTGGTAGCGGGACCGGTCTGCCTTCGCGTAAAAGCTTTGCGGCGCCGAGGCATTCGAGACGTACACCCGGCGCCGGGGTGGGCGCGGCCGCGCGCAGCATGGTCTCGACGGCGGTGACGAGGGCACGCACCGAGGTCATGACTGCAGGATGCGAGCGGTTCCACGAGCTGGAGAGGTCGAGCACGCCGACCTGTCTGCCGTCGGGCGCGTGGATCGGCGCGGAGTAGCAGACCCAGCCGTGCAGTGCGGCGACCAGGTGTTCGGCCGAGAACACTGTGGTGGGGCGGTCGTCGTGGAGCGCGAGCGATAAACCGTTGGTGCCCATATGGCTTTCGTCCCAGCGACCGCCGGGGGCGAAGTTCACCTGTTCGGCTTGCCGACGGACCGCGCGGTCACCGCAGGACCACAGGACGATGCCCGATTCGTCGGTGACCGCGGCAACGTAGCCCGCTTCCTCGGCGATGCTGCGTAGTTGGCCTCCCAGTTCGGTAATCGGTGCGCGCAAGGCGGATTCCGACCAGCGGTCGCCGACATCGTCGAGGCCGGGCGCGGCCGTGCGGCCCGGGTCGACGGTGTGTAGTGAGCGCTGCCAGGATTGTGCGACTTCAGCGCGGAGCACGCTGGTTTCCGCCGAGATGTCAGTCGCCGCCGCGGTCGGCGCTGTCGCCCAGCGGGTCCATTCCTTTTCCAGTTCTGCCCGCTGCTGGGTGAGGGTGCGGAACAGTGCCACCTCGAAACCCCGTCGTCGATTGAGAGCTCACATTCGCTCTCTCATCATGGCGTATGCACCCCGGATGCGGGAGAGATTGACGCTGAACCAGCCGGTCGTCATGTTTACCGCTGTCATTCCAGGCAGGTCAGAGGCTGTATTCGCGCTCCGCGAAACGACTTCCAGCAGGCCAACTTGCCAAGAACTTGCCAACGCGCGGAGAGCGCTCATCAGGTCACCCGAACAGTGCAGCGCCGGCGGCGCGCAAATCCTCGGGTTGTGCATCACTGTAGATGGACAGCGACACCGCCGGATCGTGGCCGTGCCAGGCCGCGACTATGTGCAACGAACAGGCATTACCGGGCGTTGCCCATACCCGGTCTGAATCCATCGGAACAGCCGATATGCGTAGGGGATTTCGTGGCCATCGCGATAGGATGTCGACGCGGCTGTGACGAGCGTGACGAACTCTGAGCCGCATCGGCTGGTCACCGATCGAAGCAAAGACCATCAGAGGCAGCGAGCTTCGCTGCGAAGGTGTGGTGGCACCGCGACGGACCCGATCCCCACACCTCCCGGGGACATCAACCAGGAGGCTGCCGAACAACGGAATTCCGCTGGCCCGTACTGGATGACCGTGGCGGCCAGCACTGCGTGCTGGAATCCATCGAGCAGGTGCGTGTGTGGGCGGCCCTCACGCCGTGTAGGAACCCGATCGCGGTGGCCGCCTTCTCATTCGGCAGAGGTTCGGTGTAGGCGAGGCGGGTGTGGCCGTCGACGGCGGAGTGCAGGTACACGTATCCGCGCTTCCCGGTCTTGGTCTTCGATCGTGCCGCCGCACGGGCTTGCTCCGAGTCGCGGCCGTACACACGCCATCCGCCGCCGTCGGGTATGCGGCCAACCTTCTTCACATCGACATGCACAATGTGCCCCGGCCTCTTCGAGACGATTGTTCGAGGTCGCCGGTTGGTGTCGCCGTCGGGGTCGATGAATCTGCGCCGGTTCAGCCCGAGTCGGCCGATGATTCGGGTGACCGTGCGCCGGCTGATTTGAACGCCGTCGTCGTTGAGTTCGAACGTGATCCGGTATGCGGACCATTTACGCTCCCGCCGCCAGGTCTCGATCAACTCGACAACCTCCGGCGATATCGCTGTCGGTTGACGGTGCGACGCGGACGATCGGTCCAGCAGGCCGAAGTCCCCGTAGCGGCGCCACCGATTCACCCACTTGGACGCGCTGCCCGAGAGATTCCCATCTCGGCTGCCACGTGCGCGATTGGTCGGGTGCGGCAGCGCTCTACGAGCCGACGCCGGCCTTCGAAGCTCAGCGGCGAATTCCGATGAGTTATCGAACCTGGCGAAGATCCCCGCTGATGACCCAGAGATGGCCGAACGGGTCTTTGACCCTGCCTTGCCGCTTGCCGTACGGCCGGTCGTCGATGGGGATCACGATCTCGGCCCCGTGGCGCACCATGCGCTCCGCTATCGCGTCAGGGTCCGGCACGGTGAGCAGGATCAAGACAGGCGAGCCGCCAATAGATCGTGGATCGTTCCATCCCCATTCCTCCACGCTCTGCGCCAGGGAGAACGTGACGGAGCCGAATGTGAGGTCGGCGTGGTTCACGATGCCGTGGTCATCAGCGACTCGAAGTTGCACCTGGGCGTCGAGCGCCCGAGTGTAGTAGGTGATCGCTGCGTCGGCGTCGGAGACCAGGAGTTTGGGGAGCAGTTGGCTATTCATGCCCCCATCGTCATGGGGCGGGGCGCTGCCAGCCTTGTAGATTTCGGCCCTCTTCATCAAGCCAGGCGGTGGGACTCGTGCCCATCAGGTCACGGAAGTCATGCACAAGGTGACTCTGGTCGTGGTAGCCGTACTCGGCGGCAACTTCGGCCCACGAGCCCGCCCCTGCGCTAGCACCCGTCAAAGCGGAGCCCAAGCGTGCCACCCGAGAAGCGAACTTGGGGCTGATTCCCAGGGAGCGCCGCATTACATACCGCAACCGCCGAGGGCTTAGGTGAGACGATTGCGCCAAGTCCTCCACCGACGCCGTACCTCGCGTGTCTCTGATCTGGTCCAGTGTTCGGAAGGCGTCTTCGGAACCAGCGTCGTCAGTCCGATGCAGCTGGTCGAGAAGCCTTGCACGCAAGACCGCCTCTCGTTGATCGACCGGCCGGTCGGCGAGTTCTTCAGACAGTGAATTCACCCACGGAAGAACCTCATCGGCGCTCACACCGCCAGCGTCTATCTCACTCAGCGGCACCCCCGTCAGACGTTGCAATGCCGATGGCGACAACTCCACGTAGGCGATCGGCTGCTGCGAACGCAGAGTCGTGGCCGCCGCCACGATTCCCGGACGCATGAACCCTGCGACGATTGCCCGGGCGTGGTGGACCCTTGTGTCGTAGTGGACCTCGATCGGGCCGTCCAGGCTCATCACCAATCGAGCCGAGAGCCCAGGGCGGCCCGATGCAGACGCGCCGCTCCGTCGTGTTCACTGACAGCCACCATGCCGATGCCCAGGGCGAGACATGCGTGATGTAGCTCCACCGTCACATTGTCACATCCCTCGGCAGCCTCACCGGACAGAATGGACATGTCAACAAGGTGTTGTCCCGCAACACCTAGCTCAGCGCGCCGGTCAAGGTCGCCAGTTCGTTGCGCGAGGTGACGCCGAGTTTCGGGAACGCCTTGTACAGGTGGTAACCGACCGTACGTGGGCTGAGGAACAGTTGAGCGCCGATTTCCCGGTTCGATGCGCCGGCCGCGGCGAGCCGTATCACCTTGAGTTCCTGCGGTGTCAACGTCCCCAGCGGGCCCGTGGCCTGCTCGGGCGCGGCGATGACAGCTCCGGTAGCACGCAGTTCCGCGGTCGCTCGCTCCCACCACGGCAGCGCGCCGAGCCGAGCGAAAGTATCCGCGGCCGTGCGCAAGTGGTCCCGTGATTCGATCTTGCGCTGCTCACGCCGCAGCCATTCCCCGTACAGCAGTTCGGTGCGCGCGCGGGCGAACGGCTGGTCTTCCGCCTGGTGCAGCGCCAGTGCTCGTCGATAGTGTGCCTCGGCCGTGGGCCCCGTGGACAACAAGGCGGCGCAGCGTTCGGTGATGGCGAGCGCCCAGTCGCGTCCGGTCGAGCGGGCCCACTCGCTGATCCTCGCGTAGGGCCGTTTCGCGAGTTCGCTTCTGCCGCAACGAACTGCGGCCTCGATATGGTCGGCGTCACCGAACAGCGGCTCGAAGTTGTGCCGGATCGGTCCGGTCGCGGCGGCCTGGCGGCGGTCGAGCACCCTGTCGTAGCGTCGGCTGCCGAGATCGAGCGCGGTGAGCGCGTAGTCCGACCACGCGAGTGGCGTAATCCATACACCCGAGGCGTGCGCGGCAACCTCGTCAACGAGTGCCCGGCATCGGCTCACGTCTCCGGAGACCGCGGCCAGCCACGCTGCGACACCGGTAGCGTAGGCGAACCACAACTGCTGTCCGGTATCGGTAGCGATCATTCGTGCCTCGTCCACATTGATCGCGGCTTCGGCGTGCGCGCCGAGCAGACATTGCGAGACGGCGAGCAACACCAGGGCTCCGGCTAGCTGTCCGGCCATACCACGATCCCGGCATTCGAACTCCAGGCGAATCGCTTCCGCTTGCGCCCCTTCGATATCGCCGCGTGCGAGGTGAACGTAGGCGCGAGCAGTCCGTGCGGACGCGGGGACGTCCTCGTCGTCCAAGGGGCCGGGCATGGAGAACGGCGCGTCGTCGTCGTAGCGCCAGAGCAGGATGGCGTTCAGCGCGAAGGAGGAGCACGACGCGCCACCCATCGCTCGACTCAATTCGGCGATCCGGCGGCCGAGCACGATCTGTTCCGGATCGGCCGTACTGGCCCACACGCAGACGGCCGCCTGACCGACCAGGGACATGAACGTATCCGACTCGAGGTCCAGCGCCTTCTCCGCGACATCGAGCAGGATCCGCGCGGCATCGATCGGTCGTCCCCTTTCGAAGGCGACGCTCGCCCGGACCCAGGCGAGTGCGGCAACGAGATGCCCGGCGTCGATGAGCGGCGCTGCCCGGTCTGCCAGAATCCCGGCCCGACGCAGCTGCCCGGCGTGCACCGCGCCCTCGGCGGCCGCCGTGTAGCGGCGACCCGCGGTGACTGCCTCGACGGACAACGACGCGGCACGTTCGTAGGCAGCCGATGCGGCGGCGAATCCGCCCCGCTGACCGGCGCGTTCGGCGGCGTGCTCGAGTTCGTCGGCGACAGCCTGGTCCGGCCCGGTCGCGTTCGCCGCTCGATGCCACACGGCCTGGTCGCCGTCTAAGACCTCGGCGAGAGCGCGATGCGCGGTCATGCGCTGCGCGACATCGGCGATCGATCGGGCGACGGCCCGCACCAGGGGGTGCCGGAACACGATGGCCGACGGAGTGACTTCCAGCAGCCCCGCCCGTTCGGCGGGTACGAAGTCCGTGATCGACGCGCCAAGGAGCTGGATTGCCCTGGTGACGGCGGATAATTCCGCCATACCACTCACCGCGACTACCAGGACGCACAGGTGGGTCATTTCGGGCAGGGCTGCGATGCGGTCGCGGAACGATGCCATCACCCGGTCGGCGGCGATCGGGTTCGCGCCGAGTCGCAGGCTCAATGGGGCGATGTTGCCGATCCGCTGCTCGTCGGTCAGGGCGCGGGACAGTTCGATGAGGGCGAGTGGATTGCCAGCGGCCTCGGCGACCACCTGATCACGGACCGCCAGAACCAATTCCTGTCCCGACTCGGCGACGAGTTGCCCAGCGGCATCCGGGGTCAACCCGGAGAGGTGGAGCTCCTTGATCCCGGGCGCACTGAACGACCGGCCGTTCTCGCGAGCGGTGATCAGCACGGCGAAGGACTCGGCGTGAAACCGGCGAACGGCGAACAACAGGGCATCGATGGACTCCTGGTCCAGCCATTGCGCGTCGTCGACGAGACACAGCAGCGGCCGATCTGGTGATAGTTCCGCGATCATGGTCAGGGTCGCGAGCCCGACGAGGAAGCGGTCGATGCCCTCGGCGGGGGGGGGCGGCGCGGGGGGCCCGGGGGCGGCGCTCCGCCCGCGGGGGCGCGCGGTGACCCCGCCCCCCCCGAGCACACCCCCCCCCCCCGCCCGCACCCCGGC